>JAUYKW010000025.1 GCA_030698395.1 bacterium
TATTAATTTAAAGAACTTTTCGACTAGCCTCAGCCGGAGGCTGATCCGCCTTTGGCGGAAACTGAGCTAATCGTCCCTGAACAGTTGCTCCGCAACTGAACAGGCAAGCCATTTCATATAAGAAAGCTGCTTGTCTGTTCAATTTCGAGCAACGCGATAAATTGTTCAGAAGCTAATTGTCCTTAATCAATTGCTAAGCAACTGAACGGGCAAGCTGTTATTAATGAGCAAACTACTTGTCTGTTCAATTCCTAATTTACATAATAACACATTCCCAAAAATACTAACTACATTCAACAACACATTTGGTGCCGGGAACGGGACTTGAACCCGCATGCTCAAAAGAACCACGGCCCTCAACCGTGTGTGTATACCGATTCCACCATCCCGGCTCACCACAGCAACACGCTAATCTACTTATTAGTTGTTAATGATCTTTCTTTCACGTAACCTCTTTTTATAATTACGTAAAAAATATAGCTTACTGCGTCTAATCTTAGCTTCTTTTACTACCTCAATCTTTTCTAAAGCCGGCATTGCTAAAGGTATAACCTTTTCAACACCATATCCTTTAGATACCTTTCGGACAGTAATTGTTTTTGTCACCGGAGTTGAGCCAGAAATTCCTAGCACAATTCCTTCAAATATCTGAATACGATCTTTTTTACCTTCACTGATGCGAATATGAAGCCGTACAGTTTGACCAGAACGAACATTATCGATTTTAGCTTTCGCCACTTCGACAACTTCTACTTTATCAACTTCTCCAGGCATATCTTGCTCCTTATTTTCATCATCAGGAATCTTATCTGCAACAGCAGATTCCACCTTTTCGTCTGTCGATTGAGTTGTATTATCTTCTTCTTTCATACTTCTATTATTGATTATTTCAAACAAAGCTTGATTATAATAGAATAATCGCTGTAATACGTCAAGGTTTACTATATAGTGCTATATAAATCATCAATAATCACCTGTAAAGACTTCGTTAAAGGCACATTATATGACTTTTTTACGTTATTTTGGTCTATAAATGATATATCAGATGCATGCAGAAAAATTCGTCCAGGTTGAAGCCTTGAAGCCATATTTTTTGGTTTATAAATATCATCACCTATCAAAGGATGGCCAATTGCATTAAGATGAGCTCTTATCTGATGAGTCCGTCCAGTGTGAATCAAAACTGAAACCAAAGCATAATGTTGAAATTGTTGAATAACTTCATACTCAGAAATAGCTGTCTTACCCTGTCCAGGAGGCATAGCTGCCATTTTTGTTCGATTTCTCTTTGAACGAGCTAAATCGAAGGTAATCACACCATGTTTTTCAGTAAACACTCCATGAGCTAGTGCTAGATATTTCTTATATACTTTTCTATCTTTAAACTGCTGTTTTAGCAAATTAAACATTTCACTGTTCCTGGCAATCACCATCACCCCTGAAACATCTTTATCTATCCGATGTACAATACCAGGTCGCATTTCATCATCTCCAACCTGTTCAATTTCTGGAAATCGCGCCAATAACCCATTTACTAAAGTATCATTTACTAAATGAGTATCACCAGGATGAGTAATTAACCCTGCTGGCTTGTTAACTACTATATAATCTTCAGTTTCTTCAATAACATCCACCTTAACCTGATCATTGGGCTTCACTAAAAAACCTTCTGGTATAACCAAATCGTTATCATTAATATCAAGCACATCATCTTCCTGCAAAATATACTTCTTTGTTACCTGATTACCATTTACAGTTACAAATCCATCAGCTATTTTTTTTTGAATCGCACTTCGAGAATACTCAGCTAAATACTGCCCTAAAAATTTATCAATCCGCTCTCCAATAATTATTTTAGAGATAATCACTACTTTTTGATTTGCGAATAAGCCTCATTGCATCTTCTGCTTTATCTACAATAGTATATAATTTTCTGTCCACAGCATTTACAGCTTGATGATGATCTAAAACTTCATCCTTGATGAATTGATCTAATCTCTTCCAATATTCCTTGCCCACCATTACAACCGGTACTTTTGGCATTTTTCCCGTTTGAATAAGCGTCAATACTTCAAAACATTCATCTAGAGTACCAAATCCGCCCGGAAAAAATACAAACGCTTGTGACGGAGCAGTAAGCATTACTTTACGCGTAAAGAAATAATGAAAACCTAATCCTCTCTTCACATATGGATTTACCCTTTGTTCGGAAGGTAATTCAATGTTTAATCCTAATGATTGTCCACCAGCTTCAAATGCACCTTTATTTGCTGCTTCCATTACACCAGGGCCACCTCCAGTAATTGTGGCGTATTTCTCTTTTGCTAACAAACGGCCTAATTTCTCAGCTTCCTCATAATATTTTGTACCTGGTTGAGTGCGCGCTGATCCAAATATAGTAATTTCACGTTCCTGCCCAGAGAGAAATTCATATCCATCAACTAGCTCGGACATTACCCTAAATACCCGCCAAGAAACAATTCCACCTTGTTTATTTATATCATGCGGATGAATAATTTCACCTCGTTCTGATGCAATTTCCTTCTGCTTATCAGTTAATGGTTTCTTTGATCGGGTTTTCTTTTTTGGTATATTTTTTGGAATTTTTCTAGCCATGAATTTTCTTCTTATAATTATGATATAATCTATTGTAGCATGAAAAAGATACTTGTCGATTACCACTTTCATCCCAATCTATCAAAGAATGATAACTGGGCGCGTCACAAATGCAAAGCTATTTGGCATGAATTTGTTGCTAAAAAAATGGATGTCGTTGTTATTACAGAGCATGTATTTAAGAATCCAGCTCGTGCCTTCCGTTTACTTCAAGAAACTAAACCCAAAGATACTACTACTTTAATCTTTCCTGGTATCGAAGCTCTAACAAAAGAAGGAGTTGATTTTATTGTCTTCGCAAAAGATACAACTATTTATGATCATCAGAAAATAATGGTTCCGAAACAGTTAGATGTGTTTGAAATGATTAATTATCTAAAAAAATATCCAAGCTTATTCGGATCCATTGCCCACCCATATGGGCTAGGCAATTCTGGAATAATACATCAGATCGGATTAGAAAAATCTTTAGCTGCTATTAACCTATTAGGAGGTGTAGAAGTTTCTAATGTTTGCTTTCGAGGTTCACAGAAATTTTTTGATTATTTCAAACTCAGTAAAATATTCAAAGAAAAAAGACAACGTTCGGAATGGGTATCAAAATTTCCCAACAAATTTTATGACATAAATAAAATGAACTTAATCACCGGTGGTTCTGATGCACATGTAATAGTAGAAATTGGTAGTGGATTAAAAGTACCCATAAAAAATAAAGCTACTAGGTCTGAAATATTTAAAGCGATCTCTCATAATAAATCAACGACAGTCAAAGAAACTGACGAAAGACTTTATCTCTGGTTGGGGTTATACAAAATATATAGCGTTATTTTAGAATCCCTCACTAAAGCATTACGGCTTTATGAAGGAAAAGTTTACCAGCAAGATGATCAATTTACAAACTTCTTTAGCGAAGCAGAAAAAGAAGCTATTATTTCATATCGTAAAAGACGAGGAAAAATTCTCAAACCAATTTTAAATTTATTAACCTATTTCGAATTAACTCCCAGCACACTTAATGTATTAAGTATCGGTAGTATTATCGGTAGTTTCGTAATTGTCTCCATTCGTCCCCTCGCAGGAATCATTTGGTTCTCGATATATTTAGTTTCGTCCGGATTAACTACTGCTCTCGCTAAATACCAACACAAAGAATCAGAAGCTGGGGCAATTACAAAGATTGCTGTGCAATATGTAGCTTTATTTACTGCTATATTAGCAGCATTGTGGTTTGAATGGGCAAGTCCATTTTGGAGTGCGTTATATCTTGGCCTCTACACTATCATGCTTTGGTTAATTATTGCCCTAAATCAAATTGGTCAGCCAATTCGCTTAGTTGTGCGATCCAAATTCGTCATTATCATTGGCATATTTGTTTATGCATTGGGTAGTTTTAACTTCATCACTGAATTATTAATGATCTTTTCTGTATACATGGCTGGAGCAGACACATGGATGCTTTTCCGATATCGTCGCGCGTCAACTGAAATAAAATAACACAAATAATCACTTTACTAATCTACTAACTCCCGCAATACTAAAATTGCCAATCTTTAATAACATTTGATCATTGTTTAGTATAGAACATAATAATAGTACCGTATTTTATTTTGTGGACGGTAGTGGATTCGAACCGCTGACCTCTTGCGTGTCGAGCAAGCGCTCTAACCAACTGAGCTAACCGTCCCTTTTATTTTTTAATGTTCACTATATAACCGTAGCAACAACAACCCCTTTGTACTCCCTTCCGGCAAGCAAGTAACCTCCGCCAGAGGCGGATCAGCCTTCGGCTGAAACTGAGCTAACCGTCCCTTTTTTGTGCTCCTAGATGGAATTGAACCATCGACCCCAGTCTTATAAGGACTGTGCTCTAACCCCTGAGCTATAGGAGCCTGGACAGTTCCTTCGGAACTGAACAGGCAAGCTGAATTTGTAAATAACCACTGCTTGTCTGTTCAATTACGAACAAAGTGAGTAATTGTCCAGAAGCTATAGGAGCTTATAATGTGATGTATATATTAGCAGACCAAGAAAATTGAACAAGTGTCTACCTACTTCTTGGCTATCTTTCCAGCACCTACTAAGCGAATTGTTTTTCCCGTATGTTTTTCTTTTTGTATACGTTTAAATAACAGTGTCCATGAAACCCATTGCCATGTAGAAAAAATCATCGCAAATATTAATGTAGCTACAACATAAAATGTTCCACCTACAAATAATACATTCAAGACATTCGCAACTTCACCCTCAGGACTAACAATCAACATCAATCCTAAATATGGTGCTATTACTACAAACGTAGTTAAAATAATGAAGATACCCATTACTGTTGCTAAAACAAATACCACAGCAGCCATTTCAACTGTAACTAACCAATTATTTAAAAATAATTGCAATCCTTGTACCAACGCAGATCCTAAATCTTTATCTTCTAATACAATAAAGTTAGCTGCATACCTAACAACAAAAGATATTACCAGAATCAATGGCACTAACAGCACGCTTCCAATCAACACTAATGAGATTTGCGCATCATATAATGAGCCAGCATCTCCCAGCTGAACAATCAAACCATTCATGGGTAAAATCAACGAAGTAATTACTAACAAAGAAACGAAATTCAAAACAAACAATGAAAACGCATGTTTCACACCTGCTTGAAACGCTTCAATAAAAGTAACTGTTTTTGTTCGCCTTTTACCTTGCAAACCAGCTGCATAAATTAATCCACCTTCAGCAACCACAATCATGTAAGCTACAATTAATAGAGATCCCAACAATAATCCACAAAATATTATTACAGACACATTTCCTGCAGATATTAAATTTATTGCATTATTTAGTAATTGTATCCAAGATTGTTGTTGCCAAAATTGAATACTAAATACACTATCAATATTCAATAAATTGTTTACATAACGTAGATATCTGTCAATTTCACCAGCAGTGCCCGTTATAAATACAACGAACAGACCAAATACCCATAGTTGTGGGTGACGAGATGTGAGTATCCAACCTTGTGAGAGAACATCTTTATATAGCTTCATACTAAATGGATTACTTTTTATGCCACACTTGCCATTAAGACTTCGAACTCTTTTCGCTCCAAAGTTTCCTTCTCCATTAGTACTTTTGCTAGTTCCTCCAATTCCTTACTATGTTCATGTAGAATCGATTTAGCAACCTTATATGCTGAATCAATTAACTCGTCTACAGATGTATCAATACGTTTTGCAGTAT
This sequence comes from bacterium, assembly GCA_030698395.1. Lineage (GTDB taxonomy): Bacteria > Patescibacteriota > Patescibacteriia > UBA9570 > UBA9570 > JAUYKW01. The sequence continues at coordinate 5,854 of JAUYKW010000025.1, forward strand.
CTTCAGAGTAGTCGCGTTGCTCGGATAATTCTTTACCAAGGAACACAACTTCTTCGCGATGTCCAAATGTGCGAGGACCAAGATCCTCACTCATACCATACTGAGTTACTAACAATCTGGCAAGTTTTGTTGCCTTCTGTAAATCATTACTTGCACCAGTTGTGATCTCTCCAAAGATTTGTTCTTCTGCAACCCTACCTCCAAGCATCACTGCTAAATCTGCTAAGAACTCTGCTTTTGTATGTAAGCTCTTATCTCTTTCTGGTAATTTTAATGTATAACCTCCAGCTCTGCCTCGTGAGATAATAGAAATTTTATGAACCGGATCCGCATCTTTAGAAAAATGTGCTACCAAGGCATGTCCGCCTTCATGATAAGCTGTTATTTTCTTCTCCTCTTCATTTATCACAGCAGATTTTCTTTCTGGTCCCATCATCACTTTTTCAATTGCATCTAAACAATCTTTCATAGTAATACTTTTTCTATCTTCTCTAGCTGTTAGAATCGCTGCCTCATTCAAGATATTCTCTAAATCAGCTCCAGAAAAACCAGGTGTTCTTTGAGCGATAGCTTTTAATTCAGCATCTTTATCAAGAGGTTTGTTTGCTGAATGCACTTTCAATATTTGCTCTCTCTCTTTGATGTCAGGTAAATCAATAGTTACGTGACGATCAAATCTTCCTGGTCTTAACAATGCTGGGTCTAACACGTCTGGTCTATTCGTTGCTGCAATTACAATAACTCTTGTTTCATTATCAAAACCATCCATCTCTACTAATATTTGATTTAAAGTTTGTTCACGTTCATCGTGAGAACCACCTAAACCAGTTCCACGTTGTCTACCTACTGCATCAATTTCATCTACAAATACAATTGCTGGAGCATTTTGTTTTGCTTTCTTAAACAAATCTCTTACTCGAGAAGCACCAACTCCGACAAACATTTCTACAAATTCTGATCCAGAAATATGATAAAACGGAACATCAGCTTCTCCAGAAACTGCTCTGGCCATTAATGTTTTACCAGTTCCCGGGGAACCAACTAATAGCACACCACTAGGAACCTTGGCCCCTAATTTTGAGTATTTTTGGGGATGCTTCAAAAAGTCTACTACTTCCTGCAATTCTTCCTTAGCTTCAGTTGCACCAGCAACATCTTTAAAGGTCACCTTATTCTTCTTATCTGCTCCTTTTTCTTCTTTAGCACCAGAACGACCAAACATCATTGCTTTATTATTAGCACCTTGCACCTGTCGCAACATAAACCACAAAATAAGACCAATAACTAAGATGCTAATCAAGCCAGGTGATAGCATTGATAACCAATATGTAAACCCAGTATTACTTGTTACAATAATATCTTGTTGACGAATAACTTTTTCAGAAACACCCTGTTGAACTAACAATTCAGTAATTGGTTGGCCAGTTTCTTTTCTGGCAGTTACCACTGTATCGTCATTCAAGACAATCTCTAATGCTTGTTCACCTTTTACTTCAATCTGTTTTACTTCGCCCGCCTCTACTTTCTCTACTAACTGACTTAAGGTTATTTCTTCTGTGCTGTTACCTGGTTCATTGACCAAACTAAATACTGCACCAACTACAACAACCATCACCACAAAAGTTATGAAATTTCTAAATAACTGTGGCCCTTTACCTTTTTTTGCTTTTGGTAATTTTGGCATAATAATTATTCTTTAACTGTTTCTTCTTTTGGCTCCTCAACTACAGCCACTTCTTCAATTGCTGGAGCTTCCTTTGGTGTCTCATGTAATGCTTTATAAGATAATCCCAATCTATGCTGATTTGGTTCGATAGAAATTATTTTAAATTCATAAGTTTTTCCTTCTTGAACTACTTCAGTAGGACTAGACAATTTTTTATATGAAAGCTCAGAAATATGTGCTAACCCATGAATCTCTGTATCTAATTCCACAAATGCTCCAAAAGGATTAACTTTTAGAACAATACCTTCTACAGTATCACCAATATTATATTTTTTAGTGATAATCTGCCATGGATCAGTTTCTAGATTTCTAATACTTAATGAAATTTTAGAATCATCAATACTGATAATTTGAGCTTTCACATCCTGTCCAATACTTACAAAGTCAGATGGATTATCAATTCTCTGCCATGCAATTTCAGATATATGTACTAATCCTTCTAGACCATCTCCAAATTCAATAAATGCCCCAAAGTCCACCACACCAGTTACTTTACCTTCAACTACATCGTTTACCTTGTACTGAGAGATCTTTTGCTGTTGTTGTTCAGCTTTAGCTAATTTTTCTGAAACTATTAATTTATTTTCAATTTCATCTACATCAATCACTTTTACTTGAAAAGCCTCAGATACATAATCTTTTAGCTTCTCTAAAATTCTACTCTTATTACCGCCTTCTACTCTTGGATAATGTTCAACCGACAATTGTGATACTGGTAAAAAACCAGATACATTTCCAACGCGGATAATTAAACCTCCTTTATTTGCGTCTAAGATATGTGCATCAACAACACTTTGTCCATGCATTAACTCTTTTAATGACTTCCATGCTTTATCATGACCAGCCTGCTGGAATGATAATTCTACTTCACCATTTTCATTTTCTACTTCAACTACACTTGCAGTTGCTTCATCACCTACCTTTAAATTTGAATATTCTCCAGATTCATCAAATAATTCTGGACCTCTTACTACTCCAGATGCATAACCTCCGATATCTAAATGAACTTCATTTTTTGAAGCTAAGATAACTTTACCTGTAATTATATCTCCTTGATTCGGAATAGCTATTTCACTATTATCCGCCAAGAGCTGAGCCATGACGCTCTGTGTATCAGCCTTTTGGGTTAAATTGGCCATAAATTAATTATTAATTAACCAAACCTGACCTAAAAGTTTGGATTACTTATTAAATATGCTAAAAATATAGCGTAATGATTATACAGAAAGATAGAAAAATTTGCAAGACTAGGGTATATTAAGGATATGACTAGAACAACACTCGATGGAGCAAAATTTAGAAAGATGGTGATGAAAGCCACTGGTACTAAGGGCTATCTATCTTCATCTGTATCAAAATCTATTCAATCGTCTGGTTCAAAGAAATTCATGCAATCTGGTGCCAAAGTATCAAAACGCGACGCAACTAAAGTAATTAAGCAATTGAAAGAGGAGGGTTTAGCTCACAAAGTAACATCAAATGCTACAAAATACGTCGGTACTGCGTACGCAAAGGAAGAACGGCGCAAAGAATCGATAAAAAAGATGAATATCTCCGAACGTCAAAAAGAGATTTCTGCAGAGAAAGCTGCCGAACAAAACGGCAAAATGGCAACCACAAAAACAAAATCATCTGGCGGACAAGGTGCAACCCATCTTCAACAAGCTTCGAGCATGCCCTCAAGTAGTGGGGGAAATACTGATAGTTTCGTTGGATCAATTTACGGCAAAACAAATATCAAACCTCAAAGTGAACTTCCAACTCCTGTAGAAAAACCACAAGAATGGAAAGATGAAGAAGAAAATTTAATTGATCTAGCTATTGATTAGTGCCTCCGGAAGTGTTATAGTGCTTCTATGCAAATTCAATGGTTAGGCCTAGCGTCATTCAAAATTCAAACAAAAAATTCAGTAATTATCACCGATCCATACTCGGATTCTTCTGGTTTGATAATGCCAAAATCAAAAGCAGATATTATATTAGTATCTGACACACAAAATGCATTAGCCAATAATGTAAAAAGATTAAGTGGTGATTCATTTCTCATTACTGGTCCTGGTGAGTATGAAGTGAAGCATTCTTTTGTATATGGTATACCAGCAAAAAATACCATCTACTTAATAGAGGATGAAGATATTAAAATTGCTTTTCTTGGACTACTCGATTCCGACTTAAAAGATAAACACTTAGAAAGCATCGAAGGTGCTGATATCTTATTATTACCAGTTGGTACATTAACTAAAGAACAACGTACTATTTTAATTAGCCAGGTAGAGCCTAAAGTTATCATTCCTTATCTGTATAAACAACCAAAAGTAAAACAAAGCCTAGAACCCCTAGAAACATTCCTCAAAGAGATGGGCATTAAAGATACTGAACCAATCGATAAATACTCAATTAAAAAACAAAATCTTCCACAAGAAGAAACTATTGTGACCATATTAAAGCATGCCTAAAATATCTAAAAAAGCTAAAACTACAAAAAAGACTTCAGCAAAAAAAACACCGGTTACTAAAGCAAAAAAAGCTTCTAAACCTGTTGCTAAAAAGTCTCCTGAAAAAAAGATTGTAGCCAAAAAGACTACTCAAAAAAAACCGCTTGTAAAATCTGTTACCAAAGCTAGGAAACGGAAAACAGAAAAAAAAGTTGTTAAAGCAAAAAAAACAACGCCAATACAAAATAAGAAACCCGTAACTCCAGAAAATCCAGCATTAGAAACACCATCTTTTCCAACAGTAAATGTCATCGAAACAGTATCTGAAACTGTAGAGGAAACTATTCCAGAAACCAAACCACAAACTACACAAGTTAAAGTAAAAAATGCCCAATCAACTGTGTGGGTTACAGTAATATTTGTTACTACAGTAATATTTGGAGCTTGGTTATATTCTTTAAAATTTACTGTATTAAAACCAATACCAGAAACTGCTGCTAGCACAGCTGTAACAGAAGTTCAGCTAGATGAATTCGTAGATAATCTAAAAGATGGTTGGTCTTCGCTTCAAGAAAACGTATCTGAGTTAGAAATAGAACCAGACACATTAACAAAAACAGAAGAGACTAAATTAAACTCTACGTCTCGCAAATTAGAGCCGAAGAGTGAGCCCAGCACGGAGGAGCTAGATTCCTTATTCTCTGATATTAACTAAATATGGCAACAACAAAAAAAAATAAGCCCACTTCTTCAGATAAAGCGAAGAAGTCTTCAAGTAATAGTAAAAAACCAGAAACAGGAGTTGTAGAAGATACAACAAGACATATTGGTGTAGTACCTCAACCTATTGTTAAAGAAATGGAAGTTTCTTATTTAAACTACGCCATGAGTGTAATTGTAATGCGTGCCCTACCAGATGTACGTGACGGACTAAAACCTGTGCATCGTCGTATTCTTTATGCTATGTGGACAATTGGCTTAAAATCCAATGCTAAATTTAGAAAATCAGCAACTGTAGTCGGTGAAGTTTTAGGTAAATATCATCCACATGGTGACTCTGCTGTATATGATAGTTTAGTACGCCTTGCACAAGACTTTTCTATGCGATATCCATTAGTAAATGGCCAAGGTAACTTTGGTTCAATGGATGGAGATTCTGCTGCAGCCATGCGTTACACTGAAGCAAAACTACAGAAGATTGCAGAAGAAATGCTAACTGACATTGAAAAAGATACAGTTGATTTTAGACCCAATTATGATGGGAGTCATGATGAACCTACAGTAATGCCTTCAAAACTACCGAACTTATTACTAAATGGAACGGTTGGTATAGCAGTAGGAATGGCAACAAATATTCCACCACACAACTTAACAGAACTATGTGATGCTCTAACTCATTTGATCGCACATCCCGAAGCAGATGTAGAACAATTGATGGAATTTGTGAAGGGACCAGATCTTCCAACGGGTGGCATCATGTATGATGTTGAAGCTATTAAAACGGCTTATGCAACTGGTAAAGGTGGAGTGGTAATGCGCGGTCGAGCAAACATCGAAGAAGGACCAAGAGGTCATCAAATAATTATTACTGAAATACCTTATCAAGTTAATAAAGCCACGCTTGTAGAAAAAATTGCAAATCTTGTTAAAGATAAAAAGCTTGAAGGAATCAGAGATTTAAGAGATGAATCAGATCGTAATGGTATCCGTGTTGTAGTTGATCTAAAAAAAGATGCATACCCAAAGAAAATTCTTAATCGTTTATACAAACTAACTCAGCTCCAAGAAAAATTCCACTTTAACATGGTGGCACTGCTGGATGGACTACAACCACGCGTACTTACACTAAAGATGCTCTTGGAAGAATACATTAAGCATCGAGAGGTTGTAGTAGAACGAAGAACTAAATATGAATTAAAGAAGGCGGAAGAGCGTGCCCATATCTTAGAGGGCTTAGCAATGGCTTTGGAAAAGATTGATTTAGTAATCAAAACCATCAAACAATCAAAGGATAAAGGTGATGCAAAAATTAACTTGATGAAAAAGTTCAAGTTTAGTGAACGCCAAACTCTAGCTATTTTGGACATGAAACTACAGCAACTAGCTAATTTGGAGCGTATTCAAGTAGAAAAAGAACTAAAAGAAAAACAACAGTTAATAAAAGAATTAAAGAAAATTCTTTCTAGTCGATTAACAATTCTAGCGGTTGTAAAAGATGAAATTACAGACATGAAAGATAAATATGGTGACGAACGCAGAACAGAAATTGTTGCAAATGCTATCGGACAGTTCTCACAAGAAGATTTGATTCCAAAGGAACCAACATTAATTATGATGACGCGTGATGGCTACATCAAACGTTTAGCGCCGGATACTTTCAAACAACAACATCGAGGTGGAAAAGGAATTATTGGTTTAACTGCCAAAGAAGAAGATGCAGTAGAACGTCTATTAGATGCTAACACTCATTCAGAAATTCTATTCTTCACATCTAAAGGTCGGATTTTTCAATTAAAGGCCTATGAAATTCCACAAGCTTCTAGAACCTCAAAAGGTCAGGCAGCAGTAAATTTCCTTCAACTAGGACCAGAAGAAGAAGTAAATGCTGTACTTTCATTAGATGATATTGCAAAGCATAAATATCTAGTAATGGTCACCAAAAATGGCATCATCAAAAAAACCAAAACTGAAGCATTAACAAATGTTAGACGATCTGGATTAATAGCTATCAAGATTAAAGACAAAGATAAGCTACAGTGGGTTAAACCATCAAGTGGTAAGGATCAAATCATACTAGTAACAGATGATGGACAAGCTATCCGCTTTAATGAAGATAAAATTCGTGAAATGGGTAGATCTGCAGCTGGTGTTCGCGGTATTCGTCTAAAAAATGATGGACATGTTGTAGGTATGGATATGATATCAAATGATACCGAGGCATCTCATCAACTAATAATTGTTACAAAAAATGGTTACGGTAAAAGAACTGATGTAAAGAATTTTAAAATCCAAAACAGAGGTGGTTCTGGAGTAAAAACAGCTAAAGTAACCGATAAAACTGGTAGCGTGGTTCGAGGCTTCATAATTGATACAAAAACGGAATTAGAGGAAGACATTCTAATTATGTCTAAAAAGGGACAAGTTATCCGCTTACCACTTAAGGGTATATCAAAGATGGGCAGAGCAACCCAAGGAGTTCGAGTAATGAAGTTTAAAGCAGCTGGTGATGAAGTTGCTGGTATCACATTCCTCCAACAACTTCCAACAGACTAAAAAAACAGTAGAGACGCGATTAAACAAATAAAAGTAGGGACCTGCCATGGCATGTCCCTACTTTTTTAATCAATAATTATCTCTACTGTTTTTGATTCCTTCGCGTCTCTCTATTTATATTTATTTTTAAATTCATTTAATTACAAAAATATGTAGGGATAAGTCGCGACTTACCCCTACATATTTATCGCATTTCTATAATATTATATTCCCTATATCCTAATAATTCACAATCTGAATAAAATCCTCTGATTTCAAACTCGCACCTCCAACCAAAGCTCCATCAATATCTGCTTGTTGCATTAATTCCACAACATTATCCGGTTTTACCGATCCACCATATAAAATACGCGTTTCTTCATTCACCTGTTTCCTAATTACTGCATGCATTTCCTGAGCCTGTTCTGGAGTTGCTGTTTCGCCTGTACCAATTGCCCATATAGGCTCATAAGCTACTACAATTTTTGATAATTGCTCATTAGATAAACCATCTAAAGCAACTTTTAATTGATTTTCTACCACTGTAACCATCTCATTATTCTTCCGTTGTATTAAAGATTCACCCACACACACTATCGGAACAAAGTCAGCATCTAAAGCAGCAAAAATTTTACTATGAACAGTCTCATCAGTTTCGTTATTATCTCTACGTCTTTCTGAATGTCCAATAATCACATAGGAGCAACCTAGTTCCTGTAACATATCAGCTGATATCTCACCAGTGTATGCTCCTGATTCTTCCCAATGAAAATTTTGTGCTCCGTATCCCACTTTTGTGCCAGCTAATAATTCCTGCATCTTACTTAATACAGTATAAGGACCACACAATACTACCTCTCGATCGCTATTTATCTCGTTTTTTAGGAATTTTTGAATAAAATCTTCCGCTTCTGCGTTGGTTTTATTCATCTTCCAATTTGCTGCTAATAAAGGAATTCTCATAAAGTAAAGTATAGCATATAATCTTTTTATGCTTAAAATAATCATGAATATCCAAATTGTTGCACTTGCATTATTGATTAATTCTAGTTATAGTAACGCTGATTTATGATGATCTTTAACGGTTTAATTTAAATGTCCAATCGTCACTTAGCACGCACAATTGCACTTCAAAGCTTGTACGAATGGGATTTCACAGATCAACAACACGTTGCTCTTGAATTAGTAAAGCGTAATCAGGGTGATTTTGCTCCTGAATTTGATGATCAAAAATTCGCTGAAAATTTGGTAGAAAAAGTTATCGAGAATCTTAGTGCACTAAACGAATATATCGCAAAATACGCTCCAGAATGGCCATTAGACCAAATTACAACAGTAGATAGGAATGTATTACGAATCGGCATATATGAACTTATCTTCGATGAAAATATTCCTCCGAAAGTTGCGATTAACGAATCAATTGAACTTGCAAAAACTTTTGGTGGGCCATCCAGTGGAAAATTCGTAAACGGTGTGCTTGGTAGCATTTTTAAAGACATCGAAAAAGATATTGATAACAAAAAATCTAAGAAAGAAAGTGATAAACATGAATAAAGTAGCAGACTATCATAAAGATTTTAGTGCTTTAGAAAAAAAACTTGGAATCAAATTCAAAAATCTAGACCTTATCACTCAGGCATTTGTTCATCGTTCTTATTTAAACGAAAATAGAAATTTTCCAACCGGACATAACGAACGACTAGAATTTTTAGGAGATGCAGTTTTAGAACTAGTTGTTACAAAATATCTATTTGATCATTATGATAATCCAGAAGGTGAGCTAACTAATTGGCGAGCTAGTTTAGTTAACTCCCATATGTTATCAACATTGTCTATTGAATTAGAGGTTGAACAATATCTCTATTTATCTCGAGGTGAACAAAAAGATAGCACTGGAAAAGCTAGGGCTAAAATTTTAGCAAATTCATTTGAATCTTTAATTGGTGCTATTTACCAAGAAAATGGCTATGAAGCCTGCGATAAAATTATCACGAATTTATTACTTAGCAAGCTAGATCATATTCTAGAAAATAAACTTTATTTAGATCCAAAAACATACTTCCAAGAAATTTCTCAAGAAAAGGTATCTATTACTCCTACATATAAAGTAGTTCATGAAGAAGGCCCTGATCATGATAAACAATTTACAGTTGCTGTATTTCTAGGACAAGAAAAAATAGCAGAAGGCTATGGATCATCAAAACAAGAAGGGCAGGTGAATGCCGCAACAAAAGCAATTGAAACAAAAGGCTGGTAATGTATTTGGATAAGATTGTAATTAACGGTTTTAAATCTTTCGCAGAATCAACTGAGTTCAAATTTAGGCACCCTTTTGTAGCCATCGTAGGACCCAATGGTTCTGGAAAAACAAATGTTGCCGATGCTATGAGATGGGTTATGGGAGAACAGGCTCTTAAGCTAATTCGCATAAAAAAATCAACAGATGCAATATTTGCTGGATCCACAAACCGTGGTCGTCTAGGAATGGCTCAAGTTGATTTACATCTCAGCAATCATGATGGACGCCTAAATATAGATTATCCAGAAGTTGTTATTACTCGACGCATCACCCGAGATGGTGAAACTGAATACTTCATCAACAAAAATAAATCTCGTTTACAAGACATCCTAATGTTGCTAGCTCAAGCAAACTTCGGCCAAAAAAGTTATGGTGTAATTGGGCAAGGCATGATTACAGATATTCTAAATGCAAACCCACAAGATAGAAAAGAATTTTTCGATGAAGCAACTGGCGTAAAAGAATTCCAGATGAAACGCGATCAATCAATAAATAAATTAATTCGTACAGAACAAAACTTAGTGCGGGTTGAGGATTTATTGAATGAAATAGAACCAAGACTAAATTCTCTAATTCGACAAGTAAAAAAATTAGAAAAACGCAAAGAGGTTGAAGAAAAATTATCTATCATCCATATTCAGTATTATGGTTCATCTTTAGTAAACATAAATACTCAGCTGAAAGAATTATCAGATAGATTTACAGACGTCCAATCTCAAAAAGAAATTACCAAAAATAAATTATCAGTAATCGAAGAAGAAATTGACATCATTGGCAAAGAAGAATCTCGCACTGAATTATATCAACGCATTCAAAATGAATATAGTGATATTATTGCTCAAAAAAATGAACTACTAAAGCAACAAGCTGTGTTAAAAGGTCGTTTAGAAGTAGAACATGAACGCACTGGAGAAATTGACTTGCTATGGATGCAGAGAAGAGCAGATGAGATTGTATCGCGGATAGATTCTACAAATACAGAGATTACTACTCTAGAACAATCAATTCAACATCAAGAAGGACAACTTGAAAAAGTATACAAATCTCAAACAGAAATTGATGAAAGCTTTAAAGAGCTAGAAGATAAAATTGATGCTGCCCAAAAAGAATTAACTAAGATGTCCGAAATATTATCTGTGCCCGAAATTAAACACCGTCTTGATGAATTATTTTCTGATCAAGAACAATTCCTGCGAGATATGCTAAGAACGTCATCTTTAGATGAATTTAAGCAAATAAAAGAACAAGCAAAAGTAATTACCACTAAACTAGCTGAATTACTCGATGAATTACATGAGGAACGAGATGACGAATTAACCCTCAAACAAAAAGAAATCAATTCAATTCAAGAAAGATTACAAAGCACTACACAACTAAAAGAAAAACTATTTGTTGATAGCACCGAATTAGTAGTAGCAATAAAGTCAAAACAAGAAAAGATTAGTCTCTTACAACAAAACTCAGCATCACTGACAAAAGAAAAAAATAGTATTACAAATGATATTAAACAAAAACAAAATAACGCAACTACAAAAGAAAAAAGCTCAGCTCAATTAAAAGCTATCCAAAAGGAAGTTGCATCATTCGAAAAACAATTATCCGGTATTGAAGAAAAGCTAGCACTAAAAAAAGCATCACTAGACCAATTTAATCAATCAGAAGAAGTTAAAAAAAGACGATTACTTGAATTACAAACTGATGCTAGAAAAATTCAAATTGAATTAAACCAAATCACAAATAAAGCTCAGTCCATAGAAATTGAGGTGGTTAAATTGCAGACCAAAAAAGAAGATGTAAAAGAGGAAATCAGCCGAGAAGTATCAGCAGTCACTCAGCAAAAAATAGAGAAGTGGCAAGAAGTAAGACAAGATCAAGATCAATTACTAATTCAAATTGAACGATATAAACATCAATTAGAACTAATTGGTGGTATAGATCCAGATATTGTTGTTGAACATGATAATACAAAAAATAGATTTGAATTTTTAAAAAAACAATCAACTGATCTCCGTAATACTATTGATTCTCTAGAAGATATAATTGATGAACTTGATACAACAATAAAAATACAATTCAATAAATCATTCAAAGCCATAGCAACAAGTTTTAATAAATATTTCAAATTAATTTTTGAAGGTGGTGAAGCAAAATTAAATATTGTAACTGAATCTGATCTTGAAAAAGAAAAATCGGAAGAAACACCAATCAATCCTACTGATATTACCAATCCAGAAGAAACCCAAGAAGACCCAATAATTGAATCACTTGGCAAACGTAAGAAAAAACAACGCGTAATTACCGGCATTGATATAATTGCCCAGCCAAAAGATAAAAAACTTCAATCAGTTCACGCACTATCTGGTGGAGAGAAATCCATGACTGCCATCGCATTGATTTGTGCAATCATCGATGCAAATACACCTCCCTTCGTTGTATTAGATGAAGTTGAAGCTGCCTTAGATGAATCAAATTCAGAAAAATTTTCAACAATCATAAAACATCTTTCGAAAAAAACTCAATTCATTATTATTACCCATAATCGAGCAACCATGAATAAGGCAGATGTATTATTTGGCGTCACCATGGCCAAAGATGGCACTAGTCATATTCTTTCAGTTAAAATGACTGAGGCTGAAGAAATGCTTGATAAAGAATAAGTAGCAGCCTAAACCACGTCAGGCGTAGACTTCTTAGGATCGCTTTTATGCGATTCTTTTTTATGCGATGGTTTTTGCAACAAAGTATATAACAACATAGTAAATACTGTGGTAAAGCTACTGAAAACCACGCTAATAACCATGCCTAAAGCTACAAACCCAAAAACATCTGGTAGAGATGTAATAATTAGTAAGGATATTGCACCTACTATCAGCTGAGTTAAAACTAAATAAGAAAAAACTGTCCACCAATTTTCTCGGACAACTTTCCAACTTTTTTTCATTGCCTGAAGTGGCGTGGCATTTTCCCAAACAAGAATAGGTAATACAAATGCAAACATAATAGAAAATATAATTCCCGGAATAAAAAATAAACCATATCCAATCAAAACAATGATATTTGTAATCAGCACAACAACCATTGCTTTGGGATAAAATGGTAAGGCCTCAGACAACAAATGTTTAATTGTAGCTTTTTTATTAAAGTAAGCATGTTTCATTGTTATCAAGATAGCCACAGCTGCATATATAATCACTATTTCACCCACTAGCTGAATACCTAAATTTAATAAATATGCAGGCTCCATAACTAAAGCAAAGACTTCATTTAAGCTAGATAATTGACTTTTAAATAGTTCTCTTGGTGTTGTCCAATCAACTAAAAGATAAACTGGGATAGCAACTACTAAATTAGCTAATAATACTACCTCAAAAAGGTTTAAATATTGCCTCCACGCTAGTCGCAGAAGGATAGAATAAGTAGGAATTGGCTTCATATAGCTAATAGTATAACTTATTGACAGCAAATAGCATATTGGCTATGATTGCTGAGCTATCGCTAAATACTCAAATATAGCAACCTAGATTAATCTAAAATAATTGAAAAGCAATGTTAACTATTCGTTTAGCACGTAAAGGTAGAAAAAAGAGACCAACCTACCGTATCGTATTACAAGAGAGAGAATGGGCACCATCTTCTAAAGTAATTGAAAATCTTGGTCATATGAATCCTCATACAGACCCCTCCACTGTAGTACTTGAAGAAGAAAGAATTAAATACTGGATAGATCAAGGCGCTCAAACATCAAGTACTGTTCATAACATACTTGTAACTGCCGGAGTAATTACTGAACCAAAAAGAAGATCTGTTTTTGGTAAGAAAAAAGGTGGTGAAGAGAATTCAGAAGAAGCTACTAAAGAAAAACCTGCTGAAGAACCTAAAAAAGAGGAAGAAAAGGCCGAAACTGAAGCCACGGCATCTTAGAGTATTGACCAAACAAGTGCTCTAATATAAAATTATTAGTACATTGCAAATTAATAAGTTAATGCAACAGATATGGAAAAAGATCAAGAATTTGTTGAGTACGTTGTAAAAGCGCTGGTTGATAAACCAGAAGCTGTTACATCAGAGCGAACAGTCGACGAAATGGGTGTGTTAATCACACTTAAAGTTGATTCAGCTGATCTCGGACAAGTTATTGGAAGACAAGGGCAAACTGCCAAGTCTATCCGTACACTTCTACGAGTAGTCGGAGCTAAGAATCACGCTCGAGTAAACCTCAAGATCTACGAACCAGAAAAAATGGGTGGTCAACCAAGAGGTGGATCATCAACACCAACTACTTCTGCACCTGCAGCAGAAGAAGAAGTTGACATCAGCGCAGTTGATCTCGACTTATAAATCTAGATAAAAAAAGAAAAAGCCCTGCTTAATAAAGTAGGGTTTTTTTGATTAAACTTTATTATTGCATATACACATACTATTTGGCTAAAATTAGCCATTTTTTTTGTATATAATCAACTTTTACCATTGACAAAATAGCCTTTTTCCGATAGTCTGTTCGGTCGGTGTTTTAAATGCGCCGTTTTTATTTTCCAAAAATAATGAAAAAAATCATATTACCAATATACAGATTAGCTCTGTTCTCTCGCTTAATGCCAGCCAAGCTACCCCGTATTGATATCTATAAATTATTTACACAATTATTAATTGGCATCCTTCTAATTGGTAGTATGAGTCCAGCTTTATACGCTCAAGAAACCACACCTCTTAATACATCAGAGCCAACAACTAAAACTTCTGGATCATATCTATCACAAAATGGATATGTAGATGGACGAATTACAAATATACAGTTAGGAACTCGATATTGGGTATCATCTACTCATCGCCTTAGTCGTGGATTTACGAGCGGTCATAAAGCACTTGATGTAGATGGTGAATTTCATGATCCTATTTATGCTATGACAGATGGTGAAGTTATTGAAATCACTACTAGTGGACCTTATGGTAATAAGATAGTAATTGCTCACCCCGGAAATACAACTACCCTCTATGCTCATCTTCAAACTATTGATGTTGTAAATGATCAAACTATATCTGGTGGGCAATTCATTGGCACCATGGGCAGCACTGGTCGATCCACTGGTTCACACTTGCACTTTGAAGTTCGTGATAACGGTCAACTAATTGATCCAGCAACTTTGTTTTAATATAATAAATATAGGAACATAGTGTGTTGCATCCCTATATTTTTGTTTGACATCAATTATAATACGTAGAGACAGGTCGCGACCTGTCTCTACGTATTTTTTTAATCATTGACATTGTCACAACACTTGTGCCAATCTAATCAATATGAGATTTGATATATTAACAATTTTTCCAAATATACTAGACTCCTATATTAAAGAGTCCATCCTTAAAATTGCGCAAGCAAAAGAAAAGATAAAAATTAATACATACGACATTCGAGAATTTACCAAAGATAAACATAAAAAAATTGACGACACTCCTTATGGTGGAGGACCCGGAATGGTGATGATGGTACAGCCAATTTATGATTGTCTGAAAAGTATTCCTCGCATGGAAAGATCTCGCATTATTATGTTAGATCCCGCTGGCCCAGAATACACTCAAAAAACAGCTGCTTCCTATAGCAAAGTATTCGACCAAATAATTCTAATCTGTGGGCGTTATGAAGGTTTTGATGATCGTGTTCACAAACTAGTAGATGAACGATTATCTATTGGTAAATACATTCTTAGTGGTGGCGAACTACCAGCTCTAATTATCGTAGAATCTGTCACCAGATTACTGCCCGGAGTTCTAGGCGATGCTGAATCAATAGTTGAAGAAACATACTCGGAAAATCTTGATTACGTAGAATATCCACAATATACTCGTCCTGCAACATTTAAAACAGATGGGGGCAAGGAATGGAACGTACCCAATGTCTTACAATCAGGTGATCATGGAAAAATTGATAAATGGCGCGAAGAAAATCATAGAAAAAATGATTAAAATTTGTGTAAATATATAATAGTAGGGTCATGCCCTGGTATGACCCTACTATTTATCGAATATTAAATTCCTAATTGTCTCTTCTTAGCGGCAACGGCTTGTTCTAATATTCCTAAAGTTAATCTATCACCTACATTCTGTACCCGCCGGGCAGGATGAAAAAATTGTTGCAAATCATCTGCTGTCATGTGATAACGGTCGAACCATTCTGGATTTTTCGCCAATATATTTATTAACGTTTCCTGATAAGTATGAATCTGCTTCGGAATAATGATTGTTTTTCCATGAATATTTACCGACCTCTTATGCTGTAGCCCTTTTCCTGCGCGACCGATTTTTTTTATCTCTGGATGATACTGAATCGCCCAACAAGTTTCTCCAGCTTTATACGCCACCACTTCATTGGTTAAACGATCTCTGGCTAATATTTGAATGTTTTTTGCCGGCCGATCTTTAATTAAATCTGCACCGTATATACGATAATGATTAAAAGACTCCACTGCAAAAGCTGGCGCTAGCTCGGAAAAAACCTCATCTCGTTTTCCTAAATCTGTAAGATCTACCACCTGAGTACCTACATGAAACATTCCTTCTTGCGGAGGTGGCACATGCTGACCCCGTTTAATGCCTATACACAAAACCTGATCAGCGATAACTTGATAACTCATACAAACAGCTAGAACATATATCTCTTGCTGTAATACCCTACTCATAAATTGGGCAATCGGCCTATAAAACGGTTCATCAGATCTTCCTTCCCCACCACTCATGATAATTAAAACCTTCTTATCCAGATCTGAGTTCATTAACTTCTGATCATCTGCTGTCATTACACCATTGTTTGATATATATACTCGTGGCCATGGATAATCTTTCCAATTTTGTTTCGATCCAGACAAGCCAATTACCTCTACAAAATTATCTTTTCTAATCTTAGGATGAATTGATTTTGTTAAAGCTTCACTCGTTCGTAAGGATCTACCATAAATTCTAATCTCACCTCCAGTAGATTTTTGCTTTAATCTGATTTCTCGTAAATCATCTAATATTTTTTGAACGCGTTTTAAATCTGCTTCATGTTCTGCGTCGTCTGCTTTATTACAAATAGATTTAAAATCATCAACCGTAAGATAAAGATGTTTATCTCTACCATATTCACTAAATACTGCTGGAAATTTTTCTTGATATTGAGTTGCCATAAATAAATATGTTGTTGGACCCTTTCTGGCCATCAATCACCTCGTCAAAATCACTCTGAAATGAATGTTATTCTTTTTTCTCCCAGTTTCATTGAAACAAAAGTAATTCGAAAGTTATGTTAGCAATATATTTTATATATGACAAACAAAATAAACCCTATATTTATTGATGATTTATTAATTTTTACCAACATCTTACTTGTGGACAGCTTGTGTACCGACAAAAACCCCTTCCTTGACACATATATGAGCATTCTGTAGAATATGAAAGCTCAAATATTGGGAAAAATTGACAATCTAAACCCCAAAAAAACACTGAGATCGACATCGTTGCTGATGTAAAGGAGTCGGTCTCAGGATTTTTATTTCGCAAGATTGAAATTGCATCCCTGTGAACTTTTACAACTGAATCGTGATAAGGATTCACCACGGCTCTATGGTTCAATTGAAGGAACTATCAGAGTCCGTAATCCAACAATTCTTCTAACAAAAAAAATCCGGATAGTTAAACACTATCCAAAACACAACCAGCTCCCGATGCTACTTTGTAGCAAAGGGATCTTTACTGAGAGTTTGATCCTGGCTCAGGATGAACGCTGGCGGCGTGTCTTAGGCATGCAAGTCGAGGGAAACACTTCGGTGTTGACCGGCAGACGGGTGAGTACGACAGTGGTAACCTACCCCAGAGTCTTGAATAACCTTTCGAAAGAGAGACTAATACAAGATGGACAAGGGGGGACATATGTAATTCCCTTGTAAAGTTCCGACGCTCTGGGAGGGGCCTTTGGTTTATCAGCTTGTTGGTGAGGTAAAAGCTCACCAAGGCTTTGACGAATAGCGGGTGTGGGAGCATGACCCGCCACATTGGGACTGAAACACTGCCCAAACTCCTACGGGAGGCTGCAGTCGAGAATCTTCCGCAATGCAGGAAACTGTGACGGAGCGACGCCGCGTGCAGGAAGAAGCCCTTCGGGGTGTAAACTGCTTTTATTAGGGAAAAACTAGCGATGGTACCTAATGAATAAGAGGTTGCTAACTACGTGCCAGCAGCAGCGGTAATACGTAGACCTCAAGCGTTATCCGGATTTATTGGGCGTAAAGCGCTAAAAGGCGGTTTAGAAAGTTGAACATAAAAGCCCGGAGCTCAACTCCGGATCTATGTCCAAAACTTCTAGACTTGAGGGTGGTAGAGGCAAGTGGAATGGCTGGTGTAGCAGTAAAATGCGTTAATATCAGCTAGAACACCAATGGCGAAGGCAGCTTGCTGGAACACTCCTGACGCTAAATAGCGAAAGCGTGGGTAGCGAATGGGATTAGATACCCCAGTAGTCCACGCCGTAAACGCTGAGTGCTAGGTATCGGAGATTCGACCCCTTCGGTATCGTTTACCAAGCTAACGCGTTAAGCACTCCGCCTGGGGAGTACGGTCGCAAGACTAAAACTCAAAGGAATTGACGGGGACCCGCACAAGCGGTGGAGCACGTGGTTTAATTCGACAATAAGCGAGGAACCTTACCCAGACTTGACATCTAGCGAATTTTCTAGAAATAGAATTGTGCCTTCGGGAACGCTATGACAGGTACTGCATGGTTGTCGTCAGCTCGTGCCGTGAGGTGTACGGTTAAGTCCGATAACGAGCGCAACCCTCATTCTATGTTAAATATTCATAGAAAACTGCCCGGGATAACCGGGAGGAAGGTGAGGATGACGTCAAATCAGCATGGTCCTTACGTCTGGGGCTACACACATGCTACAATGGGTAGAACAAAGGGACGCCAAACCGTAAGGTGGAGCAAATCCCATCAAATCTACCCTCAGTTCGGATCGAGGGCTGCAACTCGCCCTCGTGAAGTTGGAATCGCTAGTAACCGTGCATCAGCAATGGCACGGTGAATACGTTCTCGGGTCTTGTACACACCGCCCGTCAAGCCAAGAGAGTCGGTAATACCCAAAGTTCCAGCATTTGCTGGACCTAAGGTAGGACCGATGATAGGGGCTAAGTCGTAACAAGGCATCCGTAGCGGAAGCTGTGGATGGATCACCTCCTTTCTAAGGAGTATTACGGTGTACAAATCCTGATTTATTTCAGGAAACACTAGTCGTTCGTTCAGTTTGATCTTCAAACTGTTCGAAGGTGAATTCCTTATCACAATTCAGTCGTAAATAAAAAAATCTCGGGTCAAACCGAGATTTTTTATTATCTATATTTAGATTAAACTCTCTGCTAGAGTGCGAAAATAGCGTCGCTTAAAATTACTCCTATATTTTCTTGAATATACTGATCGTACCTTTAACTTATACCTACTATCCCCCTTTAAACCAGTTATTGTAACTCCCGTTTTATCTTTACGTAATCCTTTTTTTACATTCTTCGAAAACACAACTTTATTCTTCTTCTTTACCACAACTTTATAATGGGTTAGCAAGCGACTTCTTTTTACATTCTTCCACGATGCATAAACTGAATTAGTTTTTTTGTTACTTACATTAATTTCATTCGGACGTTTTGGAGAAGTTCGAAATGATTTATAGAGAGACCAACTTGTTGTTTCACCATCTGTAGCTACAGCTCTCACTTTAAATTTATAAGATCTATTTCTTTGCAAATCCTGAATTGATATACGTTTTCGTTCTGTTGTAATTCCTGTCCACTCCTGAACTAACGCTCCATTTATCCGGCGCAATTGGACTTCATAATAATCTAATTGATCACCTGATTCACAGCCTGTAAAACTAGTTTGATTCCAGCGCAAGGCAATTTTGTTCTTTAAGTTTGATTTTGTTAAACGCTTTGCATTTAATCCTGATACGTCATTTGCAGTACATGCTACATAACCATATCCATAGCCAGCATAAACACCATATGAACCAAATATAACAGGTGCGAGCATTAAGGATAATACCACAACTACTAGTGATAAAATACTGATATTCTTTTTCTGCTCTTCTCTCATAACATAACTAGCCTACCAAATTACTATAATCGATACAAGATTAATTCGGACCAGGGGCCAGAATCTGTACGATAAACTTGTTTTGATTCTTCTATCATTTCTAAAAGTGAATTACTTAATCTATATTTTGCTAATGTATCAATTAGTACATAGACATTTTTTTCACCAATATTCATCTTTTCAAACGTCTCTGCATCAATATACTCTACTCCGGTATAGATCTCCCTCTCTGGCATAATATCGTCTCTACCAGTTGGATCAACATACAATGAATAATCATCTAAATTCGTTGAATATAGCCGTGTAATGGCTGGATAAGGCGTAATTAGAGCATCTACTTGTTGATTGCTTAAGAATTCATATGCAGATTTAAAATCCGGCTGTGGTGTAAAACTTTTATAACTTAAATAGCTATCATTGGAATCAGATTCCAATGCATAATTTGATTGTGGTAAGAATACAAAACCAGAATAGGCAACTGTAAATATCACTACCACCGCCCATCCTAAATATGATCTACTCAATAACCAATCTACAGCTACTGCAGTCAACATAACTACCGCAGGAAATAGAAAGAATAGGTATCGATAATGTAAAAGTGGTACAGCATAACTAAGCACACCAAATCCAACAAGGAAAATTGCACTCAACCATAAGGCCTGTTCTACCTTACCTCGTTTAATTAATAACCAAATCCCAAATACAGCTAAAATTATTAATGCCAATTGTTCATTCATAATATAGTTGGAATAATGATTCCAATAATTTACTAATGGACCATTGTAAAAAAATATTCTCACCAAAATAACAGAACTTATTATCATACCAAGTATGGTACTAACAAAAATTGTCACCAAGTATCCAGGTTTTAAAGAACTATTAAACAATTTTTTAATAACAACTAAAAGGATAAAAGCAAAGATAACTAAATAACCAAATTGATGAGTCATTATTGTTAATATTGTAATTATCATCATCCAAATCAATAATTTTTTCTTCCCCTGTAACCAACAATCATATAAAAATAAAGCTAGCCAAAACAGCAATTGCAATAGCATGTACATTCTTACCTGCCGTGACCAAGCTATCTCCCAATAAGAAAAACTCATAACAACGAATGTAATTATGGCAACGCGATTTGAAAACCAATATTTGGCAATAATAGATATTACAATAATAGTAGCTATACCTAACAATACTGACAGTAATCTACCGGCCAATATTGCATCACCTCTAAAATAAGTAGCGCCAGCAAGCAAAAAATGATACATCGGGGAACGCCAAACAACCTCTCCTGAACCTGCTAACGGATATCCTTGTTCAACAATATCCTGAGCTATCGCTAAAGAATAAGCCTCATCCATCCAAACTGACTGATCCGAAATATAATATAACCTTAAGAAAATTGCCCAAAATAGCACTAGCGCTAGCCCAATAATTATTAATTTCTTTTTCATCACCATAATCATAGCATCTCTTGCGAAAATTAGAATTTTTGATATACTATCGAAGCATATTTGAGATAACACCTATCCAATATGTGTCCGAACGATTTGATTTTCAAATCGAACAGACCTGTTCAATTTTGACTTTTGTAAAAATTGTCCAGGGGTGTGTAGCTCAGGTGGTTAGAGCGCAGTCCTGATAAGACTGAGGTCCCTGGTTCGAGTCCAGGCATACCCACCAGAAGCCGAGGTAGCTCAGTGGTAGAGCAGTGGACTGAAAATCCTCGTGTCGGGAGTTCAATTCTCCCCCTCGGCACCAGCAAAAATAAAAACAAAAGAGAAATACAATTAAAGCCACTATCGGGGATTGGCGCAGTTTCCGCCAAAGGCGGATCAGCCTATGGCTGAGGCTAGAACCAATGTCTGAATAAAAACAAAAGAGAAATACAATTCAAGCCACTATCGGGGATTGGCGCAGTTGGCTAGCGCGCGCCGTTTGGGACGGTGAGGCCCCGGGTTCGAGTCCCGGATCCCCGACCCTTTAGGAAAGCAGCTGATTTCTTATGGTCAAGCAAAATATTAAACGGTTCTTTGGCCTGAAAATCCAATACTTTTTTGTTTTTAATAGTAAAGTTCAAGAACATATTTTGGAGTATTGTATCTAATAGCTTCATATCTCTAGTTTGAGCAATAATATCAGGCATTTTTTGAAAAAGTTCGAGAAACTCCTTTTGAGAAAAAATAAAACTTTTGGAATCATTCAAAATATTATTAATTGCATCTAGTCTAATTTCTAGCTCCTCAATTTTTTGAAGAGTAAGTTTATAATCAAGTTTAAAAGCTAGCTTTACTTTTTCATCTGTTTCATTTAAAAGTAATTGTTTTACTTGGTCTAAACTTTTTCTTTTGATATTCAATTTTTGAACTACGCTAGATTTTTCACTTGTTAACTCCTGTGCCTTAGCCTTGATTACAGTATTCATCTGATTCAAGTAAATTTTATAATTATGCTTAGTTGCCAGTTTATTTTTCCTAATAAGCTGAATAACAAAATCAACAATCACTTTTGCTCTTATAGACTTATTATGAAAATTACATTTCTTGTTTTCACACCTGTAATAATAATATCCTTTCTTAGAGCCATTCTTTAAGTATTTATAGGTAATACCTGAAGAAAATGGAAAATTACACACACCACACACAACTCTGCCGCGCAATAAATCTGCGCTTGTATATTTTTTTGACCTAAGTTGTGATGTAACTTTAAAACCTTTAGTTAGATCACTAATTTTATTGATCCTTAAAAAATCGATAACTGAAACGGCAGGGATAAAATCACATTTATCAGTTAGATCAACAATACTATCTGCACCATATATTAAAACTCCCGTATAAAAGGGATCTCTCAATATTTCTGATAAACGTGATTTATTCATTTCATATAACTTACCAAGATGTTGGTAACTGTTACTATTAATATAAAGAATGATGTCATTTAATGTTTTGCCATTCAATTTCATTTGAAAGGCTTGTTTGATTAGTACGAAATTATTTCCATTTGGATGATGAAATTGGGCAGCATCTTTATAATATCCATGCTTAGCCGTATTAATATATTTACCTTCGGCAATACTTCTTTTATTACCACGTTTTACATTGTCACTTAATTGATCTGAATATTGTTTGGACAATACAAACGCCATTCCTAATAACATCTTCCCAGAGGCCGTATTTTCGAAGCTAAAGCTCTTAAACTTCAAATCACGAATAACTCCCTTATCAAGTAAATCAATCAGCTCACCAGCCTCTTTCATATTGCGTGCTAATCTATCGGGATGCCAGGCAATAATTGCATCGTATCTGCCCGCTTTGATGCGATCTACCATCTCTCTGAACTGAGGCCGTATATCCGGATCCTTGGCTGATTCAGACTCTCTATAAACCTTTACAACATTTAAGCCCAGCTGCTGAGATAATTCTTCACATTCTGCGACTTGATCTGCCAACGACCGAGCCTGACGCTCTTCTCCTTCAGTAGATTTACGAACATATAAAATATATTTCAACAAGTCTGCCTCCTGCTGTGGTTCAATTAACATTCTATACAATAAATCGGTAAATTCTTGTGGGGTGCTTATTGAAGCACTTAAGTTGGATTGTTTATTGCTCATAATGCTTATTTATATCAAATTTTACTTTATATTAAAAATAAAGCTAACTAATTTTTTAAGCATACTCGTATATCATCTATTGTATATATACAAAGCATCCTAGATAATTTTCAACTAAAACACACAGTATGAACACTAAATAATACACGAATCACATAAAATGCACTATATAATGCCAACACAGTATCAATTATCCTTATTGACCCATTGATAGCACTTAGCTACTGCCTAATACCACAATACCTACATAATCAGATGATCATCATTTAGTTCTCTATAACCCTAGTAACTCAACAAGGAAAAAGTAGCCACACAACACACACCATAGCGCCGATTTTTTCTAAAATCCCAGTTGAATTTCCTCGGTTTTTGAACCGAAAAGTTCTAAATCTGTTGCCTCAAAAGCTAAATTTTTTGCATCCTTAGGGACTTCATATATCGTAACAAAAGTATATGTTATGCCACTGTTAAGATTTGAAAATATGAGTTCCTTACCCTCAGGAATCCATTCATATACATCACTAGGTGAAGTATATTGACGACCAGCATCATCTAATAGGTTTGGATCAGATATTGATTTGGTTGAGCTAGAGTTATGAGTTACCTCATATTCAACCTTAACATATTTACCCGTAGTAGTTTTACTACTTGCAATTGAAGCATACTTTGAATCTCGAGCTAGCAAGGTCTCACCTAAATCTTGGGCAGATAGTAGTTTCCACGTAACATCTTTTACTACTACTTCTTCACCAATCGCATAAGTCTTTTCTGCAATCGATTCAGGTTGCACTTCTTTTTCTTCTTTATCATTCGTGTCATCAACTATTTCCTCAGTTTGTTTAGTTTCAATTTTTGCTTTATTTTCAGTACGGTTTGAATCTTGTTCATCAGGTACATTACTAGTAAATACAGTTACTATAAATCCGAGAAAAAATAAACACACAAACACAACCACACGAAGGGCGCGACTTAAATGTATATTCATTTTTTTACTCAAAAAATTGTACGTTGGTGGCAAAATAAACACCGACGCAATAAACGTAATCAAGGCACCTGTAGGTGCGCTCATTAACAAAAATATAAGTGAAAGAAATAAAGTAAATATCGCAACAACCCATGCCAGGATTGTTTTAACAGTGATAGTTCGTTTAGGTGTGGATGTATCTGTCATATATGTTATAAATACTTAATAAAAAAAGGGACAACCCTACTGGTTGTCTAGACCCAACCGGACAGATTATGCCCTGATTGTTTTAAGTAGGATTGCCCGTTTAAAAGCACAATCCTACCCAAGTATGTTGGGCATTATAGTTCCGGTTGTAGTCTAGACTTCCTAATTATCCACTATTAAACGAAAATCGTCAAAATTGCTGTGTGATATTCTAAAATAGGCACGTACATCTGTTACTTTGCGTATAAAAACAAGCAGACCTACCCCTACATGAATTAGAGCTAGTTGAAGCTGATAAGGCCTAATAGTAATTACTTATCCAATGTAACTATTTCTCCGTCGGAGGTTCGAACCTGACCATCATCAAGTTCAGTATCCTCAATGTTTTCGGATTCTTTTAAAGCATTAGCTAAGTCGGCAATGTTTTCTTCACCTTCATATATCATAGATTGCTATTATATTTTGATTAAAAAACAATTTCAAGCTCTTTAGTATCGGAATTATTGCCCAATAAGATATAAATATCCTTTATCCATTGGTCTAAATATACTTTTTCTGCTATAAATAGATCACTTAGTTCAAGTAAAGTTGGTTCTCCCCGACAAATATGAAATCAAGATTTACAGCCTGCAAATGTATAGGCAATACACCCCTAATTAAAATTAGCGATAAATTATACGCTAAATTAGAAACGCCAAACCCTAGTGGAAGTATTAAAGATCGAATGGCTCTTTACATTCTTGATCGTGCGGAAGAAAAAGGCGAAATCCAACCCGGAGCCACAATTGTAGAAGCTACCAGCGGTAATACTGGCATTGCATTTTCTATGTTAGCAGCTGAACGAAAATATAGAATGATTGTAGTAATGCCTTCCAACATGAGTACAGAACGAAAACAAATGATTAAAGCATTTGGTGCAGAAATTATAGAAGTTGGTCCTGGTGATTTTGCAGGTGCTGTAGAAAAAAGAGATGTCCTGGTAAAAGAACTTAATGCCTTTTGCCCGAACCAATTTGCAAATTTAGATAATATTGAATGTCATTATAAAACAACTGGGCAAGAAATTATAAATCAAATTCCAGATGATCTTGAAATATCTGCTGTAGTTGCTGGCACTGGAACTGGTGGAACTTTAATGGGACTTAGCCAAGCCTTATTAGAAAAATTCCCAAACTGCAAAACTGTAGCAGTTGAACCTACCGAATCTGCCGTAATGAGTGGCGGTGAACCTGGCGAACATTTTATTCAAGGAATCGGAGATGGTTTTATTCCAGATTTAGTCGATATGAAAAAAGTTGATGAAGTAGTCACGGTAAGTAGTGAAGAATCACTTCAGCGCATGAAAGAGCTCACCAAGGAACAAGCTTTATTAGTTGGTATCAGCTCTGGCGCTAATGTAGCTGCAGCAGAGAAATATATCAAAAACTACAATCCCAATGGTATTGTAGTTACTGTTCTAGCAGACAGACAAGAACGCTATCTCAGTATGCTTTAAGCTATGATTTAGCTATTGGTAGCTCTATCCAAAAAGTACTTCCTTTTCCTTCTTTGGAAACAAAACCAAACTTGCCATCATGTTTTTCAATAATAGCCTTGGCAATATATAAACTAATACCCACTCCGTTTGGATGCATCAGTTGTGCATTTGATGCTCGGTAAAATCTAGAAAAAATATATTCTTGATCTATATTAGGTATGCCAATTCCTTCATCTTTAATTTCTATTCTTATTATCTTATTTTTTTCTAATATTTTTACAACAACCTTACTATGAATTTTTGAATATAGTAAAGCATTATCGATAATTATTTCCAGTGTACTCCTAATATATTTACTATCTATAGATAAAAGTATTGGTTTTTTTATTAAATTACTAATACTAATTTTTATATCTCGTAATTCTAAATTAGTCTGCAGTGCAGCAACTACGGAATTAACCAACTCAAGTGGAGAACTTAATGATTTATCTAATGTCAAAGTATTACGATCAATATCTAGAGTAGTATTCATATTATCAATTAAGTGCAAAATCGACCTCTCTCTATCTAAAGCATGTTGCACTAATACTTTCTGACCCTTTTCTAACTCTCTAAAGTCACCGCTTAATAACATTTCTAAACTTAATCCAATCTCAGTTAATGGTGTACGTGTAGTATGTGTAATGGCCGTGATAAAACGCGACTTCAATTCATCTAAGTGTTTTATATTTTCCCCAGCTTTTTTATTTTCTGTAATATCACTAGAAAGGAATAAAATATATTTTACTTTTCCTTGTTCATCCATAATCGGAGCTAGCGAACTAAAACAATACTCTCCAGTTGAGGTGCCAGGCAGATGTCTAAGCTCCAATGAAGTAGTTTTTCCCTGAAGTGCATCTTTAAAAGCTACGTCAATTTTTTCATTTGTTTCCTCGTCAATACAGACTCGGTAATCCCATGCCAATGCTTCTTCGTCAGTTTTATCTGCTAAGTAATGTTCCTCTCTACCGTGCTGATTAATTGATATCATATTAACTTCAGGATCAAATATTATAATACATAACGGTGCTAGCTCAATTAAAATTCTATATTTTTCTTCACTTGCTTTTAAATCCTTAGTTTTATCCTGTATCAATCTTTCCAAATTATTATAGTAATAATCTAAATCGTGAGACATAATATTAATCGACTCTGTCAAATCTCCTATTTCGTCATTAGAAGCAACACGCAACTTAGTGTTAAAATTACCCTTAGCAATTGCTTTCACGCTCTTGGTTAATTTTATCAATGGTTGAGTAATTGAATTTATATAAATAAGTCCAATTAGTGTTATTAAAATCGTTATCAAAACTGATGTTATCAAAATAATAATTTTGATTCTTTCCGATCTCGCTTCTATATCCTCCTGTAAAAGTAAGATTTGTTCGGTAACTACATTAAGTGTTGAACTTATCTCTGATTGATAAATGCTAATTTCATTTATTAAAATATTAATTTCTTCTTGTGAACTACTACCATGAGCTGTCGTGTTGTCAATACTTTTAGCATCCGAAGAATTTCTTAAATAAATTAGTCTATCAGAAAACGACTTTGATTGTTTTATATTTACACTAATTATTTTTAATAAATAAAAACTAACGACATTATGATTACTTAATAATGCAAAATTCGTATCCATTTGTGATGATAGCCGTGCTATTTCATCTTCAATATTTGCAGCATTACCGGCATCATAGTTATAAATTAATTCATCAATTAATCGTTTGTAGGAATAACTATCATTTTCTAGTTGCTGAGCAATGAATAAGACATGTTCAGCATTAGCTTTAGATTCAAAATTCTTTTGCAATTGATCTAATGTAACAATATACAGAATTGACATTATAAAAATTCCGAACAAAAAAACAAACGAAATTTTTACCGACAATCTCATATCCTAGTAACTACTATTATCATACTTACTCTATTCACCTCTACTGATTTCATACTTAATTTTAAAATTTCCTTCCTTAATTAATTATAATACTGGCACCATGTAATTGTTAATTAATTTCTCAGATAATGTCTCACTAAAAATATAATCTATATACTTTTGAACATGCTCTTTATTTATATTCTTATTATATAGAATCCCGTACTCTCTAATCATGACGTATGAACCATCCTCAACAGAACTCACTGACGGTACTATACCATCAATAGCTAATGGTACTATAGTAAGGTCATTCATCTTTATGTCACCAAATGAAGCTTGACCAATTGAATTTCTAGTTTCAAGAATTGCATCTAACATTAGAGATGCCGTGGCAATTTCAATTGCATCAGTTCTAATAATACTTTCTCCTAAAATGTACTTTCTTAAAAGAATTTTGCTTGATTCGGTCTCACTACGATCCAATAGTATAATTATGCCATCGTCTCCTCCCACTTGATTCCAATTAGTGATTTCACCCGTAAATATTTTTTTTACTTGATCACTTGTTAAACCTCTTACATTCACGTCCGGATGAACTGCTAATACCATTGCGTCTTTAGCGAATGATCTTTCCTGAACATTAGGGTATGATAATTTCTCTTCATCGGTCATTTTCCTTGCTGCTGTTCCTAAATCTAATGAACCATCATTTACTCCTTTAACATCATCAATAGTTCCAGCTCCACCTAAGAACAGTAATGAAATATCTTCAAAAGGTTGGGTACCTCCAATTTTTTCCAATATAGACATACCGGACCCAGATCCAGATATTATGATATTTTTTTTCTGATCAACATCCTCAGTACTAAGAGTAATTATTAAATATAGTGTCCAACCAACAATCACAATTAATATTAAAATAACTAGCGCTAATAAATTTTTATTTGGTCTCATAAATATTTAATGGACATATTATTAACTAAAAAATCCAATACAACATTGCTGATTGGATTTGTTATTTGCCTATTCCCATGTATAATAGCCATTACTAAAGTTATGAACTTATATATACATATATTATACTATAATTTTTATGAAAAATCAATCAACAAAAACAATATATATCTATAAAAATCCTTTAGTAGCAATATTTCTAGTAATTTTTTTAGTTGTTTGTTGGTTTTATCTAAACTCAACAATTTTTGGATTATACTCAGAAGAGGTGAACAACTTTATTTATAGCCTAGGAAAATGGTCACCCTTATTTATGATTGGTCTAATTATCTCTGAATATGTAATTGCACCATTGCCCGGTAGCTGGCTACCAATTGCATCAGGTTTTATTTTTGGTCCTTGGTTAGGTTTTGTATATTCATACATCGCAACTCTTTTAGGATCAATAATAGCTTTTGAAATTTCTAGACTTGTATTCCATCCTCTGATTAAAAACATTATTCAACCAGCCTGGCATGAAAAATTTAAAACCAAACTAAAATCAGTTAGTTGGGTAATTATACTAATTTTTGCCCTACCATTATTCCCAGTGGATATTGTTGTTTGGATACTTGGTCTATTAAATATTGAACGAAAAAATTTCCTAATAATGGCGGCTATAGGATTAGTACCAAATATAGCCTTAACAAGTTTTTTAGGCACAAAAATAGCCTTCTCTCAATTTCAATATTTCTTAGTAATAACAACATTTATCATTATTGGTTTTATCCTTGTAAACCAAATACGATTACGTCTTCAAAAAAAGCCTAGTTAATTACCAAAGATCAGAGTATAACTCCAAACACTCTAAATCGCTTCCAACTTTAAAAGAATCTTTACCATCAATGGCCTCTGCTCCATACGGCGGGCAAACACTTTCTTTATCAATCAGAGTGCCGTCTTTTACTAGGCCGTAACTATAAGATAAGTAAGCGCTTGTAATAGGTGCCCAAGTATAGCCATCCCAAAATTCAAACCCACCAATAGTAAAAGGACCAAATTCAGGTAAATTATCCTTGCCTGGTTCATTGGTAGTTAACTCCCAGAAAATATAAGAATTTCTCAAGGCTAAATCACAACTTCCTGTATAGGTTTTTCCAACCACTACATCGTTCACCCAAAATTCCCATTCACCTTCAACTGGATCCTGACATGTCATGGAGAAAGAGTTACTTTCGGATGTATCCCAATCATTAGAAACTAGCGGCTCTTGTAATCCATACAGATAATTATCTTGATCATCCCACATTTCCCAGAAGTATCCCCATTCTGCATTACCATCGCCATCCGAATCATCCATCGCCATCAAGCCAATCTGTATAAAATAGTCATTATCCAATAAGGCACCTACCCATAATGAACCATCATTACCCTCTGATAATGGGGGGGTATTTTCCAACTCATCAACAGTAAATCTTACCGCTGGCCATTCCGTATCCGAACTGTCTACATCCGCATAAGCTCCTACTTGATATGCATATAAATCATCAGTTACTACATTTTCGTCAATTGAAAATCCCAAAGAAGATCCATCTTCATCAACCAATTCTCCATTATCAAGCGCATCCACGCTATCATATTTATCTACAATATTTATATTAGTGTTGTAATTTTCGTTTGCATTATAATCATACTCATCATAATCACTATTAAGATTATGGTTATAATTAGCATTATTCGTATCCAAATAAGAAGTATTGGTATTAACATTTAAATAAGTATCAACTGGATCGATATATTCTATATAAAGAAAATACCCGATTATTACTGCCACTATTAAAAACATAAAGCCAAACCATAAACAACCGATTGATCCCGCGATTAAGCATCCAGTTCTTTTAGATTTACGCTGTAAATTGTTATTTTCTACCTTTGATTCTTCTATCATATGTGGTTCAGTGTATCAAGATTGATTAAACTAGTAAATTGCAGTAGGCTACATCCGTATGAAAAAGAAAGGGAACACTATAATCCTCGTTTCATTCTCAATCTTAGTAATAGCCTTGGGTTTATTTGAAATATTTTTTTGGTTTGGAACGTCTTCTAATGATCTTGATGATGCAAAAGATAAGTTCATTACCGTACAAAATAATGATATTTACTATACTGTAAAAGGTAATGGACCGCCGGTACTTTTAATCCACTCGGGTAGTTGGTCTGGTGTTGAATATGATGGTATTATTGAGCAATTAAAATCAAATTACACCGTTTATGCTGTTGATATGCCAGGCTTTGGTAGGAGTGACAAACCGCAAACAAGTTACACTGTATCTTATTTGACCGAACAAATGTCTGGATTTATCGATAAATTTCCAGAAAAAGAATTCCATCTTGTAGGTGCTTCCGTTGGTGGAAGTATAGCTCTGCAACTTGCGGCTAATCATCCTAAACAAATTAAAACTTTAACTCTAATTGATCCCTTTGGATTTGGAGATGATATTAATCAAACTGCAGTTTTAGCACAACTCCCAATACTTTCAGAGCTAGTTCTTTTTCCAAACCGCTTTACCTTTAATTACATTTTAAATCACGGATTATTATCTAACAAAGCTTTAGATGATGATTACCGTGATAAATTATTTACTACTACTAAAGTTCCTAAAGCACAACGGGCAAAATTATCCTTACTACGATCCACTATCACAGGCCGCGGTGTTCATAAGGATGTACGTACAGCAGTAGATGAAGCCGCAAAAAAAGTAAAGCAACCCGTTTTACTAATTTGGGGTGAACACGACACCTATGCACCTTTCGAACAGAGTGAAGCTGCTTTAAAAATAATTTCCAAATCTCAATTAAAATCTCTGCCCAAGGCTGGTCACTTCGCTCATATGGAAGCACCGCAACAGGTAGCCAAATATATTAATTCTTTTTTGAAGAATAAAAAATAGATTTCTATTGAAAACTATGTGTTTTTTTATCTGTAATAAATTAGTGTTCAAACGCTACTTTTGAAAAACTCAATTATCAAGCAAATGTAGACTTACACACAGTTTATAGGCTTAACCCACAGGTTATCCACTGTTATATAAACATTATTATCCCCTAAAAGCACAATAGCCTTGATTTAAAGGCTTTTATAGCATATAATGTTCGTTGCCACATTTGTTCGCCTGTTCGGCAGCTTTGGCTTCTGATAAGGCGTGCTGTGACCAAGCATATCCCCTTAAATAAGGGAATGCTTCGGCGGGTGTCGTATAATGGCTTATTATGTCTGCCTTCCAAGCAGAAGACGTCAGTTCGATTCTGATCACCCGCTCATTGATCTCTTCCACCATTGACCAAAAAATTGAGGGAGGGGTATACTTCGTGTAATAGACTGACTTTAAGTCGAGCGACTAATCATTGTATATCCTAAAAACTATGATCACTCGTATGTTACGCATTACAGGTATGGTGATACCTATATCACTTTTTACATTTGCGTTATCTAGTAACGCTGCACTGGCCGACCCTTGGACGGATGGTAGTAGTTCAGTGTATGTAACAGATACCAGTGATAAAGCAGGTATTGGGACAACAACTCCAGCAACACAACTTGAAGTGAACCACGATGCCAATTCATATTGGGGATTACGGCTGAAGAATACATATTCAGGAGGACACTCATGGACAATGGGTGATGGAAAATCTGCTCATGGTGGATTTTCAATTTATGATGATACAGCTGCAGCTGATCGTTTGTTTATTGCGAGTACGGGAAAGATTGGCATTGGATCCAGCAGTCCGAGCCGTTTATTGCATTTAAAAAATTCTGCATCAGATACCGGTATCCGTATTGAAAGTACGGGAACCAATGCTGACTTTTTACTATATTCAGGTGTAGGTAGCGCGGATAAATTTGGTATTTACGACGAGGATGCCAGTTTAGATAGGTTGGTGATTGATAGCTCCGGTAATGTTGGTATTGGCACTACTAGCCCTAGTTATAAACTAGATGTGAATGGTGATATTGGTGTGAATGAAACTTTGTATGGACCTGCCTCAACTGCATTAACACTACAATCAGCAACTGGAAGGGCAATGATATTTAATACAAATGGAAGTAATGAGAGGATGCGGGATAACTAGTGATGGCGATGTATTAGTGGAAGGCCAATTAGGCGTAGAAAACGCAACACCCAATATCGATTTAGCCATTGGTGATAATGATACAGGCATTGAACAAGTATCAGATGGTATTCTCACAATACTTACAAACAACTCTGAAGTATTACGAATGAATACAAGTCAGGATGTACGCATTGGTAGCTCAACTGGTTCAGGTAGATTATATGTCACAAAAGATGATCAATGGGCAATGTATGGTCTAAGTTCTGCGGGTAGTGATGATTATGGTGGCATTTATGGTGAGGCTAGTAATAGTGGTAATTATAACGCCACGGGAATTTTCGGTGTTACAAAGGGACATGGGAATGTAAATGGCCAACCACTTGGCGTTCGGGGAGATGCACGCTATACAGGTAGTCCATCTGGAGGACAATTTGGAGTTTTAGGGTACAATTATTCTCAAGGAAATGGTACTGCTGTTGATAGTGCGGGCGTTTGGGGCGGATCAGTTGGAACACCAGGCTCCGAAGCTGAATTCGCAACTTATGGCAATGGGGTTCAGGGAGAAACTTATTCAAAAGCTAATACTGCTGGTGGAGGAATCTTTTACTCTTTATCTGATGATGGTGACGCTGATGGCGTTGTAGGTCAAACGGCCTCAAGTAGTGGGAATTCATACGGAGTTTATTCAAGTGGTAAATTTGGAGCTTCTGGCACAAAGTCTGCTGTTGTTTATACTGAAACACAAGGACCAACTGAGTTGTATGCCGAAGAAGCAACCGAGGTATGGTTTACAGACTATGGTGAAGGTAAACTGACAGATAGTTACACAAAAATTGACCTCGACCCTCTATTCCTAGAAACTGTAACAATTAATGAGGATGAGCCAATGCAAGTATTCACGCAAAGTTATAGCTATGCTACTCTATATGTAACGAGAAATAACGATTCATTTGAAGTACATAGTATATCAGGTGAAAAAGATGCTAGTTTTGGATACAGAGTTGTGGCAAAAAGAAAATACTTTGAGAATGAACGAATGCAATCTACCAAAGCAGTTATAGACAGATTTATGCGACCAGATTTAGATGAACCTGGACTTGAAGCACTAAATGAAAGTTGGAGTATTGATTATTTTACTGTTGATGAATTGTTGCCAGATTTAAAGGCAGAACCTGAGAAGATGTTAATTATGGATTAATTCACCATATACGTAATAAGATAAATAATTTATGGTTATGCACTTTAAAACCAAGTATTCTATAAGTAGCTTATTTTTGTTACTAGCATTTTTTATTCCACATTTTGCAACCGCAAGTACGCAAAGTACCATTGGTGTTTTTAGAGAAGATAATCTGAATTATAAGATATTTGATCCAAGTAATGGTGATGAAATTACTTCAAGTACTTTAGAAAGTAAAATAAATAGTTTCAAAAATAATGATTTTGAGATCAAAGACATGCTTTCTAATGAAGGTGCTGAATGGGTAACAGATACTGATGATGGCAAGCTTGGAATATATAACCAATCATTTGATTTGATTGATCAATTTAATGTTTTTTCAAATTATAGCAGACCAATGGCAATTGCAATCGGAAACGTATCAACTGATTACAATGGCCCAGAAATTATTGTCTGTAAAAGCAGCTCCTCCGTACCTAGACTAAAAGTGTTTTCATATTCGAGTGGTGGGGTTGAAGAAAAAATACTTGGGTTTAAACCATTTGGAGACGGTAGTGCACATGATAGAGGATGTCTTGAGTTGGGAGTTGGTGATTTTGATGGTGATGGAGATAACGAAATAATTACATTTAGGGGACATGAAAAAGGAGGTGATATTCAAGTGAAAATTTTTGACAATAATGCTGATCTTGAAAGCACATTTGAAATACCTGAATCTCTCTATGAGTGGAGCTTAAATGAAAACACGGAGCATATGATGGTAGCAAATATTAATAGTACCAATAAAGACGAGATTATTTTTCAAGGAGGCACATATATGGTATATGCTTACAACAGTGAGGGTAATCAGCTATATAAATTTAATTCTCAAAAATATAACGGAAAATATATTAAAAAAATCGATGTCAGTGATATCGATGGAGATGGTGTCGCAGAAGTAGTGGTACAACAAATGGGGAAAAAAGTGCCGATTGTAATTCTTAACAAAAATGGAGAAGTTGAAAATTCATACAACTTATATCCAAATGCGACATCTAAAGCGGCACGATTTATGTTCCTTGGTCAATTTAGCACGGGATTGTAAAAAGTTAAAGATAGAGTGAGTTGAAGGGTGGGTGTTTACTAAGAATGACTCAAATTAGGTAATTCCAAAGCGTCGGAAAGCTCTATAGCAGTTCTAACGTCCTCTACGAAAGAGCTCAAAATTATAAAATAATTTTGAGCGTCCACTTAATTACTAATGGACGTTTTATGTTTTATACTTACATTCTACGAAGTCTGATCGATCAACGAACTTACGTTGGTCATACAAATAATATTAAAAATAGAGTAAATAGACATAATTCTGTCTTGGTTAAGTCTACTAAAACAAGATGTCCTCTTAAACTAATCTATCTAGAACAACATTCTACATTACAAAAAGCTAAACCTCCCGTATTCGACACTCATCTTTGGATATGCAACGGAATAACTCTTTCGTAACATTAAACCAAGGATAAAGAATAGAAGTCTGTACTTTCAAACCTCACAACTTAATTATTTTATAGTATGATTTAAATAATACTTCACTGATAGAAAAAATAATGTAC
Organism: bacterium; assembly: GCA_030698395.1. Classification (GTDB taxonomy): domain Bacteria; phylum Patescibacteriota; class Patescibacteriia; order UBA9570; family UBA9570; genus JAUYKW01. The sequence continues at coordinate 41,674 of JAUYKW010000025.1, forward strand.
AATTAAATTACTATGAGTCCAGAAAAATTACCAACAAGTGAAATACAACGCTTAACTCAATTTTCAAGGCTACTCGAACGCGCACACCAACAGTCCGAAGCTGACTTAGTCATCAGATTAGAAAAAGATCCTGTTCCTACTGAGGAAGAGGTAATGCTGGGTGCATTTAGAGAAATGATTGAGCCAGAAGTACGTGATGCAGTTTTTGAAATGCTCCATAAAGGCTATGCCCCTGAATCTTCAGGATATGCTGGAAAGCATGGTGAGCGCCAACAAATTGATGGGTACTTTTTGATAGATCCAGATACAAAGAAAGAAATTGAGGCTCTAGGTACGTCATTATCTGTAACGACATATGATGAACTCTCCCCGCATGGATCTAAAAAAATGAAACTAGTATTAGATTCAAACCGCAGCAACCAAACTCTCAAAGGATTAAACAAACATGGGACCAGATTGTTGCGCTCTTACCAGACCGCGGAATCCCAATAGAACCATCAATTAACGGTGATCCAGAAACGTTTTTTCAACAATATAACATTGATCGACCTGATATTTTAATTAGTATTTATAAAAAAAGAATTGACCTAGTTGATACACACCCTGATGAAATTAATAGAATGCAAGCTATAATCGAGGAACTGCAGAAAACCTCATTATAAAAATATCAATTGGTTTAATATTGTAAGCATTCTTGCTATGCTATGAATGCCATGGCTAAAAATGTAACTCGACTAACAATTCAACTCTATTGGCAATATGTTAGAAAGCAAGAAGGATTGCTAGCATTTGTATTGATTGGAATTTTTACTGGTACTGCATCAAATGTTGGTATTTACTATGTTTTCAAATTGATTGTAGATCGCATCTCAGCGACAGGTGCACCAATTGATTTTGCAAACATCATTAGTCTACTAATACCGTTAGCATTATTTTTAATCATAAACATGTTAGGATGGCGCACTGGATTGTACGCGCTATCTATACTTGAGCCAAAAGTAATGGCTGAACTAGTAGAACGAAGTTTCTATGAAATTCATAAACATTCCTTCAACTTCTTTAGTAATGAATTTGTTGGTTCACTTGTAAAAAAAGTAACTCGCCTGGGACGCTCCGTGGAAAATTTTATCGACATCGTTGCCGTTGATATGTTCCAAATGCTGATTCGTCTGACATTGGTAGTAGTTATATTATATATCCTGAGTCCGATACTAGGTACCATAATGTTAGTTTGGGCCATACTATTTATAATAGTAAATTACGTGGCAAGTACTTACAAACTTGAACACTACGATAAACCCCGACTTCAAGCTGACAGTAATGTAACTGGTCAATTGGCTGATACAATTTCCAACAGCGCGAACATCAAACTCTTCTCAACTCGACATTACGAACAACAAAGATTTAGCGAAGCTAGTCAGGATTGGCGACATAAAACTACTCGCACATGGATTTTTTCCCAACACATTGAGTTTATTCAAAACGCCATGATGATTGCACTTGAACTTATATTGATTTATATCTCTCTCAAATTATGGCAGAAAGGTGTACTATCCATCGGTGATTTTGTACTGATTCAAAGCTATCTAACGGAAATGTTTATATTTATCTGGGATTTTGGTCGTAATGTTGAGCGCATGTATGAAGCATTTGCTGATGCTCAAGAAATGGTAGAGATTATTAATACGCCACATGAAATTCGTGATACCAATAATGCCAAACCTATTAAGCTTGCAAATGGTAAGATTATCTTTCAAGATGTCACGTTCTCATATCATGAAAATGAACATGTCATTAGCAAACTAAATTTAACTATACCAGCTGGAGAAACGGTTGCATTAATAGGCCCATCGGGTGGTGGCAAAACAACTATTATTAAATTACTCATTCGTCTGTACGACCTGGATGGTGGAAAGATCCTGCTTGATGATCAGAATATTGCCGAAGTTACCCAAGATAGTCTCAGATCTCAAATAGCTTTAGTACCGCAGGATGCAATACTATTTCATCGATCACTAATGGATAATATTCGTTATGGCAGGCTAACTGCTACCGACGAAGAAGTAATTGAAGCTGCCAAGCAAGCTTACTGCCATAAATTCATCAACAACTTTGAAAAAGGGTATAACACCCTGGTTGGCGAACGTGGAGTTAAATTATCCGGGGGAGAACGACAACGTATTGCAATAGCTCGTGCAATTCTTAGCAACGCTAAAATATTAGTTCTAGATGAAGCAACTAGTAATCTCGACGTTCATTCGGAAAAACTTATTCAAGCAGCTCTCCAAAATTTAAAAAAAAATAAAACCACGATAATAATCGCTCATCGCCTCTCTACCGTACGAAATGCAAATCACATTATTGCCATGGAAGATGGTAAAATTGCTGAACAAGGAAATCATGACGAGCTATTACAAAAACAAGGATTATACTATTCTCTCTGGCAACTAAATAATACTGGACAACCCGTTAGCATAAAGTAATTTCAGAAATACTAATATTATCTTAAACAAAAAACACCAGCTGTAATAGGTTGGTGTTTTTGGAATATGAATTAGCTATTTTCTCCTATGCGTACCTATCACAAAAAATATTACTGCCATAAAAATTATTGAGGGCACCACAATATAAGGTAAAGCTTTTCGCCAAAAAGGTCTTCCGGCTTTTTCAACATCTTTCTCCGTATATTCACCTTGATTGATTTTATCAATCACAACTTTATCTTCTTTAGTATTAATAGATATTTCATAATCAATTTTCTTGCCATCACGAATTGCTAAATTAATATCTTCCAATAAATAAGAAAATTCTACATCTGCTTTATTATCTTTATAATACTTCGTTGTATCAACTGAAGATTCTAAAATATCTTTAGGAACTTTATCAGCTAATTTTTCTAAGTAAAATTCTGGCTTATTTTTTTTATAATCCGTTTTCGAAAAAGATGCATATCCACATTCACCTTTATTACAACTATCCACTATTCTTTCAAAGTTCTTCTTTTTATTCTTGGCGGTTCCTTCTAAAATGCGAGTTCTAACTACGTAGGATGAATTAACTTTTCTACCATTAACCTTTACTGTTAATACTGGTACATAATCAACTGATGTTGCAGAAACGCTAGACACACCAAATAAGGCAAGATTACTTACAATTATACCTATAGTTAATATCTGCAATGTTTTTTTCATAATACTGGTTTAATCCTGTTTATTTATTTTATTAAATTATTCATATCTTCTGAAGCAAGCTTGAAATTTGATTGCGCATCATATTAGCAAACCAATCAAAAAACTGCAACTATTCATGAAAATCCCAGCAATTAGTGCTTGTAACCATTTTTTTCGAAAAATAATAGCCAAAATCAATCCTTCAACAAGTGCAATCATGATTTCTAACAAAATTAGTGTATCTGCCGGAGTACCCCAAGCAGTAGGATTTTTCATATACCAAAACCAAGTAATAGGATGTACAACAGCATTGATCAAAAATACAATAAAAAATACTGATCTCTGCTTAATGATAAACCAAGCAATCGGCATTTCTATAATATTCGTAAGAACAAATGCTAACCAATAACTCATGTAATAGATATTACCCTCTTTTTGATAACTCAACCACTCTAGTGGTTTTAAACATACTGACGCAGTATCTCTACTGTTCGAATATTATATTAACGAATACCCTCAAAAGAGTAAAGATAAAATTTTATATTTTCTGCTAATAACAAAAAACAGACTACAATTTACGCAGTCTGTTTAATTTTACTCTTTCTTAATCTCTATCTATGAAGTACTAGTGGCTCCTCCGGTTTATCAGTTGGATAAATAGTTATTTGTCCTTCAGTAGTTGTATCAACAGTTAATTTTCCTATTTCAGATGATAATTCCTCTGGAGTAGGCTCTTCCTCAGCAGCCATAGCAGCTCCTGTTGCTTCCCATGTGAAATTTGATAGTACTAGATTATAAACACCATCAGCTCCACTTTCTTCACTATAGTCTGATGTAATGTTTAAAGATCCGTTTGTTTCTACTTCCTGTGCTCCATTTGTTTCTTCTGCTCCTTCTTCATCTAAACCAGCAAGTTGTTCAGCCATTTCAGGTGATAATTCAAGTGTTGTATCCCACTCATATTTACCATCAACAAAACTCATGCTAATAGAAGATGTTACACCTTCTTGACTGTCAGATTCTGTCCAAACTCCTGCATAAGGAACTCCCTGAGAAGTATCCGTAGTTGTTGTATCTGTTGTCTGGCCACAACTTGCTCCGATTAGCAATAAAACGCCCAAAACAGCTCCTAATCCACCCTTAATTAAAGTATTTCTTCGCATATTTTATAGTTAATTTTTAATAGAAATAGTATATCATCTAATGTGCATTAAAGCTATATATTATCTACACCAATCGCTTCTTTGATGGAGTTAAATCCATCACGCTTTAATAGCTCTACTAAACCTTGATTTATCTCTGAAATTGACTGTGGTCCCTGAAATATCATGCCAGTAATCAATTGGACCAATGATGCACCTAGCCTAATCTTTTTATAAGCGTCATCCGCTGTAAATACACCGCCTACACCAATAATTACATACTCACCATTGGTTTTTTTATAAATATATTTTATTAATTCGTTTGATAATTCTGCTACAGCCTTTCCACTAATACCTCCTTGCTCTGAAACATTGTCATCCCTAATAAAATAATTATCTCTTTGCTTGGTTAAATTGGTGCAAATAAAACCGTCGATTTTATAATTTTTCACTAACATAAGTATCTCATCAATTTGCGGTCGGGAAATATCTGGTGAAAGTTTCAAGAAAATCGGTTTTGATTTTTTAACTTTATCAATTTTAACTAATAATTTCTCAAGAGAAATTGAATCGGTAAAAGGTTGGCCACCGAATGTATTGGGGCAACTAATATTTATCGTATAATAAGCACCAATTTCAGAAAACTCTTCATACGCTTTTAAGTAATCATTTATTCCTGCATCTAGCCCCACGGTTTTTTCATTATTAGTTTTCGCGATACTTATTCCAATTGGAACACTAAATCTTTTATTTCTCAACCGGTTAGCAATAACTTCAGCACCATCATTCTTTAATCCATAATATACAACTAAACTTTTGGACTTTATTAAACGCCACAGTCTTGGTTTCGGATTTCCGTCACACGCATCTCCTGTAATTGATCCAACTTCTACAAAACCAAAACCTACTGGCGGTAAAATATTTGTAAGCTCAGCATTCTTGTCAAAACCAGCTGCTAAACCAATCGGATTAGAAAAATTAATTCCTAAAATCTCCTGCTTCAAAGATGGATGTGAGTAATAAAAAAGCAATTTTACAAAACGCCGCATTATTACATTAGTTCCAAAAAATTTTCCAAACACTAATATTCTATCGTGAACCTTTTCTGGATCAATCTGAAAGAATATTGGCTTTAATATACCGATGTAAATAAATCTAATTATTATATTTCTTAGCTTGATTATCCTTTCCTTCATTATTTTTTCTACTTGCCAACTCTTTAAGTATTTGTTGCCATGATACATCACGTTGTACCAGTAGCACAAGTAGGTGATATATAACGTCAGTGACCTCTTCAATTACACGTTTTTTTGATTCCTGTAATGCAGCCATTGTCACTTCTGATGATTCCTCAATAACTTTTGCACAAATTTCTTCTGTACCTGCATTAAATAATGAAGCGGTATACGAACCAATTGGTAACTCAACCTTGCGATTTAATAGTAACTGAAACAGTTCATCTATAATGTTAGCAGTAGAATTACCAAAACATGACATATTACCTGTATGACATACAGAACCAGCCGGCTTAACTTTTATCAATATAGCATCTTGATCACAATCTGGATTAATAGTTACAACATCTAAAACATTACCGCTAACTTCACCTTTCATCCATAATCTTTCTTTGGATCGACTATAAAACCATACTTGCCCAGTTTCTATAGTTTTATCAAGAGCTATCTTATTCATATATCCCAGCATTAACACTTCTCCAGTAATATCGTTCTGGATAATAGCTGGTATTAATCTTTTATTAAAATCTATATTCATATTCTTACTTTTATGTTATTAGCTAACAAATACTTTTTTAATCGCTGTATATCTATTCCTCTGGAATGAAACACACTAGCTGCTAAAGCTGCGTCCACATCGGTTCTACTAAAAACATCTAAGAAGTCTCCTGATTTTCCAACTCCACTTGATGCAATTATTGGAATATTTACAGCCGTGCTAATTGTTTGCATTAGCGCCAAATCGTATCCTTGCTTAGTGCCATCACGATCTAAAGAATTTACTAATAACTCACCCGCACCTAGACGCTCCATTTTTCTGGCAAATTTAATCGCATCTATACCCGTAGCCTCTCTACCACCCTTTATATATATCTCCCAACTATCACCAACTTGTTTTGAGTCAATCGATATTACAATACACTGAGTACCAAATCTCTCTGCTGCTTGCTTCACAAAATCCGAATTAGTTACAGCTGTAGATCCAATAGAAACTTTATCAGCACCAAATTTTAATAATCTGCCAATATCTTCAAGAATTCTAATGCCCCCTCCTACGGTAAATGGAATATTAATCTGTGCTGCCACTTTTTCTACCAACTCATATAGTGTTAATCGATTTTCAATCGTAGCTGTAATATCAAGGAACACCAATTCATCAGCGCCTTTGTTAGAATACAACTTGGCTAACTCCACTGGATCACCAGCATCTTGTAATTGTTTAAAGTTAATTCCTTTTACAACGCGTCCATCTGCAATATCCATACAAGGAATGATTCTTTTAGTTAAATTACTCACAGCATCTTTCCTAAACGAATCAGCCTCAAGTTGAAACTGAGAAATTCTACCTTCATATATAGCTTTACCAATAATTACTCCATCCAAACCTGCTTGTTCGCATCTCTGGATATCTACATCATTTGCTACACCCCCGGCAATCATCACCTTCATGTTGCCAATCTCCGCTCTGCGCACTAATTCTATATTTGGTCCTGCTAACATGCCGTCTTTTGATACGTCGGTAATTATCAACTCACGTACACCTAGCATATAAATTCTCTTAACGGCTTGATTTAGCGAAAGCTCTGAACTGTCCATCCATCCCTCAATAACTACTTCATCCTCCTTTATATCTAAAGATACAACTATTCTTTCAGCGCCGTATTTTTTAAGCAAGCGTGCAACTAACTCAGGCTGTTTGATTGCTGCTGTTCCAATTATTATCCGATCCACTCTATTATCAAGATACTGTTGAGCAGTCCGCAAATCACGAACACCACCTCCAACTTGCACTGGAATTGACAATATATCAACAATCTCACAAATTAGATCAGCATTTATTGATCGTCCGAGTCTAGCTCCATCTAAATCAATTATGTGAATCATTGTTGCACCTTGTTGTTCAAAACTCTTTGCTATTCGAATGGGATCATCAAAATATTTTTTCTTGCAATTATAATTGCCTTGCGTTAATCGTACACATTTACCATCTATTAAATCTATTGCTGGAATTACTTTCATAAATTTAGAAAATTATTTAATAACTGTTGCCCCACACTGCCAGATTTCTCGGGATGGAACTGAACCCCAAAATAATTATCTTGCTTAATTACTGCTGAGAAATGCTTACCATATAATGTTGATCCTATTGTTTTGCTAATTACCGGAACATAATATGAATGTACAAAATAGAAATAGCTTTTATTTGGTATATCAGAAAACAACGGATCATCATTTATTTCTGCTACAACATTCCAGCCAATCTGCGGCACCTTTAAGCTAGTAAATTTTTTAGTACTTCCTTTTATAATACCCAAACATTCAATCTCATCTTCAGCTGAAGATTGCATTAATAATTGCATACCCAAACAAATTCCAAGTAATGGCTGTTTCAATTCACGAATAACCCAAACTAAATCTAGCTCCTGCAATTCTTTCATAGCTGGCTTAGCACGACCGACTCCTGGCAGAATTACTTTGTCTGCTTGCCGGATGCTGTCCGGATCAGCGGTAATAATGTACTGCTGACCCAGACGATCCAATGCTGCTGACAACGAAGCAATGTTTCCTGATTTATAGTCTATAATTGCAATCATATTTTCATGGTACGGTCAATCGACCGCACTTACAGTTTATTTTTAGTTGAAGGTAACTGATTTTTAGCTCGTTCTTCTATTTCACAAGCTTCACGCAAAGCTCGAGCAAACGATTTAAAGATAGCTTCTAATCTATGATGTTCATTCCTGCCAGAATTCAAAAACTGAATGTGTAAATTCATTTTTGCCTCGAGCGCAACTTGTTGCATAAAATGCCATAACATTTCAGTTGGAAAATCATTAACTTTTTCTCGCACTGGCTGATAATTATCTTCATAAGCAAATCTTCCTGCCAAATCCACTGCTGTTAAACACAATACCTCGTCCATCGGCAATATTTGAGAGCCATAACGCTTAATGCCCTTCTTATTGCCAATTGCTTTATTAATTGCTTGTCCTAACACTATTCCAACGTCCTCAATAATGTGATGATCATCATACTCAACATCTCCTGTTGCCTTAATAGTCAGGTCAAATAAGCCATGCTTGGAGAATAGCTCTAACATATGGTTAAAAAAACCAATCGGTGTATCTATTTGATATTTTCCGATGCCATCTAAATCCAACTCCAATTTAATTTGGGTTTCTTTAGTGGTGCGTTCAATTTTTGCTGTTCTGCTCATAGTGGTAATCTATTTATATTCATAGGTGAGTTGGTTTCTGTTTTAATAAATTTTATTTTTAAGTTTTTAGCAAACTCTCCATCCGATTCCCGATCACCATACATGAATGATCTTTCTTCATCGATCTCATTGTCCTTTATCCATTCTTCCACCAAACCAAGCTTTGGCTTTCTACAAACACAACTATCTCTGAGGAAGTGCGGACATATAAATATCTCTGCAAATTCAATTTTATTCTCTAAAAAAATTTCCAACATTCTATTTTGCGGAACCAAAAATTTTTCTTCTGGAAATGAATCAGTACCTCTACCATCTTGATTTGATATCATCACTAACTTAAATCCAACCGTAATTAATTTCTGCAATCCATCAATTACACCATTTAAAATTTTTAGCTTTTTCAAACTATCAATTTGATAATCATCTTGGGGTTCAAAAATCAATGCTCCATCTCGATCTAAAAATGCATATGCTTGTTTCATAATATTTTCTCTTTATATATTTCAATAAATTTTGTCATTTGTTCTTTAGTACCTATCGTCACTCGTAATGTACTATCAATGTTTACGCCTTTTCGTGGACGAATGAGAAATCCATATTTTTTGAGTTTCTCAAACGTCTCCATGGGATTGTTTGGCCGAAATAATATAAAGTTACCAGCACTCTGATGCCACTGAATCTTATTTTTTGTAAAGAACTGTTCTACCATTAGCTTGGCTTCTGTCATAACTTCCTGCACATACGCTTTAACATTATCTATATCATCCAGCGCAGCTCGAGCCGCATAATAACCAGCCATATTCACATCATATGGCCCTCGCACCTTTATTAGTTCAGCAACATTTTCACAGTTTCCAACCACATAGCCGATACGCAAACCCCCTAAACCAAAGGCTTTTGAAAAAGTTCGTACACAAATAATGTTCGGGTATTTTTTTGTTAATTCTATAGCAGAAACTCCAGAAAATTCTGCGTATACTTCATCAACCAATACCATTGTTTGAGGATTAGCTAAAACAATTTCTTCAATCTGCTGTATAGAAGCTAATGAACCAGTTGGATTATTAGGATTGCAAATAACGATTAATGCAGTATCATTATTAATTTTATTAATAATTTCTTTTACAGGAAATGATAAATCTTTTCGATAAGGTATTTCAATAATTTTATTACCAACAACACCAGCACATTGATAAAACATTGCGAAGCTAGGAGATGGAATTATTACTTGATCACCCTTTTCTGTATATGTTCGAAATATCAATTCAATCCCTTGATCTGCTCCATTTGTAAGCATCACCATTTCGTTTTCCACGCCAATATACTCTGCGATCTTTTCTTCTAGATCAAAGTATTCAGGATACACTTGTAATTTATCCTGAGACACAAATTTCTTTAGCGCTTCTATTACAGCATCACTTGGCGAGATAGTGCGCTCATTGAAATCCAATAACACTCCATCATAAGCCGCCCTACCAGCCAACGGTGGTTGGTAGGGTTTTATCTTTTGAATATTTTTATTAGCTAGATTTTTCATAATGTTATTAATTATTTTCGAAACGAACTGAGCATGAATATTTATGTGCTGGCAATTGTTCAACCTCTGCAAATATTTCAATGCTCTGCCGAATTTCTGTAAGTCCTTTTACTGTAACTTGTTGATACTCAACTGCCTTCATAAAATCGTATATTGATAAGCTAGAAAACATTTTAGCAGCTCCACCTGTTGGCAACACATGATTTGCACCAGTCGCATAATCTCCAGCAGATTTACAAGCATACTCTCCAATAAACACTGAACCTGCATTAGTAACTTGTTCTGCTATATTGGATGCATCTTTTGTTGATATTAAAATATGTTCCGCAGCGTATTCATTTGCAAATTCAAGTGCCTTTTTCATGTTTTTTGCAACTATAATTGCTCCAAATTTCTCTAAAGATTCCTTTATTCTTTGCTGAGTAGTAAACCGAGGTATTATTCGCTCTAATTCCTCAGCAACTTGCTCTGCCAAAACTGAAGATGTTGTTACTAACACAGCCGCAGAGTCATTACCATGTTCAGCATCACAAACTAAGTCTGCGGCTACATACTTCGGATTCGCTGTTTCATCAGCTAATACCAATACTTCTGATGGACCAGCTGGTGAATCAATAGCAACCTCACCGTTCGCTGCAGCTAATTGCTTTGCAGCGACGACATATGTATTTCCGGGGCCAAATATCTTATACACCTTAGGCATGCTCTCAGTTCCATAAATTAATGCTGCAATAGCTTGGGCCCCTCCAATTTTATATATCTCTTTCACTCCGACCAAATCTGCCGCCACTAAAACATACGGAGATATCGAGCCATCATTTTGAGGTGGAGTAGTCATCACTATCTGTTTGCAATCCGCCACTTTTGCTGGAATGGCATTCATCAACACTGATGATGGATATACCGCATTACCGCCCGGTACGTATAAACCAACTTTTTCAATTGGTTTCCATTCCTGCCAAACAGTTATACCGCTACGAGGCATAACAGTAGTATGTTTCATTTGTAATAACTGCTGTTCAGCAACTCCTCTGATATTACGACTAGCTACTTCCAGTGCTTTTAAAAAATCCGCATTAACTAGTTCATATGCTATTTTTATTTCCTTATCACTTACTCGAAAATTTGAAATATCAATGTTATCAAAATCTTTTGTATATTTCCTTAAAGCTTGATCACCATCACGCTTAACATTATCTAAAATATCTTGCACGACTGACAATACAGAATCATAACTAAATCTACTTCGCTGCATAATAACTTGATAGCGATCGGATTTTATAAATTGGTCAAAAGTTTGTACTTTCATAAATCTATATTGACGGAGTTCATTGGACTTCTCACTAATACTGCCTGAGATTGCATGACTGTGACTATTGGACGCAACTGGTGCGCTTGTAACGTTTTACCAGTCTGTACCAAATCACATACTGCATCTGCAACACCAAGTTGAGGTGCCACTTCTACCGATCCCTCCATTTTTATTATTTCTACTTTAACACCCAATCTATCTAAAAAAGTCTGCAACAACCTCGGATATGACGTTGCTATTCGCTTCCCCCTGAGATTTATTGCGCTTTTAAACTTGGAGTGTTCGGGTACGGCAATCAATAGTTCGCATTTTCCAAAACCAAGTTTCTTAACCACCTGTAAAGGACTGGCTTTTTCATATAAAACATTCTCGCCAACTATGCCAAAATCAGCAGCGCCTCGCAATACATATTCAGGAATATCATCGTCGCGTAGAAATAATACTTGCGCCCCTGTATTATCACAGCTAGCTATCAACTTAATCTGCTCACTGTTAACACTAATGCCTAAAGTACGAAGTATTTTTTCGCTGGGCTGACGCAATCTGCCCTTCCGTTGTATAGCAATTGTCATTGTTGATTCAATTGTTTTAATTTGTGGTAAATAATTCATAAATAATTTTTTATTAAAAAATCCCGCTATTCTGCGGGATGGGGTGAATACAAATTCTGTTGTGCTTTAGGATTTCATTCTATCCAGCACTAACTTGTACCCACCCATACCATGATGCAAATACTGCGCAACTCGAGTTATTGTAGCTGTGCTAACACTAGTTGCTTTACTGATGTCTCGATAAGTTTTTTTTGCATTAACCTGTTTTGCAACCTGAAATCTCTCACTCATTGCATCCAATTCAGACAATGTGCAAAGATCACGTAAAAAACGTTTACATTCATCAGATGTTTTTACTTGAAGAAAAGCTTTATATAAATCCTTCATCTCTTTATTGTTCAACTGTGGTTCAATCATATACTTTAATTATTTGTATTAGCGTATTAAAACACTACTACATAGTATCAGATAGAATATTTATGTCAAGTAGCTTGCCATATTTAGCTAAACATAGCAAAATAAAACTATGTTTAAAGTAATTGGTATTCTCGGCCTAATTTTTATTATTGCTGGCATTGTATTAAAAAGCAGGCAATCTAGAAATATTGTTTATATTATTGGTGGTATTTGTTTAACAATTTATAGCATTGCAATCAACGATATTATTTTTATCGTCTTGCAAGTTGTTTTCACAGGTGTAACAATCTTTGACCTTATTTGGTCAGCGAAAAAAAATAAAATTAAAAGCTAATCTTCAAGAGACTCTACAAATTTAATAACTTCCATACTAGCTCTACAACCTTCACCAGCTGCGCTGATGGCTTGTCGATATCTTTCATCGGCACAATCTCCAGCAAAAAATACTCCAGAGACACTTGTTGTCATTAAATCATTTGTTTTAATATATCCAGATTCTAAAAGCTCTACTTGATCCTTAAATATTTCTGTATTTGGAGTATGTCCAATAGCTAGAAATACAGCATCAATATTTTTTTCTGATTCTTCGCCAGTTTTTTTATTCCTCAACATTATAGAATTTAACTTTTCCTCACCATTAAAAGCGATAATTTCCGAATCCCAGATCACACTAATCTTATCATTATTCAATACTCTATCGGCCATAATTTTACTTGCTCTAAATTCGTCCCGACGATGAACAATAGTTACAGAATTACAAAACTTAGTTAAAAAGTTCGCTTCTTCCATTGCAGTATCACCACCTCCCATTACTATTACATCCTTGCCTTTGTAGAAAAATCCATCACAAGTAGCACATGTTGATACTCCTTTAGCAAATAATTTGTCCTCTCCTGGCGCATTAGTTCTACGAGCACGTGCACCCGTAGCGATTATCACAGTCTTGGTTTGATATTCTGTTTCTCCTACAAACACCTTTAAAGGTTGTTGAGAAAAGTCTACTTTAGATACAGTATCACTCTTCATTTCAGCACCGAATCTTTTTGCTTGTTTCTCCATGTCCATCATTAAAGTATTACCGTCTACTCCATCTTCATAACCTGGCCAATTTTCAATTACAGTAGTAGTTGTTAATTGTCCGCCTGGTTGCGTCCCTTTAAATACTAAGGTTTTTAAATCTCCCCGTGCAGCGTAAATTGCTGCAGTATATCCTGCGGGACCAGATCCAATAATTATTACATCATGTATATTCATATCAATATCATTAAAATTTATTAATCAGAATTAATTTTATATAAAGCTTAATAAATAATCTATTATATAGTTGATAGATCCCGTAAGCATAATCAAGCCCAATATAATTATTAAACCACCGGCTATCTTCTGGACCAACATCAAATACTTTCCAAATTTTCGAATTAGCGGTAAAAATTTTGTTACCCCCATTGCCATTACAACAAAAGGTAGACCTAATCCTAAAGCAAAAGTTAATAAAAGGAAAAATCCTTCCAAAGATCCTCCAGAAAATGTTGCCAAGAATAAAATTGTGGCTAACACCGGGCCAATACAAGGCGTCCAAGCCAAACCAAATGACACACCAACAATAAAGGAGTTAGCCCATTTTGCTTTTTTGAAATGAGGTTTAAAATCTATTTTTCCTTGTTTGTATAACCACGGAACCCGAATCAACTCCATTAAAAATAATCCTAAAATAATCAAGAATATTCCACCAATCCGTTGTAACGATGCTTTATATGTTGCTAAAAAACTACCCAACGCTCCAGTTGCCAGACCAAGTAAAACAAATATTAATAGAAAGCCAGCAACAAATAAAAGTGAGTGAAATAAAAGTTGTTTTTGATATTTCTTATGCTCTTCAGGTTTTGCATTTTTTAATTCATTAATGCCTACGCCTGTAAAAAAACTTACATATGCAGGGATCAATGGCAAAATACACGGAGAGAAAAAAGCTATTACACCAGCAAGAAAAGCGATGCCGAATCCGACATCGCTTCCTTGAAAGTTACTGATATTTAACCAGTCCACTTTCTACTAATTACAAGTGTTTATCTAATACTTCAGCTATTGAAGATGCAGGTAACGCCCCTGGAATTTCTTCTAAGATATTTCCTTCATTATCAATTACTACAGAAAAAGGAGTACCTTGTCCGCCTAATGAAGTAGCTTCACTAGAATCTTCTTTAACTCTGTCTAAATATTTTTCTGATTCTAAACAATCTGTAAACTGATCCTTATCTAAGCTAAGATCATCAGCCATTGTGAACAATTCTGTATCTGCTAATCCATCATTTGAAGTTGTACGCTCAAATATCAAATCAATATAATCCCAGAAAGAACCTTGTTCAGCTGCGCACTCAGAAGCTAATGCTTCACGTTCAGCCTTTTGATGTAAACTCTTTAGCGGTAAATGTTTATATCCCCACTTAACTTGACCATCATAATCACTCATTACTTCCGTCATAGTTTCGTGATATCTCTTACAGAATGGACATTCTGTGTCTGAGTATTCTACGATTGTAATATCTCCACTACCTTTGATGTTTCGAATTTTTTCTGGATCGATTGATCCTGATGGTGCAGCTTTAGCTACTTCAGCTGTGCCGCCATCATCGTTCTTATCAACTACTGCTGCTTTTTTTGTATCTTTTACAGAATCAGCGCCAGGAAAATCAACTTGCACTCCTTTTACCATCATAGTTAGTAGAATTAAAAAACCTAAGGCAAATGCAACGCCTGCAGTTAATAAAACGCCAGTCCAAAATGCCATGCGTGGTGGCAACTGATCCAACATGTTTTTATTTTGCTCCATAATAGATGTTTGAATTATTAATAAATTTATATTATCTAATGAATCTACTACATATAATAGTAGATAGTTAATTCTCAGTCAATAGAGAACTATATTATTATCCACATTTTTGCCGGCTAATGCAAGCCATACGACTTACCCCAAACTCTTTCTTAACTTTCCAGCCTTTAATATGGCAATTGAAATATCTTTACGCTGACGTGATAGATAGTAAATATCTGAAGTTGTATTACGATGTAAGAAATGGTTAGTATTTTTTGGTTCTAGAGTAGTACCAAAATAATCTTGGATAAATTCAATATCTTCTTTAATTTCTCTCCAGGCTTTACTTCGTTTCGCAAACTGATCCAAGTTTTCAGTATTCAAATAATGGCCAGCTCGTTTAATATCATGTTCCATATAGCGATAAACCTCATGTACAATTTCGCCTTCACCTTTACTTAGAGATCGCAATGTTTTACCAATACCAATTAATTCTGGAGGAACACCCAATGAATACATAGCAGCAGTAAATGTAATTGCGCGCGGAAATTCTTTCTTGCCAATAGATCTGCTATACCCCAATAATCCAATATGCAATCTCCGCTCTCGTCGTCGTGGAATAAATGGCGTAATCCTAAACATATCATTCGATATACCAGTAATAGATTCTCTATACTGACGCTCGGCACGTCTCACTATTGTATGTAAAATTTCTTTATCCCGCTCTGAAAAAATTCGTGGCTTACTATTTGGTAATTCTCTTTGTAATGTTTTAATTGCTGACTTCACCTGCTTTAATGGATAATCATATCGAAATGCTGATTGTACAGTTACAGTACTAACACCCTGATATTCTCCAATAAATTCTTTAATATGATCCGGTGAACATGATCCACGAAATGGTAACGAACCAGTACCAATTATAGGATAAACACGAATGCTACGCTTCTTACCCCATTGATACATTTCAGATAAAGCAATTTTGTTTGCAATCACTGCAGGCAAAAGTCCGGCTAACAAAGCTGGATCGCTACGAGCCAAAAACGGCCTGATGTAAGGAATGTCTTTTTTATAATACTTTTTATGAGCTCGACTATAAGTCTCCAGTAACTTAGCAATATTAAACATATCATCAACACCTTCAACTAATGGAATTACCTCTATATAATTGAAAGACTTAGTTTTATCTGTAAATAACTCATGCTTAACTTTTGCTAACTTGGTGAAAGTTTCTTGAATATGCAACAACTGCTCCGCTGATGTCGTCATTGGAAGGATAACTTCAAACAATGGATTTGATTTCATACCTAAATCATGAGCTAAATCTGATGCTGTTAACATAGCCATAAATGCTCTAGCTAAAGAGTAACCCTTTTCTTCCCAAATATTAGGAATGCGAAAAGTTAAAAATTTATCTATGCCAATTAAGTTCTTCTGAAAGTAATCGTAGTATTCAGTCATTAATCGTTCTACAACAGCTTCGTCAACGTACTTTCCTTCCCAATCCCACATGTATTCATCCACTCCCAAATCTTTAAAAGCAGATGCAGCCTCAGCTACTTCTTCTTGCGCGGAAACAAAGCCATCACCGTCCTTTTCCCAGAAAGGAGCAGAGGCATTATCCGGATGTTGTGTCGCCATTACGGCAGGAATTTTTCTCATACCAGTGTATTGTACAGGTATTGACAAAATATTTCTATCTGTTAAAATCTTGCCGTCAATTTAAACCAAAAATACACCTATTTAAAGGGTGTTTTTAATTGGTACTATATTATGAATCCAAGTATTATCAACAATTTAGTGACGCTTGCAGTTGCTCTAACTAGCATTCAACCGCTAGATACAACTGCTCCCCAACCGCAAGCTCAGCCACCTGAAGACAGTATTGTTATTGAATATGAAACTGAAGAAATGTCAGCTACTTTGTATGCTTATAGTAGTACTGCTAGCCAAACAAATGGCAATCCATTCGTAACTGCATCTGGTGAAACGGTCACTGACGGCATTATTGCTAACAATTGCTTAGCATTCGGCACGGAAGTGATGTTTCCTGAAATATATGGCGATAAAATATTCCGTGTTCAGGATAGAATGGCTACTCGTTATGGATGTAACTCATTTGATGTTTGGTTCTCGAATACCGCAGATGCAATTCAATTTGGAAAAAAATACACTACAGCTGAAGTTATTCAATAAGGTAGGTATAAAAACAAATCGCGACCTATCTCTACTGTGCAATCATTAACGCCGAGCCTCCCACTCGCCTTTATCAACTTTGTGTAGAATAAATTGGTTGAACCAATTTCGGCCCCATTGCCATAATATTTTTGGCCAGCCATCACGATGAATTCTGCGCGCTGACATCTCGATATAATATTTACTAAATACTTGTATTTCACCCTGTTTAGCTAAGCGCTGAAACAATTCATGATCTTCCGATGTAGCCATAATAGGATTAAACCCTTCGAGCTTCTGAAAAGTTGAACTTCTAATAATTTGACAATCACCAGGTGCGCCACCAGTTTTTGTAATTCTATTCTGTAAATAAGTCATCATATTAGTAAAACCAAACCAAAATTTATCCCAAAATTTTACATCTTCCGGATATATAGTAATTGGAATTGTTGCTGCAACAATATTTTTATTATCTTTGAACAAATCTCTAATCTCAAATAATATCTGCTTTATTTTCGGAATTCGTACATCTGCATCGATAAACCATAAGATATCTCCACTTGCAGCTCGTGCGCCCCTGTTTCGGCACTCACCAATAGTGGATCTTTTATCACTTGGTAAATGTATTACTGCATCTGCCACCTGATATGCCTTCTCCCTGGTTTTATCTGTACTACCATTATCAGATACGATGATCTCAAAATCATCATCATGCACATCTTTAAATTGTTCAAGTGCTTGAAGAATGCCTTTCTCTTCATTATATGCTGGAATTATTAATGAAATTTTCATGAGTGCATTATAGCACTTAATCTTTACAAATACCGTTTATTTTGGTAAATTTCTAAAACCCATTAAAGTGATTTACCCGTACGATTCACGTATGTGAAACGTTCGTGGCCATGTACCCAAATTGGTTAAGGGAGCAGTTTGCAAAACTGTTATGTGCAGGTTCGAGTCCTGTCGTGGCCTCAATTGTAATATGTCCGAACAACGGGACAAAATTCAAAACAACATACTCTCCACAACGTCCAGAAAACATTTACGGAGGCAAATGATACCAGTTAGAAGTAATATAATTTACGATTGACAGGCTAAAATAACTTGGATATTATACCTCCTACGCGGGGATAGCTCAGTTTCAGCCAAAGGCTGATCCGCCTACGGCGGAGGATAGAGCCCTTACCTACGATAGTCTATTTATAATGCGGGGATAGCTCAGTTTCAGCCAAAGGCTGATCCGCCTACGGCGGAGGATAGAGCCCTTACCTACGATAGTCTATTTATAATGCGGGGATAGCTCAGTTGGTAGAGCGTCTGCTTGCCATGCAGAAGGTCGCGAGTTCGAATCTCGTTTCCCGCTCCAAATAAAAAAGCGCAGTTCAAAAATGATACTGCGCTTTTTCTTTAATAGATTTAGCTCGGCCAGTTTTTCAGTCTAGCTTTTTTATTAACTTTATACTGAATAATTACTTTGCCACCATTCTTAATCTGAACTCTTTTATGCTTTTTCTTTAATTTAAATTTTTTCTTAGTGAAAGGATCTAAAACTTTAGTATTTCTTTTTGCTAACTTACTCCCTTTCTTCTTTGGAGAAAGCTTTAAAGAAGTTGTTCTTAGTTTGCCGTTTTTCTTCGTTGTAACTATTACTTCGTTCTTTTTGTTAGTTTTGTAAAAATTAAATACTCCCAGTCTAGATATCTTTTGACCCTTATTCCTTACTTTCTTCGATGATTTTTGGACACAGTTTGCAGTATTAAATATTCTTACCTTGATGCCATTCTTTTTTAGCACGATTAGTCTATTTCCATCCTTGGATAACTTAGCTTTTGGCTTACCTTTTCCTTTCGTAAAAGCTGTACAAGTTAGAGTTGAATCATCTTCGTAAGTAAGCATGACCTTGCTATTCTTCTTAGAAGTTACTTTTGTAACATCTCCGCGGGATACTACTTCTACATCTCTGGTGGATGTAGCTATATTTCCTGAATCATCTGTGGCTATATAGGTAACTGTATATGTTCCTAGTTTATTAGTATTTACGTCACTAATGTCTGTTTCTAGGGTTCCGGTTGAGTAACTTGCTATAGCTTTATCAGAATCGCAAGTATCGGTTGCAGTTGCTCCAGCATCAGCATATGTTGCGCCTTGCTTTACGGTTACAGAACTGTCTCCTGCCATGGTGATTACTGGATCTTTAGTGTCTGTCACGTTTACTGTGCGGATGGCAGTTCCAATATTGCCGTCATTATCTGTTGCAGAGTAAGCTACACTGTAGCTACCTAATATATCGGTATCAACATTATTCGAAATAATTGCTGCACTTATTGTCGAATCAAAATTGTCAGTTGCTGTTGCGCCAGAATCTGTATATGTTGAAGTACATTCTTGGATAACTGTGCTATCACCGGTTGCAGTTATAGTTGGATTTGTTTGATCTAGTTCATAAGCTCCAACGTCACAAGTACTATTCTCTGGTCGAACTAAACCACGTTGATCCCGCGTTTCGGTGCCGCTTAAACTAGAACATGTTCCAGTATCTTTAGCAGGTGATGTTGATTGAATAGAGATCGTTTGATTTTCTCCACCATTATTTTCTAATCCCGCTACATCTAAAAGTGGATCCGTACTTGAATGATCATTTATCTCCGTAAAACCGCAACTAGTCCCACCTTCAATATTATAATTTTGAGAAGTTATAGTTGGCGTACCAGCACCAGAAATATCACAATCTTCATCCGCAACGCTATTAGCACTATTCCCAGAAAGAATTGAATTTTTAACTCTCACAGTTGCTAGGTCATTTCCTTCTCCTTGCGCATGAATACCACCACCGCTTCCTTCAGCAGAATTACCTGAGATAGTACTATGCGATATATCAAATACATCTGCTACTCCAACGCTAGGATGACTACAGTATGAAAGAATGCCCCCACCATTACCCGCTATATTATCTGCCGCATTTCCAGTAATAGTCGAATTAATTATAGAATGAGTACTAACCCCACATACACTAGCTATACCTCCACCACCGCCAGCTGTATTATTGGCGATAGTTGTCTGTTCTATTGAAATGTCTGATTCTCCAGAAATATAAATTGCTCCACCAACATCATCGTTATCAGCTCCACCATTATTTCCGGTAAATGTACTATCAACAACTGTTAAAGCTGCTGTAGTAACTGCCACTCCCGCACCATCATTAGCTGTATTATCTTTAATTGTTGATCTAGTAATAGTAACTGTCGCACTAGCATCAACCGAAATTCCACCACCTGCAACATTACTGTTATCTGTAACAATACTGTCAATAACATTCAACACGGTAGTTGCACCGCTAGCTGCATGTACACCACTTAACACACCTCCAGTTACAGTAATATCTTGAAGGGTAAGGGTGTTGAGAGCAAAAACGTCAAAAACACGATCACCTGTTATTGCGCCATTACCGTCAATTATAGTTGTTGTAGCACTATCACCTTGAACAGTAATATCACTAGCTGTACCTGATACATCAAGATCACCCGTTGCTGAGTTATCTTCGCCTATACCCGAAATTTGTAATGTTATTGTATCTGCAGGCACATTAATTGTATGTGTTCCTCCTGCTGTATCAGCTGCAATAAATGCTTCACGCAATGAACAATCGTTTCCGCCACCGCCGTCAGCAACACACGATCCATCTGGTGCCGGATCTGCATTAGCATGAGCGCCTAGATCATTATCCGAAACGTTTACTGTATACGTTGCTGCATGAGCTGGTATCACCCATACACCAAACACCGCTAATGCCGTAATTAGAATTAATTTAGCTTTTTTCATGAGGAAATTTTTTTTATTACTTATCTATATATCATTCTACCAAAAATATGGAATCTAACACAGTGACAGTTTTTAGAAAATATTTTATCAATATTTAAACTTGAAATTTATTGAAAACTATTGTTTAATATAACTAATTAAGTAGCTAATAATTGCTCGCTAGTTAATGAATTTTTATTATTGGAAAAAGTTATTAAGATTTACAGCACTTCTTTTGAGTATGGCTATTTTCTTTGCAATATCTTCCCCCGTTCATGCAGCTATAGTAACTTGGGATGGTGGCGGAACAACTGGTACATGCGGAGCTGGCAACGAAAATAATTTCAATTGTAAAGAAAACTGGTTAGGTGATGTTGCACCAACAAGTACTGATTTTGCAGCTTTCGATGGAACATCTACCAAAGATGTAATTATAGCAGATGGTATTAGTATATATGGAATTGATATTAACTCAGGATACACTGGAACGATAACTCAAAACGCAGGAGTGGTTTTTCCAAATTTTGGAGGCGGAAATGGTTTTGAGCAAGCTGATGGCACTTATACGATTAATTCTGCCAGCTATTTTGAATCTAGAAAATCATTCGTACTATCTGGTGGTACATTTAATGCATCCTCTGGGACAACCCAACTTGGCCATAGTCTCACAATTACTGGTGGTACATTTAATCATAATTCTGGGACATTACTTTTTCAAAATTCAATAAATAATTCAGTATATTCGTGTAACAATACTGTATTCAATACAATTACACTATCTCGTAGCACTGGTACAAGTACCATTGGCAGTGATTGTACGTTTCCGCTCGGAGATTCCCCGACTTCATCAGGTTACATAACAAATAACGGAGTTATTCAAATCACCTCAGGCAACTGGAGTCACACAACTGGAACTATGGATAATTACGGGACCATTACGGTTAACGGAACAGGGGATGTGACTTTATCTGGCATATTTTATAACCGAACCAGTGCCATCTTATCAATGGATGGAAGCAATATTACTTTTAATTCAGACATTAACATTGATTCAGCTAGTACATTCCCAGCAAGTTTGAATGTAACTTTCGGTGGAAGTACATCATCTAGTTTATATTGTGGTAATAAAGTATTTAGCTCAGCCACAATAAATAAATCTTATTATTACAATGCGATTCAAGTTCGTACTGGCTGTACCTTGCCACTAGGCAATTCTCCAAGCACTAAAGGTCTAATTCAAAATTTCGCAACTATTAATATTGGTACAGGCACATGGACTCATGACGGAGAATATAATGGTAAGCCTACTGGAAATCTAAACTTTGATGGAACTACAATAAATTTTTCAGGATCATATATTTCTGAAATGGGAAGTAATAAATTTGTAGCTCCTGCACTTACAACTGTTACTGTTTTTGGCGGATTTCGTGACGACAATAATGCTATGCCAGACGGTGTAGATTTAACATTTACTGCTGTAGGAACAGCCTATCAAGCTCTTCAGGGATCAGGTGGAATAATATTTGGATCTGTAACAATAGAAGGAGCCGGACAAGTACAATTAGCTGGTGTAAAAACTGGTGATCTTTATATCAACGGCACAACATGGGTGCCTCCTGTTTTACTTCCAGTAATCGCAACTGGAAATGTAATTATTGGTAGTGGTGGCAAATTAACCGGATATGAGTTGAGGCTTCAAGGATCTGCAGATCAAACTATTGCTGTAAATGGTGGAACTTTTGATTCGCAAATTAATATCAATAAAACCGGCGGAACTGTAAAACCAATCACAGATATTTCAACATCTGAAGCATGTACTGTTGCAGAAAAAACTATTGATCTTGATGGCAAAAATTATATCTGTGGATCCCTCACAATCCAAGATGGCGGTGTCCTCCGTATGCACGGATCCGAAACCGTTACCACTCCCACACTTAATACAGGATCATCTGTAATTTATAGTGGCGATGGTGACACAGTCAACGATAGCTACACCATTTATGATTGGGCCTACAAACATCTCACCATTGATGCCGCCGATCCACAAGACTCTTTTAATTGCGCTCCTGCAGGTGGATTAGAAGGAGATTTTGAAAGCGGTGTACCTCCTACAGGATGGACTACCGGTGGCGACACTTCCTGGACTCAAGATACTACAACATATAATGAAGGATCAGCGTCTGCTAATACTGGCGCAATCACACACGGCCAAGAAACTTGGATCAAGCGTGTATATGCACCTGCCACGAACGTTAGTATAGATTTTGAATGGAAAGTTTCATCTGAAGAAGGTTATGACTATCTACTATTCTGTGTAGACAATGATTCCTGTACTGCAGAAACAGGATATACAGAAAGAATATCTGGAGAAGTTGACTGGACTCAAGTGACAGCAGATTTAACCGCTGGATCTCACTCTTTAGTTTGGAAATATGTTAAAGATGACTCACATGACGGTGGTACAGATGAAGGTTGGATCGATAATGTAGGTGAGCTTTTCTATGACATTAATGTAGACCAGAACATGGTAGTGCAAAGCGGAATATTTAAAGCTCCAGGCAACCTTATAATTGGTGGCAATCTAGATACTTCATCTGGAACCTTTTATCATAAAGGAGCTGAGGTATTTTTCGATGATACCTCACAAACTTCAGTTATTACGGGCACGGAATTTTATGATCTAACAATCACCACTCCCGGAAAAGTAATTACCTTCAATGCTGGTGATACCAAAACTGTAAATGGTCACCTAACCGTTACCGGTACCGCTGGCAATCTAATTAGACTACAAAGCTCTGCTGGCGGATCTCCCTGGTATCTCAACTCACTGGGTAGCCACGATGTATCTTATGCAAACGTTTCAGACTCTGATGCATCTGGTGGTAAAGAAATCTGTGCCAAGAACTCAACTGATTCAACTGGTAATACTAACTGGGATTTCACTTGTGCCAATCAAACCCCAACCGCAAACGATCAAACTATCAACGTAACTGAAGAATTAGCTCGAGCTATTACACTATCTGGAAACGATCCCGAAGGATCTCCTCTTAACTACACAGTCCTCACTAACCCAACCAAAGGCGTTCTTTCTGGAACCGCACCTAATCTAACCTACACTCCAGCTACTAACTTAACCGGAACTGACTCATTCACTTTTCGAGTAAATGATGGCACCCTCAATAGTG
Organism: bacterium; assembly: GCA_030698395.1. Classification (GTDB taxonomy): domain Bacteria; phylum Patescibacteriota; class Patescibacteriia; order UBA9570; family UBA9570; genus JAUYKW01. Next base: position 66,225 of record JAUYKW010000025.1, read on the forward strand.
CTACTGCAACTATCACTTTAAATATTTCAAATGTTAATGATGCTCCGGTTGCATATAACCAGAGCACCTCAACAAACGAAGATACAGCAAAAGTTATCACTATTCTTTCTAACGATATTGAAAATGATGCTCTCACATATTCCATAGTTTCCAATCCAACTCACGGTATTCTTTCTGGAACTGGCAATAAAAGAACATACACTCCGGCTAAAAACTACAATGGTTCAGATTCCTTCACTTTCAAAACCAATGACGGAGAATATAATAGCAACACTGCAACAGTAAGTTTAACCGTCAATGCAATCAATGATGCACCAACTGTAAATGCCCAAGTTATAACTGTAATTGAAGATACACCAAAATCATTCACCCTAACTGGTAGTGATGTTGAAAATGATCCTTTAACATTTTCTGTTGCATCACAAGGCTCTAAAGGAACTGTTGCATTAATTGGAACAAATGTTACCTACACACCAAATGCAAACGCCACAGGATCTGACTCTTTCACTTTCAAAGCTAATGATGGCAAGCTCAATAGCACAACTGCCACCGTCACTGTTACCATAACTCCAGTTAATGACACACCAAATGCTCCAACAATATTCTCACCTTGTTGTGAAGATACTACTTCTTCTTTAAAACCAACTATCTCTTGGAATGATGCCATTGATGTAGATAATACATCTGCTGAGTTGAAGTATGAAATTAGATTAGGCACAAATACAAATCCAGAGAATACCTATGACTTCACTTCAACAACCTCTAGTGGTATCACTCAAACTATTATAAACAACAACCTCTCGAACGAAACAATCTACTATTACGTTGTACGTACAATTGATCTTGACAAAAAAACATCCTCATGGTCTACAATTCAACAATTTTATGTGAATACAGCATATCTTCCAGAATTAACATTAACCAAAGCAAGTTCTGTTAGTAATGCATCAATAGCTGTGAGAGCTGTTAATTGGTTAAATAGAGCGTTTAAAATATTACCCCTCCCAACGCAGGTTTCTGCTGCTACTGTGATAAATAATTTTGATGCACTATATACTCTGACACATTCTCTAATTGGATTACTAATCCTAATATTAATCGCAACATCAGTTGCTATTCTGAGGCACGCCAGAAAAGTACATCATGTTGCACCTCTATTGATCGGTCATCCAGCAAATACATATGCAAAATTAGCAGAACTGAAAGAAAGTCCTGTTAAAGAAACATCCTTTTCAAGTTTTAAACAAACTCTCCAAGTTGGTAGACTTATTTTTTCAGCTGCAACTATTACTCTGTCTGCCGTCATAATCATTCAAGAATTGATTCTACCCAATTCAGTATTAGCAGAAAAGATTATCTCTGCTTCACAGGGTGTAGTTGAACCAGGGAATGTAATTACAGTATCGCTTGATTATGAAAACACCGGAGATGGTGATGCTACATCTTCCTTTATCGCTGATTCTATTCCAAATGGAGCTAGCTTTATTGCAGGATCAGCCAGTATTAATGGAATTCCCGAGCCTGATGACAATTTCATCTCTGGATCAAGTATTTCTGCTCAAGTTGGATCTATCACGGATAGAGATGATAATACAAATAAATCAGGGACTGTTAGTTATAATATTCAGGTTAACAACCCTTACACATACACAAATACTCTAACTCTAGCTGTTGCAACTTTAACATCAAATGAAGTTAATCCAGTCAGCTCAAACTCTCTAGCTTACGATGTAGTCTGGGGGAGTATTACCGGAACAGTTACAAATAGTGACACCGATGCTGGGGTCAGTAATGTTCAAATTAGCTTGTTTCAAAATGGTGAGGCTATCGCTACTACTACCACAAATAATAATGGTAATTATTCTTTTGATGGAATTTCATCTGGCGATTACACATTGATTATCACTCCACCAGCAGGATATAAAACTCCTACCCACCCCTTTACTTCTCTTGATCCAGGTGATGCCGTAAATGTAAATATTAAAATCACACCAATTTATGAAGAAGAAATAGTTACCACACCCACTACCCCAGTCACCTCAATAGATGAAGAAACAACCGAAGAAAAAGAGGGTATTAACGAACCTTTAACAGAAGAAGAAATTGTAGAGGCAGAAACGCTTGTTGAGGACTTAAAAGGAAGAATAATATTTCCTGGCGATCTTGATCCTGTTGAGGAAAAGTTAGTAATAGATTATCTAGCAGAAGGTTTAACCTTAGATATAATTGGCGGAGAAAAAAATAACGGATCTCTTATCCTGGAAATACCAGACAATCAAGAATACTTAGAATTAATTGGTAAAGCTGTTCCTGGCAGTACAATCCAACTCTCTACCTGCGGTACAGAATTAACAGCGGGAGAAGTTATCATTGCTGATGCACTTGGAATCTGGAATGCAAAGCTAAACGTGAGCGATTTAGTTAGTGGCAAAAATATCATACTTGCTGAATCCATTATAAATGGTATATCAAGTGGAAAGAAAATTATCGGTCAATTTATCAACACAAAAACAGCTAAGTTTAAACTCACATTCTGGTTAATTATAGTTAATCTTTTTATCATCCTAGTTATCTCATTAATTGTGAACTACGTAGCTGGTAGAAAAAACGATGATAAAGAAACTATAAAAGAATCTACGAAAAAACAGCCCGTCAAGAAACAAACTAGTCAATCCAGATTATGGATTGTCATTGCTACAATTATCCTTGCCATCCTATTGCTATTAGTTAGCTTGCTTCCAGCAACTGGTGAAAAAGAGATTGAGCTCACCTCTACAGTTAATTTACCAGAATTTGTAATAGATTCTGCTAATGATGAAGGTGTTGATCCAAATAATTCCATTTCTTTAGAAGGAGATAACTTGATCATTAAAGGTAGAGGACTACCAGGAGCAACTGCATCTTTATCAGCCTGCGAAGGAGTAGATAGTTATCTAATTGATATTGATGAGGCAGGAAATTGGACATTGGAAATTCCAGTATCTGAAATTCCAAATAATGAAGCCAGCTTTTCGTTTAACTTAGTTAATGATGAAGGAGTTAACATCGCACCAGATAGTCAAATAATTCAAGTTAAAGTAAGTGAAGCTACGGGAATCTTACCCGATTGGCTAATAATATTATTACTAATAATTTTGATTGTAATAAGCAATGGATTGGTTTATATGTATCGCAAGACAAAGAAAGATCCACCGACAAAGAATCAAATCATAAAGAAATCACCAAATAAAAAAGTAGTTTCAAAAAAAACCTACTAGTAAATAATAACTAAATTTCGTCCGCCCCAATATCTGGCCGATTTGTTGTCGGCCTTTTTTCACCATCATAATCTCTCTTTACTGCCTTGAGTTTCTTTCCCTTTCTTACTACTTTCTTAATCTTCCTATTTAGATGTAAATTCCCTTTCACTGGTTTTTTAAACCAGTCTTTTTTTGCAGATACAAAATTACGACCAATTGTTCCAGAACCTCCATCACGTGATGAAATTAATTTATTCGTTAAGTTATTGTGAATTCTCACACCAGACGTACTAGTGAATCGATACTCAATAGCATTTACATAATCACCCTGAAAAAATATTGTATTGTTATATACCTTTGCATTGCTAACATTCTCCAGACTAATTCCTACATCATCATTTAAACCTTGGCCATTATTAAAAATCATATTATTAGAAATCAGTCCTCCCTGATGACCACGTTTACCTAATCCAAAACCAATTCCTCTATCACAATTAACAATCTTATTGCGCAGTACTTTAGTATTTTTTGATTCACTCCAAAAATGAACTGCGTGTTCTGCAAGATATCCATTCTCTGGACTCCGGATATTTTTAAAAGTATTGTCTCTTACTATCCAGCTTTCTCCCAAATGAACATCGATACCACCAATATAATATTGCGGTCCGAAATCACTTGTATATTCAAACAGGGAACATTCTACCGATCCATGATCAGACCCAGTTATATAATCAGATGAGCCTTTTAACATCTGTTCGCCCGTATTGAAAAAATGAACATTATGCACAAACAAATCATCCGCATTTATACTACTTTCGCCATGTACCTGAATTGCGTGATTAGCTATCTCGCCAATTGTAATGTCAGCAATTGTAACATGATCTCCTGCAACACTAAAGACATGCGATACATTGCCGGTCATGCCATCACCTTGAATTACTACATTATTTCGTTCGCCAGAAACGCTACGAAATATAACGTTATCAGCAGTAATATACAATTGGCTATTCAAGTTATATATACCGTCCTCTAATAATACAGTTGCATCTCTGCCTATTTGGTTAATCTGACTAACAGCATCTTCTAACTCAGTTACATTGCTAACCGTAATCTGTTGACCACTAATGCCTGTTAGTGGCGCACACCTTTTTTTGATTGCGTCGATTTTTGCGCTAACTAATGCCGGTGTAATTAATAACAAAATTGTAAATATAAGTATTTTTTTCATAATACTAGTCTATCATGACAAATTTAATCCGAGAAAAAGTAACTATTTTAAAGAAAAATACATAGTACCATTTTTATTACGAACAACTATAATTGGGCAAATGCTATCAAATAGAGCAAAAGTAAACGATAATAAAAAGTGTCTAAAAGTTCGAACTAAACTTGAAAATATGTTTGACACAGTAATTCTCTTAAATACGTTAAGTTTATCCATAAAATGATCATTTTTATTAAGCCCGTCCATTCTATACTGAAATGTCAATTAAGTTAAGCTTGTTATAACACCTGTAAACACTTGGCTAAAACTGCACTGTCTAGTAAAATGATATATATGACATTACAAACTGGACCAACCTATATCCAACAATGTCGTCAGATGGGTTTTTCTGATGATGAAATCAAGGTTGAAATGAAAAAAAATGGCTGGCAAGATGCAGATTTACACGCTGCTTTTGCTCAAGCCGCTGCGCCTACCAACAAAAAGAAAGGGAAGTCATCTAAACTAGTTATGTGGATTGTTATTGCAATAGTTGCAATTGTCGTGCTTGGTGGTATAGGTTTACTAGCCTTTCTAACCCTATAAATACCTTTTTTTATAAAACTACCCACTCTTTACATAAATAAGATTGTCCATTATTATATGGAAAGTCATTTATAACTATCACTTAGCCGGGATGGCGGAACTGGTAGACGCAACGGACTTAAAATCCGTCGGTAGCAATACTGTGAGGGTTCGAGTCCCTCTCCCGGCACACAGAAAAAAACGGAAACATAGAAAAAGCGTGGTAATCCCAACCACGCTTTTATGTATAAATTATAGAACCAATTAGAAATTATACAACTTAGTTGTCCACAATAACAATTTCTAAATACGTTTATCTTTTAGAACTTTTAATATTTGCTTGTGTATTTTACCATTCGAAGCAATTAAACCGTTGTATGCAATCCTTTTTGGATCTCCCTTGAAGTCAGTAATCATTCCGCCAGCCTCTTTAACCATCAACATACCAGCAGCCACATCCCAAATACGAACCGGCGGGGTTATAATCATCCCCTCAACACGTCCTGAAGCCACAAAAGCCAGCTCTAAAGATGATGAACCAAAATGACGCATAGACTGCGCTTCAAACTCAAAATGCTGATAGGCCTTAATGGCTCTTAGCAACGACTTTTTTTCATGAGAATAAGCAAAACAAAGGAATGATTGATTCAATCTATCTTCATTAGATGTACGCATGCGTACCTCATTTTTTTTCGCTCCTTTTCCAGCTTCTGCAACGAATAATTCTCGAGTATAAGGAGCATAAATCACCCCTAAAATAGGCTCACCATTTTTTAATAAAGCCATTGTAGTCGTAAAAAAAGTATGACGCATCACAAAGTTTGTTGTGCCATCCAATGGATCTACTACCCACATGTATTCACTTTTCTGATTATCTGAATCCATACCCTCTTCTTCAGACAATATACTATGCTCCGGATATCTTGATTTTATCTTAGAAACTATAAAATCATTAACCTTAAGATCGGTTTTTGTTACAATTTCTCTCTTATCTTTAAACTCAAGTAATTGTCGTTTTCCCTTATAACGCAACTCCTCAGGTGCTAAAGCCCTGAACTCTTTCATTAACATATTGCCGGCACGCAATGCGATACCTATTGCGAATTCTTTCATAATGAAATTATAACACTAAATTACAAAAGGTGATAAATCTTACTTATGATCTTAATTTCTTTAAAATCTTCACATCGTCAGGCCGACCCTCTGGCGGTGTTTCTAAAATAAAATCCTGACCTTGTAATTTTGGATGATTTACTAAAAAACCCATACCTTCTTTACCAATATAACCCAACTTAATATGTTCGTGCCTATCCTTCTTACTGTTAAACTCAACTTTAGAATCATTTACCTGAATTACTGCTAATTTTTTTAATCCAATATATTTGTCTAGCTGAGCAACTAATCCATCTACATCCTTTGCAGTGCGCATATCGTATCCAGATGCAAAAGCATGTTGAGTATCTAAACAAAATCCAACCTTTGATTTATTAATTTTAATACCCTTTGTTAATTCTGCGATCTCCTCAAAAGAACATCCTAAGATTTTTCCACTTCCTGCGGCATTCTCTAATAAAAGTTTGCAATCACCATCATAACCTTCCATAACTTGATTTAAACTTTGAATTGCAACATTAATAGCTTCTTCACGATCTGGCTGACTAGCAGCGCTTCCAGTATGAAACATAACGCCTGCAACTTTCAATCGTGATCCCCGATCTAGCTCCTGACGTAGCATAGTAATCGAAGCGTGTCGGATTCTATTATCTGCTGATGCCAAATTAATCAAATATGGAGCATGAATATAATATTTCTCAAAACTATATTTTTTACAATTACTTATGAATTTCTCCACCATTTCATCGGTAAGTTCAGGACACTTATAAGTTTGTGGTGGACGTGAAAACATCTGAAAAGTTTCTAACTTTTCTTCATGCGCATTCAGCGGAGCATTAAATACTCCACCAGAACTAGATACATGTGCGCCAATTTTTATCATAAAAGTATTATAACACAACATTACATGGTATAATTTTGTTATCATACGAATCTATTTATTAACCTAAATAATAATCATTATGGCAGGTAAAGTAACAATAATTGGTGCAGGAAATGTTGGAACCGCATGCGCATACGCGTTAGCAACCGACGGCACTCCAAGTGAAGTAGTTTTATTAGATCGAAATCTTAGTAAAGCTCAAGGAGAAATTATGGACATTGAGCACGGCAATGCTTTTCTACCATACACAGAATTTAAGGGGTCAAATAATTATAAAGACGTAGCTGGTTCTGATTTAGTTGTTATCACAGCTGGAGCTCCTCAAAAACCAGGTGAAACCAGATTAGATTTATTAGCAAAAAATGTCGCAATTTTAAAATCAATTGTTACCGAGGTAAAAAAACACGCACCAAATACCATCTTGCTTGTGGTAAGTAATCCCGTTGATGTATTAACTTTTTATGCAAAGAAATTTTCTGGATTTCCAAATCATCGTGTAATCGGTTCAGGCACTGTTTTAGATACTGCTCGATTTCGTTCTTACATTGCAAAAAAATATCATGTAAATGCTCACAATGTTCATGCTTACGTACTAGGTGAACATGGTGATAGCTCATTCCCAGCCATTAGCACTGCAAATGTTGGACCAGTACCACTCTCCAGTATGCCAGGCTATAAAGAATCCGACATTAAACAAATTCATCAAAAAGTTATAACTGTTGTGTACGATATCATTAAAAAGAAGGGCGCCACAAATTTAGCAATTGCAACCTGCGTCACTCAGTTAGTACGCGCTATCTTAAACGATACTCATGAAATATTTCCAGTATCATCCGTATTAAATGGTGAATATGGTGTAAAGGATGTTTCTATTAGTACGCCAACCATATTAGGAAGAAAAGGAATCATTAGGGAATTAGAATTACCAATGAATAAAGAAGAAAAAGCGGCATTTAAGAAATCTATCACGGTATTAAAGAAAGCCATCAAATTTGTTAAGTAGCTATAATAAAAAGTAGGTACATGCCGAGCAAGTACCTACTTTTTTTAATACCGTATTTTTATTCCGTCTCTTCTTTGGATTCTGCCTTTTTCTCCTCTTTTGAATCCAACTTTGATTTGCTTTTTCCAGAAGCATAATCCTTCATTCTTTGAACGACCTGCTGATTTTTCAACATAGTTCGCGCATAAGAACGAAATTCAAAACTATCGATTTGAGCTTTTTGTTCAGGTGCATCTTTATATGCTTCACTATATTTAGCAATCTCTGCATCAATATCGGCTTCTGCTACTTTAATTTCATCTTTTTCACCAACAGCTTTCAATACTAAAGCCCCTTTAACTCTTTTCTCAGCCTGTTCTTTCCAGCTTTCTAACAACTCCTCTTTGGTTTTTTTGATGTGTTCCAAGTAATCATCAATCTTACCGCCTTGACCCTGAATATCTTGTTGTAATTCTTCAAACATTCTATCCATTTCACCCTTCACCATTATTTGTGGTATCGGATCAAATTCTGCTTGAGTTATAACTGCTTCTACTACTGCATTTTCATACTTTTGTTCTGCTTCTTGTTCAATCTCTCGCTGAATATTTCCCCGAACTTGCTCTTCTAGCTCTTTCAACGATTTAAAATTTAACTTTGTAGCAAACTCATCATTCAACTCTGGCAATATTACTTCATTCACCTCTTTTACCTCTACATCAAAGTCACATTCTTTTCCTGCTAAATGTTTAGTATTATATTCTTTAGGAAAAGTAAGTTTAAATTGTTTCTTCTCCGTTTTTTTCATACCAACAACATTGTCTTCAAATCCAGGAATAAACTGATTTTCACCAATTGAAACTGGTACGTCTGTTCCTTGTCCACCCTCAACTGGCACACCCGCAAGACTAACCCTGAAACTAGCAACTACTTGGTCGCCCATTTTGGCAGCCCTGTCTACAGGCTTTGGTGTCGATTGCATCTTACGCAGATCTTGCAAAGTTCTTTTCATTTTCTCCTCATCAACTTTTACTTCTTCTCTTTTAACATTGATAGATTTATAATCTTTCAAATCAACTTCTGGTACTAAAGCAAATGTAGCTGAATAAGTTAAACCATTTCCTGGAGCAAGTTTTTCTACGCTCACTTCCGGTTGGCCAATGAACTCTAATTCTTCACGCTTTGCTGCTTTTGGCAAAGAATCTTGTATAGCATCATTTGCTGCTTCTTGATAAATCTCCATTTCACCAACCTTTTTTTTCAAAACATCATAAGGTGCTTTCCCGGGTCTGAAGCCATCAATCTTTACATCTTTGGAAATACGCTGAGTAGCCTTATCCAAATATGGCTTCATCTCCTCTTCCAACAAACTAACTGTTAGTTTTATTGTTGTTTTATTTTCAATTTCTTTTTCAATATTCATATCTACTTACGCTAGAAGCGCAACAATTAGCAGAGCAACAATATTCAATACCTTAATCATAGGATTGATTGCTGGTCCTGCTGTATCCTTATATGGATCACCAACTGTATCTCCAGTAACAGCAGCTGCATGTGCATCTGATCCCTTACCACCATGATGTCCGTCCTCGATATATTTTTTAGCGTTGTCCCATGCACCACCACCAGTAGTCATAGCAATCGCCATAAATATTCCAGTAACAATTGATCCCATCAAAACTCCACCTAGAGCAACTGGGCCCAAAGCGTACCAAACGATAAACGGTGTTAATACAGGAAACAATACCGGCAATACCATTTCTTTAATTGCTGCCTTTGTAACGATATCTACACAAACTGCATAATCAGGTTTTCCGGTACCTTCCATGATTCCTGGAATTTCTCTAAATTGACGCCGTACTTCTTGTACTACTGCACCAGCTGCTTTTCCAACTGATTGCATACAAAGAGCTGAGAAGAAGTAAGTCACCATTCCACCAATTAACAAACCAACGATCACTTTTGGATTCTCTAGTCCAAATGATAATACTTCACCAGTTGCACTAGTGTAATCCTCAGTATATGCCGCAAACAATACTAATGCTGCTAATCCAGCAGATCCAATTGCATATCCTTTAGTAACTGCTTTAGTAGTATTTCCAACAGCATCAAGTTTATCGGTAATTTCTCTCACATCCTCTGGCAAATCAGCCATCTCTGCAATTCCTCCAGCATTATCTGTAATTGGTCCAAATGCATCAATGGTTACAATAATTCCAGCCATAGAAAGCATGGCCATTGCAGCTATAGCAATTCCATATAATTCTGCAAAACCGTACGCACCTAAGATTGCCAAAACAATAATTAGCACTGGTGCGGCTGTTGATTTTAATGATACAGCTAATCCTTGAATTACGTTTGTACCATGTCCAGATTCAGAAGCAGCAGCAATTGATTTAACTGGCTTGTATTGGGTTGAAGTATAGTACTCAGTAATTACTACCAATGCAGCAGTCACACCCAAACCAATCAATGCAGAAAAATATAATTCATTTACAGTATATAATCCGTTCTCAGCCATTAACCATTTAGTCACGGGATAGAATAATACAGCAGAAAGTAAACCAGCAGCGCCTAATCCTTTATACAACGCACCCATAATACTTTCCTTTTTGCCTAGTTTAATAAACCAAGTACCAATAATTGAAGTTATAATTGCAACAGCACCAATCGCTAACGGATATAGTAATGTACTTTCACGCACAGCATCACTTAATCCCATTTCCTTAGTAAATAATAAGGAAGCCAATAACATTGCTGCTACAGAAGTAACTGCGTAAGTTTCGAATAAATCTGCAGCCATTCCTGCATCGTCTCCAACGTTATCTCCAACGTTATCAGCAATTACAGCTGGATTTCGTGGATCGTCTTCTGGAATTCCAGCTTCTACCTTACCAACTAAATCTGCTCCAACATCTGCCGCTTTTGTGAAAATTCCTCCACCTACACGAGCAAATACTGAAATTAAACTACCTCCAAAACCAAGTCCAATCAAAGCATCAATGTTACCGTCCATTATATAGTAAACTCCAGCCACACCAAGTAATCCAAGTCCAACTACCAAAATACCAGTAACAGTTCCACCTTGCACAGCTATTCCCATAGCTTTCTTTAATCCAGTTTTGGCTCCTTCTGCGGTTCGTACATTTGCTCTAACAGCAACGTTCATTCCAACATATCCAGCCAAAGCTGAAAGTACGGCTCCAATAGCAAATCCTATAGCCATTGGCATGTTTCCGAATACAAACGCGAAAACTAAAAATAAAATTACCGCAACAACTGCGATTGTTTTATATTGTCGATTTAAATATGCCTTAGCACCATCTTGAATAGCTTTTGCGATTTCTCGCATTTTTTCGCTACCATCTGGGTTCTTTTTTACACGCGAAGCTAGTACTAGACCATATACAATGGCCACAACTGCCGTTATCAATGCAAATCCTAATGCTGTCATATATATTTCTTAGTTATTAATCTACTAATGTTCTTTATAAATAAGTTATTTTTTTTCTTCGGTTGATTCTTCAACCTCTGTATTTTCTTTTTGTTCTTCCGTCTTCTCATCAACTTCTTTTGATTCTTCTTCTTTTTCTTCAACATCATCTTTTTCATCTTTCTGTTCTACATCTTTCTCTGTACTTTCATTATTATTCTTTTCTTCTGAATCTTTCTTGCTTTCATCTTTTTCCTCATCTCCTGTTGTTTCGTCTTCAGATTTTTCTGAATCTTCTGAATCATCATCACTACCTTCTGCTTTACGAATATCAATCGACCAACCAGCTAAGCGAGATGCTAGCCGAACATTCTGACCACTCCGGCCAATTGCTAATGAGAATTGATCTTCTTGTACCTCTGCCACCGCAGTTTTATCTTCTTCATTTAGCACGACAGACATAATTTTTGCTGGACTCATTGCATTAACAATATATTTTACCGGATCCTCATCATATTCAATAATATCAATTTTCTCGCCACCCAATTCATTAATAACAGTTTGTACTCTAGTACCACGTTGTCCAACACAAGATCCGATTGGATCAATGCTTGGATCGGTTGCTGTTACAGAAATTTTTGATCGTGACCCAGCTTCTCTAGATACACCTTTAATTTCAACTGAACCAGCGGCTATCTCTGGAACTTCTGCTGTAAATAATGCTGATACTAAATTTGGATGTGATCGTGAAGCAACAATTTCTGGACCCTTATTAGTTTTCTCAATTGAAAGCAATAACACCTTAATTCGTTGAGTAGCTTTATAAACTTCCCCACGAATTTGTTCACCTGGTGGCATTACTGCAATAGCTTGGCCAAGATCTACAAATATTACTCTGCCTTCTACACGCTGTACCATGCCATTAATGACTTCTCCAGATCTATCTTTATATAAGTTATACAAAGTTTCACGTTCAGCTTCTCGCAATTTTTGAATAATTACCTGCTTAGCAGTTTGTGCTGCCATGCGACCATATTCTTCTGGAACCTCCAGCTCATCACGAATCTCATCACCAATTTCAATATCGGCATCTTCTTCCAACGCCTCTTTCAATGCAATGTCTGTTTTTGGATTAAACTTTTTCTTAACATCTTCCTGCTCTTCTCCATACGCAGGCCTCTTTGACTCTTCGGGTTCTGGCATAACTTCACCCGCAGCCTCTGCTTTCTCCCGCTCTTCTTTTTCTTTAATATACTCTTTATATAAATCATCTTCAGCAACAGTATAAACTTCAAAAACTCTCATACTGCCATCATTCGGATTAAACTCAACTCGAATATCCTTACCCTTTTTAGCCATCTCTTTACGATAAGCTACGGCCAAAGCCGCTTCGATTGATTCAATCACTGATTCAAATGGGATGCCCTTTTCTTCGCAAATTTGCTTAATAGCGGCCCCAATTTCTTTCGCATCTGCCATATTTATTGTTTGTTATTAATTTATTTATTGAAAATATAATTTAAGTTTTTCGAAAAAAATAAGCAGTATTCAATGAAATACTACTTATAGACTTCTGCTGGAGTATAAATACGAATAGGCCTTCTGTCAAGTTATTTTTCCACCTTTTGTTACCAATTCAATTCTTATCAAATTCCTATTATTTTCTTTGAATAAAACTCCTAATACTACGCCTATTGCGAAATATTAAGCCTAATCCGATAAATCCTAATAAATACCAACCCATCATGAACTAATACTAGTCCTGCATCTTCTGAAAGTCAAAGATCTATATTGTTAATACATCTCAATAATGCCCTTCCACTTTGTTTATCCATCAAAATACTTATCACGCCTACAGATAAAGCTCGATATTTTGTAATTTTATTAAAACTAAGAAAAACAATTGCTGAACGTTTAATCCTTTTTACTTTTTGCAAAGAAACTGCTTCCACCGGCTTTCCATGATACGTACTATTCCTTGCTTTTACTTCAAAAAAATAATATACCTCTTGTTTAAAAGCAATAATATCAATTTCTCCCTGCCGGATTAGAAAATTCCGCTTTACTATTTTATAACCATTTTTCTTTAAATACTTTACTGCAATATTTTCACCGGTTTTTCCAACTAATTTTTTCTGATTCATAACAGATTCCTAAAAAATAAAACGCCCATTAAGTGGACGCCTTTTGTTTAAAATTGTGTTTCTTTTTTACTTTACGAAAATCAAACCCCAATGATATTGTCCGGCATCAAATTCTTCAATTAACTGCATCGACAATTCAGTTGCGTATCCTTTTATTTCTTCTGGATGAACTCGCACTGCTTCTTCTGGGCCAAATGGAGCGCTAACACCTGGTTTCCAATCTACAACTGCTAATCGCGCACCTGGTTTCATCATCCGATATGTTTCTTGCATTATCTTCATGCGTTGCTTTGATTGAAACAATGTTGTTACTAAAAACGCCACATCTAATGCATTGTCAGTTATCGCTCTAGTAGCTCCATAGATTTCTAAATTGCTCCAAACAGTTTGAACATTATTAATACCATGAACTTTAGCCTTCGTTGCAATTGTAGGCAAAATAGATTTTACAACATCAACTGCATAAGCTATACCATGCTCACCAACAATTCTTCCAGCGGAAAGAGCCATTCTACCCTCTCTACCAGTTCCTAAATCAGCAATGATATCCCCAGGTTTTACACCTGCTTTTTTAATAACTCCTGGCGCATCAATTATAATTGTATTATATGGCATATCACATATATTATATACCAAAGCGTTGAATCGGAGCAAACGACTTGCGATGTATCAAGTGGGGTTTGTAAATTTCTAATTGTTGTTCATGATATTTAGTTCCATAACCCTTATGCTTAGCGAATACAAATCTACCATCAAACATATCAAATCGTCGCATTAAACGATCGCGGACAACTTTGGCTATAATAGAAGCTGCACCAATGTTATAGCTTTTTGCATCTCCACCTATTACCTGTTCAGTTGGCACGAAATGTTCAATTTTAAAACCATCCACTAAAACGATATCTGGTACAACATCCAAATGAGTAATTGCATACGATAAAGCTAACTTATTTGCTTCATGAACACCAAGTGTATCAATCTCATTTTGATTTACACTCACCACTGCCCAACAGAGAGCTTGTTTGGTAATTAGTGGAAATAACTGTTCCCGCTTTCTTTCTGATATTTTCTTTGAATCTGTTATTCCAGATACTATTTTATTGGGCATAATAACTGCAGCGGCAACCAATGGACCAGCCCAAGCCCCTCTACCAGCTTCATCAACACCTGCAATCACTTTAAAACCATCTCTTTTAAACTTATTATCAATATTTATACCCATACTTGTATAATATAGTATTTTCTGGCATAATCCTATCCTGTGGAAATGTACTTGCCAAAAGAAAATGGTATGATAAAGTATGATATTCTCTCAAATTACTAACATGGTATAATCCTAATCACAAAAAATGACTAAACATATAGGAAAAGAACGACTCACGATTACAATGCGCAAGGATGTGCTGGCTTCTTTAGATAAATTCATTGATGGAAAAAAAATTCGTAATCGCTCGCATGCAATAGAATATATTGTAGGACACTATCTTGGCGCAGGAATTGATACTTGTGTTATTTTAGCAGCTGGCAAAGAAGAACAAAGCACTAGTCCTCTTCTCAGAATTCAAAATAGACCAGTAATTGCTTACACCATCGAATTACTCAGACAAGCCGGGATTCACAAAATTATATTAGTAACGAGCGGTGGCCGACAAGATCTCCAAAAATATCTTGGCGATGGATCACAGTGGAAAATAAATATTACTTATATTGAAGACTATAAAGGAACTGGCACAGCTCATTCACTTCATCTAGCAAAAGATTATATCAAAGACACATTCATTCTTATGTATGGTGATATCTTGATAGATATTGACATTCAAGAAATAGTTAAATTTCACAAAGAACAAGATGATGTAATAAGCACAATGGCTGTAACTGGTTGTTCAAATATGTCTTTATATGGAGTAACTGAATTACAAGGCAGTAGAGTTTATCGAATCATAGAAAAGCCACAAGCCCACACAAAGAGTAATCTAGTATATTCAGGCATGTCTGTGTGCGAGCCATCTTTATTAGACTATCTTGATATAAAAAATAAAAATTACATTACTCGCGATGTAATGCCAGATTTAGCTCATCGTGGCCAAGTTGCTGGTTATCCATTTACTGGGAAATGGTTTGATATTTCTCATCCAGAAGAGTATGAACTTGCACAGCAACAGTGGGCACAAACCATGACGGACTAGTTAGGAGGGGGTCTGTCTTTTTTAGTTGTCGGTATTTGGAACCAATATGGTTCTAAACATTGGCACACTAAAGTATTCCAACTGCAGTGTGTTCGCTCATTTTTTTTCTCATCAACATTCCCTCGCTAAGTTACAATCGTTACTGGCGAATAATCTGCTGTGCTTTGGAGGAAGTACAAGTACGTTACGACGTTTAAAAGATCCCCCCCCACACACAAAGCTTCAAACTCCCTTGGATAAGGAGTTGTTGACCTACCTCTCGGCTGATCCGGCCGCATGACATCAATCGACGGAGACGAAATTGTCTGATCACTCAAACCCTCAGGAGGTTAACATGCCTGGAACCAAACCCGGTGCGAACACGCATCGGATCGAACCTGTCGACATGGACGGCGACCAGCTGTACGCCCATGCTGGCTTCCACGGACGCACTGCGGACGAGCTGCGACCCAAGCCCACGGAGAGCACCTGGACGCTTCCCAAGAGCGGACAGATCATCGCTGCTTGCGAGCCGGCTCTGCGCCTGCTCCGCCCGCTGGTGGACTACGCCAAGACCGAAGCCGCCGGCAACAAGCACGACCTGACGCTCCTTCCGCTCGCTGTTGGCGAGTACGAAGGCCTGCCGCCCGAGATGGTGTACGGTCGCGCTAGTCGCGATATCCGCCATCACGAGCACTACACGCGCAACAGCCGGGGAGATGACCGTCTGCTGAAGTCCCACGCCCAGTGGCTGACCTACATGACCGGTGTCGACTACAGTCCCGAGGATATCCTGATCACCACCGGCGGCATTGGTGCTTGCCAGATCGTGATTCAGTTCCTCACCGATCCCGGCGACGAGATCTGCTTCGTCGAGCCCTCGTGGCCCAACTCCAAGGTGCTGGCCAAGTCCTACGGTCGCAAGGTGAGTACCCTTGTTCTGTCCCCCGAGGACAACTTCGGCCTGCCGCAGACAAGCCAGGAGTGGGAGGAGCGCGTGCCCAAGACCGCCAAGGTCCTGTGGCTCGAGATGCCCTCCAACCCTTCCGGCTTCGGCTGGCGGAGTATGCAAGAGCGCGAAGTGGTAGCCGAGTTCGTGGCCAAGCGTGGTATCCTGCTGTTCGTGGACGAGGAGTATCGCCTCCTCTACGCTGATCAGCGCCCCAAGACGATCCTGAGCCTCGGCGCCCCGAACGTGATCGCTTCGTCGGCCTGGGACAAGACCCTGTGCATGACGAGCGCCCGCCTGGGCAGTCTCGAGACCGCCGATCCGAACATCCAGCGCCTCCTCCAGCCCCTCGGCAACACGCTGTTGTCCGCACCGAACTTCATGCGGCTCCAGCAGCACATCGCCGCGATCATGTACGACAAGACGACCTTCGGTGCCCTGGCCTACGTCGAAGGCCTCGCTGCCGAGATCGAAACCAACCGTGTCCTGACGGCCAAGGTGCTCAATGGCAGCATCGGCATCCACATGAAGGGCAATGCAGGATTCTACGATCCGTGGATCTTGCCGGAGCTCCGCTCGGGTGGCGCCATGCAGGCCCTCATGTTCAGCCTGGTGCAGCTCGCCCAGGACGAACGCGATGGCAAGCAGAGCGAGATCACCGTGTTCTCCAACGCCGTGCCATGGGCCGGCTTCTACACCGACAAGACCGCGGCTCCCGAAGGATACCGGATCACGCTCGGGAGGTCCAAGGATCAGGGCCTCGCAACGGCGCTTCACGCCTTGCATGCGCAAGTCAGCCGATACATCCACGCGGGCCAGCCCTACATGGGTACGCCCAAGGAGGTGGTGACGCGCTTCCTGGCTGGCGAAAAGATCGAGCCCGGTGCATGGCCCGGAGAGAAGCGCTTCCACGCCGTCGGTGGACAGAGCGAGAGCGAGAGCGGGCAGGGCACGACCGTCCCCAAGGTCGAGGCCAGCTAGCAGCAGCTAGCAACATGATGAGAAGAACTGCGCGGATTCCGCAGTAACATTTCCCTTTCCTAGGAGGAAACGGTTAGTAGATGAATCCACTACTAACCACCCCCCTGTGCGTTTCAAAAAATGGAACATACAGGAAGGTATATAAACAAAAGTAGGTACATACCATGGCATGTACCTACTTTTTTGTTAATTGCTAAATTCTACGCAATGCCTCTTGCAAGCATGGCTTCCTCAATTCGCTTGGCAGCAACAATATAAGCTGCCGTTCTCATGTCGCAACCATATCTATCCATGGTATCCCATACGGAATTAAATGAACTTACCATAATTGGTTCTAACTTCTGCAACACTTCTTTTTCTGTCCAATAATAATTGTAAGAATTTTGAACTTGCTCAAAGTAAGAAACTGTAACTCCACCGGCATTCGCAAGAATATCTGGCACAACTACAATACCCTTTCTAAATAATTTTTCATCTGCTTCTGGAGTGGTTGGTCCATTTGCCAATTCTACAATTGCACGTACTTTAATTTTACCTGCATTTTCTTTAGTAATTACATTTTCTAATGCAGCTGGAACTAAAATATCACACTTCGTTGTTAAAATTTGTTCATTAGTAATATTCTTTGCTCCTGGAAAATCTGATACAGAACCAGTTTCTTGCTTATGCTTTTCAATCTCAACTGGATCTAACCCTTTTTCATTTACAACACCGCCACGTGAATCTGATACAGCAATAACTTTATAACCTTTCTTAGTTAAAATTTTTGCCATATAAGCTCCAGCATTTCCGTAGCCTTGAATTGCAACTGTAGCTCCTTTTTTTAACTTTAGTTGCTTTGCTAATTCTAAAGTTACATACACACCACCCTGAGCTGTGGAATAACCTCTTCCTTCAGATCCACCAATACTTAATGGTTTGCCAGTAATCATTCCTGGAGCATGTTTAGCATGAATCTGTTCATATTCATCCATCATCCAAGCCATGATCTGTGGAGTTGTATATACATCAGGTGCTGGAATATCTTTTTCTGGTCCAACATCATTCGCTAATCTACGCATAAATCCACGAGCTAGCTTTTCTAATTCAGTTTCAGATAATTTTTTTGGATCAACCTTAATTCCACCTTTACCTCCACCTAAAGGAATTCCAACTACTGCACATTTAAATGTCATCCAAAAAGATAATGCCTTTACCTCATGAATATCTGTTGCTGGATGAAATCTTATGCCTCCTTTATATGGTCCTCGTGAATCATCATATTGCACACGATATCCCTCAAAAACCTTCACCGATCCATCATCCATCCGAACTGGGATAGAAATATGAATTTCTCGCTTAGGAAATTGTAATCTTTCATGAACTGCAGGATCTAGCTCCATTAATTCGGCAGCTTTATTTAATTGTTGCAATCCTGATTTAAATGGGTTTACTTTAGCCATATCTATTATTAGTTATTAATCAAGTGACCTTATTATATAGTTACCCTTTATACTGTTCAAGGGCTAATCCTATTAACTCCAAAGAACGCTTTAAATCCTTCTCTTTTAGCATGAATGCCAATCTAACCTCCTGCTTACCCATACCTTTGCTAGCATAAAAACCGGCAGCTGGCGCAAGTAGTACTGTTTCATTTTTATCCTGAAATTTCTTTATCATCCATTCGGCAAAGATGTCTGCATCCTTCACAGGAAGACCAATCACAATATAGAATGCTCCCTCTGGTTTTGAAAAAGTTATACCTTTAATTTTCTTTAGCCCTTCATACACAACATCTCTTCGTTTCGCAAACTCCTTCACGAGCGGAGCTGTATATTTTTTTGGATTCTTTAGCATTGGTAACATCGCTTGCTGTTCAATGCTAGCAACAGACAAGCGTGCCATGCCCATTTTCAAAGACGCGGCAATGACATCTTTATTTTTACTCGCAATCACACCAATTCTAGCTCCACAAATATTAAACCTCTTCGATGCACTATCCAAAACAATTGCTTGATTACGAATTTCTGGAAAATTCATGATTGAATAATGTTTGCTTTCAAAAGAAAACTCTCGATACACTTCATCCGATAATACAAACAAATTATATTGTTTTGCAATCTTTACTAATCTGGTTAACTCTTGTTTTGTAAAAATTGTACCTGTAGGATTAGATGGATTGCAAATCAAAATTGCTTTTGTACGTTTGGTAATCTTACTTTTAATTTCAGCATCTGATGGTAAATGAAATCCATTATCAATACTTAACGTAACTGGTTTTAACTTCACGGTAGCTAAGGACGCAAATCCATTATAGTTTGTATAAAATGGTTCAAATACTAACACCTCGTCATTTGGATCACATACTGCCTGCATCGCAAAGATAATTGCTTCGGATCCACCAGTGGTAACTACAATATCTTCCGATTTAAAATCAATATTATTTCTTTTGAAATATATAGACCAAGCATCCAAAGTGCTTTCCAAGCCATTTGATGGTGCGTATGCAACTGTATCGGGTTTATAAGCCCGAACTGCCTTAAGAAAGTCTGGATGTGTTGGCAAATCTGGTTGACCAATGTTTAAGTGATAAACTTTTACACCTTTCTTTTTACGGTCCTCTGCTGCTGAAGCTAATTTTCTTAATGGCGAGGCCTGCATGTTTCCTGCTCTCTGCGATATTGGTGGTACTTTTTTCATGCTTTCTGTTTGATTATTTAACTAAGAATTAAGTTCTAATAAAATGATTATCATTACTTACTTTCCAATCCTGATCTATTTTTACTTCTTTACCATCAAGCTCCATTAAATATGTATAGCACTCCAGTGCAGCTTTGCAACCTTCCCCAGCCGATACTATTACTTGTTTATATTTCGATGTTGTTACATCACCAGCAGCAAAGACACCCACAGATGAAGTATGGCAAGTTTCATCCACAATAATTTCATTCTTTTTATTGAGCTCTACAATATTAGAAACAAATTTTACGGCAGACATGAAGCCGGCATTAATAAAAACTGCATCCACTTCCAATTCTCTTGTTACATCGCTTTCTCCTTTTTGAGTAATAGTTATTTTTTGAACTTTGTCACTACCAATAATTTCCGCAACTTGAGCGTTTAAAACTTGCTCCACATTTGAAGATTCTTGCATAGATTTTACAAGCACTTCTTCAGCTCTAAAAGTATCACGACGATGTATTAAAAAAACTTTTTTTGCAACTGAACCTAGTTCAATTGAAGTTTCTAATGCAGAATTACCACCTCCAACAACTGCTACATTCTTATTCTTCATTAAGTCTCGAACTCCAGCTGTTGAATGATAAACTCCCTTTCCAGATAATTGTTCTTCTCCAGGTACATTCAAGTTACGGGGAGTTAAACCAAATGCTAGTACAATTGAACGACTAACCATAGTTTCGTTATTATATGTTGTTTCAAAATTACCATCAGACAATTTAGTAATTCCTTTAACTTCACCTAAAACAAATTCAGCACCCTGATCTACAGCTTGCTGTTTGAATCTCTGCATTAGCTCTGCGCCATCTACCGCTCCTACTCCTGGATAATTTTCAATCACAGACGTACTTGCCGCTTGTCCACCAACGTCCTTGCTTATAATTACTGTGCTCAAAGAACGACGTGCACAATATAGCGCCGCACTTAAACCTGCTGGTCCACCACCAACTATAACAACATCATACATAATAGAATGTGATGTCAATTATGCCATGGACTCATCCAAGGCTGCTTTGAGATCTTCCTTTGATTGTACACCAACCATTTGCTTCACTGGTTCACCGTCCTTAAAAACAATCAATGTAGGAACGCTCATAATTTGATATTGACCAGGAGTCTGCTCATTTGCATCCACCTCTAACTTTGCAATTTTTACACCTTTATCTTTATACTCCTCAGCTACCTCTTCAACGATAGGTGATAACATTTTGCATGGTCCACACCAACTTGCCCAAAAATCAACCAGCACAGGAACATCAGATTCTAATACCTCTTTTTTAAAATTGTCATCTGTTAACTCTAATACCATAATATATAATAATATGAATTAATTACCCCTTAGAGATGGCTAACCACGTACCTTTCAGTACGTGGTATTGAACGCCACAATGGTAAATCTATGTTAGCACTTTAGCGAATTTTGATCAATTTTACTCGCTTAATTTTTGTCTCTTCAGCCTCTTCAATAATTATCTTCACATTATTAATAGTCAGTTCGTCCCCTTTCTCTGGCACGATTCCTAATTCTTTCAATATTACCCAGGCAATACTCTTATGATTAGACTCTCCTAGATCTACCGCCAGATGATCTTCAATATCCGACACATCAACATCTCCATCTACAATAATAGTTTTTTTATTTACTTGTTTTATTACATCACTACCTTCATCCTGTTCATCAATTATCTCGCCAACTATTTCTTCTAAAATATCTTCCAATGTAACGAGTCCTCTTGTTTCACCAAACTCATTAACTACTATCGCAATATGCTTTGTTTCTTTTTGAAAGGATCTCAACAAATCATCTAATGGTTTCTCTTCAGGTACAAATATAGCTGGTTTGATTAAATTCCGAATACTAACTTCATTAATATCTCCCGTTCCAAAATCAACTAGTGCCTCCATTACATCCTTCGTATATATTATTCCTTCAATATTATCAATATTTCCTGAATACACTGGGAATCGAGAAAATCCAGTTTCAACCATAATCTTCATTACTTCTCTAGAGCCCTGAGCAATATTAACAGAGACCATATCTGTTGAATGAGTCATGACATCCTCAGCAGTAACATCATTTAAGGTAAATATTTTTTCAATCATTTCACGCTCATCTGCCTCAACAGTACCTGATTCCGATCCCATATAAACCATTGCTTTTACCTCTTCTTCAGAAACACCCTCCATTGTCCCATCGCCACCAGCAATTAAGTTTGCTAATTTTGCCAATAATTCTAGTATGAAAGAAAAGGGGGTAAAAATAGTTAATAAAAAACTTGTCACAGGACTCGTCCAACGCGCAATTGAATCTGCATTTCTTTGTGCTAATGATTTTGGAATAATTTCTCCAGCAATTAAAATTATCAACGTCATGATTCCGGTTGCAATACCAACTCCACTAGATCCAAAAGTTTCAATGGCTAGCATTGTAGCGATTGAAGCAGCACCAATATTTACCAAATTATTACCAATTAAAATTGTTACTAACAATTTCTCTGGCTTACTTTTAATTTCCAATACTCGCCGTGCCTGTTTACCAACTCTACCTTCTTCGAGTGACAAACTACGCAACTTTGCTTCACTAATAGAAAACAGGGCAATTTCAAGCCCTGAAAAAAATGCCGATAAGATTACTAAAACTATTAATATTGGGATTTCTTGCATGTATTTATCTATTTAAATATACCATCAATTACTCATAAAGTCAACTATTCAAAAAGGTCTCTTCCTACACGAACAATTGTCGCTCCTTCTTCTATGGCCACCTTCCAATCAGTACTCATTCCCATAGACAATTCCCGTACTTGAAGTTTTTCTTGCAACTCCTTCATTTGCTTAAAATGAACTCTTGTTTGTGCAATTTTTTGTTGTGCAGTGATAGTCATGATTCCATCTATGGTTATATTGCTTAATTTCTTTAATTCAGGGAATATTCTAATACTCTCCTCATAAGTAAAGCCGTATTTATTATTATCTTCACTAATATTTATCTGAATATAAATTGAAATTACTTTGTTTGCATTAATGGCAGCTTGATTAATTTTTTCTGCTAACTTCAAACTATCAACAGTTTCTACACAGTCAAAAACAGCAACAACATCAACTACCTTATTAGTTTGTAGGTGACCAATAAAATGTTTCTCAATACTTTCAGGATATAAATGAATTCTATCTTTTGCTTCTTGCCATCTACTTTCACCAATTAAATCAATGCCATATTTATTAAGTGCTGATTTAACATCAGTCATGGCACGATTTTTTACTACTGCCATAAGCCGTACTTGATCAGTACTATAAATATTGTACGACTCTTGTTCTTTGCTAAGACTGGCCATTTTAATAGGGTAACAAATTATATTTTACTATTATTTTCATATATCTAAAGCATACCATAATAATACCATTAATTCATCACTTCACTTTATGTATGTTTCTTTTTACACGACTCACGTAATTGTTCTACGTGGAACATCGATAATGTGGACCATACTGGAGTCGAACCAGCGACCTCTCCCATGCCATGGGAGCGCTCTACCAACTGAGCTAATGGCCCAAATATTTTACATGTATATGCTCAGAGTCAATCCTTAAATGCTTCTTATCTACCTCAGCCGTAGGCTGATCCGCCTTTGGCGGAAACTGAGCTAATGGCCCTGAAAAGTTGCTTTGCTACTGAACCGACAAAACGTTTCCTAAGTGAAAAATGCTTATTAGTTCAAATGCTAGTAACTCTTCTTTATATTTATATCAGAGTCTGTCTAGTTTATCCAAGTATCTGACAGATAGCAAGTCTGTAAAAAAAACCGTTTCTTGAAACATTTACTTAAAAAGCTTCAACGGATTGTTCCACGTGGAACATTAACGCGCAAAAAAAATAAAATCTCCCTCCTGTATATCTTTCAAAATTTCAGAAGTTCCAACAATTTTTGCAAACGCATTAATTGGCACCAAAGCACGTGGTTCACCAGCGTGACTAGCCGGAGTTGCACCAAAGAAAATAGCAATAGCAGATCCTTCAACCCAAAAACCAATTTCACCTTCATGCATCACTTCACGGGCGTCTTCCTCAATTTCAACTCCGATTATTGGAACGTCAAAATATAATTCATCACCCCAACGCTGTACATTACTTGCAAGAGGTAATTGATCATATACAATATGAGCAGTAACAGAGTCATAGAACTCTATATCTAACTTCAAATTACTAATTTCGATGTATGCAGTCTTCATTTAAATATTGTTCTACGTAGAACATTTGTGCCCCCACCACGACTCGAACGTGGATTTAAGGCTTAGGAGTCCCTTGTTCTATCCTGTTGAACTATGGGGGCAATTATTTTGCCAATGTTAGCACAAAATAAGAGTCGTACAATATTATCCTAATAGAGTACTATAAACCTTCTGTGCAAAAAGAGAAAAATTACCCGTTGCATTGTCATATACATACAAACTAGCAACTACACCTACGGCAATAAGTGAAATCACTGCAAATTGAATTAAGTCTCGCACAATAAAATTTTGAATTCCTTCTTTCATGATTCTATTGTAGCATGGATGCTACTAATGCCAAGTTTATTTTTTTACAATCACAACATTTTAATACAAAATTTTGTGCAGGGTTTACATCTTACACAGTGTACGATAAATTACTTAGACACATGGATAACTTTATTTAAAAAATATAAATCAAATAAACAATGTTCAATCCTAAAGAAGAGGGCATGATGGACGACGCCCCAGAAACCATCATCGGACAGGCTGTTCGCGTAGAAGGAGTTTTTTCAGGTTCAGGTAATGTAACGGTCTATGGAGAGGTTGTTGGGACATTCACAACTTCAGGTGATTTAATAGTAGAAGACACTGCAAAAATTGAAGCTGATGTTGAGGCAAATAACATTACAGTATCTGGAGAAATTCATGGAAAAATAAAATGTCATGGCCAATTGAACTTATTAGCTTCTGGAAAAATTTACGGGGACGTACAGAGCGAAGTATTCTCAGTTGAAACCGGCGCAATTTTACAAGGACAATGCGTCACAGGGAATGGAGGAGGAACTGTAGAGCATGAAGAACCAACAGAAGAGGAAGTAAACGAGGAATAGGTCCGTCGTATGTTCTTCTATCTATACGATACTTTTGTCCTTGAAAAAAAACACGAAAACACACTAACCGGTGTAGAAAACAGAATCATTGAACTTGGAATCAATGGTAGAGTAGAAAAATTAACAGCTCTTCGAAACATGAAGGAGCTTCTGGAAAGCGCTGTTAAACAGGAGGCTCATACTATAGTTGTAGTTGGGGATGATGCTACATTTGTAAAAGCAATAAATATTCTAGCTCAACAAGATGTTACTATTGGCTATATACCTTTTAGTGATCAATCAAATCTTGCTCAAATTTTCGGAATTCCAGACACCTTTGAGGCGTGCAATATTTTATCTCGTCGAATTATAAAAACATTTGATTTAGGAAAAGCAAATCAAAACTATTTTCTCACAGCTGCTATCGCAGAAAACTGTAAAGGACTCCAAATTAAATGTAATGATCAATACACAATTTCGTTTCCCAAGCATCAGGCTCAAGCTAGTTTTTTAAACCTGGGCAATGTCTTACAACAACCCTTTGATGAGACTTCTATTCGTAATACTACAAATAAGCAATTAATATTGGAAATAACAGAACCAATAAAAAAATCACGCTTTCGTAGAAAAAATACTGAAATAAACGAACCTATTCCAACGCAGTTACCCTTACAAAAGGCGACTCTAGATCATGAATCTGAGCCAATTGAAATCCGGCTTGATAATGAAACCACCCTAAAAACACCTATATCGATTACCGTAAAGCCAAAAAGTCTCAAGGCTATAGTTGGTAAAGAGCGCTTAATTTAAATAAATAGATTAAAAACAACACACACCAAAAGCTTTGGTAAGCTTTATAATATTGACATTTTAAGCCAAAATCTGTAACTTACATAAGTTATGAACGTAACAGAAATTGTACGCGAACTTAAAATGACCAAGGATGAGTTCTTTCCTCTAGCGAAAGAGCTTGGTTTTGATATTGGGGAACGCGCCATCAAGGTCGATGACATGATTGCAGTAAAATTAATCGCAGCAATTAAGAAAAATCATAAACAATCAAAGAAGAAAAGTTTATTTGAACATGAAAAAGAAGTAGAAGAAATAGTTGAAGAAGGACCACCTACAGAAAAAGAAATTCTTGAAGTAACAAATCCAATCACTACCAAACAATTTGCTGACTTAATGGAAAAATCAGTCACTGAAGTAATTGCTGTGCTAGTTCAAAATGGCATCATGGCCACTATTAATCAAAATTTAGATTTTGAAACTGTCACTATCATTGCTGAAGATATGGGATATAAAACTGTGCTAGTTGATGACTCCAATGATAAAACCGTAGAAAAAGAAAGAGAAGAACAATTAGAAACTGCGTTATCCAAAGATACAAAATCTCAACTAGAAAACAGACCCCCTATAGTTGTAGTCATGGGTCACGTTGATCATGGAAAAACAAAATTATTAGACGCTCTCCGCCAAACTGATATTGTTGCTGAAGAAGCTGGTGGAATTACTCAAAGTATTGGTGCATATCAAATAACACATAAAGATAGAACTGTAACTTTTATCGATACTCCTGGTCATGAAGCATTTACAGCTATGCGTTCCCGAGGAGCTAATGTTGCTGACTTAGCCATTCTTGTAATTGCAGCCGATGATGGCGTGAAACCACAAACTATGGAAGCAATAGAAATTCTTGAAAAGGCCAAGCTTCCTTTTATTGTAGCAATTAATAAAATTGATAAGCCAGACGCTGATATAGATAATGTAAAAAAGGGTTTATCTGAATTAAGCTTAATCCCAGAAGATTGGGGTGGAACAACAATTTGTGTACCAGTATCAGCAAAGGCTAAACAAAATATTGATGAACTACTAGAAATGGTACTACTAGTAGCAGATATGAATAAGGACACCATTCAGGCTAACCCAAATCGTGATGCAGTTGGTACTATTATCGAATCAAAAATCGATAAAGATACTGGAGCAGTTGCAACTGTATTAATTCAAACTGGAACACTCCGCGTTGGTGATATTGTTCAAACTGGTGATGTTAATGGAAAAATAAAAGCTTTGAAAACATGGAAGGGAGAAAAAGTCACAGCAGCAGCACCTTCAATGCCAGTAGAGTTTTTAGGCCTTAAAGGAGCGCCTGTGGTTGGAGATATTCTTACAGTAATTGATAAAAAAGATTTAAAGAAACAAAAAAAATCTTACCAATCATTTGGTTATCTCAAAGACGCTACAGCTCAAGTTGAGTCTAATAAGACAAAATTAAAAGTAATATTAAAAGCAGATACCCTTGGATCTCTAGAAGCTGTGACGGAATCTCTGAAAAAAATTAACTATGAAGAAGTAGAAGTAGAAATTATCAAAAGTGGTTTAGGAAATTTCACAGAAAAAGATATTGATCAAGCTGTAGCTGCAAAAGCAAAACTAATTGGCTTTAATGTAAATATGAGTCCAGTTGCTGCAGATTATGCTCTTGGTACTCAAACCAAGGAACAATCATTCTCGATAATCTATAAACTAATAGAGCATATAGAAGAACAGTTAGGTGATCTCTTAGAACCTGAAATTGTATACAATAAAATTGGTGAAATTAAAGTATTGGCGATATTCAAACGAACTGCCAAAACAACCATTGTTGGCGGACGTGTTCAAAGTGGTCTTATTAAAAATAAAGCAATTGCCAAAGTAGTACGTAATGAAAAAATTATCGGGGAAGCAACAGTTTCTCAACTAAGGGTTGGTCCCAAAAATGTATCAGAAGTAACATCTGGTAGTGAGTGTGGCATCAGTATTGATACAGCAGTAGAGGCAGAGATTGATGATATTATAGAAATATATCAATCTGAAGAGAAAAAAAGAATCCTTAAATAAACTTGTATGAGTGCAAATCGCATGGATCAAATCAACGAATTGCTGCGATCTGAATTAGCGCTTCAAATTAGTCGATCCGTAGAGTTGCCAGATGGATCAGTAGTATCAATTACAAAAGTAAGAACATCTCCAGACTTACGTCATGCTTCAGTTTTTGTAACAATTATGCCAGACAAACTATCAGGTACAATCTTAAAAACTCTTAAAAAAGAATTGTTTAATATTGGCCAAGAAATAGCGCCAAAATTATCATTACGAAATTTCCCTCGTCTCCAAGTTAAAATTGACGAAACCGAACGATCCGCTGCCCATATCGAAAACCTCCTTGACAAAATCAAGGAAAACCAGTAGGGTTGTCCGTTATGGTAAACCATACACACAAAGAAATTCTTCAGCAAATCGACCATGCTCAGCATGTTGTTTTGGTATCGCACCGTGGTCCAGACGGAGACACAGTTGGATCGGCATTAGCTTTGCAACAATATATTGATGCTTTAGGGAAAAAAGTTACTTGTTATTGCGTAAATGAAACCCCTCCTCACTTAGGCTTTCTGCTAAACTCAGAAAAAATTGGTCCACATAATACTGTTTGGAATGATGACACCGTTGATCTTGTAATTGTATTAGATTCAGGTGATTTGGTGCACGCTGGAGTTGCTGAATATATACCCAATGGCCCAGACCGAAAATGGCCAGTAATTTGTATCGACCACCACATAACAAATAAACAATATGGTGATTTTAATTTAATCAATAGTGAAGCATCCTCAACATGCGAAATCGTTTATGGATTACTCGAAGACACAAATGCAATCAACAAAGACATCGCCACTTGTTTATTAACTGGCTTAATCACTGATACCGGAAGCTTTTCCAACCTAGCTACAACTGCTAGTTCTGTTCACACTGCATCAAAGCTTTTGTCTCTTGGTGCTAATCTTCAACAAATTGCAAAACACGCCCTAAACTATCGCCCCTATACAACATTGAAACTCTGGGGACGCGCTCTAGAGAGACTCCATGAAGATGAAAAAACTGGCATGATTGTAACTGTTATTACTCTAGATGATATCACTGAATGCAATGCTGATAGTGAAGCTGTTTCTGGTATATCAAATTTTTTAAATGATCTAGAACAAGCTGCGGAAAAGGCTATTATGGTACTAGCTCAAACTACTCCTGGTGTTATTAAAGCGAGTTTACGTACAACAAATCCATTGATTGATGTGTCTGAATTTGCTAAACTCAACGGAGGCGGTGGTCATAAAAAAGCTGCTGGCTTCACTATTAATGGAACTTTAGAACATACAAATAATGGATATGAAATCATCAACAAGAGGGATTAACCTAATACCAACTGTAATAGAAAAAACTTCCGAAGGGGAGCGTGCATATGATATTTATTCTCGATTACTAAAAGAAAGAATTGTCTTTTTAGGAACACCTGTAACAGACGACATTGCTAATAGCATCATTGCACAACTATTATTTTTAGAATCACAAAGCCCAAAACAAGATGTAACTCTTTATGTAAATTCTCCTGGTGGTTTAGTTACTGCGGGTTTAGCGGTCTACGATACAATGCAATATATAAAATGTGACGTTTCCACAATTGTAGTTGGAACAGCTGCTTCTATGGCTGCAGTGTTATTAGCTGGTGGAACTGTTGGTAAGCGTTATTCTTTGCCCAACTCAGAAATCATGATTCACCAACCAATGGGTGGTGCGGAAGGGCAAGCATCTGATATAAAAATTCGTGCAGAACACATATTAAAGACCCGAGAACGTCTTAATAATATACTCACTAAACACACAAAACAGTCATTAAAACAGATAGAAATAGATACAGATCGTGATAAATTCATGAGTGCGGAAGATGCAAAAAAATACGGAATAATAGACAAAATTATTTCATAAACCCTTTACACCTTATTACGAATCTGGTAGGCTAATTTTAGCTTATCTTTTAGAATTATCTTTCTTTATAGATAAGCTATTATTAAAAAATTAGTCTGCAGACAAGCCCGAGGATTGCGCTTAACGCTAGAACTTGTAGAACAACACCATACATGACTACTCTCTATCAAAAAATACAAGACACCCTCATAAATAAACTGACAATCTAGTTCAGTCTGTTTGCTTGCCTGTTAAAACAGGAAAATAATTATGGAAATATTCATTGGACCACTGTTTCTAGTGGTCGGAGCGCTATTAGGCGCCGGCATTGGCTATTGGTTTCGCAAACAAGTAGCTGCAAAAACCCAAGATTCTGCGGAAGCAAAAGCTGAAAACATTATTCAGCAAGCAAAAAGCAAACAACAAGAACTTTTATTAGGAGCAAAAGAAAAATCTCTTAAGCTATTAGATGAAGCTAAAAAAGAGGAAATTGAACGACGCAAAGAAACTACAAACACCCAAAGACGTTTAGAAAAGCGTGAGAGTCTATTTGACGACAAGTTATTAGACCTTGAAAATAAACAACAGGAGTTACGAAAAAAAGCAGTAAAAATTGATTCTATCAAAGAAGAAATCGGATCAATTAAAGTTCAGCAACTAGAAGTATTAGAAAAGGTAGCTGGAATGAACAAAAAGGATGCTTTAGCACTTGTAGAGAAACGAGTAGAAGAAGAACATAGTGAGGCATTAATGAGTAGACTACACAAATTAAATGAACAAGGTGGCGAGGAAATGGAACGCAAAGCAAAGGAACTAATGACTGTTGTAATCCAACGCTGTTCCACGAGTCATGCTGCTGAAACCACAACAACAGTAGTTCAATTACCAAGCGATGACATGAAAGGTCGAATTATCGGAAAAGAAGGTCGTAATATCAAAAGAATTGAAGAGCTTACCGGTGTAGAAATTATTATTGATGACACGCCAGGAGCAATTGTAGTATCAGGATTTTCGCCAATCCGCAGACACTTAGCCAAAAGGGCTCTCGACATTTTAATATCTGATGGTCGCATCCATCCAGCGCGAATTGAAGAGTCAATTGAACAGGCAAAAAAAGATCTAGCCTTAGACATTAAAGCTGCTGGAGAAGCTGCCTTATATGAAGTTGGAATTGCTGGTTTTGAACCAAAGCTAGTTTCGATTTTGGGCAGACTGAAATATCGAACATCTTATGGTCAAAATGTATTACGTCATTCTATAGAAGTTGCATTTTTAGCAGCTATGTTAGCTGAGCACTTAGGAGCAGACCCTGCCATCGCAAAAAAAGGTGGTCTCTTGCATGATATTGGTAAATCAGTTGATCATGAAATGAAAGGTACTCATCCAGAGCTCGGTCGTGACATCGCAAAGAAATTTGGTTTATCTGACGAGATAATTGCACCAATTCTGTATCATCATGATGATGTACCGCCAACACTAGAGGCTGTCATTGTAAAAGTTGCTGATGCAATTTCTGGATCTCGACCAGGTGCAAGAAAAGATACCTATGAAAATTATGTACAGCGCCTTGAAGAACTTGAAGCTGTAACATTAAAATTTGAAGGTGTTGAAAAAGCATACGCTATTCAAGCTGGTAGAGAAGTTAGAGTATTTGTTCATCCAGATAAAATTGATGATTTTGCAGCATCGGAACTTGCGAAAAATATTGCAAAAAGAATAGAAGAAGAATTAAAATATCCTGGAGAAATCAAAGTAAATTTAATTCGTGAAAAACGAGTCATCGAATACGCACGTTAAGCACGAAGCTATGTTGAATGTATTATATATAGGTGATGCTGTTGGAAAAGCTGGGCGCTCTGCTGTAACAAAACTAGTTCCCGAATTAAGGAAAGAACTTTCTCTTGATGCTGTTTTTCTAAATGCCGAAAATATTGCTCATGGTAATGGAATAACTCCACAAACAATTACCGAGGTTTTAGAAGGTGGGGTGGATTTCTGTTCTTCTGGAAATCATATTTGGGATAATGAACGAGGCATTGAATACTTAAAATCTTCCGATGCAAAAGTAATAAGGCCGGCTAACTTTTCTGAGTCAGATCCTGGTGTTGGATGGGCAGAAATGGTTATCGGTGAATACAAGATCCTTTTAATCAATTTAATTGGAGAAGTATTCATGGCCCAAGAAGTAGCCAGCCCCTTTACTACGGCAGATAAAATTCTCGAACAAATCAATCCAAAAGATTACTCAGCAATTTTTGTAGACCTTCACGCTGAGGCTACCAGTGAAAAACAGGCACTTGCACACTACTTAGATGGTCGGGTTACTGCTGTTGTAGGAACGCACACTCATGTACCAACAGCTGATTTGCGCGTCTTACCAAAGGGCACTGGTCTTGTTTGTGATTTAGGATATGTAGGTGCCCGTGATTCTGTTCTAGGCTTTGATGTAGCAAAAGTACTTGAAAGATTTTTATCTCAAACACACGTCTCGTTGCCTCCGATTGAATCCGGTCCAACCCTTTTTAACTCTGTATTATTTACGATTGATCCTAATACAAGGTTACTAAATAAAATTCAAAGAATTGACCGTGAAATTGAGGTGTAATATACTAACATTAGATATAATTCACGTTTCTCTAACATATCTCTTATGAACAAAGCATCATTAATTGACACCTTAGTAGAAAAAACTGGTCTTAACAAAAAAGACGTCGAGGCTGTTTTGGACACAACGCTAGATACTATAGTTGCTACCCTCCAAAACAATGGCGATGTAAACCTAACTGGGTTTGGAAAATTTTCTGCTCGAACCCGTTCTGCTAGAATGGGTGTCGATCCTCAAAATCCAAGCAATCGAATACAAGTACCTGCTGTTGTTGTGCCAAAGTTTAAAGCTGGTAAAGCATTAAAAGATGCTCTGAAACATACCGCTCCAAAGAATCCAACCGAATAGAGCTTGCACATTTAAGATTAATCCGATAAACTCCTAAAGACGTGCTGAGGCGCGTTCCTTTGCGCCGGTAGCTCAACTGGATAGAGTGCTTGGCTTCGGACCAAGAGGTTATAGGTTCGAATCCTATCCGGCGCACACTAGGGCCGTTAGCTCAGTTGGTAGAGCAATCGCCT
The DNA here is from genome assembly GCA_030698395.1 of bacterium. Lineage (GTDB taxonomy): Bacteria > Patescibacteriota > Patescibacteriia > UBA9570 > UBA9570 > JAUYKW01. Next base: position 99,604 of record JAUYKW010000025.1, read on the forward strand.
CTTAAGCGAATGGTCATAGGTTCAAATCCTGTACGGCCCACAAACCCCCGCTAATTGCGGGGTGTTTTTTATTAATTATTTACATATGGTAAACTAGCCATACTACTCATTAATAATACACATATGATAATTTCAACAACAGATAAAATACCAAACAAAGAATGGTCGAGGACGCCGAGAAAGTAAACGCCGATGCCATAGTCAATGTTAGGCTCACTACGTCTATGGTTATGCAGGGAGCAGCAGAAATTCTAGCCTATGGTACTGCAGTAAAGTTTAGATAAATGGATCTCATAGGAACATTAATATTTAGTGCATACGGATTATTCTGGGGAATATGTTTAGTGATTTTAGTTTTTCTAATCTTTAGAAGAATTAAGATTAAGAAAAATGAAGACTTTGACGATAGAGACAACTAACTTTCTCTTATAAAAAAGTTTCAAAAAACATCTCCTCAGGGATATTTTTATTTTTACTCATCCAACAAAGAAGGATTTTGCATGTAACCACTAACCAAGTCTCGATCAACCAAGCCCTCATCATGTAACTTTTTTAAACTAAGGTCCAATGTAATCATCCCGCTATCCGCTGAAGTTTGTAAAACTGTCTGTAATTGTGGAATTTTATTTTCCCTGATTAAATTTGAAACTGCAGAAGTATTAATCATAACTTCTCTAGCTGCTACTCTACCACCACCTACTCGGGGGACCAGTTGTTGAGACACAACCGCTCTTAATTCCATTGATAACTGAAGACGAATTTGCTCCTGTTGATAAGGAGGAAATACATCAATAATTCTATCTATTGTCTCGCTTGAACCTAAGGTATGTAAAGTTGCAAAAACTAAATGTCCTGTTTCCGCAACTGTAAGTGCGGCAGATATTGTTTCTAAATCTCGCATTTCACCAACCATAATAATATTCGGATCTTGCCGTACTACATGTTTTAATGCCGTACTGAAAGAAAGAAAATCTCTATCCATTTCACGTTGACGAATCAAGCTTTTATCAGATGTAAAAATATACTCAATAGGATCCTCTAAAGTAATAATATGCTCTCTTCTCTCCTTGTTTATTAAATTAATCATTGCTGCCAAGGAAGTTGATTTACCACAACCCGTAGGTCCTGTTACTAAAACCAATCCTTGTTTTAAACGTGTCAGCTCATATACTATGTCTGGCATACCAAGATCTTCCATGGTTGGTATCTGCATTGGAATCACTCTTGCAACCATGCCAACATACCCTCTTTCCCAATGAATATTTACTCTAAAACGAACTCCATTCGGTATTTGATAAGCAAAATCAAGCTCTCGTTCCTTTATAAACCTTTGTTTTCGTTGCGGAGACAACATAGAATAAACTAGTTCTTCCGTTATATTTGCCTGCAATTGTTCTTCCTCTTCAATTTCCATCAACACTCCATCAACCCTCATTAATGGTTTCTTTCCTACAAAAAAATGTACATCAGATGCTCTTCTGCTGGCTGCTAATCCTAATATTTTATCAACGTATTCAGTCGTCATGGTTTTTACCTATTGTGAAACTTTATTATTATGATACAATTAGTATAGCATGAAAACAGTCGTTTGTCAATCACAATCAGAAGGTGTCACAAAAGCTCTTGGCCGCAAGCTGGGTGAAAATTTATCTATGGCTGGAATTATTTTGCTTGAAGGAGAGCTTGGGGCTGGCAAAACTACTTTTATTCAGGGGTTAGCAGAAGGGCTAGGTATTTCTGAGGCAATTACTAGCCCAACTTTCACCATCATGAACGTCTTTCCAAATACAACCCACTCGATAATAAAAACATTTATTCATATCGATTTATATCGTATTTCATCTGAAGATTCAATTGAAGATATTGATGTCGACCAATACATTAACGATCCTTCGGCATTAGTAGTTGTAGAGTGGCCAGAAAGAATACCTGGGCTTTGGAAAGATTCAATAGGAAAAATTAGTCTTGAAACAAAAGAATTACATCATCGATCTATAATTTTCTCGGGATCAATTGCTTCTTTGATGAGCTGATGCTGTAGCTGGCATTCCAACCTCTGTAGCTTCAATTTCACTCTCTAATACCTCGCTCGGCAGTACTGCGTCCATAACAATCATCCGATCTACGGTGATGCTAACCACCTGACTTGGAGCAATACTTAACAATGAAGATCCAATTATATTTTTTAGTAGTTCATCTACTAATTTATTTTTTCCAACATAATATTTTACGATCACATGATCGTCTATGCTCAAGTCTGCATCAACAATATTTCCTAAAAAATAATCAGTTTCGGTATAAACTGGTAAATTAATCAATTGCTTTAGGTTGATCTTTGGCATCGTCTTTGTTCCAATCTTTTTTTACTCTAAAAAAGTATAGTTGTTGTCCTAAACTAAATAATGTTGATACCAACCAGTACAGCGTTACACCGGCAGGGAACTGATAACCAAACACAATCGTAATAATTGGTAAAAAATATGTCATTTGCTTACTAATGGCTGCTGCTGTGTTTTCATCTTTAGCCCCTTCGCTCTTTACTTCTGTGCGTTTTGATTGCATTGTCTTTCCTTGTATAAATGCAGCAATTCCCGCTAATACAGCTAATACTATATTATGTGTAGCTGAAAGATCTAAAAAACCAAACATCTGTGTGTCTATTGGCATTGTGGTATAGATGTTAGCTAGATATCCATACAAATGCTGTATTTGATCTGCCGCTAGTAAATGTGTTTCAGGGTCCACTCCTAGTCCTTGGAAAAAAGCTCTGTATAAAGCAAGTAGAATTGGCAATTGAATAAGCAATGGTAAGCAAGAAGCAAAAGGATTAACTTTGTTATTCTTATAAAATGCCATTAATTGACGCCCTAATTCCTCTTTATCGTCTTTGTACTTTTCTCTAATCTCTTCAACTTTTGGCTGAGTTTCCTGTAGGTTCTTTTGTGCCTTTAATGATGATAATGATGGCCAAAATAATAAAACTTTTATGAATACCGTTAAAACAATAATTGCTATCCCCATATCACTGCCAGGCAGAATATGATAAAGATAAATTAAAGCATTAAATATCGGCTCGTATAAAAAGGTATTGTATAATTCCGTCATCTTTTGTTAAATTTATTTTTTCTTTATCTCTATCTGTTTAGTAGGAACTGGATCGTATCCACCTTTGCTAATTGGATTACATCTAAATATTCTTTTTGTTCCCATCCACATTCCTTTAGTGATACCATATATCTCAATTGCTTCGTAGGTATATTCGGAACAAGTAGGTCTGTATTTGCAACCATGGAAAGTCGCTTGTGAAAACCAACCATGATCTGGAGAAAAAGTTTGCTGATAAACCCGAATTAACTTTAAGACGAGATAGCGTGATAAAAATTTATTTTGCCCCATGTTTATTTATCTTTATCAACAGCCTATCAACAGCCCTGTCTAATTCGGCATATGTTGCACTTTTTGACTGAGCTTGTGCTATTAACAATATATCATGAGGTATGTTTATATCCTCAATTTTTTGACTAATAGCGGACCGGATTCTTCTTTTTACACTATTTCTGTCCACAGCATGTGCAGAAACTCTTTTTGACACCACAACAGCAACTCTAGACTCGGATCCTTGATTTTGTTGATAAATCATTCTTATAAGAGGATTATGCACCTTCGTACCCTCCTTAAATAAGCGTTCAATGTCTGACCTTCTTCTAAGCCGCTGCTGTGATGGCAACATATAACATTACGCAGAAAGCTTCTTTCTGCCCTTAGCGCGCCTTTTTTTCAGTACCTTAACACCTGTAGAAGTACTTGCTCGTTTACGAAAACCGTGCGTTTTAGCACGTGATCGTTTTTTCGGTTGATATGTCCTTTTAGGCATACAATTTCTTCAAAATTTAGCCAGTATAGTATAGCGACAAGATACCTATTTGACAAGATACACACAACATCCACAGGTTGTTCACATGGACTGCACAAGTAAAATATTTTTCCACAAGTGTTGTGTGTTAATATAATATCCTATGGATTCAAAACAGTTATGGGAAGCCTGCTTAGGAGAGTTAGAACTTTCTTTAACCAAGGCAAATTTTACAACCTGGTTTAAAAACACATTCATTTTAGAATATCAAGAATCTTCTGTGATTGTAGGAGTGCCAAACGCTTTTACAAAAACTTGGATGGAAAATAAATACCACCATAAAATACTAGATTCACTTCAAAGTATTACCGAAGATAAAATTAAACAGGTTTCTTTTAAAGTAGCACCTATCAGTAAACAAGAAACTTTTTTAGTAGATAAAGAAGCTGAGGAAGAAGAAAAAATTGAAGCCAAACCTATTTCCGAACCTATAATTACACAAGCTCCAGTTGCTACATTTAAAACAACAGCTCCAAAGGACTCAGATTTAAATCCTAGATATCTATTCGATTCTTTTGTAGTAGGAAAAAAATCTGAACTTGCTCACGCAGCATGTAGAGCTGTTAGTGAAAATCCAGCAACAATTTACAATCCATTGTTTATTTACGGCGGTGTAGGATTAGGAAAAACTCATTTAATGCAAGCTGTTGGCAATGAAATACATGCTCGCGCTCAAAAAAAGAAAGTTTTATACACACCTTGTGAAACATTCACTAATGAATATATCAAATCAGTGACAATGGGTAAGGCAGATACTTTTAAAGATAAATATCGCTCTGTAGATGTGTTGTTAGTAGATGACATTCAGTTCCTTGCTGGCAAAGAGGGCACTCAAGAAGCCTTCTTTCACACCTTCAACTTCTTACATCAAAATGATAAACAAATTGTTATTAGTTCTGATCGTCCTCCAAAGGCAATTCCTACATTAGAAGACCGTTTAGTATCACGTTTTGAATGGGGAATGATAGTTGATATTGGTGCGCCAGATCTAGAAACGAGAATCGCGATTTTGCGAAGTAAATGTGAAAGTAAAAAAGTTAATATTGATGATGAAATAATTACCCACATCGCAAAGACTGTCCAAAATAATATCAGAGAATTAGAAGGAGCTTTAAATAGAGTAATTGCCGCAACTCAATTAACAAACGTTCAACCAACTATTGAAAGTGTAAAAGGTTTATTATCTGGAATAATACAGTCTCCTAAACGCAGTGCTATCACGGGAAAACAAATTATATTAGCTGTCTCTGAATATTATGATATTTCTATTGAAAATTTAGTTGGTAGTTCTAGGAAAAAAGGATTGGTAGTGCCCCGACAAATATCTATGTATATTATGCGCGAAGAAATGAGTGCCTCTTATCCAGCAATCGGAAGTGAAATTGGTGGACGTGATCACACTACTGCAATGCATGCTTACAATAAAATAAAAAATGAAGTGGTTGAGAATGAAAAACTATCTCAAGACATCTCATTAATAAAACAAAAACTATACGCTTAGTTGATAAGTTGTTTTTTAAGTGTGTACACAATGTTAATAAACCGAGGAAAACATTGTAGTAAGAACACTAACATCTTGTGGGTAAAAAAACATCAAAAAACACCTTTTTTAATTATCAACACCTTAACTACCGCGTTTTCCTTATCTTATTAACAAACAAATTCATATACTAACTAATAAAAATGGCTTTAAAGTAACTTTCCCACATTTCCACAGCCCTTATTATTATTAATAAGTATATTTATAAATTTTTTATCCCCATATTATGAAATTCTCATGTACACAAGAAAACTTGAATCGTGGGTTACAGATAGTTGGGCACATAGCTAACAGAAATGTAAACTTACCCATCTTACAAAATGTATTGATTCAAGCTAAGGATGGAAAAATATCATTATCATCCACAAATCTAGAAATAGGAGTAAGAGTATCTATTAGAGGAAAGATAGAAGAGGAAGGAGAGTTTACATTACCAGCTCAGTTGCTTTCTAGTTATATAAATGTTCTTACTACTGAAAGAATTGATTGTATTCTAAACGGGAAAGAATTTAATATTATTGCAGATGAGCAAAACACAGTAGTAAAAGGAGAGATGGCTACTGAATTCCCAATTTTACCAGAAGTTGAAAAAGTAGAGAGTTTTATATTGAATAGAGAGTTATTAGAAAGAGCATTGCAACAAGTTGTTATCGCTGCTTCTTTTGATGAAACTAGACCAGAAATTGCAGGAGTATTATTTGATTTCACAAATAATGAATTAATTCTAGCTGCAACTGATAGTTATAGATTAGCAGAAAAGAAAATTCCAGTAACAAAACAAGGGAAAGAAATTAAAGTTATTCTTCCTCAACGATCAGCTCAGGAACTACTTAGGGTGATACAAGCAACAAAAGAGGAAAATGTTATTATTTATGCCTCTGAAACACAATTAGCTTGTGAGATGGGAGAAATTGAATTTGTATCACGTGTTATTGAAGGTAACTTTCCTGATTATCACCAAATTATTCCCCAACAAGGAAATACAACAATCTCTCTTGTTTCAACAGATCTTATTACAGCTGTAAAAGGAGCTGCATTATTCTCAAAAACTGGCATAAATGATGTGAAGCTATCCTTTTCAAAGGAGGATAATACAGTGTCGATTAATGCGGTTAATGCGCAATTGGGTGAAAATACAACCAAGCTATCTTGTGTGGTTGAAGGGCAAGATAATACCGCTGTGTTCAATTATCGATATTTATTAGATGGATTGCAACAAGTACAAAAAGGGGAGGTTGAAATAAAAATAATTGATAGTATTAGCCCAGGTGTCTTTCGAGGTAAAAGGGATGAAACATATACGTATGTTATTATGCCAATAAAACAATAAAGATTGTGCAAAAACTATCCAACAAGGATTTAATGTACCAGTTGAATAGAGCTGGGATAACAGGCGCTGTAAAGGCTAGTCAGGTAATGGAAGCTGCTGAGCTTTATATTAAAAGCGAATTACCAACGATAAATAAAACAGATCTTCAACCTCTGTTTTTGCGCCAGGGTGTGTTAATGGTGAAGAGTTCTAGCCCTGCGCTATCACAACTACTAAAAGACCGCGAGAGGGACATTTTGGAGTTTATAAACCAATCAACAGGCTCTAAGGTAATGCGAATTCAGTTCAAAATTTGAACTAATTATTTTTATTCTTCGAAGAATTCTTATTCGAATTAGAATTAGAATTTTCGTTAGTGTTAGAAGAATTTTGATTATTAGTGTTTGAATTTGAGGTATCAACAATTTCGCCCTGCGCCATGTACGTGAAGATGATTGTATGTTCATTAGTGTTATCTCGATCATTGGTTACACGTACAGTTAATGTGTGTTTACCATTAGTTAAGTTTGTTGGATTATATCCAGTGTTGAATGGTGGGCTGGTTTTTACATCAATAACATTTGAATCGATGATATAGGTTGTTTCTTTGATATTTCTTCCTGTACCTGGATCAATGCTTGTTTGAATATCAAATGTAGCACTTGTTAAGCGAGCACCAACAGCAGGGTAGGTTATAGACACGGAAGGTATTTGATCAGAAGAGCGAAGATTACAATCCTCATAAGTCATTTCATCAGAAATATATTCTTCCTGGCCATTAGACCAAGCTTTTACACCAGCTTCCCAGTTATTAAACATAGGGTCGTTTTGGGGTTCGGAAGGAGCATCACCAAGAGGATCTTCTTTTGTGAGGTAGTATAAAATATTATGTACTTCTTTGAATTCACGGGTCTGTTTGAATTCTTCAGGATAAGACGAGATGCATTCATCAGGTATGATGTGTTGTGTATTTTTATCAACTATTTTTTCTACAGAAGTTCCAATTCCGCCCCATAAAACAGCTTTATTCGCTTGTGCTGGCGGAGGAGAATTAAAACCTTCATCAGGTAATCCATCAAGAATACGTGACATATAGTCATTCATCATTGGAGCCGCAACAACTAAACCAGCCGCTCCATTGTGCATCTCAGTATTATCATTATTACCCACCCAAACTCCAGTCGCAAAAGAGGGAGTGTAACCCATAGCCCAGGCATCTCGGTAATTATTAGTTGTACCAGTTTTGGCTGCCAGGGTTCGTCCGGAAATGTTTAATGCTGTAAAACCAGCTCTAGCACTAGGATCAGATAAAATACTATTTAGATTTTGAACCGCAACTTGATCAATGACTTGGTTTTCGGTATTGCTCCATTCATATAATACAGCACCTTTTTGATCTTCAACTTTTAAGATGGTAGTAACAGGATGACGCACACCTTCTCGAGCAAATGTTGCAAAGGCTGAAGTGTGCTCTAACAAGGTAACTTCTCCACCTCCTAATACAAGTGCTAAACCATATCTAGAGCGGTCTTGGAATGAGGTATAACCAAAAGATTCTGCCACATCAATTACCCTATCAACACCCACTAAATAAAGTGCTTTCACAGCTGGAATATTTAAAGATTGACCAAGAGCCCGTCTGATAGTTACTGGACCCGAGAATCCACCGGAATAATTACTAGGAATGTAATCGCCTGAATCTGAAGTGAAGTTAGTTCTAACGTCAAATAAGATTGTATTTGGATTATAACCACTATCAAATGCAGTCATGTATACCAGGGGTTTAAAGGAAGAACCTGGTTGACGTAGGCTTGTTGCAACATTTACTTGGCCATCATAATCTTCTGAATAATAATCTTTAGAGCCAACCATTACTAATACCTGACCCGTATGTGCATCAATAGAAATAAGTGATGCGTTACTTCCACCATATTGTTCAACTTTTCCCATGCCGTCTTGGATAACACTTTCAGCAATTTCTTGTTTGTCGAAATCTAAAGTAGTTGTTACACGAAGTCCTTGATTTATAAAAGCACCACCAAAATCATCTTCCAATTGAGACAAGACATAATCAACAAAATGAGGAGCGTCTTTAATTGCAATAGTTTGTTGGATAGTAACGTCTTCTGTTTTTGCTGCATCAGCTTCTTCTTCTGTTATATATCCTTCTTCTACCATTCGATCAAGAGCAAAATCTTTTCGTTCATATAAAGCTTCGCGATCTTGACTGATGTAGTAAGTAGGTCTTTGAGGGATGGAGGACAATAACGCAGATTCTGCTAATGAGAGTTCAGAAGGAGTCTTGCCAAAATAACTTTGAGAGGCAGCGGCAACACCCATATTTACACCACCGTAAGATGCTTCATTTAAGTAGAATTCTAGAATTTGATCTTTATCATATTTTCTTTCTAGTTCAACTGAAAGGATTAATTCTTTTATTTTTCGAGAATATGTTTTTTCATTTCCAACAATTGCCATTTTGACGAACTGTTGAGTTATAGTTGATCCTCCAACTTGCTGATCAGTTGCTACATTTATTCCTGCAGAGCGGAGAATGCCAACTGGATCAAAACCTTTGTGTTCATAGAACTTTTTATCTTCTAAAGCAACAGTTGCATCAGCCATGTAAGGAGAAATATCTTCTATTTTTGTGTACGTTCGGCGAACATCTTTACCGGTCTCATAAAGTAGATGTTCTCCGGAGCGATCATAGATTTTTGTACTCTCAGCTAGTACGCGATTTTCTAATTGATCTGGACTTGGTAAATCTTTAGCAAACCACGCAAACGCTCCAATCCCTGCTAATACTAGAAGTGCAAAACCAACAACACCAACTATGAATAAACGTAATAACCAGCGTTTCCAGCGGGGGCCACGTTTTTTTGCTAGCCTACGCTCTGCCTTACTTAATGGTTTTAGGTTTGATTTAGCAGTTGTATTATTTGAAATACTTTTATCTTTATTTGTAGGCAGAGTAGACTTTTTTTTGAATTGAGATGAGGTAGGACTAGATTTTTTTTCTATCATAGGCTTGCGAGAGCTACTTAGTTTTTGAGTATTATTTTCCATAAAAATCAGCCTAACTATATAACATTGATAGTCTTTTGTCGAATTAAATAACTTACAAAAATGGATATAATTAGCAAGATAATTGTTATGGTTTAAGGAGAGATAGACACAATAAATGCACATATTTTCTTGTTCTGAAAATGTGCATATGGTAGGCTGGTATTCATGGAACAGACAGAATATCTCTTGTCTCGTGGAGTAGACACTATCTATCCTACACGTAAAGAGTTAGAAAAAAAACTTGCATCTGGAAAAAAAATAAGCCTGTATTTAGGGGTTGATCCTACTGGCGCACAATTGCATATTGGGCACACTGTTGCATTACGAAAGTTAGCACAGTTTCAGCGTGCTGGGCATAAAGTTGTTTTATTAATTGGAGATTTCACTGGACGCATTGGAGACCCAACTGGAAAAGATAAAACGCGCAAACCTTTAACAGCCGAGCAAGCAATAATGAATGCGAAAAGCTATCAAGAACAAGCTAGTAAAATATTAGATTTTAATAATAAAAAAAATCCAGTTGAGATTAAATATAACAGTGAGTGGTTGGCAAAGCTTACATTTGAGCAAATTATTAAATTAGCTGCTCATTTTACAGCGCAACAGATGCTTGAACGGGACATGTTTGAAAAAAGAATGAAAGCTGGAAAACCTATATCCCTACATGAATTTTTTTATCCCCTCATGCAAGGATATGATTCAGTAGCTTTAGATGTTGATTTAGAAATTGGTGGCACGGATCAGACGTTTAATATGTTAGCTGGTCGGACATTACAAAGAGTAATAAATAAAAAAGAAAAATTCGTATTAACGGTTCCAATATTAGCAGATTCGAATGGCGTTAAAATAGGAAAGACCGCTGGAAACGTAATTGCCATAACAGCAGAGCCAGCAGATTTATATGGCAAGATTATGTCATTAGGGGACGATGTGATTGTACAAGCTTTTGAATTATGTACTGATGTTGAGATGGAGGAAATTAATCAGATAGAAAAGAATCTAAAAAAGGGAGAAAATCCACGAGATGCAAAAATGCGATTAGCGAGAGAGATTGTTACTATTTATCACAATTCAGATATAGCTCAAGTAGCAGAAGATGATTTTAAGAATGTGTTTACTAAACATGGAAAGCCAACTGATATACCAGAAGAAAAGTTGCCGGACAGTACAGATATTATTGAGATTTTAATAACATATAAATTAGCTGAATCTAAATCGGCGGCAAAACGACTAGTAGAGCAGGGAGCAGTTAAGTTAAATGACAAAGCTATCTCAAGCTGGAAAGAAATAGTTAAAATAAAAAGCGGAGATGTTCTCCAAGTGGGAAAAAGAAAGTTTCTGCAATTTAAGTAATTACTTTTTTGCTTGAGCAATAAAAGTATCAATTTTATCGACGTAAAAAGCTTGCGCTTGTTTGATGTATTCTAGATTATCCACTTTTGCTTCTAAGGGAATTGATCCTTCATCAAATTCTTTTATGAGAGCAGTTTTTACATCATGTAAAATGCTATAAAATTTTGGTAGCCAGTAACAGACAAGTTGAAAAAAATCAGTTGAATTTTCTATTTGTTTAATAATATCATCTTGTACATCAGGAGTGCGCCAAAAGCAGAGCCACATAAAAGCAAGGTCATAATACCTACAATTTAAATGAGCATCAGACCAATCAATAATACCAAATCCATCCTCAGGTGTTACAAGAATATTTTTTGGATTAAAGTCTCCGTGTACTAGAACGGGATTTTTTAGCCAGTCTAGAACATGATCTTGGGTGATAGAGTGACACTCTGAATATTGTTCTTCGCTTAATCCTCCAGCTAAAGCACCGGTATGATAACTTTTCATCTTATTTGACAGCTGTTCTTGATTGATAACACTAAAACCAATTGAATCGTTTAATGACTGAGAGTTGTTTTGTAAATAATTTAGTGCTGTAATAATCGTTTCTGCCCCAATTGTGCGGACTTGTTTTGTTCCAGTATAGAAATAATACCAACCAGCGGGTTCACCTTCAACGAGTGAGTAAGCTAAACCAATAGGGTCTATTTGATCGTAAAGAAAGACTTGCTCGGGAGCAGTAAAAGGTAAGGTAGTTTGTTCAGAAAAAAACTTATTCATTTTTGCTTCAGACAAGAACGCCTCTTTTGCTTCAGCACTTGTTTTGCGTAAGATTTTTATTATAAAGTTTTTGTTATTTTCATCATGGCATTGGACAACATGATTAGTGCCAGAGGTGCTCATTATTAAATCTAATACTAAACCATGTTCCTGTAATATTTTATCTAGTGTTTTGAAAATTTCTTTTTCTGCTACGAATTTTTCTGTCATTAGGATAGTTTATTATAAAGTGAAATATATTTTTTTACTGAACTGTCCCAACCAAAATCAGCAGACATCCCACTGCGCATTATCTTCTCCCATTGTTTGGGTTGGTTATGATAAATTCGTAATGCCCGATTAATTGTACGTTGCAGAGCACTTGCTGAATAAGATGAAAATAGAAATCCATTTTTACCATCATCTATAGTATCTTTGAGGCCTCCAGTTGCTCGTACAATTGGCACAGAACCATAGCGCATGGCAATTATTTGGCTTAGGCCGCAGGGTTCATATTTAGATGGCATAAAAAATAAATCCGATCCAGCATAAATCTGTTGGCTAAAAGGAATGTCGAATTTGTTATGAAAGAAAAATTTGTTGGGGGCAATAGCAGCGGCATCAGAAAATGTTTTTTCATATTTAGGATCACCTGTACCAGTAAAGACAAATTGTGCATCAAGAGCTAGTAGTTTGGGCAGTAATTCAATTATTAGCTCTAAACCTTTTTGGCTAGTGAGTCTGTGGACTAAGCCAAAGAGGGGTATATTTGGATTAAGAGATAGACCAGACTTTTTTTGGAGAAAAAGTTTATTTTTCTTTTTTTTATTTAAGCTAGCGATAGAATATTTATATTTAATATGAGGATCTTTTAAAGGATTGAACTTATCCATATCAATTCCATTTAGAATTCCGGATAAGTCTTTTTTTCTGGCTTTAATAATATTTTCTAGACCAGAGCCAAATTCTTTTGATAAAATTTCATTTGCATAAGTTGGACTTACTGTATTAATCAGATTTGCATTATCAATTGCGACGCGAAGCATACGAATTCCTTTTTTGCGTCGCAACTCACTACTAACACTAATACTTTTTGCGTTCCAATTGAATAATTTAAGAAGCTCAATTTTAGTATCTCCAACAACGCCCATGTTGTGGATAGTTAGTAAACATTTTATGTGACCGAGGTCAGAATCTTGTTTTAAAAGATATTGTAATCCCGCAGTATGGTAATCATTAGCATGGAGAGTGGTGACTGGTAATTTTTCTTGCTTAATAAATTGATAAACTGCATGGGAGAAAAAAAGAAAGCGCAATCGTTGCCCGGTATGAGCTGTTGCAGGACGTTTAGTTATTGGATTTGTAACTGCTGTGCCTTGATAGGCTGTACCACGACTTAAGTAATTATTGTTTTTGAATAAAAGAACTGGGATTTTAGAGTTGGGTATATATGTTCGCCAAACAGAAACACGTTCAACTTTATTATTGACTCTAACTTGAACATTAGCGATGTGTTCAATTTTGCTCGTTGCGTTTTTTGTGACTGATTTGTAAAACGGTAGAGCAACCCAGGTTTTATTTACATGGGGGGCAATGCCTTTGGGAAGGGCGCCTAATACATCACCGAGACCACCGGCTTTTGCTAAAGGCGCTAGTTCAGACCCAACAAATAATACGTTAAAGGGACTTTTTTTCATGCTGTTTGATTAGTTTTTTGTATACTTGTTCATAGCCATCACCCATGCGTTCTATAGAAAAATTATTTTTTACCCATTCTCGACATGCTGCTCTATCTATAGTATCAATTTTTTTAATCGCATCCCTCATTTCATCTTCATTTTTTACAACAAAGCCAGTAACGCCATCCTTGACCAATTCTGGTACAGATCCTTTATTGAATGCTATTACAGGTGTTCCGGTAGCCATGGCCTCTACCATTACTAAACCAAACGGCTCTTCCCACTCAATGGGAAACAACAAAGCCTTGGCTTGGCCTACGAACTTTGCAATTTTCTGATGTGGAAGTTCTCCCCTGTAACTAATGAAGGAGCTTTTTAAAGCGGGGTTAATTTTTTTCTCCCAGTAATTTCTATAAATCTCACGTTGCAAGTCTGTTGAGCCGGCAAGAATTAATTTTTTACGAAGTTTTTTACATACATTAATAGCATGATGTACACCTTTTGAAGGATGAAGTCTGCCAATAAAAACAAAATGATCTTGGGGAGACTTATTAAACTTAAATTGATTCACATCAATACCATTGTAGACCACATCTGTGTATTGAATTTTTTCTTTATAATGTTTAGTTTGGGCTTTTGATATTGGAGTTATATATACATTAGAAAAAGGTATCTGCTGAACAATGTTTTGCGTTAATGGTTCAATCGGCCAATGCTGAGTCATTAATGTTGGCTTATCAACCAATGATGACATAAAAAAATGTAAGTTATCCAAATGGCTATGTAAAATATCAAATTCTTCGATATGGCGATATGCTCTATTTAGGAGCAGTAGATAAGTATAGTGCTTTAACATCCGAGCCGAGGTAGCCGGACCCTTAATACTATCTGGTGTCAAAGGATCGAGGCTTTCAATCCGAGCTCCTTTGATATTGGTTTTACTGTTACCAAATACAGTCACTTCATGTCCGCGCCGTATTTGTTCTCGGATAAGTGATGTTACTAGCAACCAACGACCACGATCTCCTTTGGGTGGTAATTGTTGGGATGGGTTTGTAATATGTGCAATTCGCATTATGCTGTACGATAAATATTTTTTGTCGGATCGATTAAAAATCCTTCCATATCGCGTTTGCCGATAAGTATGGGATATAAGAGCATTTTTCTATCAACGATACTTGCAATCGTTTCGATTTTTTTATTACGCATTTTATATTCTAGCTTAACAAAGGGCCTTACAGTTATGCCGTTTGTTGCAGGAATTACTCGGATATCATATAAACCGGGAATTTGTTTTTTTAATTTAGGAGCAAGTACTGTACGAATTTTTTTCTTGATTTCTTTAAAATTTTTGGTGGTGATTTTTAATTTGGGCATTTCTTTATTAAATTCTTCGTATACAGAAAGAAGGCCAATTTTTTTTGCGATACTAACATCGATTGCTGTTGTTCTGGCGCCAGTATCAATCTTTGCTTGACGACGAATAAATTTTCCATTAGGAAGATAAATTTTTACTTCTTCCACTAGGCCAAGAATAGGTTTTATTTTTTTATTATTCATTTATTTTGTCTTTGTTGGATTAACTAAGAAGCCAGCAAGATCTCGTCTGCCAATTATTATTGGATGAGATAGTTTATTATCCATTGCAATGGCAACCTGGGTGCTGATGTTCTTTTTTCCTAACACGAATGATAGTGAAACTTTAGGACGGATTGTATATTTGTCACCACTACGTACAGCAACTATATCAACTATATCTTCGTGTAATCCTTTAATTGAATGTTGAAATGATTCTTCTACTTGGCGAGCATCAGATGCAGAGACTATGCTGGGTAAAACGATAGAATCAAGTGCAGTTAAGGCGTCTTGAAAACCAAGGCGACGTGCTAGGTCTTTAGAAATTGTAGTAGATGTTAAACCAGTATCAATCCGAACACGCATAGCTTGTTGTTTGTTATTACGGTCTGTAATTTCGATTGATTCGTATACACCAATAACTGCTTTATCTTCTTCGGTTTCGGTATCGTTACTAAATAAATCTTTGCATACTTTTACTCCTTTTACTACACTGGAAATATTCAGGCCCGCTACCCTTTCTAATCTATCTCGGAGAGTTGTTTGATTTGCATTTTGAATTTCTAATCCAGGATGCGCATTTACTTCTAATATTACTGGCCCTTGTTGTTTGTCTATCACTATGTCAACACCCGCATAACCAAGGCCGACGGCTCGTTGAGCTTCTACACTGATGCGTAGTATTTCATTCCAGTTATTAATGTGTAAACCACGGAGACTAGTATTGTAATCTGGATGTACTGTTAGTTCTCCTACGTGTTTGGATGCCGCATAAGTGGTGATGCCTGTCGTTAAATCTATACCTACGCCTATTCCTCCCATATGTAGATTGGCTTTCCCCGAGGATGATTTTGTTGGTAGGCGTAACATGGCCATTATTGGTACAGAGTTAAATACAATTACCCGAATATCTGGAATGCCTTTATAACTTACATGTTTAAATTCTTCTGATAATTTTAAGCGTTCTTCAAAGTATGCTATATCCGGGATATTTGATATTGAATAATTACCATCTAATATATTACTAACGCGCATCATTAAATCGTCTTCTGTATAGAATTCGTTGCTCCCCCCAATCCATTGATTGTTTTTGTTTTTTCCATAAACAATAAGAATACCATTACCACCTAGACCAAAGTTTGGTTTTAATACAAAGCTTGGTGGGAGCGATGACCAATCAAATTCAAAGAGTTCACGACGATCATGAATTTCAGAAAATATTTTTGCTGTTGGCAGACCATGTTTTAATAGACGTTCTTTGGTTGCTAGTTTATTACGAGCAAGCTGAATAGACGAACGTTTGTTATTCGGACGAATATAGCGCAAATTGCGAGCGTTCATACCAAGAACACGACTTGATTTAGCAAAGAATTCACTCATTGTTATGCGGAGGGTTTTTTAAATAATTTACGGAAACGAATATATTCAAATAAACGCAAACCAGTGAAGCGACCAAATACAAAATTAAGAACCAGAGTTAGCAATACAGCCTCAGGGTAAGCCATAATAAATGTTTCAAATACACCCCAAGTAACAATGCCGTAACTAATTATAGCCAAGACTAACGTTTCTATGGTCAATACAATTGCGGTACGGTTGCCTTGTTCAATTTGAGCTTCTACAAATTTTTCAGTAAGAATAATCATGACTAAAATAGGAAAGATAGAAATAGTTACAATTGAGCTTCTACCTAAATAACTAGCAGCAATAAACATGATAAATATCGACAAACTAACGATTGTTAAAACTATGGCCATGCGGGGCATGTACAAAATACGTAAATATCGAACTAATAATCTAGATACAGTTGCTACTACTAGTAATAGCAAGAATAGAACTAAACCATATTTTAATTGAGTAACTACAAAAGTTAGAGCGATAATAGATGGAACGTAGATACCAAAAGCTTTTACACCAACTATTTGTCTACCAAAGGCAATGATTGTAGCTACAATCGGTAGGATGAGTAAAAGGAATAAAGTATCTGGACTAACACCCTGATTGATCAGATAGTTAATACCATAAGAGAAAAAATTAAACGGAGATATTGTATCTAACACTCGTTGGCTATGACGTCCAATAATTTGATAATCGATATTATTGGATTGCAAACTTGAAGTTAGAGTATCAGCTGAAGGATTGGCAAGGATGATTTCTAATGCTGGAGTAGTTGTAAGTAGTACATATTGTGGCGTGATGATGTTAAAAGTACTTTGAGCTAACCTAGCTAAAGCAGACCCTGCGGTTTTATCATCAATTCTTACGATGGCTTTCTGGCTGAAGCTAGCACTAGATGTAGCAACATCTCCATTTGAAGAGGTAAATATTCTACCAACTTCAGATAGTGCATTTAGGCCAATATTTTTTCCGGTCCAGGTAATGATTAAATTGGCTTGAGCCAAATCTTCCTCTGACGTTACTAATTGTTCCGCAATATTTCTAGAGAGAGCATAGTTTGGATCGTTTTCATTTGTTGGTTTTACCGAAACCAAAAGAGTGCCGTGTCTTTGGGCATAGTCTTTAAGTTTTTTTAAATCATCCTTTGATACAGAATTGTCGGTAATAAGTAATACAACGTCTTTTGCGATAGAAACTAACAATGTGTCTTTGGATACTTTTTCGCCATCAGTAACTGTTATTCTTGCTTTATACGTTCCTGGTTCAGCATAAATATGCGATGCGTCTATACCAACAAATTGTTCCCCATCCCCAAAATCCCAAGTGTAGATTAATTTTTCATCAGTTGGACCAGTAGAACCAGATGCATCAAATACAATATTGCGTCCTACCACACCATTTTTATCTTTGCCCGCAGATGCAGCCAATGGCGTTGCTTCGATTATTTCTTCCTCTTTCGCATTGTTCCCATCTTGAGAAGATTCAGTATTAGCAACAACGACCTCGTCAGTAACCGGATTTTCAATAACAGTCTCTTGTGCAGAGACGTTTGGCCAAGGTGACAAGCTAAAAAGGAGAACAATAATTATCGTTAGTTGTTTTTTCATATTTCAGCTGGATTATTCATTAAGCTGGATGTTGTTATGGCAATCGCCAAAGCATCAGCGGCATCGTCAGGCTTAGGAATGCTTTTTAGTTGGAGTATTTGTTGAGTCATATATTGAACTTGTTTCTTATCGGCTGAACCATATCCAGTGATTGCGTTTTTTACTTGTGGTGGTGTTAGTTCTACTAACTTCGCTCCATGTTGATCGATGGCTAGTAGAATAACTCCCCGGGCATGCGAAACTGCAGAAGCAGTTTTAATATTTTTTGAGAAGAAAATTTTCTCACAGCCAACAGCAATGGGTTTGTATTTGATAAGTAATTCTGAAAGGGCATTATATATTTCTGATAAACGAGTAGAATCTGGTAATCTGGAAGCTGTTCGGATGACTCCATACTCTAATACTTCTGGTAGTGATGACTTCTTGGAGACGCGGATAGCGCCATAGCCAGTTATTGCTGTACCTGGATCAATGCCAATAAAAATATCAGAGTTCGGCATTGTGGTAAGTTTCGTCAATGTCTTCATTTTCTTCTAAGTCTGATAATAGCTTTTCAATTCTTCCTTTATCTTCTTCTTTACTGACATTTACTTTTGTTAGAGGAACTAAGTGAATTTCTGCTAGTTCAACATCATCTCCCATGGCATCTTTTACAGCATCTAAGGTTTCTGGAGATGTATATATAGTAAGACCATCATCTTCCTCAACTATATCGTCCGCACCTGCATCCATGGCTATTAATTGGAGTTCGTCCGCGCTCTTCTCAATGCGCACAATTCCCTTTTTTTGGAACAAATAATTAACAGTTCCTGGTCCACCTAGATTACCTCCAGCCTTAGATAAGGTTGTTTTAATGAACGTAGCTGTACGATTCGTGTTATCTGTAGAACAGCGAATCATGATGGCAACACCTCCGGGACCATAACATTCATATGTAAGCTCTTCTATTAACTGTCCAGGTAATTCTCCGGCACCACGTAAAATTGCCCTTTCTATGTTGTCTTTGGGCATATTTGCAGCTTTTGCTGCATCAATTGCGGTCCGTAGGGCAGAATTCATCGATGGATCTTTACCGTTTTTGGCCGCTAAACTAATATTTTTCGATAGTTTAGTAAAAATAGCACCTTTTTTGGCGTCTGTAGCACCTTTTGCTCGCTTAATACTTGACCATTTAGAGTGTCCTGACATAGAAAATCTTGTTAATTATAACAAAAAATGGTTAAATAATCAAGGGTAATCATTGAGCAGGCTGTATGTCTGCGCTATACTAAACAAACTATGATAAATACAGATAAAATCAAACAATTAGATAGCCAAAACATGCTTGGAAGTATTGATCAGCTTGCAAGTCAGGTAAAACATGCTTGGGATGCAGTGAAACAAATAGAAGTTCCTGAACACTACAAAGAATGTAAGAATATTGTGTTATTTGGTATGGGCGGATCAGCATTGGGCATGGATATTATTAAAGCAGTTTATTCAAACCAAATTACTGTACCAATTCACATTCAAAATGATTATGCAGTACCTAAATTTGTAGATAAGAATTCTTTGGTAATTCTTTCTAGTTACTCCGGTACAACTGAGGAGGTTGTGGCAACTGCATCAGAAGTAGCAGAATTAACTGATCGTATTCTAGTGGTCACAACCGGTGGTAAGTTGAGTGAATTAATGGAAGAAAAGAAGTATCCTGGATACTTAATAGAGCCGACGTTTAATCCATGTGGTCAGCCACGTATTGCTGTAGGATATGCAACAATTGGATTGCTAGGATTATTGAATAACGTTGGTTTGGTAAAATTATCAGATCAAAACATTGATGATGTTGTACATTTTTTAGAAGGCAATCGAGAATTATTGCGGGATGATGCTATGCGAGTAGCTAGTGATACAGAGCAATATATTCCAGTATATATTGGTAGTGAATTCTTGGCTGGAAACGTTCATGTAATGTCTAATCAGACAAATGAAAATGGTAAGCACTTTTCAACCTGGAAATTAATACCAGAGTTGAATCATCACCTCTTGGAGGGATTGGAAAATCCTGCGGGCAATACGGATAAAATTAGATTTATTTTTTTAGAGTCAAATTTGTATCATGTGCGTAATCAGAAACGCTATGAAGTTACGAAGCAGGTGTTAGAAGAATTAAAAATGACATATTCAGTATTTGTACCTACTGCAAATAATGAATTATTACAATCGTTTGAAACTTTGCAATGGGGAAGTTATTTAAGCTTTTATTTATCTGTACTAAATAACATAGATCCATCACCGATCCCTTGGGTGGATTATTTTAAGGATGCACTTAAAAAGCCGTAAAGGAGAAATTGCCTTCTATACGGCAGTAGCTTTATTTAGCGGGATTTACTTTAGTATTTTGCAATGGCCAAGTAGCTTTGCTGATCCTGATTCTTTTTATCACGCAAGGATAATTCAGCAGATTTCTGAGCATGGATTACTCTATGCATTTCCTTGGCTCCAAGCTACAACGCTTGCAGAAAAGTTTACAGATCATCATTTGTTGTATCATTTATTCTTGGTTCCATTCACGACCGTGCTAGATCCTGCAACTGCAGTCAAAGCCGGGCAGGTGGTGTTACTAGTAATTTTATCATTAGTTCTAGTATCTATATTACGGCGTTGGAAGTTGTCTTATAGTTGGGCCGCTTTGTTCATACTCTATACAATTTCACCTTTTGTAGTACGGATAAATTTAGTTAAAGCAACAGCTTTGGCGATGATTATTTTGTTAGGTATTTTTATTTTATTGTTAGAAAGAAAATATGGTTTAGTGGCACTATTGACTGTGGCTTATACCTGGGCGCATGGTGGATTTATATTGGCATGGTTAGTTGCTATGATGATTTGGCTGGCAGACATTGTTACACAATCTATAAAACGAAAAAGAATTTATTTTGAAGATCCACGGGGTGTGATAATGGTTACGTTGGGCATTATAGCGGGCATAATAATAAATCCATATTTTCCACAAAACTTATTTTTTTTCTGGGAACAAGTTGTTCAGATCGGTTTCATTAATTATCAAGAAGTTATAGAGGTAGGAGGTGAATGGTATCCATTTGCGCTCGATCAGTTAACGGGGTTACTTAGTATTTTGCTTATTGCCGTATTGTTAGCCTGTATGATTTTTGTGTGGCAAAGAAAGAAATACTTTACAGACATCAAAGCAGTTAGCTTATTGTTTATAGCGATAATGTTCTTTTTTGCAACTTTACGCTCACGGCGTAATGTAGAGTATTTGGTTCCATTTTTGTGGTTGTGGACATGTTATTTGGTTTTGCCCTATCTAGAATCAGGAGCTTGGAAGGTTCATCTTAAAAAGCTAAAGCAACAATTAGGAAAGGTGTTTACAGTATTAGCTGTTTATTTACTAATTGTTATTCCGCTGGCATCAATTAAAAATGTATTTGAAGCACAAGAAGATTTAAGTGAGGGCATTGATTTGTCCACTTATCAGGCAGCTGGGGAGTATATGAAAGAAAACATCCCTGTGAATACAAATATATTTCACACACAATGGGATGAGTTTCCTATGTTGTATTATCAGAATTCGAATAATTATTATTTAGTAGGACTCGATGCAACATTTATGTATTTAGATGACGCTGACAAATATCGGCGCTGGCGAGAGATATCCGAAGGCAATGTAAAAGAGCATTTATCTACAATAATAAATGAAGAGTTCAATTCATCATATGTTTTTATAGGGCGTTCTACAAAAAGTTCTCAGTTGCTTGATGCATATTTGTTTCGTGATCCAGAAGTAATCCTTGAATACGAAGATGAATATACGAGGATATATAATCTAGGCACATGAAACGATTATTGTCGAAAGATCATTTAATATTATACTTACTCACTAGTAGTATATTTGTTTTATTTTTATTTAATCAGTATTCATCCGTGTTAGCAGATCCGGATTCCTTTTATCATATGAAAATGGCACAGTTGTTGTTGGATCAAGGAATAATTAAGGATTTTATATGGTTACCATACACTACTTTAAGTGAACATTTTGTTAATCAGCATTTATTGTTTCATGTATTATTAGCACCATTTGTTACGTGGGGAAATCCATTTTTGGGTGTAAAATTATTTACGGCGTTATTAGGTACAACTGCAATCATTAGTATTGCGTTATTGCTACGAAGTTTAAAGTTGCGTTGGTGGCTTTTGGCAACAGTTATTTTAACGCTTACTGTTACCTTTACATTTCGATTGAACTTAGTAAAAGCATCGCCACTGTCGATGATATTGTTGTGCGTGGTAATTTGGTGTTTGATAAAAAAAAGAAATTGGTTATTAGCGGTTACGAGCATGGTTTTTGTGTGGAGCTATGGGGGCTTTTTTCTTGTTATCCCAGTTGTTTGTATTTGGATAATTGCTAATGCAAAAAAAGCTTTATGGAAAAAACCTGGTATATTTAAAAACCTAATAATTTTAATAAGACCACTATTGGCTGCTTGTGGGGGTATAATAATTGGATTACTTTTTAACCCATACTTTCCTGATAATTTATATTTTTATTGGGAGCAGGTAGTACAAATTGGAATTATAAATTACGGAGATAGTATCGGCGTGGGCGGTGAGTGGTATTCATATTATCCTCACGAATTATTTATTGGTTCTTTATGGCTTACTTTTATATTTGGCGGAGCATTGTTTTTTAAAATCATAAATCGGTTAAAGTGGAAAGAGTTGGATTGGTTTGTACTTGGTTTGTCTATTTTTGGAATGTTGTTAACATTTAAATCACGGCGCTATGTGGAGTATTTTGGTCCGTTTACAATTCTTGCTGCGGCTACTTGGTTGAATGAGTTAAAAACTGATTCATTAAAACGTTTGATAAAAAGCGATATGCCATTGAGAAAGATGGTAATGTGCTTACTACTAACAGCTTTTTTGGTTATTAGTGTTGTTCCGATAATTCTCCATGATAGCATTACTAACGCCAGTGATGTACGTGAGGGTTATTCGATTACACAATATAAGGATGCTAGTGAATGGTTGAGCATAAATGCAGTTCCGGGTAGCAATGTGATGCATAGTGATTGGGATGATTTTCCCATGTTGTTTTACTACAATAGCAATGTTAATTATATGGCCGGCTTAGATCCAACATTTATGTATCGTTATAATGAAGATCTGTATTGGATGTGGGTAGAGATTACCCTTGGTACTTATAAAGGAGATTTAGGAGATGCCCTATCTAAGCTAAATGTAAAGTACATTTTTATTGAAAGTAATCATACGGAAATGTATAACTTATTTAATGAATATAAAAAAGTAAAACTTATTTATACTGATGAAGAAGCTGACATTTTTGTAGTACTGTAGGGAAAAAGCTAAAAACAAAACAGACCTCGATTAAGAGATCTGTTTGAATATGTAAGTATTTGTTCTTTACGCTCCTGTGAAATTCAACAAGTTGTTGATTGCATAGGTTGAAAGTCCCCAAGCTGCTAAGATGATCACTAAACCAATTAAGGCAGCGATTAAAAGCTTTTTGGCGCTTTCTACTTTTTCTTCATTACCACCAGCAGTCATCCATCGGAATCCACCGATAAGAATCATGATAACGGCAACTAGCGCTAGTAGGCCTAATACCCAATTTACTACGCTTACGGCTAGATCCACTGGACTGGAATTACCCAATACTAGTGAGTTACCAATACCAGATGTATCTATAGTATCTACAGTTGCTGCACTAGCAATGTTTGCTGTTAGCAATGTAGCAGATCCTACTGCCAAATAACCTAGTTTTTTAAATTTATTCATAGCGAATTGCGTTAAGAATATTGTTAGTTAGATATTTTTTTAATTCTCCTATTTATGGATGCAATTATAGCACATCTAGAATTGATTGTAAATGTTTTATAGACAGGTAGATAGAGGAAAGAAAAAGTTATTGACTTCAGAGGGTAAAATGTGGTATGCTATTTATCAATGCAGACTACTAAATATAATTTATCGTTTGCAACATTTGCAAGAACATTGGCAATTGCTTTTTTAATTACATTCCCATTTGCAGTTAGTGCATATACTTTAGGATTTGATCCTGCAGTTGGTGACACGGAGCAACCATTACAGAAAGCAAGTCAATTAGGAACTGCAGATCCAACTCAAATTATCTTTACTATTATTAATACTAGTTTGATATTTCTAGGATCCATAACCTTAATTATGGTAATTGTAGCAGGCTTTATGTGGTTGTTAGCAGGTGGATCTGAGGAAAAGATAAAGAAAGCAAAAGACTTACTTAAAGGAGCGACAATTGGTTTGGTTATTGTATTGTCATCATTTGGATTGGCGAATTATGTGTTTACAGCTCTCCAAAGCGCAATTATTAGTAATTAGTGAGTTTAATGACACATCAAACAAAGAGTATAAAAATTTTTTTCATCAGCGCTTTAGTGATAGCTGTTGGATTATTCGTGGCTTTCCCTCCTGAATTGGTAGGTGCAGCTAACATATCTATAAATCCAATTGATGCTAGCGGTGAGTGGGGTAATTTAACCGATACCGGCTTAGGAACAACCGATCCCGTTGTTGTGGCATCTCAAATAATCAACATACTTTTGCGAGTATTAGGACTGTTTTCATTGATAGTTATGCTATATGGTGGATGGTTATGGATTTGGGCAAGGGGAAATGAAGAAACTATTAGTAAGGCTAAGGATATTTTAGTAGGTACGTTTATTGGCCTAATTATCATTTTGGCTTCATATGGGATTTTGCAGTGGGTATTTTATTATCTAGCAGACATTACAAATGCAGGTGGCGGAGCAAGCGCTTAAAAAAAATAGTTTTAAGTTTTTATTAGTAGCATGTTTAATACTGATATGTTTGCCTTTGGTAGGTATTGCAGTAGATAGTGAATCACCAGCTGAACAGGAAGATCCAACAAAAGGATATCTGCAGTTTGATCCAGCAGATAATACGAAAGTAAAAGAAGGTGGCCCCGATGTAGCGCTTACTACAGTAAATCGACTGACATTTTTATCTGGAGGCAATGATCCATTAAGTATTTCTTTGAATATTATTAATGTGTCTCTTACCTTTTTAGGTACTTTATCAATGATAATGATTTTGTATGGGGGTGTAGTATGGTTTACATCAGGTGATAATGAGGAGAAGCTGGGCAAGGCTAAACAAATTATTATAGGAGCAATTATTGGATTGGTATTAACATTGGGTGCTTATTCAATAAGTACTTTAGTGTTTGATCAGATAAGTACTGCAACACAGAGACAAGACGATTCTTTATCGGAAGCACTTAATGATTAGTAATATCAAGGATAGAATTTTAATATCAGGGTGGGTGATGGTAATTTTTTTAACTTTATTCATGCCATTTTTGGTATTTGCCGCACCTACAACCGAGGATACTGCGCCTGTCTATACAAAGGACGCACTACCATTTGATCCAACGCAGGCGGCTCAGATAGAGTTAAAGTATCACGCAAAGGAACAATGGGAGGCCGGAAGACTTAGTACGATATGGCAACTTGATCTTGGTAGCGCTGATCCATTGTCTATAACGCTTAACATAATTAATATTGTACTTACTTTCCTAGCTTCTGGATTTTTGATACTCTTAATGTACGCTGGAGTGTTATGGATGATAGCTCGTGGTAATCAGGAGCAAATTGATAAATCAAAAAAAATTATTCAACGAGCAGTTATTGGTTTAATCATTGTACTGGGAGCGCTTAGTATATCATCAACTATCTTCTATTTTATCGAACCTAGCTTTCAGGAGCCGGAAGCAGAAACACCATAAACAAAAAATATGTATAAAAAACTCACTAGTTTATTTCTCATCATAGCATTAAGCATTACAGTGTTTTCTCTGTCTACAGCACCTGCGTATGCGTTAAATTTTTTTCCAACATCAGATAATACTGGTCAATTAAATAATACAGCAGACACCGAAATAGCCTTAGGAGGAGTAGCCGCAACTCAAGTAGCGCTAGACTTAGTTAACTTGGCTTTATCATTACTAGTTACTCTATGTTTAATACTATTATTATATGGTGGTTTTTTATGGATCTGGGCACGTGGTAATGCTGAACAAGTACAGAAAGCAAAAGATATTATTCAGGGTACAGCTATTGGCATAGTTATCGTATTGTCAGCTTTAGGAATTACACAATTTGTATTCATTCAGGTAGCTGATATTACAGGAGCGACCGTTGATACCGCTGAAGAACAAGCATCAACTCCTTGATGATTTTTAGAATGATATAAATCATCAGTGAAAACAAGAATTATGAACAAGAATATTATGAATAAAGTTAAAAACATTGGTTTATCGCTGGTTATTGCGGGAGTATGTGTTGTGCCTGCAATGGCGATGGCTTATACTCCTCAAGCTGTAGTATTTGATCCAGGTAGTAATGTAGAACGAAACACTGGTTTAGGTAACGCAAGCCCTACAGATGTAGCTGCTGGTATAATTAATTGGGTGCTGGGGTTATTAATGATTATCTCCGTAATCTTGATTATCTACGGAGGTTTTATTTGGATGTTTTCACGTGGAAATGAAGAACAGGTAACTAAAGCGAAGGATATTTTAACTGGAGCTTTAATTGGAGCGGTGATTATTTTAGCGTCTTATGGAGCATCGTATTATGTATTTGAAAATTTACTAAATGCAACTGTAAATGGAGTTGCTTAAGGGACGAAACATTTTTTTAATTCTAGGTACTATAGTGCTTTTATTTGCATTTTCTATACCGGCTAATGCTCAACCCAGAAAGACACTTAATGAGTATGACCAAGTCATACAAAATGAAACTCAGTTAGGGGGAATTGAGGTAAGTGAAGCGGGAGCGCTTAATTCTGCAGTAGTATTAGGTGGCCCACTTGATATGGCATCACAAATAATTAATTTATTACTTGGTTTGTTAGGAACAATAAGTGTTATTTTTATGTTTTATGCGGGATGGTTATGGATGATTGCTCGTGGTAATCAGGACCAAGTAAAAAAAGCCAAAGATATTCTAACCGGAACCGTCATTGGATTGTTTTTTATTCTAGCGTCTTATACGCTATTAAACTTTGTATTTAGAAGCTTGGTTACGATAACTAACTAATCTTGCCTTATCCAGTAGCAGCAGATTGAAATACAGCAAAGGTGTATTGTAAGATTGCGTAACTACTTAAAATTATAGCCAAACCAATGGCTGCCCACAATAATGTGCTACGGCCTTTTTTGATTTTCTCTTCGTTTCCACCAGAAAACAATACTTTAAAACCACCCCAAATGAACATTAACAAGGTAGCTGCACCTACAATACCTAATAATGCTTGAATAATTGCTCCAATAATAAGAATTGGTTCTGCATCTTCGGCACCGGCAAATGGTGGAGCGAGACTTTCGGTGGCGGCCGCTATGCTAGGGAGGCTTAGAAAAAGAGCTGTGGCGGCAACTGTTTTGATTTTAGTAAACATAGAGTAGTAACTAATAATATTTAATATTTTACAACGCATGTTTTGCCAGTTTCTGTACAACTGTAATCTAGTTTCAAATAGAGAGATTCATTTGCTTTATAAGCCGATGTAGCAACACACTCTGCTTTACGCCCTTCAAGGCTAGATATGTTTAGATTGTTTATTAGAGTACAATCACTAGAGCAATAGCATTGTTTTTTATCCATTCCAGCATCACTTTCAGCAGTAGCTAGATCCGGTGCGTCTGTTGTGCATTTATTATCATCACCTTCAGGATTTAGTTTACGGTAACAAATACAATTAGATCCTTTTTCTTTGCAATCACCAACGCCACCACAATAGTTACCAGCTGGCTGGCCAGCACAAGATTTACCAACTGGTAAACAGGCTGGAGGTTCCCACCAGGCTGAATCAAAGATTGTTGCTTTATTGCTTCCTTGTTCACCACTAAATATATTGCCTGATTCGGCAGTACTGTAATAAGCAGTGCGGACAATGAAGTTTACGGCAAACCAAGCGAAAAATACGATAGCTAACCCAGTAACAGTTCCTATTAGGATCTTTTTTCCAGTTTCAACTCGCTGTTCATTTCCAGAGGAAAATATTAAGAAGAACCCACCAACAATAAACATGATCAATGAGAGCGAGCTAACGGAAGCTGCTATTAAATTAGCTGCATTGGTAAATATTAAAGTGACGTCACAGATATTACAACCAATAGAACTTTGCCAACATTTTGATGGCACTATAGAAATACCAAAACCAGCAGTGGCAGGGTCTTCTGCTTGAGTAGCAAATGGAATTGCTAAGAACGCCAGTAATAAAACAGCCGTTTTTATGCTACGGACAATATTGTTGCGGAGGCTATTATTAATCATAAGTAAGTGCTACTTTACTAGCGGTATTTTTTACAGCAGTGTTTACATCTAATCGTCCTTCATTGATGATTGTTATCATGTCGGCAAACTGATCTTCAACTTCTTTTGGTTGTGATCCTGCATACCAGCTTTGAGCAGTTAGGGATTGATCGGCGAATACAGAAAGTACGTAATCTTCTTTTTGTTCCTCTAAAAGAGTTTTGAGAGCAGATGGTTTTTTAGTGGCAGTAAGGTATTTTTTAACTTTTGCATTTTCAGTAGTTATAGCCTCTATTAATGCCCAGGCCTCATCAGTTACTTTACTATTAATTGATACGGTTTCTAGCCAGTAATTAGCGTAGTTAATATTGTTGTTAATATTAACTTGTGGCATAGGTGCTAAATCAAAATTTAAATTTGGAGCACGATTGTTTATTTGTTTTAGATCGTAGTGATAGCCAAAGTAGAAAGCTGTATCGCCATCAATGAAGGATTCCAGTGCATCTGATTGGTCAGCATTCCAGCTGTACCATTCAACATCTGGATTAGCAAAACTGGTATAAAATTCTACTGCTTGGTTACCAGGATTGTATCCGCGTCTTTCTTTTAGATCTGTTTGAAAAGTAACATTGGAGCCACTAGTCATAACAGCACCATTTTGCAACATTAACAGTGATATGATGTCAAAAGAGCGAGGAATGTTGTTGCTAGTTCCTAATGCAGCTCCAGACTGGATGATGTTATTATCAATATCAACTAAGGTTAGCCGGGGAACTTGTTCGACAAACTGATCCCATGTTTCTGGTGGGAGGGCAATTTTTGCTTGGCTTAGCATGTCTTTGTTGTAGTATAAGACCATTGTGTCCATAGAAAGAGGAAGCGCAAATATCTTTTCTGTTGCCTTATCTTTG
The DNA here is from genome assembly GCA_030698395.1 of bacterium. Taxonomy (GTDB): domain Bacteria; phylum Patescibacteriota; class Patescibacteriia; order UBA9570; family UBA9570; genus JAUYKW01. The sequence continues at coordinate 129,039 of JAUYKW010000025.1, forward strand.
CTAGTTGCTTTGTGCACCATGACTACGTCATCTGAGACAACTTGTGGGAATGAACTGCCTAGTTGTTGAACGGAAATAGTGCTGAGGGTTTGGGGAGTTACTACTAATTCTTTTTGGCCTAGACTTTCTTTTGTTTCAACTGATGTTATTGCAATAGTAGCAGGCATTGGTTCAATGAGATCTTCAAATTTACCAAGATGAGAGTTTGGTATTGAAAAAATATCTGGACCTTCACCTTGAGCCCAAGCAGAAATTAATTCGTCTTCATAGTTTTGGATGTTTAGCTGTCTGTATTCTACTTGAATATACGGATATTTTACGGCAAATGCATCAAAGGCACCTCTAAGATCTGCATCGCTATTTACAACAGACCAATATTTTAAAACAATGGTACTGGGAGAGGTATCTTTACTTTTGCATATGGCTCCACTAAAAATTAATAGTGAAAGCAATAGTCCAACGCCAAAAATACTTTTTTTCATGCAAAAATTATACCACTTTTTTAAAGATAATACAATTTTATTTTACCCTAGCTTATTATCTAAGTGATGTTGTATACAGACTGTAAGAGGTTGGAAAATTGAGATGATATTTCCTGATTAAATGAAGGATCTTGATAGATTAGTAAATCAACGTATCGTTTTACAGGCCAGAAGCGAGTTTGTCTAGGGATATTGATGTATTTAGATGGAAGATGAACATCACAAGCAAAGTGTTCTAGTTGAAATACATTATCTTTATCAATGGTTTTTTCAGCTAAAATTAACGGTAGGTCATCATCAAAATTCATCAAGTCTTTCAGTGTAAACCAAAAAGAGTTGGTGTTGAACCATTTTATCGAGTCTTGATCGAAATTTGGCGGAAATTTCATTTGCTCTACAATAATAAGTTCTTCATCAACGAAACATGGAGCTCCACCTTGATCGCCGAGTTCTTTAGTTGCCAATTCCACAGTACGGCCATATTTGTGGTTTACATGGTAGCCTAATAAAGCAGGATCAATAGTTGCGCCAAGATTATCAATGTTTGCAAAAAATAGATATTTTACATTTGGAATGTGTGCAGAACGTAAATAATCTTGTAGTAAGTAAATAAAATCTCCATGACCACATGGTGCAAATGATAAGGATCCATCAGTTGTAACAAATAAATCAATATTTTTTAGGTTATCAACTTTTGTAAATCTGGGCATTGTTGGTTGTTGGACAACAAAATGAAATCTTTCTGGGTCTAGATCTGGATATTTCTTATATAGAGCATTTAAATGCTTTCTAGTTTGTTCATCTGTAATGAAGCTATTCATTATCACAACTTGGGGATGAACATCTAGTTTTGATTGTTTGGTAATTTCTAGTAGATTACGAATTTTTAATTCTAAATAACTCATGTCATCAATTACTGGTGCTACTCCCTTTGGCAGATTAGTAATTTCTGGAGTAATTTTATTCAGTGCAGTTTGATAGCGAATTTGTTCTTCTGGAGTTACTTTAGATTCATCAAAATATCGCGTGGCTGCGCCTCCGTTTAACCAAAAAACTAAGAGTTCATCATCTTTGAGAGCGTCATTTCCCGCGTTGATCATCTTTTGAGTGTCTAGATTAGAATACTCATTGATATCGGAATTGGTTGGTGGTCTTAAACGGTTTTTATCTATCACAAAAGAGCTGTGATCTAATTCTCCAGACTGTAATTTCACATGCAGTGATTTAATATGATCTGGATCGATACCTTGAACTTTTAGTTTGTTACGAATTTCATCGCGGTCTATGTGTAACATATCTAGAGTAATATAGCATTTATAGGGTCAAATTTCAAGGGGTTTGTTAAGAAATGTTTAATGTGAAAACTAATCTTGTGTTATGATACGGGTATGCATAATATAAAAGAAATAGCGCAATTTACCCAGCAGTTAGCAACGGAAGCTGGTGAGTTGTTGTTAAAGGCATATCAAGAACAGAGTGGTGCAAACAATGCAAAACGCACTTCACCAAAAGAAATGAAATTAGTAGAAGATGCCACCATAGATGAGTGGTTGGTGCAGAAAATTCTTGAAACATATCCGACTCATTCAATTTTAGCAGAAGAAAGTGGGGAACATAAAAAAGGAACGGATGTTTTATGGATAATTGATCCGATTGATGGGAGTGTTAATTTTAGTGTCCAGAATCCATTTGTTGCAATATCTTTAGCTGTGGTTATCAATGGAGAACTAACTATTGGTGTAATTGAAGCACCAGTACTGCAAGAACAATTTATTGCCGTGAAGGGCAAAGGAGCGAAACTCAATAAAAAAGAAATTCATGTGTCACAAACAAAAAAGTTGAGCGATGCTTATCTGGTTAGTTGTGAAGGAGGCGCAAAAGACAGAACTGCAGTATTGGAGAGAATTATCGTGAATTATTTTGATCAGGTTAAAGATGTGCGCAAGTTGGGATCGGCAGCTTTGGAATGTGCATGGGTAGCAAGTGGGAGAGCTGATGCGTACGTTACAATTGAGATTGATCCGTGGGATGTAGCTGCTGGCATTTTAATAGTACAAGAAGCTGGTGGTAAAGTTACTACATTTGATAATGAAGCTTGGGAACCAAAAAGAGCAGACATAATCTGCTCTAATGGATTATTACATGATGAGTTGATGAGTCTTTTATAGACTACTTGTACTAGCAGGACGAAAGGGTATACTTAATATATGGAAGATCGACTCCTAAAAATGGAACGAGATTTGGCTGATATTAAGCAAAGAAATAGCAGAGTTGAAGCCGACAAAGCTTGGGAAACAAGCCTGGCTAGATCTGTAATTATCGCTATTATTACTTATCTGGTTATTGTTACGTTTTTTTGGTTTGCTGACATTTCTCGTCCCTTAATAAATGCTATTGTGCCGGCTTTGGCTTTCTTGTTATCAACTTTAACTTTGTCATTTGGTAAGAAATATTGGATTAAAAATCATAATAAATAATCATTTAATAAAAAAATTATGTCTGGCAGTATAAATGATAACTCAAGCGAAGGTGAGAAAGTAGGCGAAGAAATTTGTTGTCCACGATTTAATCCAGAGCCATGGGACGAAAAAGAAATTCAATGGGAGAATAAACTATTTGTAAAAGATGTTGTAAAAAGCATTCTTCATATCCCTTTGAATTACGGTAAAGTAATGACAAGTAATAGTGAAAAGATTGAAGTAGCGAATGCTTCTCCTGCTCCGAAAGACTACATGACTTTATCTTATGAAAAGTCTGCTTGGGGAGCGGATATATTTATCGCAGTTACTAAAGATGTTCCTGATGCTAATATGGTGAAAATTAGTGGAACATTTTTAACCAAAGTGTTCGAGGGGCCCTATAGCCAAATGAAAAACTGGATGCAAGAAATGGATGAGTATGTAAAATCTCAGAATAAAGAACAGCAGAAGCAATACGCTTTTTATACAACATGTCCTAAGTGTGCAAAGAAATACGAAGAAAACTACGTAGTACTCTTAACTCAGGTCTAGTAAATGAAGCTAGTAACAAAAGGTTATATTTTTATTTTCTTATCCACGGTATTGTGGGGATTATTTCCGGTTGTAGTACATCAGGGCGTGCAGGACATTCCGCCAATTAGTTTTGCTGGATTAAGTATTTTATTATCATCAATAATTACATTTCTTTACGCAGCTGCTAGAAAAAGATTGCCTGAATTAAGAAAGAAAGAAGCGTATTTTCCTTTACTGATGATTACTCTGTTTATTGTGATAATACCGAGCATACTTTTTTTCATTGGAGCAAGCATGACATCTGGTGTAAACACTGCGATGCTACTTCAAGCTGAAATAATATTTACGTTAATCATTACTCCTTGGTTTGGAGAGCCAACTACATGGAAGAAAGTTGTTGGTGCAGTTGGTATTTTTATTGGCGCACTGTTTATTCTTTATGATGGTACATTATCAATAAACATGGGTGACTTGCTAATAATTGCTAGTACACTTACTTATCCCTTTGGAAATTTTTATTCAAAAAAGGCTCTTACCATTCTTTCACCGTCAATAGTTTTATTAGTAAGATCTGCTTTGGGTTCTATTTTTTTGATCGTACTTGCCGTAATTGTTGAACCATCTGCTGAATTTAGTTCTATTATCAAAGAGTATTGGTTGTATTTGTTGTTGGCTGGTTTTTTCGTATATTTCATTGGTAAGATTACTTGGCATGAAGGATTAAAATTAATGGACATTACTAAAGCAATTTCTCTCAGTATGACATTTCCATTTTTTAGTATTTTATTTCTAATATTTTTTGTCGGTGAAGATATTTCTATATTTCAATGGACTGGAATTTACTTCATGATAATTGGTGTATTTTTCATGGTTAGACGACAATCTATTGCAATTGAAAAAACTCGTTATGGCAAACATTTAAATAGTAACTAATAATAATATGTATGCAAAAAAAATAATTATTCTGCCACTTTTTTTTCTTCTGCTCATAGGTGCAAGTTGCTATGGCCCTGAGGTGCAAGTTACTGAAGATACGTCTGTAAATATGGTTAATGCAATTGGTTTTACTGAAGATTTAGTAGCAGCGGAAAATGATCGGGTGGCAGAAGTTGAGGATGAATTAGATGTGATTGAACCTGATTTGATGTTTTATGAAGACAGCACAACAGAGTATCAATATAAGGCTGAGTTGGAAGATATAACCAGGGGTGATTCTTCGGGAGTAGTTCAAGCTAGATTAGAAGATGGAGTATATCAACTGTATGCGACTTTTGAAGATTTGCCAGTACCTGCAGACGGCTTTTTTTATGAAGGCTGGATAGTGCGGAATAATCCACTAGATGTGATAAGTACTGGAGGCTTACTAGATGATGCTGGTGTAGAAGAAAATGTATTTCAATTAGAGCAGGATCTTACAGACCATGATTTTTATATTTTAACAATTGAATCTGATGATGGCGATCCTGCTCCAGCGGACCATGTGCTAGAAGGCACAATGCTAGCGTTGTAAGTAAACTTATTAGGCTAAGATTGATCCATTTGGAACCGGATGTTCTGGAATAGCTAGTGTAATTTTATCTTGATCTGTAACAAATCCAGTAGTTAGAACTTCAGACATAAAAGGGCCAACTTGTTTTGGAGGAAAGTTTATTACACAAACAACTTGTTTATTGAGTAAATCTTCTTTTGAATATAATTGTGTGATTTTTGCACTAGATTTTTTGATCCCAATTTCCTCACCAAAATCAATTCGTAGCTTGTATGTGGGTTCGCGCGCTTCCGGAAATTCTTCTACTTTAATAATTGTACCTACTCGTAATTCTACTTGTTCAAATTCATCCCAAGATATTTGTTTCATAAAGTAATTATAACACAAACAGATTTAGAATATATAAAGATGTATTATTTGCTTTTTTTAGCCTTTTTTTTGTTAGAAACAGCAATGGTTCCAAATTCACCATCGTACCCAGGATCGATATAAACATCTTCCTTGCGCATTTTATCAATAGTGTTGGCTAGTTCTTTTCCACTACATTTTGTGATTTCAGCTATAGGAGCTTTTAATAAAATGTAGAATTCATTGCCGAGACCATTTAAGGTGTCGTGATAATATTTTTGTACTGTTTTACTGTTTACACCTACATTTTTTATTTCTGAAATAAGTTCTGGCAACGGAATTATACTTTTATAAGGTCGTGAATTTTTTGGTTTTATTCCGGGTTTACGATCTGCGATATCAGATATTCGGTGGAGCGTTCCGATGGTTAATTTTTTATGACACTTTGGACAAACGGCATTTAGCTTTTTTGTTTCTGCTGGTTCCATCCGAAGATTGCAGGCGCGATGACCATCTAAATGATATTTACCTTCTTGAGGAAAGAATTCAATTGTAGATTCAAAAGTTTTTAAATCATTTTTTTCTAATGCGTTCTTGATGGCAAAGTATGAGAGTTCGGTATTGAAGACATTAGCTTCTCTGCCTAACTTTCCTGGCGAATGAGCATCGGAGTTAGATACTAAAGCGTATTTGTCGTTATTTGAGACGCGCCAATTCATGGCTGGGTCTGAAGATAATCCAGTTTCTAAGGCAGTTATTTTTGGAGCTAGCTCATCAAATGCTTCCTTTAAGGAATCAAAGCCAGATTTAGATCCGAACACAGCAAACCAAGGTGTCCAGATATGTGCCGGAATAAACATACAGTCTGGAGATGCATTAAGAGCAAGTTGGAATAATTTTTTTGCATCTAAGCCAATAATTGGACGACCGTCGGATTTAATGTTTCCTATTTTACTAAGCTCATGATTTATTTTTTCTGCTACTTTAAATGAGGGGGCGAATAACAAGCAGTGCATCTTTCTTACTCGATCATTTTTTTTATAGATACAGCTAATTTCTACACTCAGTATAAACCGCATTGGTTGCTGACATTTTTGCGGGACCTGTGCCTGAATGGCTTCTTCGAATTCTGATTTTAACTTATACAAACCTGGCTCTGATGGTTCTAGTTTTTCTTTTAGTTCCTCAAACCAGCGGGGATGAGTAAAATCACCAGTGCCAATAACATTAATGCCTTTTAGTTGACCCCACCGAACGAGGTTAACTATGTTCATCTGTTTTGATGTGGCGCGAGAGTAGTGAGAATGAATGTGAAAGTCAGCAATAAATCGCATTGGATACTTTCTTTAGTTTAATCTGTAAACGTGAATGTATCGATGATCTTTTCTGCTTCGTAATTTTTTTGTGGACGAATTTTTAAAAAGTTCATACCAGTGATAGCATAGTAACTAATATTAAAGTGTTGCATATCTTCATCAGCTACAGTGTTTTCGCAGAAATCATTTAAGCAATAATTACCATCTTCTGGAAGAGAGATAGAAAAGCCTAGCCAACTATTAGTGTAAGAATCTGCATTATTTTCTTCAATTGTATCTTCATTGGGCGCATCTTCTATATCTGAATTAGTTTCAGATATAATTACTGACGTATCTATTCCTGCTGAAGTTATTTCGTTTTCATTTATCTCAGTAGCCCCGGCCGTTTCTAGTTTTTGAGGTGTTGCTTGAATATTTTCCGCAACTGGGGGAGACGATGGGTACTGAGTTGTTAAACTGCATCCAAAAATTACGATAAATGTAGCTAGAGGTAAGAGATATAATTGTTTATTCATATGATTATCATACCACAAAGACTTCTGCTATAATAATTACCAATACTATGGCAATATTTTTACTAATACTTGGTCTTGGGGGACTATGGTTAGGCTCGGAACTCACGGTTCGAGGTGCTTTGAATATAGCTAATCATTATAAGTTATCACAGGCATTTACTGGTTTGGCCATTTTAGCCTTAGGTACGGATTTGCCAGAGCTTTTTGTTGATATCACTGGTGCAATTGATAGGTTGGCAGGAATTGAAACCTCAGACATTATTATCGGAGAAACTATAGGAACTTCATTTAGTCAGATTGGATTGATATTAGGAATTGTTGCATTGTTTGGTACTTTACATGTAACTAAACGCATTCTTTGGCGCGATGGTGCTACCATGATTGCCTCAGTTGCCTTATTGTTTTTAATGAGCCTAGATGGTGAGTTTTCTCGGGTAGAAGGAATTATTTTAGTGATGCTTTATATTGGATACTTAGCTGCTCTTTATCGAGAGGAGCGTGTATCAGAAAAGATTTCTGGTAAAACAGACAGGTATGTTATCTGGTCTGGATTATCTTTAGCTGGAGGCATGGCAGTTTTAATATACTCATCTGTAGTAACGATAGATAATGCCTTGATATTAAGTGAGCAATTTGGTATTTCACAATCATTGGTAGGAATATTAATTGTTGGATTAGGAACCAGTTTGCCAGAGCTGGCCACATCGATTACAGCCATTAGAAAAAAAGCTGGCACATTAGCAGTGGGAAATTTAATTGGCAGTAATATCTATGATGTTTTGTTCACATTAGGTATTGGTACTACAATTTCTGGTTTCATTGTAAGTGAAGGCATGATGAGATTCGATATCCCACTATTATTTATTTTTTCATTAATTGTAATTTTGTTATTTGCAAGAAAGAAAAACATTGATAAAAAAGAGGGGATGTTCCTGATTGGTTTATATTTATTTTATTTCTTTATTAAAATAGGTACAGCTTTTTTCTAGACTATGAACATGTTGAAGAATTTTAAGATAATACTTTTTGTAGCAGGCTTTGTACTATTAGCTTTACCGTTGGCTAGTAATGCGCAAGCAATAAATTATAAATTAGCTGGCAAAATTGTATTGCAAGTAGAGAAACAAGGTCAGGCTTGGTATATTAATCCAGATAATTTACGTAGATACTATTTAGGTAGCCCTAGTGACGCTTTTGATGTTATGAAGTCTTTGGGATTGGGTATTACAAATGAGCAGTTGGCGAAAATACCAGAGAAAGACGTTGTATGGGACGGAGAGTACAATACAATGAAATATGTTAAAGGAAAAATCTTGTTACAAGTAGAAGAAAATGGTGAAGCTTGGTATGTAAATCCAACAACAGGAAAGCGACATTATCTTGGTAGACCAGCAGATGCATTTCGGATCATGACAAATCAAGGTTTAGGTATTACGAATTCAGATTTGGAACAGATTACAAATGCAAAGGCATCTTATCCAGATTCATTTTTGTTAGCAGTACCTTTTTCAGCGCAGGCACCGCTTGGTAGCTGGCGTGCCCCCTATAATGAGGCATGCGAAGAAACTGTCTTATCAATGATTGATCATTATTATCAAAACAGAACAATAACTCCAGCACAGGTAAATGATCATATAGTTAACAGTATTGCCTGGGAGAAAAAGTATCTCAATAAATATGAAGATACTTCTCTGATAGATACAGCCAGGCTAGCGCGGGAATTTTATGGTTATAGAACAATGATTACTGATGATGTAACCGTGGAGCGGATTAAACAATTTATTAGTGAAGGCAAGCCAGTTGTAGTTCCTGTCTATGGTCGACAATTAGGTAATGTCCATTTTGTATCACCAGGACCCTTGTATCACATGTTGTTAATAGTGGGGTATGATCAAGATGCGTTTATAGCTAATGATCCTGGAACTCGTTATGGTGAGCACTATCATTATCCGATTGATACGCTAATGAACGCGATTCACGACTTAACACCAAATGAGGCAGATATAGCAACAGGACCAAAAGCTATTTTGATAATAGAGAAATAAAATTTGTAGAAATTTATTTAAGACCAACTGTGTATGTTAGTTGGATATTATTTTTTTGAAAAAGTAATTCTGCTAACGTTCGCGTGTATCTGATGTTTTGCGGAGCGTAGCGGAGCAAAATATGGGTGAGCATTTGGCGTTAGCCAAGCGCGAACCGGATATCGTGCTGTTATATGATGTAATAATACATTCTTAACTCCGACCGAAGGGAGGAATTATTGGAAATCAGGGCAATTTTTCTCGATGCTTATAGTTGAAATTACCTTATTTTAGCAAATTTTTGGGGCGCAACTCTTGACATACAACCTTATCTATGGTATTAAGGGTTGTCTGTTAGTGTAGTTCAGTTCGCAACCGATGTTGTCGAGCGGGCTCCTGACAGGAGTTCATTGACAGCATCATCACACCAAAGGTCCAAAGGAGGGCCAAGTCATGAAGAAGATCGTTCCGTTCCTGATGTTCAGAAGAAGGGGTTTTTATTTTTCGATTGTCGCGATTTCTTCATCTGTGAGGTCATAATTTTTTGTCGAAACATCGTTCATATTAACTTGATTGCAAATAAGATTGCTCAATCAGGCTCAGAACATATTCGAGGTCGTCAAAACTTTTGAGCACGACTTCAACATCGCCCGTTCCATAATGCCCGATATTAGTCATGTCACGAGCCATGTCTTTTGGATCTTCGAGCTGATCTTTTGGAAGGTCAATAAAAATTTTGATTGAACTTGATTGTAGCTGAAATTCAGTAAAGTTTTTGTTGGTTCTATAAGCAATGTAGTGCTTGCGTGGGTTCTCTTCAATTTTGTGATCGGATTCTAACGCCAGCACTCTTTCTCGTAACTCTTTGAAAAGTTCTTTAATCTCGGGCGATTTATTTTTGATATGATATTCAACATCGTATTCCTCGTAACTTACTTTTGTGATTCGTTTTTTGTCTCCACCTTTTCGGGCTTGTGAGCTTGCAGTTAGTTTCAACTCAAAAAGATCGTCTTCATATTGTGAGTAGTTCCAAAGTTCGATATTTTCAGCCATTCGATTTATGGCGTACTGATCGTATTTACTAAAGGATTGAGCAACCAAAATGAGGCGAGGTGATCCATAGTCAACTTTTATATCTTTGCCTAATTTTTCATGCACTAACAATTGAAAATCGCCTGTGTGGTCTACGAGCCAATCGAGATAAAAAAGCCCTTGGTTTATAATGTTGTCTTTTTCACCCCACTTATATTCAATTATGACTGGAGAATTATTTTCGTCTAAGCCTAAAGAATCAATTCGTCCACCGTGTTGTTGAGAGGTTGTAAATTCAGAAGCCAAAAAACGAACACCAAAAAGTGTTTCGAGATTGTTTTCTACAAAGGATTGCAACTCCTTTTCATTTCGGAAGGATTTTTTCTTCAACTGCTTTGTATAATTTTTTGTAGTTTTAAATAATGGCATGGTGTGAATTATTTATTGAGTAATTTTATCAATTCATCAAAGGCATACACCTTGTTTCTGCGTTTTTTTGGCGTCATGTCTTTGATTATCCCTGCTTCCAAAAATTTGGCGATGAGGTTGAAGAAAGTTTGAGTATTTTTGACTTTAGCTTCTTTTCTAATGCTCGCGGTTCTGAAAATCGGATGAATAAAAATTGCATCCAAAAGGTTAATGGCGTAAACGGAGTTTATATCAATGATTTTTTCTTTGTATTTCGCATGTAAGTCCAAAATGGCTTTCCCTGTTTTCTCTGCTTCTTCCGCTTGTGTTGCCAAAGCGGTTAAGAAAAACTTGATCCAGTCTTCCCATTTTTCTTTTTCGCTGACCAATCGAAGCAATTCGTAATAATCTTCGCGATGTTCTTCAAAAAATTCGCTGAGATATAAAAACGGGTGTGTAAGTAATTGACGTTCATAAAGAAATAACGAAACAATAAGTCTTCCTACTCTGCCGTTACCATCCAAAAATGGATGAATAGCTTCAAATTGATAATGAGCAATGGCGATTTGAACAAGCGGATCTTTTTCGTCCTCGGAATTTAAGTATTTCTCTAAATTACTGAAAAGAGGGATGATTTCGTTTGCCGGTGGCGGTACAAAACTTGCGTCTTCAATTCCTGCACCAGGTCTGCCGATGTAAACTTGTGCCTTTCTGAATTCCCCCGGAGCTTTGTTTTGACCGCGTCCTGAACGAAGCAGAATTGAATGTAGTTTTTTGACTAAATTTTCAGCGAGTGGGGTCGTTTTTAGGTTTTTCACACCTAATTCCAAAGCTTCACGATAATTGATGATTTCGTGAATATCTTTTTTTCTTTCTGAGTCATCTTTTTTTTCATCTTGTGCTTCGTATTCCAAAACTTCATTAAGCGTTGCTTGTGTCCCTTCAATTTTGGAACTTAAAACTGCCTCTTTGGTTTGCATGGTTCTTCCGAGCAGTTCAGGATTTGGCAGTTGATTTAAAAGTGAGTTCAACGAGGCAATCGCTCTGTGAGCTTTTGTGATATGACCGATTAAACTTGAATAATCTATTTTAATCGGCAATTTTTGCGGGATGAAAGGTTTTTTGCTCATATTTTCTGATTAGAATAAGGGATTACGTTATTCTAACGATTAGAATAAGGGGTTATGTTATTCTAAATATATCTAATTTTTTAGAATAGTGCAAGTTTGTTATCAGCAGTATAAAATAAAGAGTTTTTGAAGCGAAGCGGAGAAAACACCTTATTACCCCCCTCAAAAAATAAAGAATCAATTCGCCCCTTCCTTATTAAAAGTTCGAAAAGCGGAGCGGCAAAAAGGGAATAGGTAAAAATGTATTTCGGCTAACGTCAGGGATATGCGAAGTTTTGGCATGGTAAAACTAGCACGAAGTGCTTGCCATGCCAAAATTTGGGTGGAGGCTTGCAGAGGTACGGAGCAAGCCGTAACCGCATACGCAGTGTTAGCTGATGTATTCCTTTTCTTTTCCGAGGATAGTCGGTTGTTTTATAAAAATTTTCAAATTTCTTTTTCCGTTTTGGGTGGTGGGCAGAGGGGAATCAAAGGGGTGAATGCCCGCCACCCAAAACACCTATTTCTGGTTTGAGGGAGGGGCAAGAGGGGAACTTCAGGGGTGAAGTGCGCCTCCCGAATACTAATCAGAGGATTTGGACTTACGAAATCCCTTCATCTGCTAATTACTCTGCCTGTTTTAGTATATTTTGGGTCGCAATAAGTTGCTTGTCCGGT
>JAUYKW010000003.1 GCA_030698395.1 bacterium
ATTATTCCTAAACCTGGAATTTTGGTTAAATTGATTTCTTCTTTAATAACAATGAATACGCCCCAGACAATTACTGCTATCCCAAGAACAGCATTCATTTTTAAGGTAGTATTTTGAATGGTGATGATTGAATATCCAGAAAAGGTATCAATGATTGGCCGTACAATAATTAGCGCTAGTACACCATATTCGGTGTGCATGAAAAAAACTGGAAAGATAGCAAGTAACGTTGTAATGCCAATTACAATAAATGTATCTGGTTTGGCTAGACTAAAATAAAAAATACCAATTGCAACAGCAACTGCGTAGACAGCAGTAATTAGCGTGTAATGCGACCAGTAGTGTGATGTGCGATCAAGCTTGGCTTGCTTGCGTAAAGACTTTTTCATAAGTACGACTATGTTCCTCCCAGTTATGGTGTTGAATTATATATTTACGTGATTGATCTCCTACGCGGGCACATTCAGCATCATCTTCTAATAATTTTTTTACTGTATTTGAGAAATCTAAGTCTGTAGCTACTTTTCTGATTGGTGAAGCTTCTAATCCAGTGCAGGCATCTCTAAAGCCTACGACTGGCAATCCACAGGCTAGCGCTTCAAGGACTGTATTTTTAATTCCAGATCGCATGTGCAATGGTGAAACAAAAACTTTACATCTGAGTAGGAATTCTTTAACTTCTGGGACGAAACCAGTTACAATAATCCGCTTATCTTTTTTATGGAGTTGCATGATCTTTTTGCTAGGATCTCGACCTACAATATACCATTTTTTTGGTGCAGTTGCATCATGATCGATTATTTTTGGCCAGATGTTTTTGTAGAAATATAAAATCGATTGAGTATGACTAGCTTGATCCAACATACCACTAAAAATGATGGCATGTTCTTTTTCTATCGATGCATCAGGCTGAAAGTATTCGTTATCAACACCATTGGGTATGGCAGTAACAAAAGGTTTTGAACCAGCTGTTTTTTTTATAGCATTATAATCTGCTTCCGTACCTACAATGATATGAGAGACATTAGCGAGATTTTCTTTTTCAAAATCTTCCCAATATTTTTGTTGTTTTAGCCACTTTCTTTTTTGGAGAGTACTAGATTCTCTCTCTGCTAATTGTGAATATTTGTAGGATTGAACATCAATAACTCCAGCTACAATATTTCTATCATGCCGGAAGTGGGGGAGTAGTTTTAACGAATTTGGTCCGTGTAAATAGATAACATCATATTCATCTATAATTGGTTCTAATTCTTTAGTGAATGCTTCGATAGTTTCGAATTGATCTTGGGCAATGATATCAATGCTATGTGCTTTTTCTAGATAATCTTTTATGTAGTATAAAATCAGCGCCATACCATCCTTTGTAGGTGTATTTGGTGTGGTGTGCGTGATGATCAACAATTTCATCCATATAGTTTAGCATATTATTTATTCTCTATCTTCTAAATATTACAAGGAGAAAAAAATAACCTCATATAACAGAGGTAATAAAGCTAGAAATGAAGAAGGACCCCTACAGAATAGCAAGCTACTCTGCTGTTAGCGTTGGCGGTGATCTCCCGAAGGAGGGCACTGCACTTGCGAACTAGGGGTCCACTCTTCTACTCAACTGTCACTCGGTCGGGGTCGGCCAGGACTCCTGCGGGTTGGTGATCACGACCACCTGCCTGAAGATGTCCTCGATGTCGGTGGCGTAGGAGCCGCCGGCGTCCCGCAGCTCGATGTTGAAGGTGGCCATAGCCTCCTCGCGAACACCGAGCTCGGCGCTGAACGCTACCTCGGACTCGTCCTCTTCGCCCCAGCTGTCGTCGACAACCAGGCCGCCGTAGGTCTGCAGTGCGTCGCAGATCATGGTGGCCGGCTGCGTGGACAGGTCGGAGCAGTTGAAGGACTTCGGGACGGCTAGTAGCGAACCCATCTGGAGCTCCGGGATGGAGCCGATGTAGTGGTCCGACGCGTACGAATCCGCCGAGTGAGCGGGCCACACGTAGCCGGGCTGGCCGTCGGCCTCGTCCGCGCTGTAGTAGAGGTGGAGCTTGTTCGGTTCCACCGCCAGCACGTGATCGATGCCATCACCGGTGAGCTCGCCGAGACGGATCGTGCCGCCCAGCGCGCTCAGGTGCGAGCCACCGTGACCGCCCCAGAAGGTGAAGCCGTCGTCTTGGTAGACGTCGGGCTTTTCGTCTGAGTCGCCACCAGGAAGGATCCAGCCACCGAAGTGACCTTCACAATCCTGGATCATGCCGACTTCGACGATGGAACCATCCGGCTGGAGGAACACGGCGAGGCCGTTGTCCTGCATCTCGGAGAAGTCACCGTCTTCAGGCACGTACCAGGTGCCTTCGACGCCAGCATTGCCAGCGCACCAGTCGCCCCAGTCGGTCGAGGCGCGGAACTCTTCCTGCGGGTCTTCGGTCGTGGTAACGGCCAGCGTCACCTCGTCCAAGTCGATCCACTTGATGTCGCCCCAATCGGTCGACATCAAGGTAGCTGTCGACCAGTCGATGGTTCGATGCCAGTCCAGGAACGGTCGATCCCAGCCCGTGGGCGCGTTGCCCTCGGAACCAGTGTCGTCGCCCGTGTCGTCACCAACCTGCTCGCATCCGGGACGGAACGATCCGTCCGGGTTCTGAAACGCGCAGGGGTCGTAAGGGGCACAGCCAGTGAGGGCCACGAACACGAAGGAGATCAGAGAGATCAGAGCGAAGAAAACGTTGCGGGTCATGAGAGACTCCTTGAGAGGCTGGGTTACAGCCAAAGTGTTGGGGAAGCAAGGGTTATACCAAATGTATTTGTTTACAAATACACCTAGTAAAACCCCTGCTTCAACAACACTTCACAAGAAGAATTCTCATGTTGCAGACAGACGTCGCTAAGACATTTGTTGAGTAGAAAATTGTTCAAAGAACATGCCGAAAGATATTTAACATCTTCACGGCTATTTACAGACAGATATTCTATCTATAAATAGCTACTAAGATATTTGTTTTTGCACTAATTACTCTACTTAATTATACGCCCCAAGATGAGGGCAATATATGGTGAAAATGTGCATATTATTTTAAGCAGAGTGTGCCCAAAATAACCAAGTAATATACACTATAATCTTTAATTTGTCAAGGGCTAGCATATGAATGTTCACTCTACCCGTGATATACTGCAGATATGAAAATACTGCAAATAAACAAGTTCTACTACCGTAGGCGTGGAGCAGAAACTTATATGCTGGACTTAATTGAATTACTGGAACAGAAAGGCTATGAAGTAGGTGTTTTTTCAATGGATCATCCAGATAATATCCAAACACCATATAGTAAATATTTCTTGCCATATGTTGAATTTGGCAATTTAAAAGCATTGTCCATGCAGGACAAATACAGGGCAATAAGTAGAGTTATTTGGAGTAAAGAAGCACAAGTAAATCTAGATAAGTTGCTAGCAGAATTTAAGCCGGATATTGCTCATATTCATAATATCTATCATCAGATCAGCCCTTCTATTTTAAAAACTTTAAAAAAGCACAACATCCCAGTAATTCAAACATTGCATGATTATAAGCTACTGGCACCGAATTATAATTTGCTTGCTAATGGTGAAATTGATGAAAGTAGTAAAGGGCATCGTTACTACAACGTTGTTTTAAAAAAAGGTGTGAAAGATTCTTATTCAGCCAGTTTTTTAGCGATGGTAGAAATGTATACACATAAGTTTTTTCAAGTGTACGAAAAAAATGTAGATTGTTTTATTAGTCCATCACAATTTTTAAAAGACAAAGTATCAGAGTGGGGGATAAAGGTAAAACGCATGGAAGTGTTACCAAACTTTGTTAATGTATCTAAAATTATTCCGCAGTATAATAATGATGGTTACTTCTTATATATGGGTGGCCTGTATAAAGAAAAGGGTGTTGATTTAATTATTGACATAATTGATAAAATTGGCTACAGTATCCCGTTGCGTATTGCTGGATCTGGTCCAGAAGAAGCAACTTTGAAGCAATTGGCTAAAAATAAATCTGTAGAATTTGTAGGATTTCTGAACAAGCAAGAATTAACGCAACAAATCAGTGGAGCTGTGGCAATTATTGTGCCGTCACGTTGGTACGAAAATTATCCTTTTAGTGTAATAGAAGCCTTTGCACATGGTAAGCCTGTTATTGCAGCCAATATTGGCGGATTACCAGAACAGGTGATACCAGGAAAAACCGGTGCTTTATTTGAACCAAATAATAGCGAAGATTTACAAAGAGTGTTAACAGAATTATTACAAAAATCTGAAACATTACCAGAGCTTGGAAAAACAGCTCGGGAATGGGTGGAGCAAGAGCTCTCACCTGAAAAACACTATGCAAGATTATATGAGATTTATTCAGAATATACATAACAAAAACGTAGTATCCAAAATTTCTGGGTTTGCTTTGATTGTTAGCTTGCTATTTATTGTGTTTCCAGGACAAGAAGCTACTGCCAAGAAATCATTACCAGAAAATTACCCTAGAGTTGGAAACTATTTTCTAGATCCCTATATTTCAACTTATGAGGCAGAACAACTCGCAAAGTGGGATGTGGTTGTTTTAGGATTTGATACCCAATATAATAGTCCGGATGCATTTACAAAAATGAAGGAAATTAATCCGGATATTATATTATTAGCTTATATTCCTAGCGAGGAGGTTCCGCTTAAGCATTTAGGAGTAACAGATAAAAAAAGTCCCGTTTATACGATTTATCATCGGCTTGTAGAAAACGATAATTGGTATTTAAAAAACTCTAGTGGCGAATATGTGAATTTTTATCCTGACACAAGAATGATAAACGTGACGACAGCTTGGAAAAAATCATTATCAAATTTCGTTACTAAACATGTATTAAAAGAACATCCAAAAAAATGGGATGGAGTTTTTTATGATAATTGTTTTAATAATGTTGCTTGGGTAGATCCTAAGATCGATGTTGATGCTGATGGTAAAGCTGACAACTGGAATACCGCTGATGCTCAGTGGAAAAATGGTATGAACGTAATAATGAAGCGAACTCGAAATAAGAATCCGAACTCGTTTATTGTTTGTAATAGTAATGGTGATTATTATACGTATATTAACGGACGATTAATGGAAGCCTTTCCATCTGATTATGATGGTGGATGGAGCGGATCCATGGAGAAATATTTTAATGTTATAGCAGATGGCGATATCCCATCGATGGTTATAGTGAATACAGTCGCAGATTCTACAGATTCAACTAATTACAAGTTGATGCGTTACAATTTAGGATCCACTTTATTAGGTAATGGTTTTGCGAGTTATGATCAATCTATTGATGTTCATCATTCTCTTTGGTGGTATGACGAATATAGCGTGGCTTTGGGTAATCCCTTAGGAGGTGCCTTTAATGTAGATACAAATGCTGGACCAACTAATTTTACCGATGGTTTATGGCGGAGAAATTTTCAAAGGGGAATTGTTTTTGTAAACTCATCAAATTCAGATAGAACTATCCAGTTAGAAGAAGGATTTGAGAAAATACTTGGTACTCAAGATACAACAGTTAATAATGGCGAAGTAGTAGGAACGGTTAAAATTCCGGCTCACGATGGGATAATTTTATTAGGTAGGATAGATCAGGTTGCAAATGCACCATTTATAAACGGTACATTCGCAAAAGTTTTTAATGTTGAAGGTAATCAAACTAGAAATGCATTTTTTTCTTATAATTCATTATTTCCTGGCAGTAATACCATAATATATTTGGAAGATGTTGCTACTACGATAATAGCAGACGAAACTTATGTAACTGTTCGTAAAAATGGACAAACAATTACGAAATTCGCACCATATGGAGATCAATTTAAAGGTGGAATTAATATTGCTGTAGACAGATTAGATGGCAAAAAGAAAGGATATAGAATTGTAACCGGAACTAAAGATTATGGTCCTCATGTAAAAATATATTCATTAAAGGGCAAATTGCGTAACCCAGGTTGCTTTCCATATGCAGAATCATTTCGTGGTGGAGTAAATGTAGCCATTGGTGATGTGATAAAGAAAAATGGAGGTAAGGAAATTGTAGTTGCTGCAGCAAAAGGTGGCGGACCACATGTTCGAATATTAAATAGGAATTGCGAATTAATAAGTCCTGGTTTTTTTGCTTATGATGAAAGTTTGCATACTGGCATATCGGTAGCAGCAGGGGATATTGATAATGACGGTAGTGATGAAATAGTTACGATACCTAGCCAAGGAGGTGCTCCTTATGTGAGGATGTTTAATCATAAAGGTAATGAAGTGTCGCCAGGTTTTTATGCATTTAATAAGGATGATCGAAATGGCGCGCAGATATCTGTGAGCGATATTGATGGTGATGAATTGAGTGAGATTGTAGCTATGTCATTCTCTATCTTCAATCAATAACGAGTGATATAATTGATGCAAACATGAAAAAGGTACTGCACTATACAAAAAAAGCTGCTCAACACGCAGGAAAACATACTACTATACTGTTGTTTCCGTATGCATGGCATTACATGACAGATCACTACAAGGGTAGATTACATCATTTAGTAGTGGATTCTATTATTTCTTTAGTTGTCATGTGTTTGATTGCTATAAATTTTAGTTTGCTTGTATGGCTGTATTTATTTTTTATTCCTCCAGAGTTGGAATTGAACGTAACGATGAACGATACTGTTATTAGTGGAGACGAATTACAAATTGATATTGGGTATCACAACGTAAACAAAGGGATTGCAAATGTGAAAATAAATGTGCACACTCCTTCAGGTTTTATTTCAGAAAGCGGAGAAACTGATTTTTCATTTAATAGTTTATCGGCTGATGAATTAGGAAATATAGTAATTCCTGGATATTTCACAGGTAATGTTGATGAGCAGTACAGGTTTGTCATTATCTATGAGTATGATTATTATGGACAGCATTATTCCGGTATGGAATCTCAAATTGTAACTGTGAGTTCTTCTAGTTTAGAATTAGTGTCCAGAGTACCCGAAAAAATATTAAATGACGAAACATTTACTTGGACAGTGGAGTATGTAAATAGTTCTGACGTAAAAAGAAACAATACCTGCATCCAATTAGGAATATCTGAAGCATTTGTTGTAGAGTCATCTTCGCATACTATAAAGGATGATGGTAGTGTATGTTTTAAAAAAATGAAACCACGTGAGAGTGGTGTTATCGAAATTACCGGAGCTTTTCATAATGCATTAGGTGAAGGAGAACAAATTTTTCATGTTCAGGCATTTGATAATTCAAAAGCGGAAAAGTACAGCCAAGTAGAAATTCAAAATCCTATTCACGTGCTAACTCCAAGATTAGAATTAGGCACTTCAGGAATTGAAGTGATTAATGTTGGTGACGTTGTGTATTATACAAATACATATACTAATACTGGTGACGTGCCATTGAAGAATGTCCTTATTACCACAACTTTGAATGGTTTTGCTGGACGCGCTACTACATACACTTCAACCGGAAATGCTAATAGAAACGTTTTAACTTGGGTGGATGAAAATATTGAGCCCGGAGAGACACATTCGCAAACTTTTACCGTCCGGACAAATTCTGGACTTCGGGAAAAGAACGTATCTATGTCCTACACTACAAGTGCAGGTGCCGAAATTGATGATCTCGGTATCACTACTTATACCCGTAGTGTAAGTAAAACGATAAGATTTAACTCAACGTTAAATTTTATTGTGTTGCAGAGATACAATAGCCCAGCAGGTGATCAGTTAGGTTACGGACCTTATCCTTTAAAAGCTGGAAATCTTACTGCTTTAAGAGTGTTTTGGGAAATTCAGGATTTTACAAACGATTTATCAAACGTAACTATCAGAACAACATTGCCATCCCAAGTTGAATGGACTGGATTATCGTCTGTAACGGAGGGTTCGGCAATTAGTTATGATCCTGGTAGCAGAACAATAACTTGGCATTCAAGTTCAGTACCAAGTTTTTCTCATGCCCAAGGTGCACAATTTGAAGTTAGAATATTACCAAATTTTCAGCAGGTAAATCAGAGAATAAATATTACTAACTCTACAACCTTTACAGCATATGATGGTTTTACTGGCACCACGGTTAGTAGAATAGTTGGTCCTTTACAGATTAATGATCCAGTACAAGCGGATACAGAGTAGAATTTATGAATATTAGCTTAATTATTGTAACTAAAGATCGACCGAAAGATATTATTCAATGCTTGAACAGCGCACAGATACAACAAAAAAAATGGCATCAAGTTATAATTGTTGATGCTAGTGGCAATTCGGAAACCCAAAGAAACGTAGAACATTTCAAACAAACAATGCCAATTATATATACGAATAGTGATCCCGGAATTACTAAACAGCGTAATATTGGCAGGTTATTATTAGCAGATGATACGGATGTAGTTTTATTTATTGATGACGACGTTGAATTGTCGGAACGAACAACTCAGCAGTTAGAGAATTTTTTTATTGCTCATAAGGAAGCTGTTGGAGTAACCGGCTACATAGCAGGAGAGGAACCGCATTCAACATTTAAACGGATAATTGGGAAAATTAGCTTGATGTATACTTCAAAGATTTTTGGAATTACCTGTGGTTTGTTTAATATCATTAATAGTCCAACAGAGTTACAGAAAGTAGCTTGGTTGCCAGGGGCATTTATGGCATATAGATGGCAGAGTGTGAAGGATATTAACTTCGATGAGTGGTTTACAACTTATGGTTTGGCAGAAGATTTAGATTTTAGTTTGCAAGTTAAAGAAGTAGGGGATTTATACGTGGATCCGTCCATAAAAATTGTACATAATCATTCTAATGTTGATCGTAATTGGCGACGTTTTGGAAAGATGCGAGTTATTAATCGTAGATATATTAGAAAAAAACATTATCAAGGAAAAATGTGTTATTGGTATGGATATTGGCATGCTACTAAAGCTATGATTTTTATTAATGGAATTCGTGGAATATATTCTAAAAGATACCGCGATGAATTTTTTGGTAATGTTCAAGGTATAAATGCAATAATAAAAGAGTAGCAATCACCCTGTAAAGGATTGACAGAACAGAGGAAGAATGATAAGTTCCTCTGTTATTTTATTACAGACATTTTGTGATTCTATTAATCACGCAATATCTGTGTCTCGATTCATGGCATTGCTATGTTAATCGAGGCTCAAATAAACCCAAAGGAGAAAGTCGTGAGATACTTATGGATTCTGGTGTTTTCAGTGCTGATGCTCGGTTCAGGCCAGGCTATGGCGGCCGAAATGTCCAATTTGGAGAAAATGGACATCTGGGCTCTGGAAGCTGAGCTCAACGCGGCTGAGGAAGTAATCGAGCAGTCTGCGCTACTGCTTCGGCAGTCTCGTGACCAGCGAGTGATGGCAAAGCGTTTCGCTGTCACATTCCGGTTCAAGAAGGCCAAAGAGGCCCGTATCCTCAGTGATGATCTGGCTGATCAGGCTGAGAGTTTGCTCGCCACGGTCGATCTAGAGCGTCTGGATGCTCTGGACCAAGAGATTCTCCAGCGGACCGTGCGGGGATTGATCATCAGGATCGATCAGGAGCTGAGCTCGGCCGATGCAGTCAACTAGTTTGGCAAGCGTTAGAGGAGGAAGGGTCGCCGTGGAAATATACATTCCGCGGCGGCCCAAACAGTACATTTATTCTGAATTACTTGATAATAATACATAACAAATTGCGGTTTTTATCGTATGATATATACTATGTTATCACTTAAATACATTTAAAATATATATAGAAGTTAGATATTTAATCCATATTATTTTGGCTAATATTAGCAAAAAAGTGTAACATAAGCATAATATTGGCATTAACTATTGACAAGATATTAATACTGTGATAGTGTTTCCGGTTATGAAAATAGCAATGATAGGACAAAAAGGAATCCCAACAGTCTATGGAGGTGTTGAAAAACACGTTCAAGAGTTAGCTGTGAGATTAGTAATAAATAGTGGTTATGATGTTATAGCATATACACGTCCTTGGTATACTTCTAAAAATAAGAAGATGTATCAAGGTGTACGATTACAGAGTTTACCATCATTAAAAACTAAGCATTTTGACGCTATTACTCATACTTTTATGGCTATAGTGCATGCAGCTTTTAAGGAGAAAGTTGATGTATTCCACATTCATGCAGTAGGACCAGCTCTATTAGCTTGGTTACCGCGTGTTTTGCGCCCTAAAGCTAAAGTTATTGTTACGTTTCATTGTAGTGATAGACAACATCAAAAATGGGGATTTGTAGCTCGAATGATGTTATGGCTTGGAGAATTGTCTGCAACTAAATTTCCGCATGAAGTTATTACAGTATCAAAAACATTGAAAGATTATTGTTATGAAGTTTTTAAACGTACTACGAATTATATTCCAAATGGTATTACTGCGGTACAACCAGTTGAAGCTAGTATGATTGAACAAAAGTTTGGATTAAAGAAGAATGAATACATTGTAATGATTGCACGATTAGTGCGTCATAAGGGTGCTCATCACTTAATTGAAGCTTATAGAAAGCTAAAAACTGATAAGAAATTAGTAATTGTTGGTGGTAGTGCTTTTACAGATGATTATGTGCAGGAATTACACGATCTTGCTAATGATGATGAAAATATCATATTTACTGGTAATCAAACAGGCAGAGTGCTTGAGGAATTATTTTCTAATGCCTATCTATATGTATTACCATCAGAGTCTGAAGGATTGCCAATTGCATTATTAGAAGCAGGTTCGTATGGAAAGGCTTTGTTAGCTTCGGATATTCCAGCTAATATGGAAATAGTTCGAGAATGCGGATTAAGCTTTAAAAATGCTAATGTAATGGATTTAGCTAATCAGCTACAGTATATGATAGATAATCCAGAGATGGTGGAAGCAAATGGAAAAGCTGCTAGGAAATACGTAATGAAGAACTATTTATGGGATGATGTTGCTCAGGAAACAATGAATTTATATGAAAGTGTTATTGAAGTTTCTCCAGCAAATAAGCCATATTTGGTAAAATCAAACGCATAAAAAATAATAAAAATAAAAATGTAAAGATCGGGGTACAAGCTCCGATCTTTTATTATTTCTACCCTTGACAAAGTCAGGTGTATATGTTAAACCGTGTCTGTAAAAAACTAATCATAAAAAACTACTTGCATATATGTAGTCAATTATTCTATACTTCCAAGTTATTTATATTATCACAAACCGTGGTTTATAACTGATTAAAATGCCTTGGTGTAGGGGATTTTATTGAGTAAACTACGGTCCGTGATAATTTATCCGGATACGTTCTTTTTACAATCTTATCTCTATACAAATACTTTATAAGTCGAAGTGTGTAGCTGAAATTATAAAAACTCTCCTTCCTTGTTGATGCGTGAGGCGTTGTGCGTTGGATTTTTTAGATTCCAACATATGGCGCTTCACGCATCGTGATAGGCCCATCCTGGGCTTGGTTTAGTCGCGAATAGGTGCGACGAACACCGGCCCTGATCTTTGGGGCTTATCATGCAAAGGTTCGCCTCGCGGACCGTACTCAAATTCGGCCGTGAGGCAGGCAATTTCCCAGCCCAGTGGGATACGAGGTAGAGAGTCATGAAACCTAACCTTCTCAATCTTCTTTTGGGGTTGATCGTCCTTGTGGCGATCAACGGATGCGCAGATCCCTGCGCATACCAGAACCCGGACGGATCCGCTCGTCCCGGGTGCGAAGACGTGGCCTCTGCCACTGACACTCCGAGCGACGATCCCGCGACCACTGAGTGCTCCGACTCCGCAGACAACGATGGCGACGGCCTCACGGACTTCCCGTGGGATCCCGGTTGCTACTCCGCGTCCGACGACGACGAGACCGAC
>JAUYKW010000007.1 GCA_030698395.1 bacterium
TAATAACAACATCTCTTGGCCCTTGACCATCTGCAATTTCTTTTTCATTAGGAAAGCGCCGTGCTGCAAAAACCACGCCTACACCACCTTGACCAAGTTTTTTTGTGAGAATATATTGTCGATTTTTTATTGTTATTTCAACTGGAGGATCTATATTTTCTCCTACTTCAATACTCCACAGAGCATCGACAACCTCTAGTAAGTTTGTGTCTTCTTGATCTACAACCGTTTCAATACTGTCATCCCAAACATCGGCATATCCTTTTTCTTTTATATTTTCATAGAGTTGTTCTCTGACGATTTCTCCTACTTCTATACTACTTAGATTATCTCCTTCGATAAAGAATTGCTGACTTGGCTGATCAAATCCTAATTCATGTGCATCAAAAGCATCTGTATATAAAAATTGTATTTCTGGGAGTAAATGTTCTGCTACATGATCTGCGCCTGCAATAATTATTTGTTCTTTGAGTCTTTCTGCTTGTTCTTGAATTCCGGATAAATCTTCTATAGTTTGGGATACCTCTGCGATTCTGTTTTCATATTCATTTTGGTTGTTCGTATTTCTTTCTAGTGCTTCCATTACTTTATTGACAATTCTTCTTATACTACTTGTCCATTGATGTATTTCTTTTCGAGCATCTTCAATAAAGCTATGATCATCTTCTAGTTTCTGCCTGTGTCCATTTAGTGTTCTTAATTTTTCTGCGATAGCTATTTGCAGTTCGTCTAAGAGTTTATGAGCTTGGTCTGCAGGATTAATTGTTTCGAGATCAGGATTTTCAGAGTAATCAGTTGCATCGTAAGTATCAAAAGCTGTGTCAGAAAAACGACTTCCATCCATTTGGACTCCGGCTCTATTTTCATCAGCCGGTTTTATTGGTTTTGGTTTAAGTTGTCGTTCCGGACTTGTTGGCATATTACGTTTTTATTATTTGCTGTAGCCTCAGGAGAGTTCTATATGCCTGGTTGGTTGTTATCGTCGTCTTCTTGTGGATTAATATCTGGTGCTATTGGTATATAATTTTCTAAGCGACTAGATGAACTGTCATCAAAAGGATCATTATTTGATTGCATTGATTCTAACAATAGATCTAAGGTTTTTTTATCATCTATATATTCAGGGTCGCCAAGATCAATTTCTTCAATGTCTTCACTTTTTTCATCAGGTGGCTCTGATGCATTAACAGTTATTGGTGGAGCTTCCGATTGAGGCTGGTTTCTTTCTGGACTTGATTCTCTTGGTGGGTTTTTAAGCGGAATATCTTTTGATTCGTCGGAATTTTCTTTGCCTTCAACTTCAAATTCATCCGCGACTTTTCCTCTTAAAATTGCACTAGTTAGGCGATTGCTATTCCGTTTTACTTCATTTGCTTTCGCGCGGAAGCTGTGAGCTTCTTGCGATTCGGACTCTAACTGGTAGGTTAATAAATTTCTTTCTTTAATCATAGTAGCAGCATCAAGTACATGGAGACGATCTTGTTCTTCCTCGCCTTGAATAATATCATCAACTGATAAAGGTTTTGTGGCATTTTCGGAAATTAATCTGTTTGAAACATAATTTAATACTTGGATTTCCTTTTTTTGTTGAGGATCTAATTTTTGATAATTGCCACCAATATTTTTTGCAATTATTGATAATATCTCACCAGCAGAATAATAATCCAGGGATGTTTTTATTTTCATCCAATATGCATTTTCTTCCTGAGTTGCTAATTCTGGATTATCATTGTTTCTTTCATGAATTCTATTTATTTCTCCTTGTATTACCATCAAAGTTGTCCAGGATTTTAGAAAAGGTGGCATGTAACTAAGTGTACCTGCAACACCAACGTCTCTTTTTAAATATTGTGGTTCTTCAGCAAACGATGCGCTTCGGCTAGTGTCTGATGGTATTCTAGTTTCTTCTTCAGCAACTACTTCTTCAGCAATTTTTTTATCTTCTGCAGTTAAAACATTATCTCCTGAGTTTCCTGAAGTTATTTCTCCATCAATATAGGAGATACCAAAATCAACAAGTTTAATTTTACCAGTTTTTGTAACCATGATATTGCCAGGTTTTAAATCTGAATGCATTACACCTCCTGAATGCGCATAATGGATAGCATTAAGAATTTGATAAGCATAATCCATGCCGGTTTCAAAACTTATTCCTCTTTCTAGTACTTCACTCAGCTCTGGGCCTGTGATTTTTTCTTGTGTCAAAAATAATGCTCTATCATCACCAGTTTTTAAAGCTACTTCACGTTTAGCAAAATTAATTTGACGTTGTAGGGAGTTAACTTTTTTCTGAGCTTCTCCATGTTTCTCATACCACCTTACTAGTTCTGCTTGAGCTTTAGATAATTGGTCGGCAAGTAGTGATTTGTCTTCTTCCGCTGCAACTTTTAATCCCTTATTTAAGTTAGTGATTTCCGCTATAATTGATTTTTTTTCTTCAAGGGGTGCAGATAATTCTGCTAGGGTAGCGTTAAGTTCTGCAACTATTGGTGCAATTTCTGCTTCCATTTGTTCTTGCGCAGCTTTTTGTTCTGGGCTAGTAACTTTAAGCATCGCACTATCAAGCATTACGGATACAGGTATTGAATCTAAATTATCTGGATAAGTTACACTTCCATTTTCATTGGTAAAGGGTTTTCTTCCCACAGCATCTAGAGCAGCAATTTCTCGATAAATATTTTTTGTATTCTCACCACCGTTCGTACTATAAACTTCATTATTGTTAAAAACTTTAGACATCTTTATAACTACTTCCATTGGTTCTTTACCAGCAGATTTTTCTTCGGGAGTTGGATATCTAGTACCATCCAGTACTATGCCAAATCCACCTTGACCAATTTTAGTGGTTAATAGAAATGTACGACCATTAACCTTTACTTCGTAAGGTGGCTCAATAGGGGATCCAACTTCTAATTTCCAAAATTTCTCAACAATTGCTGGAATATCGGTATCAGTTTCCTGAAGAGCTTCATTTTCTGCATAATCAAGTAGGGAATTACTATACTCTGGATCATATAAGGATCTTTCACTGCGTTCTTGTAGAGCGTCATATGATTTTATATCTCCTTGAAGAAAAAATTGTTGCTCGCTCTGCGAGAACTCCTCGATATCACTAAGGTTGTGCTGTTGAAACGAGGTTTCATGAAGAGCTCTTATTTGAGGAAGTAGATTGGTAAGTCCATCTTCTGTTCCACGTTTAACTTGACTACTCAGTTCTTTAACTTGATTTCTGCGTGTTTTAATATCTTCGATATTTCGAGTTAAGCGTTTTTTTTCACTATCTAGATAACTGTGTTTCTCATATAGTTCCTGAGCTTTAATAAGTAACCGCTTTACTATGCCTAGTGCAACTTCACGATCACGTTCGGAATTTGCTTCATCATTTAAGATTGATTGGTGTTCATTTACCAACATTTTATATTTAGCATCTAGAGTGTTTTTAAGTTGGTCTAATCGATGCCATGCTTCTTCATGCGGTTGCATAGTAGAGTAATCAATTGCCGTAGTGGTATCTGGATTAGCTATAGCAAAATTTGATTCATCATCTAGTGTTGGGTCATCAAAAGCTGTGTCAGCAAAACGACTTCCATCCAAAGGAACTCCAGCTATTTTATCGTTGGTTGGAGCTGGTTTTGCTAATCCAGGTCTTTTGTCTGGGTTGATTGGCATATTATGATGTTTTTATAATTTTTGATAAATATTATTCAAAGTTTTGTGTTTCATTCATTTGTTGTGTTATTCTAATTGGCTCCGCATTGTTTCTTCAGCATTATAAGTATTTTCGTTTGTATATGGATCTTTTATTAGTTGTGGGTCTGTAAGTATGTTATCAAGAGTTGCTCCATTGTCAATTGCATCATTTCTTTCTTGCCCAGGTTTATTTTTAGAAGAAGCTTTGATGTCCATCTTTTGAGATTCTTTACCATTTTTAAGATCTAATACTTCTTTAGCTAGTCGCATTTGTTTATTGTGAATTATATTTGCAGTAGCTCTATATTCTCGTACTTTTACCTTGGCTTCTTGGATTGTTGATTGTTGATTTCGGTTTCTAAGTATGGTCACAACATCCTCTAGGGTTAAGACATCTTTATTGTCCGGAACATCAAAATCGGGAGCTTCTGCATTTTCTACCACTAAGCGGTTTGCAACATATGTTAGTACATCTAATTCAGCCTTTTGCTTTTCTGTAATAGCATCCCATTTACTATTTAGTGCGTTTGAAAGCTCTCTTAGTATTAAGCCAGTTGCGTAATAATCCTGTTTAGTTTTTACGCGGGTTATATATTCATTCGTAAGTTGTTTAACTTTCTCTGGGTTTCCAGGATACATCTTGTTGAGACCTTTTATTTGATTATTGAGACTTTCAATTTTCGCAAGATTTAATAAGAATGGTGGCATGTAGGGCAGGGTACCGGTTATCTGAATAGATGAATATTCGTATTGAGGGTTTTGGGCGTATGCTTCTTTGTTGTTTGGATCTTCAAGTATTTGCGTATCATCCTCTGTTGAGTGCGTTGGAGAATCTTCAGTATATATAGTACTTAATAATCCAGTTGCATCTGGTAAAGCATTAGCTTGGAAATGGGCCATACCAAAATCGACTATTTTTAATCTATTGTTTGCTCCTAGCATGATGTTGGCAGGTTTTAAATCAGTGTGACGAATGCCAGAATTATGAATGTAGGATAAAGCTGACACTATTTGCTCTGCGTAATCCATGCCTGTTTCGAACTTGGGATATCTTGCTAATAATTCCTTTAATTCTGGGCCAGCTATCTTCTCTTGGGCTAGCAAGAATGCTCTTTTGTCTCCATGTTTTATTGTTATTTCTCTGCGCGTAGATAGTATTTGCCTTTTTAACGCAGCAATTTTATTGAATGCCTCAGTGTTGTTTTCTCTTAGTTTGATCAGTTGTTTTCTGATTTTATCAATTTTTTTTCCTAGCTTTAATTTTTCTTCTGGATCTACTGTCTTTTCATCTTCAAGCAATTTGGTTAATTCATTAATTAATCCTTGCCTTTCTTCTGATACTTCAGAGTACTCATTCATTAGGAGTTTATGTTGTGCAGTTAACCAAGCTAAGTTTTCTTCTGCTGCAGCATGCTCCATGCTTTGATCTGGACTTGAAATTTTTGATACTTCAGCTTCTAACATTACAGATACTGGGATAGTACTCAAATCTTCAGGATAAACAACGTTGCCAGATTCATCTATAAATGGATCTCTGGATAATATTTGTAATGCAGCGAGTTCTTTATAAATGAACTTGGCGTCATTTTCATTTTTTTTGTATAAGTCACCGTTATTAAAAACTTTAGTTAATTTTAAAACAATTTCTATTGGCTCTTTGCCTTGAGCAGCTTGTTCCGGAGTAGGGAAGCGAGTTCCGTCCATAACCATGCCAAAGCTTCCTTGACCTATTTTTCTAGAAAATAAAAAAACTCTACCATTAATTTTTATTTCTAATGGCGGTTCTAATGCTGCACCAACTTCTAATTTCCAAAATTTTTCAATAATTGCGGGAATATTAATTGCAGATTCGTGAGCAGTTTCATTTTCAACATAGTCTAATAAAGTTCCGCTATATTCAGGATCTAATAGAGAGCGTTCTGCTCTTTCTGCTAGTTCTTCGCCAGATTTCATATCATCATGTAGAAAGAATCTTTGTTCAGTAGCTGTAAAATCATCAATTTCTTGTAGGCTATGTTCTTTAAAAGAATCTGTATGCAAATCTCTAATATTATCAAGCAGAACTGATATTTTGGGAGGACTTTTTTTTAAAATCTTGCTAATTTCATTTATTCGTTGTCTACGTTGCTCAATATCTATTAAAGCATTTTTTAATTTTGATTCTTCTGTTTCTAATTGTGTACGTGCTCTATAGTATTCTTGAATTTTTAATCGTGCACGTGTTAACCAACTTAATGCAGTTTTTCTGTCTTGTTCGATATTTTTAGCATTGTTTAGTAAGGATTGGTGTTCATTGAGTATATTTTTATATCTATTATCGAGTTTGGTTTTCAACTCATCTAATCTATGCCAAGCTTCTTCAAGCGGTAACATTGTAGAATAATCAGTCGTCATGTGTGCATCAATATCAGATATGTTACTATCTGTTTCGGAATCATTACTAATAATTTCTGAGTCTATATGCGGTATAATGCCTGCGTCAGTTCCAAAATCATCTGGTTGGTATGGTTTTAGTTCATCATCGTCAAATGCTGTGTCAGCAAAACGACTTCCATCCATAGGAACTCCAGCTATCTTGTCTTCATCGAGAGCTGATTTTTTAATAGGTTGTTTATCGGGATTTATTGCCATAATATATGGTTATTAACTATGTGATTATAGCAAATTATACAGTTTTGTCAAGGTGCATGCATTGAATTGACAATTATTTGAACTACTAGTAATATACTAGGAGTTATGTTTGATGTATCAACAAAAGTCGATTATGCAATGCTAATAATAGTAGAACTTGCTAAAAGTGATAATCAAGAATATTTGTCTTTGCAAGATATTGCAGATAGTCATGATATTTCTTCCAATTATTTATCACAACTAGCAATTCCTTTAAAAAAGGCAAATTTGATAATTAGTAAAGAGGGAAAATCTGGTGGATACAAGCTTGCAAGCTCTCCTGCAGAAATTACAATTCGTGACGTGGTAGAGGCAATTGAAGGGCCACTAACAATTGTACGTTGCATGCATGAAGATGCTAAGTGTCCGGCTCAAGAAACATGCGCAACTCGTCCGGTATGGCATCGATTAAAAAAAGATATTTATAAATTATTAGATGAAAAAAGTATTCAAGATATTTTATGAAAAATAATATATTAGAAATTAAGGAATTAAAAGTTTCTATAGAAGATAAAGAAGTGTTGCATGGTATAAATTTATCTGTTCCCGTAAGTGAGGTGCATGTTGTGATGGGACCAAATGGATCTGGAAAAACTACATTGGCTCAATCCTTAATGGGACATCCAAAATATATAGTGAATTCTGGAGAGGCATTTTTTCATGGTCAAGACATTTTAAAATTGACTGCTGATAAAAGATCACAATTAGGAATCTTTTTAGCGTTTCAGTATCCAAAAGAAGTACCTGGCGTAAAGTTACTTTCTTATTTGCGGACAATTTATAATTCTAAGCAAAAAGCTCAGGATCCAAAGTTTAAAAGATTAACTATGTTTAAGTTTAAAGAGATGTTGAATGAGAAGATGGATTTGTTAAATATTGATTCTGCATTTATCGAGCGATATCTAAATTCTGGTTTTTCAGGCGGGGAAAAGAAGAAGTCAGAGATGTTACAAATGTTATTGCTTGAACCAGAAATTGCTATTCTGGATGAAACTGATTCTGGCCTAGATGTAGATGCATTAAAAACTGTTTGTAAAACTATAAATGATGTTAAGAAAAAAACCGGCATGGGTGTGCTATTGATAACGCATTATAATAAGATTTTGGATTATCTAAATATGGATTATGCTCATGTGATGATTGACGGAAAGATTGTGCAGTCTGGTGGTAAGGAATTTGCAGCAAAAGTTGAGGATCAAGGTTATGATTGGTTACGTAGTTAGTTGGATATTATAGATTAATGGCAGTTCCTAAAAAAACCCACCAAACTACTTCTGAAATATTTTCGAATTTATCGAATGAGGTTTTTGATCATAAAAATTCTGATGCATACATAAAAAAAGCATCACGAGGTTTGAGTGAGGAACTGATTAGAAAAATTTCTGCAGTAAAAAATGAACCAGCATGGATGTTGGAAATTAGGCTGAAAGGGTTGCAGGAATTTATGAGTAAAGAATTGCCATCTTGGGGACCAGACTTGTCTGCCTTAGATTTTGATGAAATTATTTATTACGCTATGCCAGGTGAGATTACAGAAGAAAATACAAAGTCATGGGATACTGTATCACCAGAAATTAAAAGTACATTTGAGAAATTAGGAATTCCAGAAGCAGAACGTAAAATGTTAGCAGGCGTTGGAGCTCAATACGAATCATCAGTGGTGTATCACAAATTAAAGAAGAAATGGGAAGATCAAGGTGTTGTTTTTGAGGATATGGATGTAGCTGTTCAAAAATATCCAGATTTGGTTAAAGAATACTTCATGACCAAGTGTGTACCGATAAATGATCATAAATTTGCTGCTTTGCATGCTGCTGTTTGGAGTGGTGGTACTTTTTTATATGTTCCTAAGGGTGTTAAAGTGGACGCTCCAATGCAGGCATATTTCCGAATGAATGCACAAAATATGGGGCAGTTCGAACATACTTTGATAATTATCGAGGCAGGGGCAGATGCTCATTATATAGAGGGCTGTTCTGCTCCCAAGTATAATTCAAATTCTCTTCATGCTGGTTGTGTTGAAGTCTTCGTAAACGAGAATGCCCGATTTAGATATTCTAGTGTAGAAAATTGGAGTAAGGATACATATAATTTGAATACAAAAAGGGCATTGATTGGTGAGCGAGGCAGAATTGAATGGGTTGGTGGAAATATGGGTAGCCAAGTAACTATGTTGTATCCATGTAGTATTTTGCAGGGGCGCGGGGCACATGCAGAACATTTGGGTATTGCTTTTGCAGGTGATGGACAAGTTCAGGATACTGGCGCGAAAGTTATTCATATTGCTCCGGAAACAACATCTTCTGTGTTAATGAAAAGTATCAGTAAGAATGGTGGTAAATCTATATATCGGGGACAATTAATAATTGGTGCTAAAGCAAAAAAAGCTGTATCACGAGTTATTTGTGATGCGCTAATTTTAGATGACAAATCTAGTTCAGATACAATTCCTGATATGAATATCCATAATAGTGATGTTACCGTTGGTCACGAAGCTTCTGTAGGAAAGATTGGTGAAGAAGAAATATTTTATTTAATGTCGAGAGGACTAACTGAAGCTGAAGCACATGCGATGGTTGTAAATGGCTTTATTGAGCCAATTGTAAAAACATTACCTCTAGAGTATGCCGTTGAAATGAATAGATTAATTGAGCTAGAGATGGAAGGATCGGTAGGATAAATATTATGAAAGAAATTAGAATTACAAAAAATCAAGACGAAGAAATCTTGCTAAACGATACAGCTGATGAAATTAAGGTTGTTATTGAAAAAGGAGTTACTGCTAATATTATAGAAGCTGAATCGCATAAGCGAGTTGAAGTAGAAGTTATGGATGATGCAGTTGTTAATTATCATTTTGTATATAGTGGAACAGGTGATTTTTTCAAAGAAGCAACTTTGTTAGCTAATGCTCAAATTAATTGGCGTTCGGCAGTTATAGGTGGAAATAATAATCATGCTGTATCTACGTTACATCAAGGTGCTGGTTCTACTAGTACACATAATGGGATTTTTATTGGTAGAGAGAAAGACAAAATTGGATTAAATTATTGGAGCGAACACTCAGGCATGCATACTAATGGGAGTATTTTAGTACATGGCATTTTATTAGATTCTGCATATGCTGATTTTCTTGGCAACATTAAAATTGCTGAGACTGGCATAGATACGGATGCATCATTAGTGGAGCGTACTTTATTACTAGGAGAAAAAGCTCGGAGTGATTCGGTTCCTCAATTAGAGATTAGTACAGATGATGTAAGGGCAGCACATAGTTCATCTGTAAGCAGGATAGATGATGAGCAACTATTTTATTTACAAAGTAGGGGAATTCCAAAAGACCTAGGCAGACGTTTAATTATTGAGGGCTTCTTACAAGATGTAGTAAATTCCTTTATAATAGACAGGATGAAGAATGAAGTTGAAAAAATAATTGAAGAACG
This sequence comes from bacterium, assembly GCA_030698395.1. Classification (GTDB taxonomy): domain Bacteria; phylum Patescibacteriota; class Patescibacteriia; order UBA9570; family UBA9570; genus JAUYKW01. The sequence continues at coordinate 9,804 of JAUYKW010000007.1, forward strand.
CATTTCTTATGATGAATTATAAGCAGGATTTTCCATTGCTAGCCAAAAATCCAGTAGCTTATCTGGATAATGCTGCATCTACGCAAAAGCCCAAAGTTGTTATTGATGCGATTTCAAATTTTTATGAAACAAAGTATGCGAATGTTCATCGTGGGTTGTATCAGTTAAGTGAGCAAGCAACTCAGGCATATGAAGATGCTAGAGAGGAAGTAAGAACTTTTATTGGCGCTGAAAAGCAAGAGGAGATTATTTTTACCAGTGGTACTACTGCTAGCATTAATTTAGTAGCAAATTCATTGGGAGATCTGTTGTTAAAGGTAGGTGATGTTATTTTATTAAATCCAACGGATCATCATAGCAATATTATACCTTGGCAATTAGTAGCAAAACGAATTGGTGCTGAAATTCAGTGGTTTGATATCACTGCAGATGCAGAAATTGATTTAGAAACAGTTGGCGAGAAGATTACTCCAGAAGTTAAAATTATTGCAGTGGGGCATATTGCAAATGGATCAGGAATAATAAATCCAATAGCAGAAATAATTGAACATGCTCACAAGCATGACATTCCTGTGGTAGTAGATGCCGCTCAGAGTGTTCCGCATTTAGCTATAGATGTTCAGAAGTTAGATTGCGATTTTTTAGCTTTTTCTGGTCATAAATTATGTGGCCCAACTGGTAGTGGGGTGCTTTATGGCAAAGAAAAATGGTTAGAGCGCATGGAGCCTTGGCAAGGAGGAGGCGAAATGATGAGTGAGGTAAGCAGAACAGGGGCTACATGGGCAGAATTGCCAGCTAAGTTTGAAGCTGGTACGCCAAATATTGCCGGAGCGATTGGTTTGGCTGCAGCGATGAAATATCTAAATGGTATTGGCATGGATGTAATACATGATGCTACAAATGAGATTTATAAATACCTAATGATTGAGTTACAGAATCTGGATTATATTACTGTTCTGGGTACATCTGATATGAGTAAGCGAAATAGCATAGCATCTTTTAAAATAGCAGGTGCACATCCACATGATATTGCTCAAATACTCGATGATAACCAGGTGGCAGTAAGAGCTGGCCATCACTGTGCTCAGCTTTTAATGGAATGTTGGAATGTAGTTGCTACTACAAGAGCGAGTGTTTACTTTTATAACGATAAAAATGATGTGGATTTATTAATTGCCGGATTACAAGAAGTAAATAAAATTTTCAAATAGAATGAGCTTATATCACGAAGAAATTCTTGAACATTTTAAAGATCCCCAAAATTTTGGTTTGCTTAAAGATGCAACACTTACTAAAACCGCTACTAATCCTACATGTGGAGATAATTTTACGTTCACATTGCGGTTAGACAATGATAATAAAGTAGAGGCTGTGGGTTTTGAGGGAGAAGGTTGTGCTATTAGCACGGCATCAGCATCTTTGTTAACTGAAGAGTTAAAAGGGAAGACAGTTGAGGAAATTCAAAATTTAGATAAAGACTTCATAATGAAAATGTTAGGTCTTGAATTATCGCCCACACGTCTTAAGTGTGCATTATTGCCCTTAGAAGCATTAACTAAGCAAGAGCCAAGTAATTAATCTATTGGCATCTTCATGTTATACTGAGCCTATGAATTGGAAGTTTGCACCAATATTATTATTCGGCTTGTTATTGGTTTTTCCTGTAACAGCAGCTACCATTAATATTTCTGGTGATGGTTGCTTTGTTCGTGAGCAAGATGAAGTAAATTCTGAATACACTATTAGAATGCAGGCAACTACTTGCATATTGACTCTTAATAATACAGAAGTCACATCTAAACAAGTTACTGTTCTGATTGAAAATATCGATCCAGATTTTGTAACTGTGAATAAATATGATACAGATGATGGTCTAGTGAAAACAGATAATACGTTACAATTTATTTACACTTTATCTACGGGAACTGAGGAGATTGAGATTACTCCTTGGCACGAATATGATGAGGAATATTACTTTGTCGCTATGTCTGATAATCAGGCCTTAGGCACAATCGATGTTAATCCGGTGTTTGAACAAATTTTGCGTCAGGTTAATGTTGTGAATCCAGTATTTTTTACCAATTCTGGTGATTTAGTTCATGGAAGTAGTACGGAATCTACTATGAGAGAAATGTACGATGCAGTATTTTTTGCATTAGAAGCAGTAGATTCACCAATGTATCCGATTGCTGGAAATCATGATTTTGGACCCGGCCTTGATGTATTTGCAGATTATTTTGGTGTAGATGATTATAGCTTTGATTTTGCAAATACTCATTTTGCTGGTTTATCAACTTCTGGCTCCACTGCAAAGGGTGAAGTTACAGCAGATCAATTAGCTTGGTTGGAAACGGATCTTAGTGTTACAAGCAAAACACATTCAATTGCTTTTTTTCATCATCCAATTGCAGTTCCAACTTGGGCAAATGTCAGTTCATTTTACTTAACTGAAGATGAGCGATTGCAATTAGCAGAAACTGTAGATAATGCTGGTGTACATACAAGTATAGTTGGTCATGCACATGGATATGATTATCGCTTATTGTCAGCCTCTGATGCTTCTACAATTACTAATGGTTTCTACCAATTAATTACAGGTGGCGCTGGAGGTAGCTTGGCTCAACCCGATGGTGCTTATCATTTTATATTGATGCACGTAACAGCAGATGATGTGGTTCCGCTAGTTATAGATAAAAATGATTTTGATACCATTGTTGAATACGATAATAATGATGGAACTAGTGAGATTGCTACAGCTGAAGTAACTAACGATGCCAGCGAAGATTTGCCATACCTGCGTTTGAAATTTAAATTAAATAGTGATTATGACTCATACGTACTTTATGATGAGGATGGAGTTTTTTATGATGATTTTTATTTTCATACATTTGATGATTATACTGCTCTATACTTTGAAACTAATGCTCTAGCTAATTCTAATCATACTTATACTGTTGCGCCAGCAACTAATGTTCATGAAGATAGGATCAATACTGTGAGTTCGTCTGGGCAGGTATCTTATGATATTTATCCAGAAACCAGTAATACAGCAGTAGTGGGATTTGTAGCAGATCCTAAAAAAAGAACTACGCAGGTTACCAATATTGATTGGGGATCTGCCGGCGAAAATTATTCACGTTCTTGGACTGAGACGCCAGAGTTAAAGAAGATTAGTACAACATATACAGTTGGTGATTTACCAAGTCGTCGTCTGTTTGAGATTAATGTTAATGGAAAGTATTTCACCAGAGCTGGAACTAATAGTACGGGAAGTTTGAACTTTGTATATACACCGAACGTTGTAAGTAGAGATATTAGCATGACTATGCTTGATAATAAACTTGCGGAAGATGTTGTAATTGCACCATATAATTCAGGCTCGCCACATGTTCGAATATTTGATCCGGCTGGTAAGACTTTAACTAGTTGGATGGGCATAAGTAAAAACAATAACGGTGCTCATAATATAATTCAGGCAAATATAAAGGGTAACGATGAAAGGGAAGTAGTACTTAGTTCTGGATTAGACAGCGGTGGATCAATGGAGGTGTATTATCGAGACGGTGATCATATAGCCAGCAAGAAACCTTATGGTTCTACTTATAATGCTGGAGTACTTGTAAAGTCAGGTGATTTAAATGGTAACGGATATGATGAGCTAGTTACTGTGCCTGAGCAGGGTAATGCCCTGTTAAAGATTTATCGTTATAATAAAAAGAAAGGTAATTTGCGTAAGATAGCAGCAAAAAAAGTATTTGGTGATAATTTTTTAGGTGATGTTAGTATAGAAATATCAGATTTAGACGCAGATGGTAAAGCTGAAATTTTAGTAACGGATTCTACCGCTAATACACCACTTCTAAAAGTATATAAACTAAGGAAAGGTAAAATCAGGTTAGTTGCTAGGACAAACATACCCACAGAGTATGGAGATGCTGTAATAGCTGCTGGTGATTTTAAAGCAAATGGAAATAAATTAATTGCTCTTTTTTTGCAAGCTACAAATGATAAGCCAGATAGATTGCAAATATATAAATTAACAGACAAAAACACATTACATCTAGTAACAAAGAGACAATTAGAGACGGGATTGACTGGAAATGTTAAAATGATTGCAGGTGATGTAGATAAGAGTGGACGGGATGCACTAATTATGACAGCTGATAATGCAACATACTTTCAAGGTTATCGTGTTACTAAGAAAAATAAAGCAAATCGCTTATTTAATAAATATCCCTTTGGGGAATCTTATAGTGGAGGAATTAATATTGGGCTAGTTGATAGTCAAAGTGATTGGGATGCGGAAATCGTGACAACTCAGTTAGCAGAACCCACCAGAATAAAGGTATGGAACTACCATAAAAAAACGAGTGAATTACGAGAATTAAGTAGTTGGCTAGCCTATGATAATATTTTTTCCGGAGGAGCAAATTTAGCAAATTAAAAAACATATATGTCAGAAAAAAAAGATCAACCAAATAATAAACAGCTCTGGACAATAATGTTAGCAGTTTTGGGTATTGCTTTATTCATTTTCATTATGTATCTAGTAGCAAATATAGACACTACAGAGAGTGAAGAGATGATCGAGGATAAAGTTGAGGAAGTGGAACGTAAGCCTGTAACATCAGAACTTGTGATAATTCATAAGAATAGTACTGCTAAAGTTTCCTTATTTGATTTGCAAATAGAATTAGTACAACATGATGTAGCTGTGAACGATTCAATCAATTCTAAACTAAAAATTTCAACATTATCATCGGCTGAGCTGATTGATGAGCTGAGTTTTACATCTTTAGATGAAGGCCAAGATATTCCAGGATACAATATACAAATAGTTAGCACTACAGAGTTGGCAGCTCAAGTGTTGATTTCAAAGATAGATTAAGTTGTTAGTTGAATAAGGCAGCGAGTTTTGTGTTGTAATTACAGGACTAATGTGAATTGTAAATCTATAGTCTGTTGGTAGTTTTGGGAATAGTTTGTCTACTTGCGTCTAATAATAGGAGTGCTAACATTAGGGTACCAAGAAAGTTAATTTTATTCATATGTTTGATAATTTAGTAAATTAACTTATGATTCCAGGTAATTTTTTACAACTAGTATTTCCAAATTTGGAATCAGCTACTCATTGTTCCATAAATAGAATGGCTTATTTGTTGTTAGAAAAGAATTTTCCTAATATTAACTTACCGCATTGGAAGAAAATAAATTATTTCGAAGGTCTTAGAGGAGTTGATGGACTATGGTTGAGGAGTAAACATATAACGTCGCGCTCAACTTTTAATCCAAACAATTCTCAAGGTTCCGGAATAAAAGAAGTGGGATTTCAGTATGGTCAACTAGTTAAGGCATTGAAGAATGGAAAAAGTGAAGAAATTGCTAGGAGGTCTGCATTTGTAGCGCATGTGATTACAGATGTTTGCACGCCTCCTCATCAGCATGGCAAGAAGATCCCAATTAATTTTCAGCGGTGGTTTTTATGGAAAGCAAAAAATGATTGGCAAGATGATGCAAGTAATCATGCAATGTTCGAAGTGTCCTCTGCTTTTCGAATATTGTTTAAAAATGCGAAGTTAAAGTTAAACAAAAAAGTAGAATTTTCTAATCTGAGAGCTGGCAGAGAGAAAAAAATTAAACTCTTTCAAAAAAAGTTAATCAATCAAGTTGTTCGAATTGAAAAGCTAGGTTTATATCATGAGTATAAAAAGAAAGGTTGGACAAGAAATATAGAAGAATCAATGACCAAGAAGCTTTTACCAGAAGTTGCTGTTTTGGTAGCGTCTGCCTGGTATATGGCAATGGCAGAAAGTAAGCAGTTAGCTAGAACGAATTTGTCCGTTACTAGAAATAAGCCACTTATAGGTAGTTAGTTCTTGCAGACCCATTGGTCCGCGAGCATGTAATTTTTGTGTGGAGATGCCTACTTCGGCACCAAGGCCGAATTCGAATCCGTCCGTGAAAGCAGTTGACGTATTAACATATACAGCAGCGGCATCAATAATTTTTGTGAACTTGCCAGCTTTTTTCTTGTTTGTTGTCATTATTGCTTCCGAATGTCCTGAAGTTTTCTCTTGAATGAAGTTTACAGCCTCATCAAATCCATCTACAGTTTTTATTGATAGTTTCATTGCAAGAAATTCTTTGCCATAGTGTTGAGGTTTTGCTTGCTGGAGTAATTTTTCTGGATAAGTTTTTGCTAACACTTTATAACTAGCTGGATCAGCATAAATTATAACTTGGTGTTTCTGAATTTCTTTTGCAAATGTTGGTAGAAATTTATTCAGTGCTAATTTATCTATTACTAAACAATCTAGAGCATTACACACCGTGCAACGACGTACTTTTGCATTGATACTTACTTGAACAGCTTTTTCCATATCTGCTGTTTTTTCTATATAAGTATGACAAACGCCTGCTCCTGTTTCTATCACAGGAACACTAGCTTCATTTCTAACAAACTGAATGAGTTTATCGCTCCCTCTAGGGATTACAATATCTATGTAATCATGAGCATGTAAAAGTTGTTTTGTCAGATCTCGATTAAACGGATCTATAAGCTGTACACCTTCAGAATCTAGATTATTTTGTTTTAGTGATTGTTTGATATATTTTACTAATGCCAAGTTGCTGTTATAGGCATCTCTACTACCTTTTAGAATAATGGCGTTTCCAGATTTTAGACTGAGACTGAATATTTCAATTGTTACATTTGGTCTTGCTTCATAAATTACTCCTAATACACCAATTGGTACTCTAACTTTTGAAACTGTAATGCCGGATGGACGTTTTTTCTTTTCTAGAACTTCTCCAATAGGATCCTTTAGTTTTACAACGGCTCGTAAGCTATCACAGATTGATTTTATTCTAGGTTCAGTTAGTTGCAAGCGATCAGTTAACGGGTAATTACTAGGAAGATCAGCGAAGTCTTTGTGATTAGCTTTTATTATTAAAGCTCTGTTGTTCCATAAGTTGTTTGCTAAATCAACTAAAACTTTATTCTTTTGTGATGTAGACAATTGATTAAACTCATACGAGGCATGTCGTGCTTTGCTTAATTGTTTTTGGAGGTTTTTATTCATTGTATTTCTGATAATTCTTTTGCTCTTTGAAACGCTGTGGCCATTGCTTTTGTCCAAGCTGCTTGGAGCTCTGATTTTGGAAGCGATTCAATTGCGGCTTCTGTAGTGCCACCTTTTGAAGTTACTTGTTGTCTGAGAGTTGCGGGTAATTCTGGAGTTTCATGCAATAGTTCTCCCGTACCTCTAATAGTTTGTTCAATTAATAATGTAGCTTGTTTTTCATCAAAGCCTAATTCTTGGGCAGCGTTCATTAGTTGTTCCGCAAATAAGAAAACATACGCTGGCCCGGATCCGCTTACGGCCGTTGCTTTATCAATCATTAAATCTGAATCAACATGCATTTGTTTTCCAAATGATATTAATAATCGCTCTACAAATTCTCTTTCATCAGTTGTTACTTCCTCGGTTGCTGTCCATACAGTCATGCCCATGCCTATTCTTGCAGGAGTATTTGGCATTGTTCTAACTATTTTTGTACTTCCTAAACTTTGCTTAATTTTGACCATGCTTATTCCAGCCATAACAGATATGATCAACTTATTTTTCGCTTGATTATTCAAGGCACTTGCTACAGATAAGAAATCTTGTGGTTTAATTGCCAGCATAATAATGTCAGCATTTTCTGCTAAGTTAGCAGCAAGCGGAATGGCTTTTATCCTGAATTCTTTTTGTAATTTAGTGGCATTATTTGGATTGCGATCTGCTACTATTACGTTATCTGGATTCGTTAATGAAATTGAACCCTCTATTAATATAGAACCAATTGTACCACCACCGATTATTAATATTTTTGGGAGCTCCATTTAAACGTATAGTAATTTAAGTTTATTAGCATGTACTACAGGTTTTTCTATTTTAGTTTTCTTTTTTATCTTGCTAGATAATTCCTCAGAATCATATCCAACCATACCACATGCTACAATTTGGCCTTTTTCATTTTCTATACTTATAATATCGCCTTTGCGAAATCTACCTTCAATTTGTGTTATTCCTACACCTAATAAACTCTTTCTTTCTTTGATGGCTTTTTCAGCACCTTCGTCTATTATAACTGAGCCATAATTGTTGCGAGCAGATAAGAACCATCTAATTTTTGCTTGCTCAGACTGTGATGGAACCATTGGTGGAATAAATACAGTTCCAGGTGGGGTTTCATCCATTAATAAGCTATATACTTTTAGATCCATTCCATTTGCTATGACAGTTTGAATACCTGCGTACCATGCAAGTCGCGCTGCTTCGATTTTTGCATACATGCCACCAATTCCTTCTTTGCTTGTTTCATTATTTATTAATCGTAATAAAACATCAGGATCTTTTACTGTATGAAATTTTTTCGCTGTTTTATCTTTGAATGGATTTTTATCATAAACTCCACTAGTATCTGTCATTAAAACCAATCGATCAGCGTCAAGTGCTATTGATACAACTGCAGCAAGGCCATCGTTTCCTCCGGCTGATAATTCTAATGTGGTTATTACATCATTTCCATTAATAAGTGGAACAATACGCTCTTCTAACATGTGATTCAGTACTGCGGTTGTATTGTAATATCTATTTAATTCAGAAAATGTATTACGAGTTAATAGTGCTTGGCTGATTGTAATACCAAGCTGATCAAATGCTTCGATGAAAGCATGTACGATATATGGTTGTCCAACCGCAGCATATAATTGACGGCGGGCAATTTTAGTATATTTTGATTTTTCTTCTGGAGTAAGTTGAACATGATTTTTGCCTTCACTCGCAGCGCCGGAACAAACAACAACAATATCATTATCCTCGTGAATTTTTTTTATCTCGGTAGCTAGAGCTAAAATCCAAGCTTGATCTAATTTACTCTTACCATTTAAGAGCACACTTGAACCTAGTTTAATAACTACGCGTTTTCGATCACTCATGACCCAAATCATAGTGATTTTTATATTTATTGTCAATGTGATATTATATGTTTTATGATAATTTCACACGGGCCACTCGGATACGGGGTAGCATATCTTGCACGGCGGTTTTGGCTAAAAATAAAACTAACTAAAAAGCAAGAAAGAATTATTTACATAGTTGGATTTATTGCTGGCATTTTTCCAGATATTGATTTATTTTTTTATTATTTCGTAAGTGCGTCATTTTCACATCGACAGTTTATATCACACAGTATCTTGCCATATCTAGCGATACTAATAGTTGGTCTAATAATTCTAAAGCTTTCCAAGAAAAAGTTTGTAGGTGTAATAATAATTACTACTGGACTAGGTACTCTTAGTCATTTATTAATAGATTCTGTTTTAGGATTAACAGCATTGTTAACACCGATAAGTAATAAATTATTTGGTTTGGTTTTGTTTGATTGGTTTCAAACTAGTATATTCATGCACTTTTCATTAGTTACAATGTTTGTGATAGAAATTTTGATAATTATGGCAGCTGGCTATACGTTTATAAAAAACAAAAAACAATATTTGTATATTTGTGCAACAACCTTTGCGATTTTAATAATTGTACCAGTTTATGTAAATTTTCATGTCTTCAGACCAAATGGCTTATTTTATTATGCTGATTACGATGATGATGGAATTCTTAATTCTAACGATTTAAATATTGATGGTGATGGATTCGACAATATTGTAGATATTGATATTGATGGTGATGGTGAGGATAATAGTTTGGATATTTATCGCGAAACATTTGAAGCAGAGGGATCATTATATGATTATACAGAAGGGATATTTGCCGAGATTCCGTTAAGATTAGGATTCGTTACAACTGAAAAATTAATCGAAAGAATGTTTGCCAACGTTGGAATATTCTTTGGTAATGAAATGACCACTGACTATGAGCTTAATTCAATAGGTTATATTGGCAATCCAAGTAAGAATGAATTTACTGAGAATATTGATAATTGGAAGAATTGGCTATCTCATTTAAACAGAATGATGCCAGCAGATACTTATTTAAATGAATTTGATATTTTATTTTTTGAGTCAGAGCATGTAGGAATATTTACCCGAGTTGATGGCGAGGATCGCGTGTTGGAAGCCGATGGTATCCATTTTCATACATCTCAAATACCATTAGAAAAAGTTATTAAGCGAGAAGGCGATATTGTTAGCGTAGGAAGATTATTGCCTAAGCCTATTGATAAACAGTATTAAATTACTAATTCAAAAGAAGCCAAAGGAGAGCTGTTATCACAATTCCAAATATTGTTCCCACAAATGCTTCAGTAGGAGTGTGTCCTAAACGAGTAACGATTTTGTCATGTTCAATATCATCATTATCTTTGACGTGTTCCTTTATGAGTTGTTTAAGGATCGCACCATGATTTCCTAAATGCCAGCGAATACCAACTGCATCTCGAACCATAATTAGATACAGTATAACGCTAATAGCAAACTCGAAAGATGTCAGTCCAAAAGTTAGGCCACTAACAATAATTAAAGATGCAAATAAGGCGGAGTGTGAAGATGGCATTCCTCCATAACGATTGAGCGATGCAACTGTAATTTTTTTTCTTTTACCTTGAACAATTTCAATTGTCACTTTGGTAAGCTGTGTTATAATCAACGCAGTTAACGGAATAAATAGGATTTGTCCTGAATGTAATATCTCAATCATGGAATATATTTATACAATTATTTTAGGTGTTGTCCAAGGGATAACAGAGTTTGCACCAGTGTCATCATCTGGTCATCTAGTGCTATTACATGAATGGTTCAAATTAGATTTAAGCTCGGAGTTAGTGTTTGATGTGGCTTTACACGCTGGTACATTATTCGCTATTATCGTGTTCTTCACCAAAGATATTATACACTATATTAAACATTCTCCTAAATTATTATGGTTGTTTGTTTTAAGTAGTATACCTGCAGCAATAGTTGGTTTTTTCCTTGAGGACATTATAGATGAGAAGCTAAGATCTGTATGGGTAGTAGTAATTATGTTGGTATTGGTGGCTATTATATTTCTTGTCGTAGAGAGGAAAGCAAGGCAAAGAATTGTTTTAGATAAAATTGGGTGGAAACAAGCATTAACAATAGGATTTGCTCAAATGTTATCTCTTATTCCTGGAACTTCTAGATCTGGTATAACGATTAGTACTGGTATGGCCCTGGGATTAAGTAGGGTTGATGCCACGAGATTTTCTTTTTTAATGGCGATTCCAATATTTCTTGGCGTAACTGGAAAGAAGGGGATCGATCTCATACAACAACCAGTTTCTAAACATGAAATGTTCTTGATATTGATTGGTTTCGTAATATCTTTCGTTGTTGGTATGGTTGTGATTAGATATTTGCTGGTATTTTTTAAGCGTTACTCTTTGCGGCCATTTGCTTGGTATAGAATTGTTTTAGCTGTAGTTGTCACAATCGTATTTATTTTATAAAATAGCAGAATGTATATTGTAATTCGCGCTGGTGGAGTTGGCACAAGATTGTGGCCAGTATCTAGAACAGCTAAACCCAAACAACTTCACGCATTAACAGGCACTGATACTTTATTACAGATGTCTATTGATAGAGTGCTAGATATGGAAGCGCCAGATCATATTTATGTATCTTGTAGTAAAACAACAGAAAAGAATCTTAAAGAAGAATTAGTTGGAATTCCAGATGAGAATGTCATCATTGAGCCGGCCTTGCGGGATACAACTGCTGCTGTTGGTTTAGAAACGATTATTATAGCTAAGAAGGATCCAACAGCCGTGATTGCAAGTTTGGGATCAGATCATGTAATAACTGATAAGGCTGAATTTCAGAGAATATTGAAATTAGCTGAAAAGGTTATAAATGATAAGCCAGATCATATTTTATGTATTGGTATAGCGCCAGATGCGCCAGATACTGGTTATGGATATATAGAGCTGGGTGCGGAAACTGAAGCGGAAGTTTATGAGGTTAAATCGTTTAAAGAAAAACCAGACCAAGATACAGCACAGGAATTTGTTCATGCTGGAAATTACTTGTGGAATGCCAATATGTTTGTGTGGCGAGCAGACACGGTATTGGATTTGTTTAAAGAGCATCAGCCAGAAATGTATAAACAATTAATGAGCATTCAAGATGATCCGTCATCTTTGGAAACAGAATATCCAAAATTAGAAAAAGTGGCTATTGATTATGCAATTATTGAAAAAACGTCAAAAATTCTAGCTGTGCCTGGTAAATTTGGCTGGAATGACATTGGTGATTGGTCACGTCTAAAGGATGAGCTAAGTAATTCTAACGAGAGTCATGTAAATGCAGAACATTTAGATATAGATAGTCAGAATATTTTAATTCATTCAAATACAGACAGATTAATAGCAACTATTGGTTTAAAAGATATTATTATTGTAGATACAGATGATGCATTGTTAGTGTGTGATAAATCACAGAGTCAGGAAGTAAAGAAGATAGTTGAGGAGCTAAAAAAGGGTAATAAAAAACACTTGCTATGAAAATATTAACGTGGTTAGGTGTGGGCTTGCTCTTATTTTTAGCAGTATCATTTGGTTTGTATATGTTGCAAGTAGGGAAGGTTATTGAATTGTCAGAGCCAGTAACAGTTGAAATTGAAGATAATAGTGGCACAGAGGGAGCTTTGGTGGCTTTATGGGATGCAGGAGTATTACCATCAAAATGGGGCTTTATTGCTCATTTATTACTCACTGGCCAACGAACAGATATTAAGTCTGGAACATATGAATTTAGTGATTCCGTAACTCTCGATTCAGTATTGGGTATAATTACGCAAAATAAAACACAAAAAGATGAATTAGAAATCACTATTCTTGAAGGTTGGACAAATGAGGATATTGCTACTTATTTAAGCGAAGCTGGCGTAGTTGATTATGAGGAATTCATTAAAATTGGAGAAACTAAACACACTCAAACTATATTGCCAGATAATAAATATGATTTCTTAATTGGCAAGCCCTTGAGTGTTGGCTTGCAAGGTTTTTTATTTCCTGATACATATCGTATATTTGAAGGCGAAACAGAGATCGGCATAGTAGAAAAGATGCTGGATAATTTCAAATCAAAATTCACACCAGAAATGATAGAAGATGTTGCGAAGTTAGGTAAAACTAATTATGAGATAGTAACATTGGCAAGTATTGTAGAAAAAGAGGTTTATGACTTTGAGGATAAACAAAAAGTTGCTGGAATTTTTTGGAAGCGAATGGATAATGGAATGAGAATACAATCTGATGCTACGATTAATTATATTACGAAAAAAAATACCACTACTCCTAATGCAGCGGATTTGAATGCAGAATCAGCATACAATACCTATCGAAATGATGGTTTACCGCCAACACCAATTAATAATCCTGGTATTGATACGATCAAAGCTGTAATATATCCAATTTCAACAGAATATTGGTATTTTCTTACAACTCCAGATGGAAAGGTGTTATACTCAAAAACATACGAAGAACATTTAGAAAAAAGATCACAGTACTATGATTAATAAAAAAACAGTTGTTTTATCCTTAGGAGGTTCATTGATAGTTCCAGATGCAATAGATGAGAAATTTTTAAAGAATTTTACTAATTTAATATTAAGGTTGAGCAAAAATTATAGATTTGTGATATTTACTGGCGGTGGTTCTGTTGCTAGATCTTATCAGCAATCTCTAGCCAAGATAAATTCTGGTGCAGAAAAGGATGCTAAGGATTGGGTAGGAATACAAGCATCTATATTAAATGCCGAGTTGTTAAAGCAAAGTTTGGGTAATAATGCGCATACAAAAATTATTACAGATCCACGAGTGAAATTAAGGTGGACAAAGAATGTCTGGGTAGGAGCTGGATGGAAGCCGGGACGATCTACGGATTATGATGCTGTAAGAATTGCTTTAGAAAATGGCATTTCTAGTGTAATCAATTTATCTAATATTGATTATGTTTATACTAAAGATCCTAATAAATATAAAAATGCTGAGAAGATTACAGATATTACTTGGTCTGAATTTAGAAAAATCATTGGAAGAAAATGGGATCCAGGTTTGAACGTTCCTTTTGATCCCGTAGCTGCCGGCTTGGCTCAAAAGTATTCTATTCACGTTAAAATAATTAATGGCAAGAATTTAACTAATGTTGAAAATGCCATTAAGAATAAGAAAATTAAAGGAACATCTATTTCATAATATATACAATTATGTTAGTACAAGATCATATACGAAGACACATTATAACAATTTCTCAGAACGCAACTTTTCGGGAGGCACTAACAATTATGATAAATAATAAAACTAACGGTTTGATAGTGGTTGATAATAAAAATAAGCCAGTTGGTTATATTGATTCTTTTAGTTTAGTTCAAGAAAGTATTCCAGCGTACTTGAAAGACAATGTTACCCTTGCACAGTTTGAGCCTGCAGGAGTTTTTAAGAAGGCCATTGAAAAAGTGGATCATCATAAAGTTAGAGACATGATGGAGGATTTACATGGCGTACAGATAAAAGAAGATGATCCGATTATTCTTGCGGCTGCGCTAGCCTCTAAAAATAATTTACGTTACATTCCCGTAGTTGATGACGATGGGTATTTAGTGGGATTAGTTTCTAGGACAGATGTAAAGAGGGCGATGGCGGAACTTTTAGGCATTAAGGATGATGCTCAAGCCTGATCTATATGTTCTATATTGCAATTGTAATTTTTTTAGTAGTATATGCGCTTATAGTTTCTGAGCGCGTACATCGAACCAGCGTTGCGTTAGTTGGAGCTGTTTTAATGGTTATCTTAGGAGTATTGCATCAGGAACATGCTTTTTCAGCGATTGATTTCAATACAATTGGCTTGCTGTTAGGCATGATGATAATTGTGCTAATAACTAAGCAAACAGGATTATTTGAGTATGTGGCGATAAAAGCTGCCAAAGTCTCCAAAGGCGATCCTGTAAAAATACTTATCACATTAAGTTTAATTACAGCTCTTTTTTCTGCGTTGCTCGATAATGTAACTACTGTATTGCTGATCGTGCCAGTAACTTTTGTTATTGCAAATAATTTGAAGATTAATCCAATTCCTTTTTTGATAGCTGAAATTGTACTTTCTAATATTGGAGGTGCAGCAACATTAATTGGTGATCCACCAAATATATTGATTGGTTCCGCAGCGGGATTAACATTTCTGGATTTCTTGATTAACTTGGCGCCAATATCAATGATTCTGTCTGTTGTTATGGTGATCTTTTTTAGATTTATTTATCGGCATAAATTAAAAACAACAAAGAAATTACAGGAGAATATTATGAAGTTTGATGCACGCTCAACAATAAAAGATGTGCCATTATTGAAAAAATCTCTGTTTGTATTAGGCGTTACGATCTTTGGTTTTTTGATCCATGGTTTTGTTGGCTTAGAACCGGCTACAATTGCGTTGTTTGGTGCATCGTTATTATTAATAATTAGTAAAATTAATCCAGAAAAAATTCTGGAACAAGTAGAGTGGACGACGATACTGTTTTTTATCGGATTGTTCATTTTAGTTGCCGGAATCGAAGAAGTAGGAGCAATAGAATATTTAGCAAATTCAGTTCTAGATTTAACTGCCGGGTCTCCAGTCGCTGCTACGCTAGTTATTTTGTGGGGTTCAGCAATATTTTCAGCGGTGGTAGATAATATTCCGTTTGTTGCCACAATGATACCTTTAGTTCAGGAATTAGGTGCTTCTGGGATGGATGTGACTAATCTGTGGTGGGCACTAGCCTTAGGCGCTGATTTGGGCGGAAATGGAACGTTGGTAGGGGCTTCAGCAAACTTAGTGGCAGCTGGATTAGCAGAAAAGGCTGGTTATAAGCTTGGCTTCAAAGAATTTCTAAAAATTGGCATGGTATCCATGTTTATTACTATGTTGATTACCACAGTTTATGTATTTATTAGGTATATTTAATACTTTTCCACATACTGAATTTGACCTTAGTCATATTTGCTTGTAATCTAGTTATTGCTGTCGTAGACCATAGGCAACAATAAGACCTATGTAGATAGTTAATAAAGTTGATTAATTCAACACTTGTCTACGGCGTAATCCGTATTTTTTTATGGCAAAATCAAGACAACAAAAAGAAGATAGTTTAAAAAATATTGATGACTTATTAGATAATAAGGGAGTCGTTTTTTTTAACTACAATGGTTTAAAAGTTGTTGAGGTTGAGGAATTACGAAGCAATCTTCGTGAAGAATCGGGTTCAATGACAGTAGCAAAAAGAAATTTGTTACAGTTATCATTAAAAAACAAAGGAATCGAATTGGATGGTAATCCAATTGATGGTCCGATTGCTATTGCAATAGCTGATGATGAGGTTGCTCCAGCAAAAATAGTAGCAAATTTTAAAAAGAAACATGAGCAAGTTGAGTTTTATGGTGGACTTCTTGAAGGTTCTTTCATGGATAATGCACAGGTATCAAATCTAGCTTCACTTCCTAGCAAGCAAGAATTGCTAGCAAAAGCGGTTGGTTCAATCGGTGCTCCATTATCAGGATTTGTAAATGTACTTGCTGGTAACATAAGAGGATTAACTAATGCGTTAAACGCAATTAAAGATAATAAATAATTTATAAAATTATGGCTGACGAAGAAAAGACAGAAGAAAAAAAAGAGGTAGAGGTTCCAGAAAAGTTCAAAACTCTAGTTGAGCAAGTTGAACAAATGTCTGTATTAGACCTGGCAGAGTTAGTAAAGGTTTTAGAAGATAAATTTGGTGTATCTGCTGCAGCTCCTATGGCAATGGCAATGGCTCCTGCTGGCGGTGAAACTGAAGCGGAAGAAAAAAGTAGCTTTGATGTTGAGCTATCTGAAGTTGGATCAAATAAAATTGCAGTGATTAAAGTAGTTAGAGCAGCTACAGAGCTTGGATTAAAAGAAGCTAAAGAAATTGTTGATGCAGCACCAAAGTTAGTTAAAGAAGCGTTAAAGAAAGAGGAAGCTGAAGCATTAAAAGCAAGCCTAGAAGAAGCTGGTGCTAAAGTTACTTTAAAATAAATTAGTTACAGAAATAAAAAACAGGGTTAGACCCCTGTTTTTTTGTAGATAAGAATTACTTATAGAGAAAACTTATATACACTGGTTCCTGCAAGAACAAAGACTTCATTATTATCTTCATCTACTGCTATGTCTTTAATACCTGAAAATTGATCAGAGGTATATTGTTGTTGCAATTCACCATTGTTATCAAGTAACACAACGTGTTGCGTTTCTGGATTTAAGATATAGAAAGGAGTTAAGACATCATTTTTGATTAGTTTGGTAGCGCCAGATAAGCCGGGGCTGAAGTCTGCTACGGAAAATTCTGATTGAGTACCATTATCAAATTTCGTAATACTACCGTTTGATAGTAATACATAGATAGAGCTATCGATATCAAATGATACTGCTGTTGAAATATCAACTGTCTCAGTTATCCATTTTGACAAAGCTCCATAAGTATCACCGCTACGGTTTGAGCGGTAAATCATATTAGTAGCTGCATCCAATATATATAATCTACTACCGAAAATATCTATATCATTTATTTTTAGCGATTCTTCTATTGTTGGTATAGCAACTGTGCTTATTTTCTCTAAAACGGGATTAAATTGAACAAAAGATTTATCCATT
Source organism: bacterium (assembly GCA_030698395.1). Classification (GTDB taxonomy): domain Bacteria; phylum Patescibacteriota; class Patescibacteriia; order UBA9570; family UBA9570; genus JAUYKW01. Next base: position 27,472 of record JAUYKW010000007.1, read on the forward strand.
GTTACAGCTAGCGTTGTTGCTGCTGAATCATTTTCTATTGATGCATATGCTCCATTTTCCTCGCTACCAGGAATAATCTCTGATGCTTGTGAGTTGCTTAGATTTAGGCGATAAACCGCTTCATCATTACTGTTAAAACCGAAAATGTTGTCACCAATCTTTGTGATATAGTTCGGGGATGCACCTTCATTTGCTGATTTAAAGTCTCCAATCGGACTTAGATCATTAATAACAATTACTTTATTTAGAGTATTGTTTAGCTCATTTATTCTACCTTGAAGAGATTCGCCTTTTTTAGTATAGATGTCACTATCTGTAGGTACGGTACTTAGTAGTTCGTTTGCATTATTAATAGCAGTTCTAGCACCTATTTCATCATTCATGATTTGCTTTGAATCTGCTTCTCCAACTAAATTCTCTACATCAGTTATCGTATTTTCATATGCTACTAGTTGATCCTTTTTAAGTACTGAGCGATCTTTTGCAAATACACTAATTATGAAAAATAGTAAAACAAGTACAGCTAAGGCCAGAAAAATTTTGCGTGGTGTTGATAGTCTAGCGAGCCAACCTTTGGCACCGGATACAGATGTACCAACTCTTGATGTCATAGTTTTTTCACTGCGGAATAATTTTGCTAATTTCTTTCCAACGTAAATTAGGCTGATTACAATTTGAGTACCAACATTCTTTAAGAAGTTCATGATCCAAACTAATATCGTTATAACTTTATTCTTTGATTTACCATAGTTAGGTGATTTTCTTTCACTTTCTGAGTCGTTTACTTTGTCTGGAGCGTTAGACATGCCACCAACTCTCTTTTTTATTGAGGGCCAGATAGAAGGCGTTAGTAATTCATCCGTGGTTCTTTCTTGGGTGATTAATTTGTTCATTGAATCCTCACGGTCAGAGAATTCACTTCTCTCAATTTCATCGTCTATAACGTGTTGTTTTTCAGTAGTTGCAGACTCTTTTTTCATAGTCATGATTAGCGATGCGATGTTGGACAGGGTTGTATTGTCTGTTAATACTGTTTCAAATGCAATTGCAGCTTCACTTGGAGTATTTTCTTTAATCGTTCTTCTGATTTTCTCTAACGATAAATAATCTAATAAATTCGAAGTTGCAAATAGCATACTTGATTTATCTTGACATTCACCACTGATAATATTTGTGAATAACTTTAATGGTTTTATTTCTTCGCTTTTGCTCTTTTGCAAAACATCGATTATATCATCACCTTGAATTAAAAATGTTTCTACAGCACCTACATATGCTATGTGTACTTCTGTTCCCTTAACGATTCCTAGAATGCCATTTAATTTATATACCCATTCTTCACCGTATTGAGAAATGCCATCTTGAACAGCCTTATTTACTCGATGCAACGATCTCTCAAAAGCTGCTTCCACTTCAAAATCGCTGGATCTGTAATATGCATTTGTGAATGTAGAGTCTATAAGCTCTACTAGTTCTTCATAAAATGGTTGCGGATCTTCTAAATCAATTAATACAAAAATTCTCCCCAAATTCTTTTCCTCCAAAGGTGTTGGAGTACTTAAATATATATGTATTGCATTTCGATCACTTTCATCGTGATCTATGAATAGTTCGCCAAAGCTTGGTTGATATTTCATAGGTAATATTATTTAGAATTATTATACTGAAATATATCTAGAATTGCAAGGTACATGTACATAAATCATTAATGCGCTATAATTACTTCTATATTATGCTTGATCAACTATTTGGTTCAAGAACCCGAGTAAAACTATTAAGACTTTTTTTGACTAATTCTCAGGAAGAGTTTTATGTCCGCGAATTAACCCGTAAAATAGGGGAACACATCAATTCTGTGAGACGCGAGCTACTTCATTTAGAAAAATTAGGATTGCTTGTGGTTAGTGACAGACAACGAAAGAAGTACTATTCAGTGAACACTAATTTTACACTTTATCCAGAACTGAAAGCGTTAATATTAAAATCGCGTTTAACCTTAGAAAAACGGTTTATAACTAAATTACAAGAAGCTGGCAGAATTCAACATTTATCATTAATGGGATATTTTGCTGATGATCTTGATAGTGAAACTGATGTTTTTATTATTGGAACATTACCCAAAAAACATTTAAATGCATTATTGGAAGAGTTTAATAAGCAATTTGGTAAAGAATTAAGATATACATTAATGAGTCCGAGTGAATATACGTATCGTAAAGATGTTACGGATAAATTTTTATTTACTCTTTTAAGTAATCCCCAAATGGTTGTTGTGGATAAACTAAATATAGCTAAGCAATGAGTAGGCGAATTTTTATTGGAATATTTTTAGTTTTTGCAAGCTTAGTGCCACTGAGTTCATTTGCTCAAGAAAAATCATGGCATTTTAATGAATGGCAGACCGATATTACGATTCATAGTGATGGATCTATTATGGTGGAAGAAACTACTGATGTTGAGTTTATTGGCTCTTTTAGTTGGGTAGCTAGACAGATAGCAAAACAAGGAAGGATGGAGGTTTCTGATGTTCAGGTTTATGACAATAAATATGATGAAGATGTTAGTTTAACTTCCACAGTAATAGATTTGTATTCTGAAACGGAGGTAAAGATTTATCATGATACTAAAGATGATACTCGCAATTGGACCATTAGTTACATTGCAGATAATGTGATAACAAACTTTGATGATTACGATGAGTTGTACTGGAATGCAGTATCGGACGATAGAGATGTGCCAATTGATCATGTTGTTGCATACATTCATTTACCACTTGCTGTAGATACAGATGCAATTCAGCAAAGAATACTTTCTGGCTCTTACGGATCTAAAGATGAATTAGCAACTTTCGAGATTGTAGATGGAAAGACTTTAAAATATGAAGGTTGGGATATCGCAGCTTATGAAAATTTTACAATTGTTGCAGGTTTTCCCAAAGGATTGGTTCCTGATGTGCCAAGAGTTAGTTTGGAAACAGAAGATAGTGGTTTTTATGCCACTCTTCGGCAAGTAGGCGCTGTTACACAGGAACAAGTATACGTTCCGTCAACTTTATATGTAGATGAAGACATTGTTGCAGGCGAATACAATTTGGAGGTTAGTAAATTTGGTTACGATCCAATAACAATAAACTTTCAAACTCCTGTTAGTGGAAATGTAGTGGTTCATCTTGATCTTAGAATGCAATGGTGGTACGGATTGTTAATTCTCTGTTTTATGTTGATCATTGGAATGTATTTTCTATCACCGATAATTCTATTTATCATCTTATTTCTGCGCTGGCACAGACACGGTAGGGATCCGTTTGGAAAGAAAGTTATTATTCCTCAATATGAACCATTTAAGGATATTACGCCTGGAGTTATGGGTACATTATTGGATGAAAAGGCCGATTTAGAGGACATAACTTCAACCTTGATCGATTTAGCTGTGCGTGGATATATTAAGATTCATGAGGAAGGAAAAAAGAAATATCGCTTCACATTGTTAAAAAAAGCGTATAAAGAAGATAAACAATTAAAGGAATATGAACGTAAATTTTTAGAAGCAATTTTTTCTGGTGATAAAACAGATGTTAGTTTGGCTAGTTTAAAATATAAATTTAGTAAGGAAATACCTGCGCTAAGGAAATCAATATATAAAGAAACAGTTGATGCGGGCTTATTTGAAAAAGATCCGGATAAAGTTAGAAAGAATTACAGAATTATAGGTACAGTATTACTTATTATTGGATTTTCTAGTGGGTTTATTTATTTCATTGGTTTACCGATAATTGTATATGGATTGATTTTTTTCATATTTAGTAAAGCTATGCCAAAACGTACACAAACTGGCGTAGAAGCTGTAGAGTGGAGTAAAGGGTTTAAAATGTATCTTTATCATGCAGAGCGGTATCGTTTAGAACGAATGACGATTGAATTTTTTGAAAGGATGTTGCCTTATGCGATGGTCTTTGGTGTAGAGAAAGAATGGGCCAAGCAATTTGCAGAAATGTACACAGCAGCGCCAGATTGGTATGCATCAAACAATTTTTCTGCTGGACAAACCTTTAATTTGGTTTCCTTTACTAGTGGTTTGAGCAGTACAATGATGCCAGCTGTTACTACAACTTTGACTGCTGTTCGCAGTTCAAGTTCTGGCTATTCTGGTAGTTCATCATTTGGTAGTGCTAGCTCTGGTTCTTCTGGATTTTCTGGTGGGGGATTCTCGGGTGGAGGATTTGGTGGTGGTGGTTCTAGCGCAGGATAAACCATGCTATAATAGATTTGCTTAAAAATATTAACACTAATAATCATGGAAATTATCGGAGCACTATTTACATTATTAATTTTTACATTCTTCGGAGGAATCGTACTATTTGTCATGTTTATAAGGCAAATTGATCAATATGAACGTGGTACGTTATTTACGATGGGTAGATTTTCCGGTGTAAGACAACCTGGTTGGAGGATAGTTATTCCTATTCTTCAGAAAATGCCTAAGGTAGATATTCGTGTAAAAGCGGTGGATGTACCAGATCAAGATGCAATTACAAAAGACAATGTATCTGTGCGTGTGAATGCAGTTATTTATTATAAAGTTGATGATCCTGGTAAAGCAATACTTGAAGTTGAAAATTTTTATTATGCAACATCCCAGTTAGCACAAACAACTATGCGTAATGTGGTAGGTGAAGTTACTTTAGATGAGTTATTGATTGATCGTGCTGACATTGCAAATAAAATTAAAGAAATTGTAGACATTGCAACAGATCCATGGGGAGTTGATGTGGTGAGTGTAGAGTTGAAACATATTGAATTGCCAGAAAATTTAAAACGTACAATGGCTAAGCAAGCAGAAGCAGAACGTGAAAAAAGAGCAACAATTATCAATTCTGAAGGTGAAGTTATTGCAGCAAAGAACTTGGCAGAAGCTGCTCATACAATTGCAGAGGCACCTGGAGCATTGCATCTTAGAACATTGAATAGTATTAATGATATATCTTCTGATCAGTCAAACACTGTAATTTTCGCTGTTCCAGTAGAAGTGTTGCGAGCGTTTGAGGGAGTGAATACAATATCTAAGGCAATGAGTAAAAATAAGGATAATTAAACTATGGAAGAGCAACAAAACAAACCACGAAAGAATATTGATCATCATGTGAAGAAGTTCGTGATGTTTAATAATGTGATTGCAGTATTTACATTACTTATGGCAGTTACCTTGGTGTTTCTATATTTTAAGGGTTAGATTGAAAATAGTATTATGCGAAACACACTGATTTTGTTGACAGTATTAATGTTCGGTGTTGGTTGTGCATCTCTAAATTCAGATATCTCATCAGTGGCAAACTTATCAGCGGATAGAACAATTCCAATCAGTCCTATCTTATATATTGAAGATGATTCTTTGTGGATGGCAGATGCTGTTGGTAATGATGCTGTAAATATTTCTCAATCATCGGACGATCATTTTGCTCCAGTGTGGTTTCCGAATGAAGTAGAAGTTGCTTATGGAGTTGTAATTGATGATTACTATGAGTTATGGAACCAAGATATTCAAACTGGTTCTTCAGAATTCTTAGTAGGTACAAAAGAGTTACCGCATGATTTACAGGTATCACCAAATAATCAGTATTTAATGTATTTTGAGGCTGATAACTTATACATGTTGGATATTGAGCAAAAAACTAGAACTAGATTATATGAAGGTGCAATTAGCGCAGATTGGTCTCCGGATGGAAAACAAATAGTTTATTTAACATCGGATAATAGATTGCTTTTGCAAGATTTTAAACTCGATGAAGATTTATCAGAACCGTTATTACTACTAGAACAAGAAGTGGTATCACCAATATTTATTGATACAGATTTAATTGCATATGAAACTGATTGGGATGGTGAGTATACGGTGTTGGCACTAGACTTGCGATCATTCGAAGCAGAGCCGATTACTAGCTTACGTTTTTCTAGTTTACAACCTTCATCTAAATTACGGCTAGAGCCAAACGGCAGTAGGCTGATGTATATTAGGCAAGATGATGTTACTGAATTGCCAAATGCATGGGTTTTTCATATGGAAAGCGATGCACCAAAGCTGATTTTAACAAATGTTTATAATGCTATTTGGTCTGCGGAAGAAAATATGATTTTCTATTTGGATTCAACGTTAATCAACAAGGATGAAATCCAAACCATGATTTACTCTGCAACCGATAATGGTTTGAGTAAGACAGAAATAATAACGGGTGCTCATTCTGTGGTTACTCCTGGTGCAAATGATAGTAACGAGTATAAGTTAGACTCATGATTATTATTAAGCGCTTAACTCCTTATTGGAGTGCGATAATTATTTTAACGCTGTTTCTTGTTGGTATCTATTATCCTACAAATTGGCAATGGATTATTGGATTATTATTTATTGTGCCTGTGTTAGAAGTATTAATAATGCGACAACGTCATTGGAGGCTGGATTATTTAGGCTTGAGCCTTGCTAGCATAATACTCTTGGTAAGTGCATATACCTTTATGCTTATTCAAGAATCATCATTGCTAATTTACGTAATAATTGGTGTTACAGTTATTTTACATTTTTTGTTTGTAAAAAATTTATCGGTTTTTCTATTTCAACCTGCTAAGTATATAGCATATTCTTTAGAGCATATTTCGCAATATTCAAATGTGGTGGCATCTTTTTACTTGTACGTGAGTATATTTATTTTTCAAATTTTGGGATTGGGAAGATTGCGTTATCTATTAGCAGCAGCAATGGTGGGAACAGCTATATTAGTATGGCAAACCTTCTGGATTCAAAAAGTTACATGGAAAAGAGGGGCGCTATATGCGTTTATAATTACTTTAGTAATTGTGGAACTAATATGGGTATTTCATTTTTTACCTGCCAGTTTTTTTGTGAGCGGATTTTTATTAACTATTGGTTTGTATTTAATGTTGCATCTATCTAGACATTATCTTGCTGAAGCATTGACAAAAAAGCAGGTAGTTCGGTATATTCTTACCAGCTTAATTGCTGTAGTAGTTTTATTAGTGACTGCCAAGTGGTTTTAAATCATGTCTTCATCTCAAACTCCAACTTCACCGACAGCTCGCGCAAAGCATAAAGAAATAAGGGCTGAAGCTAAAAGAAATAGCAGAATTAGTTATTTAACTGTAGCAATTGTTGTGATTGTACTGGGAAGTTGTGTTGGTTTTTTAGGTGGATTATTGGCAATTAGCTATCCTACAGATTGGCCTTTAGCTCAGAAAATTATTACAGCACAGCAATCATCTGTTCCGGAAGTTGTGTTTGTAGAAAGAGGTGATGCATCATCTGATACGAAGTTAATTGAATTGTTGCAGGCACATCAAAGCAAAACAATTATTTCAATTTATCCAGGAGCAACTCAGAGTTATACTACTGATAATGAATTAGGGAAGGGAGCAATCATTAGTGCAGATGGTTGGTTGGTTACATTAACAGATGTTATAGGAAATCAGAATTCAATTAGTATTGTTTTGGATGATGGGCAAGTATTTGTGAGTGATAAGTTTGCTGAGGATCCATACAGTGGGATGACTTTTGTTAAAATAAAGGCCTCTCAATTACCGGTTGCTGATTTCAGAACAACAGATGTAGCCTTGGGAGAATCAATAATGTTTTTTACAGGATCTGCATTGAATGGGGATTATGTAAAATTCGGTCATGTGGAAAATAATCATTTTAGTAATACCGTGGAATTAGTAACAAACAGATCTAATTATTACTATTTGAGTGATATTGATGCTAATGAAAAATATTTAGGATCACCGGTTTTTGATGAAAGGGGATCTGTTATGGGTTTTTATGCTGGAGAACAATTAGTGATTCCAGCAAGTGTTGTATCTAGTGGTATTTATTCCGTATTTACTAATGATGAAGTTGAACGTCATCAATTAAGTTTTATTTATCAACCTTTATATAGAATTATTGATCCAGACCGATCTTCTATGACAAAGGGTGCAAAAATTAGTAGTTTAGGTTATCAAGTAGGGGAGTTAGCTGTTGGTGATGTAATTTTAAAAGTAGATGGCGTTATAGTTGATGAAACGCATGACTTATCTGATTTATTGTCAGAAATTGAGATTGGGACTGTCGTGGAACTAAGAGTTGAGCGAGATGATAAAATGCTAGATGTAGAAATTGTAATTGAATAAATAGTCGGTATTTTTCTGAGTTGCGGGGCTGATCCAGTCTGCGAATTAATAAGATATATATCAACGTTTACCACCGGGGTAAACCCGGGGATTCCAATTGATTATATTTGACATTCTTTCCATTTTTTGCTATACTATTGAAATATGAGTTACTTAAGCATCATCGCAAAGCATTGGTTATCCATATTATTTGTTACATTAATTTGTGCTGGCACCGCTGTTGGTTTATCTTTTTTACCTGCCCAGTATTATGAATCTGAGGTTCAAGTATTGATTGTTCAAGAGCAACAAGAGACTACAGATTCATATACATCTCAAAAAGCTGCTGAAAAATTAGGAAATACTTTGGTAAATGTAATATATTCCTTTGATTTTTTGGATAGGGTAATTGCTACTGGATATGTGAATGAAGAGGTGTTTTCTGGTTCTGCTAAGGATAGAGAAAAGTTGTGGAAAGATTTGGTAAAAGCTCAAGTTGTACCGGAGAGCTCTTTAATACGAATATTTGGATATGGTACTGATCCTGGCAAAGCGGAAAATGTTGCATTGGGTGTTTCACAGGTGTTAACTACTAGTGCATCGTATTATCATGGATCTGGGGAAACGGTAAAAATAAAGCATATCAGTGGACCAATTACTTCTGTTAGACCAGTAAAACCAAATATTCCTTTAAATGGTGTGGCTGCGGGCATTCTAGGTTTTATGCTAACTTATGGTTTTTTTGTTCTACGGAACGAATCTCAGCAAGTTAAAGTAGAAAATAAAGGAAAAAAGCAGTCTATTCCTCAACCTGCACAGCAAATAGTTGTGGAACAATCTGAACCTATTCAGCAAAATTTGCATGCAGAACAGCCTAGAATAGATCATTATGAGGTTCCTGGTACAGCACCAGAAGTTGATCCTTATAAAGCGCCTGAATATAAGGTTTTAGATGAATATCCAGAGGAATTGTATAATTATGGATCGACTTTGGAGGATGAGAATAAATCAGGTGATGACACAGCGGTAACCATGCCGGAACATTTTCGTGATTAAAATCGATTTCAGAATTAACTAGATTTTCCTGATAAATCACAATTTATATTAAAATCCCTAATATTAGGGTTTTTTTGTTTTTAAATCAGGGAGACCCCGGCTTCATGCCGGTGGTCGTCATGATTAATATATATAGACCACCGGGGTAAACCCGGGGTCTTCAAAAAGGATTGATTTACTAGTAATTAGACCTTGACAAGAATAGATCTATATGCTAGTATTCTTAGTTATTTTGATAAATTTACTGGAAACCCATTATGAACAAACAATCTATTGAACAGCAATAAGCAACCATGTACACTGTAGTGTCACTGATTTTTGTTGAAGCAATTATATAATGATTAACAATTTACCCATTAATAAGAAAACAACCTAGATATATACTTAAGTGTTACTGAGTCTACTGTTCTCCCGCTGGCCATGGGCTGTTCTAAAGCTAGGACATCCAATGGTCCGTGAGAATCCCAACACTCCGTTCAGTTGCTTCGCAACTGTCCGGACTGAAGGGACACGTGATACAACCAAGTATCACACACGGCGTACATTTTCAATGCAACATAGTAAAACATGTTGCTATATCAACTCTCTCAATAATATCTACTAGGTTATGCCTGGTTTAATAACTCCGCTAGTTCGTTGTATTGCTGTTGAGACATGCCATGGCATGTCTTTACGACAATTTCACAACGAACTAGCGGAATAGAGTGAGTCCCGGCATTGAGCTGGGGTTGGTGGTGGCGGTTCGCTGTCGCCACTGGCTCCGGT
>JAUYKW010000019.1 GCA_030698395.1 bacterium
CCTCTAATAACATCAGTAACACTGCTTTCATGATCATCAATAACGTTTGCTAAATGATATGTAGGAAAACCATCAGATTTTAGCAGTACCTGATCATCCAGTTCGGAGTTTTTGAATTCAATTTTACCTCTTACTAAATCGTGCATGATGGTAATCCCCTCTTCCGGAATATTCAGTCTTACTACATGAGGTTCGTTATTAGTAATTTTTTCCTGAATTTCTTCATTTGATAATTTCGCGCATCGCTTGTCGTATCGAGGTGCTCGATTTTTCTTTCTTTGAATCTCGCGCATTGTATTTAATTGTTCTGGTGTACAAAAACAATAGTAAGCTTTTTTATCAGCAATTAACTTCATTGCATGATCGTGATAGATATCTGTACGATCTGATTGATGAATTACATCTCCATCCCAATTAATCCCAAGCCATTTCAATCCATCATAAATACTTTCTTCTGCGTCAGGCTGATATCTTGTTTGGTCTGTATCCTCTATTCGAAGGATGAATTTACCATTATTCTTTCTTGCCCATAAATAAGAATATAGAGCAGTACGAGCCCCGCCTATATGAAGATTTCCAGTTGGTGATGGAGCAAATCTAGTTACAACATTTTTCATGATTACTTATTTCTAAAAAAATTATCGAATGTAAATAAAATTGGGAATACTATGATTGCCGTAAAAATGCGTTTGAATCTTTTTGGTTGTTTTATTAAACGCCAGAGCCATTCTAAACCAATTTGCCTAATAAATAAAGGGGCTCTCACTTGTTTGTTAGTTAAAAAATCAATTCCTCCCCCTACAGTCATTAATACACATTTTTGTTTAATTATTTGTTGTTTTTCAAAAACCCATTGTTCTTGTTGAGGAAAACCTAGTCCAATAAAAATTATATCAGGATAAGATTCACTAGATGTAACTGGATCATTGATAAAACTAATTTTACAATTCGAGAAGTTCTTTTTCATTACATTTGATATATCTTCATTAGATGATAGGCCTTCTGGATTTACAACAAACCCAACAGATAAGTGATTACTGTTTGCATGTGATAATAATTTCATCATCATATCTGTTCCAGTTACTCGTTCTGAGATTTCTCCCTTACTGGCCCAAACAACACCTTGACCGTCTGGCAGAGCTAACTCTGCTGAATTTAGATATGTTTTTAATTCGGGTTTTTTTCTGATAGCAACCAAAATTTCCGGATTTGGAGTTGTAATCGATAACGGCTGATTGTTAGATAAAGCAAGATAGTCAGTAATAAATGCAAGTGCATCATTGCTGGAAATTTGATTAATATTAACACCAAATATTTTAATTTTTTTCATGAGTCTTTAACTTGAATTTTCAGAATATTTAATGTATAATTATGTACGATATGAATAAATCATTATATAAGAAAACAACCATTCTAGCACTTACCATAGCTATTCAGGGCTTTTTTGTCCATGCAGTTGTCGCGTCTGGTTTTTATGCAAATAACATTATCACTGATGATGACATGACGGATTATAGTCGCATGTCTGCTACAGCCATTCAATCTTTTTTAAGTAGCAAAGGTGGAATTCTTTCAACTTATCAAACTGTAGACGTAGATGGTGTAAATAAGTCAGCCGCTGAAATTATTTACAATGTTTCTTATAGATATCGTTTAAATCCTCAATTTTTAATTTCTCACATTCAAAAAGAATCTAGCTTAATTACTGGTCATAATAGTAATTTACTTGATTGGGCATTAGGCTATGGAGTATGTGATAGTTGTAGCAAGGATCACCCAAGTGTAATTAAATACAAAGGGTTTGCAAAACAAATGGATGCTGCTGGAAATCAGTTTAGAAATGGTTATCTTTCAGATCTAGAGTCAAGGAATAGCACTATTTCTGGATGGGGCGTAGGTATTGGTAAATACACCTTGGATGGTGTATTAATTACGCCATCGAACAAAGCAACAGCTGTACTCTACACTTATACTCCCTGGGTTGGATATCATGGTGGTGATGCTAATGTCGGTGGAAATTCTCTTTTTTATGACATCATGGAGCGTTATTTTCCTGGCCGAACAAGTAGAATTTTAGAATATCCAGATTCTACCCTTTTTCAGGATGTTGCAACCGGAAGTGTTTATAAGTTAGATGCTGGAAAAATCAGGCCAATAACTTCATATACGGCATTGTTATCGAATTACGATCCATCAAGGATTGTTCTAGTAGATGAAATTGTACTAGATCGTTATCAAAAGGGAGATCCGATATTCTTTCCTAAGTTCATTTATGTACAAAGTCCACAAGGTGGTGTTTTCTTAATCGATCAGGATCATAAAAAGAGAGCTATAACCAGCAGAGAGGCTTTTAGAAGTATGGGAGTAAATCCGGAAGAAGTTATTCCATTAACACAGGATGCTATTGATGCAATTCCGGAGAATCCACCAATTACTACATCTGATAGGTATCCGATTGGAGGCCTGATTCAAAATAAGGACAATGGTGCTGTGATGTATTTGGATACGCAGGCTAGTTTACATCCAGTATGGTCTAAGGAAATAATGGACAATAGATTTAAGGGTCTGGCAGTTAATAGCGAAAACGCACAGGTGTTTAATGAATATCCCGTTAAACAACCAGTTAAATTTTCAAATGGCACATTACTTAAAATACCGGAACGTGATAAGATTTATGTAATTGATGACGGGAAGAAGCGTCCTGTAGAATCGTCTGAAGTATTAGATTCATTGGGTGGATTTGAGAGTGTAACTACAACTAGTAAGTCGATGCTAAAACTTCATGAAACTGGTAATGCTTTGAAATTCAAAAAATCTACTAAGAAGAAGAAAAAGAAGAAGAAAAATTAATAAGTGATTCATAAAAAATATGCCATTTGTCTTTGCTACAATAGTTCCGCACTCACCTTTAACTGTACCTGGCATTTCAGACGATAAAAAAAATCAAGTCGCTGCAACAATCCAAGCTCTAAAAGAAATTGAGGGCGAATTGTATGTGATGCAACCCGATACCCTTTTTGTGATTTCACCACATGCGCCTATTTCTGAAGAAGCTTTTTCTGTGCACATTTCTACAAAATTTATTGGAAATTTTCAGGAATTTGGAGATCAGAATACTAAGTTGGAATATCAATGTGATGTAGAAATGGTGAGTAAGATTAGAGAGTATGCCGACAGTCATAAAGGAGTCCCAGTGAATACTCTGGATCAAAATGAAATGGATTATGGGACTAGTGTAGCTCTATATCATTTAACACAGCATTCGCCAAATGTTAAAATCGTACCGATCAGTGTTTCTCTGCTTGGATCTGATGATCATTTTGCATTTGGAAAGTTATTAAGACACGTAGCCTCTCGTAGCAATAAAAGAATTGCTATTGTTGCATCTGCTGAACTTTCACATGCATTAGAGCCTGATGGAAAAACGTTCGATTTAAAGGTCCAAGAAATGATATACGATAGAAAACTTACTGAAATTTTAAAGTTGAATCCGGATTTAATTGAAAATGCACAAGTGGTAAACGGTTATAAAGCTTTAACTATTTTGTTTGGTGCAATAGCAGACGTAGGTCCGGAGCCTCATATTTTATCGTATGAAAGCCCATTCGGTGTGGGTATGATGGTGGCTCAATTTGACATAGTCTAATGTTCTTAGAGGTAGTGCCAGTAATCCGAAGTATTCGTGGGAAGGATACTTTTACTTATAGTGGATCAGATTCTAATGGGTATAGGATTGGTGATGTTGTTTGGATACCTTGGCGAAATAAAACTATTTTAGGCGTTGTTTGGAAAATAACTTCAAGCAAACCATCATTTCCCACTAAGGAAGTTATTTCAGTTACTGAGTTTAGTTTATCACCGGAGTTTATTAAGTTTATTGAGTGGTTTGCTCAATATTATCATGTAGCAAAAAGTCATGTTTTAAAGATTTCCTTACCGGATTTTCCAAAGAGAAAGGCAAAGGAAAAAATAAATCAACATAAAAAAGAAAACGGTGAAGCTTTTTCAATCGTTCGAAAGAATAAAATAAAAAGTATTATAAGTAAATATTTAGATAATCCAAAATCAGGTACAACTTTTTTATATCAACGACAGGATGACGTATTGTCTTCTATTAAAGAGTTATTAATCCAGTGCAGTGGCAGGACTGCGATTATTGTTTCAGAAGATATATTCGCGCAATATTTGTGTTTGGTGTTTGATGAACATAATCCTCGAATCGTCACTTCGGGCTTGGGGAAAAATGTATTGTATAATAGTTGGAAAAAAGTATTTGATAAATCAGAGAAATTGGTATTGATTGGTACGAAGCGTCTAAGTTTATTTCCGCTTACTGATTTTGAGCAAGTAATAGTAATTGATCCAGAAGATAAATTTCACAAACAGTGGGATATGAATCCCCGCTATCATGTATTTAGAGTTGCAAAAAAGATTCTAGAACTTAGCAGTGGAAATACAATTTTCTTTAGCCAATCCCCAACTATAGAACAGTTTAAAGATAAGCAAGTGATTACAGAATTCATTGATGAGCAGGAGGATCCGGATGTTATTTTAGTGGATGTTTCTAGTAGGCAATACGATGAGTTCTTTGGTTTGCTTTCGGAAAGTGTTAAACAAGGTTGTGATGATTCAAGTGTACCCTTTTTGTGGTATAACCAAAAAGGTAGCGGTAGTTTTTTTGTGTGTGGTAATTGTAAAAACTTGATAAAAGGCATTGATCAAAAAAAGTGTTCAAACTGTGGTAGCTTCGATTTACAAGTTCGTGGTCATGGAACAGAATCATTGGTTAAAGCTTTACGAAATGCTTATCCTAATAGGCCTATTATTGAGATAACGAAGGATAATGAATTAGCAAATATAGACTATAAACAGCACCCTATTATCGTTGGTACATCATATGCTTTTAAAGTGTTGGATTGGAGTAAAATTGATTATACAGCGGTTATTATGATAGATCATTTGATAGCAATGCCTAATTTTCGATCGGAAGAAAATGTGTTGCATGATCTGATAAAATTACGAAATTATACTAATTCTCTTGTAGTACAGACCAATGTCCCGGAACATAGGTTATTTAGGGCTCTGAAAGAAATTTTTCCTATTAAATGGTATTCAGAAATAGATGTGGAGAGACAACAGTTAAAATTGCCCCCATATGGAGAGCGTATTTTGCTACGAAATAAATCTACTAAAGAGACTAAAGTTGTTTATTCAGACAAAGATTTACCAATTAATTCTGATTGGATAATTGACAGAGAATTATGATTTTACTAACCTTATGTAAATGACGACTCTAAAATTAGTAACTCAGCCTAATAAGATCCTCCGCACTGTATCAATAGATATCGCTCGGGAGACTTTTAGTGAATATAAAAAACTGGGAGAAGAAATGGTAGAAGCAATGCTGAAATATGAAGGTATTGGATTAGCAGCTCCCCAAATAGGAAGAAATATTAATATGTTTACTATAAATAAGGATGTCACATTAGGTGAAGATCATCTCATTTTATGCAATCCTAAAATAGTTTTCTTATCTAAAGGAACTAATGTGATGGAAGAAGGATGTTTGTCTTGTCCAAAAATTTATGGAGATGTAAGTAGATCTGAAAAGATTAGAGTAAAAGCCTTTTCACTAGATGGAGTATTGCACACTTTTAAAGCAAAGGGTTTATTAGCAAAGGTTTTTCAGCATGAAATTGATCATCTAAATGGTACGTTAATTCTAGACAAGTTTGAATAAAGAAATAGTATTTTTTGGAACATCTGATTTCGGCATACCTTGCCTTGAGGGCTTGGTAAATTCCGATGAATTTGAAATTAAAGCAGTTATTACTCAGCCAGATAAGCCAGTAGGCAGAAAGCAGATATTAGAGCCATCTCCTATTAAAAAGAGGTCTTTAGAGCTAAATTTGCCTGTATTTGATGCAGTAGACGCACTTGATGATATTGAGGTTGATTTAGCAGTTCTGATTTCATATGGAGAGATTTTGAAGCCAAGCACTATAGCTAAATTCAGTTCTGGGATTATTAATGTTCATCCTTCAATGTTACCCCAGTGGCGTGGTCCTGCACCTATACAATATGCATTATTAAACGATGATAAGATAACAGGAGTGTCTATAATGATGATTGATAGTGGCATGGATACTGGACCAATTTTATCTCAGACACAATTTCCAATAGATAAATCTGATGATTACATTACGCTAAGTAAAAAACTATCGCTTGTTAGCGTTGATCTTTTATTGGATGCTATGAAGAATTATGTAGCAGGATCGATTCAAGTAGCCGCTCAGAAACAGTCAGGAATTACCTATTCAAAAATTATTTCTAAATCTGATGGTCAGATTAAAAGCACAGATGATCCGTATGAAATTATTAATAAGCTCAGAGCATATGCGCATTGGCCAGGAATTTTCTTCATTTGGAAGAACCAAAGAATAAAACTGCTTACAGCGCATATAGAAAATGATGAGTTTATGATAGATAGTCTTCAACCTGCTGGGAAGAAGCCTATGTCTTATCAAGATTTTTTACATGGTCACCCAGAGTTTTTATTTTCTGATGTTATCTAGACGATTTCGCCAAGTTTTGTCGCGTGCCGACATTGATAAAAAATTTAAAAAATATGGAACAACAGATAAGTCCATTTCTTGATATCTGCGAGCTGATGTTTTTACTCTATTATGAAAAAGCCATTTAATTTTGCCATAAGTATGCATTTTTTTGGCTAGATTTAAATCCTCTCCAAATTGAAGATTTTTATCAATCCCGGTGGTTTTATCATACACGGATTTTCTTACGGCCATATTATTAGCAGTTAAAGCCATAACGCCACCAGCTAAGAACCAGGAAAGTGTAACTAGGCTACGTTCAAAAATTCTCACAATAATATTAATAACAAAATCTCTATCATAAAAAAGATATCCTCCAGATATTGCAACTACATCGGAGTGTGTATCAAAATAATGAATTGTTTTCTTTAGCCAATGTTTTGGAGCTTCACAATCTGCATCTGTTGATGCGATGATATCTCCCCTCGCCTCTTGCCATCCACGGTATCTAGCAGCGCCTACCCCTGGATTTGATTCCTTTACAATTTTTATATCAGGAAAGAGTTTTACAATTTCAATAGTTTTGTCTGTACAATTGTTATCAACAACAATAATTTCATATTCTGAAGAGTCCAGTGATTGTTCAACTAAACTTCTAATACAACGAGCGATTGTCTTCTCTTCATTGTAAGCTGGTATTATTACAGATACCCTAGGTTTTTTTTCTGGTTTTTTCAGTGACATAAAATCCTAAATATTTACCTAACATTAGCCTAGTTTGTGATTCAATGGCAGGTATTGCACCAAAGACTATCATTGATACTGGAAGAAATACCCACTGAATTATCATCATAGCATATTTTCTGGGTCTATGATGAGATGGTCTTGGAGGTAATATGGTGGTACCAAGAATTACTGAAAGAATTAACCCAACATTTGCAATTGTTAGCATGTATTGCAAAACAAAAGGAGCGTTTTGTGCAATTACTGTTGTTTGTTGGCCTGAATCGATGAGCCATAACGGCAAATACCCACCAAAAAAAACAATTAATGATGCAGTACCCCAGGACCACATACCTTCCATTTGGTTAAAGATGTGATACATTCTCTTTGCTAAAGAAATATCTTTACGGCCTTTAAAATTCCATAACATGTACGGTATATTTTCGCTTCCCCAAGCCCATCTCCTTTGTTGTTTGTAAAGATTCTTTAAACTTTTCCACCATGTATCTGATAATACGGTATCCATATAAACTGGCATATGTAATGGAGTAACTTGATAATTTCCACTATAGTGTAAAAAACATTGTAAGAAAATTCGGGAATCATCCGAAACAATATCGGTTTGCCACCAACCAACATCGATCACGGCTTTAAATGGCATACTATGTGAAGAGAATGTAAAAAGGCGCTCTGGTCTTACTTGTTCTGCCATCAACCAGAAAGTAGTTCCAGTTGCAGCCACTCGCATAATAGCCGGTGCATCCCAGATGTTGTTGTTGAACATGGGAATAGGTTGATAGCTGGATCTAGTTGGATTTAGATGGTTTAAATATGTATGTGTTAAATAATCGAAATATGAAGTATCTACACATGTATCAATATCAAACACCGATACAATAATATTTTCGTAAGGAATTTTGTATTTATCAATAATATTTTCTTTAACCTTTTTTCCTGCCCAAGTGAGATTTGCACCTTTACCTGCAACTTCTCCAGCGATGCCATCTGGATGAATTGATATGTTAAACGAATGAAATATATTGGCATATTTTTCTTTCATTATTTCAGCATTTTCAATGCTGATTGGATGTCTTTCTTCAGCAGCAAAGGCAATTATCATCCTTTCTTTAGGAAATGTAGATTGAATTAAAGAATTAAAAGTGGTTTCAACAACTTCAATACTTTCTGATGAGTTTGGGATCATAACTAGGTGGTAAATATCTTCATACTTATCAAGTTGGCTAGTTTTTTTATGCCAATTAATAGACATGGTTTTTTTGTACTTTCTAAAAGAGCTTATCAAATGTGTAGCTATGTATACTACTTTTATCATCCAGTAGAAATCAAAAATAATAATAAAGTACACCATACTTAACGGATAAAAAAATGTGAAAAAAGTAACACTAAAAATTGTAGACCACACTAATGTTGCGGGTAGCATCTCGAGTAACCTATATTTTCTATAATCAGATAAAATCATGATATGATATTAAATACTTCATACACCTCATAAGCAATTCCTAAGATAAATACTGTAAACATTGGATAATACAATAGTTTGCTGTTTGGCAAGCTATACTCTGGCTTGTTGTCACGTTTATTCTTTAAGCGGCGATGCATCATCATTAATATTAAGCCATCTATACCTCCTACAAGAGCTCCAGATACCCCAAGTATTTCTATAAAGGATAGTAAGCCTAGCATAACTATGGCTAGAGGAGGGATAATAACTAATAACCATGATATTAGAGGTTTTTGCTTCAGGTCGTATTCAAAAACTTCTTTTAGAACTAAGCCCAATATAAGAAATGATGTAGACATGGATATTATTCCAAAAAGAGATCCAAGTACTAGCGCTTGGTTACCCAAGATATTACCTAATCCAATAATCGCACTTTCTGAAGTTTCAATGCCGGTAATACCAACTGTTAAAGTAACAAAAATTATGTAAATAATTATGGGTAAAAATGATCCTATGAGAATAGCTTTTTTTAAAGCGGTTCTATTATTTTCTAGAACATTTTTCATATCGGGAACGGCTGATGCTGCTGCAAATGCAAACAATACAACTCCATAGGGTAGAAAAGCATTATTAAAATTATAGGTTCCTAGGTTACTAAGATTAAAGCTATTGAATCCAACAATAACTAATAAAATTATTAGAATAAACAGTGCAATAAACATAATCTTCTCAGCATTTGCTATAGCTCTTAAACCTAATAGTAACGCAGTGGAAACAAAAATAAAAAAGATCAAAGATAATAACCGTGGTGATGTATCTATATAAGGTATTGTAATAGCATGTAATAAATGTCCTACTTCTAATAGATAAGCAGAGAGTGCTCCATAGAAACCCAAAAAAAGAGATATCATTGCTAATATCTTCCAATTTTTGCCTAAATATTTTTCTACATATGCTGGCAATTGATGATTGCCTTTAGTACTTAAGACAACTTCTCCGTAAGCAAGATTTACAATTGCACTAACTATGCCAAGTGATATTAAATAAAATATTCCAATAAAGTAGCCGGATTGACTAACAACATATGGTAAACCAAAAATGCCCGCTCCAACTGCTGTTCCTACTAATAGTGCTACTGCAGCAAATACACTACCAGTTTTATGCTTGGAGCGGGTAAGCATTCATTAATTACAATTCGAAATCGATATCTTCGCTATCAAATCCATCCTCAGTATAAGGAGGTTCATAAACTATTTCATACTCCATGATACCCTGATCTTTGTAAGTGTCTAAATAAATAGTGACATATTCCGTTTCTCCTTCAGCGGTTTCTTTGGTGTATTCCATGAAGTCAGTGGATTCACCTGATAATTCCCATCCATCGGTCGTTAATTGATCATTAAAATAAGATCGAACTTCCTCTGTATCATCTGTAGTTTGATATGAAACTGCAGTTTCATCTTCATATGATTCGTAATAGCTTCGGATGGATTTTGGATATCTGTTTACAAAAGTAATATCTTTACCATAAACATCTTCATCTACAATTTCAATAACATCTTCATAATCATCAATGAAAACCTCATCTTCTGTTGCTGTATTTTTAGGTGCCTCATTCGTTACTTTAGTATCATCCGTTGTTACACATCCTGCTAGTAATATGATTGATGATAGTAGAGCAATTGTTGTGACTTTATTTATCATATTTTATTGGATTAAAGTTAAATCAAAGGTAGTATATCAATCTGCTTGAAATTGTAAATATTATTCAAAACTTGCTAGTCGACTTCTTTTTATAAATATAACCGAGAATTATTAACACTGCCCCGATTAAAAATGAAGTTAACGACGTTATAGTTATGAATAAGCCAATTTTTTCAAGTAGAACAGTAGTAATATCTACACCTAGTAAGCCCCAATCGGATGGAAGTATGTTTTCTATTTGAAATAATTCAATAAAAAATGTATTGCTAAATATTAAAATTATCCCCAAAACTGTTTCAATAAATCCTGGAATAATAACTGCCCAACCTACTCCTAATAATTTCGAACTCCCTATTTTATAGAGAAATATTGTAACGGTTATAAGAAATAATAGGAATGTAAATATCGCTATTACTGCAATTTTTGCAGTTTTAACAGTTTGTTGAATAGCTGATAGTTGAAGATTTAATATTTCTACATTATCTTCAGCATAAACATTATCATTATTTTCATTGTCTTTAGTTCCCAAGACTAAACTTTCTAAATCATTTCCGTTAACTAAATTAGCGATCAAATAGTTTAAGTTTATTTTCTCAGGAATTTTTTCAGTGATGTCTTTAATGTCTACTATGTCCCCTTCATTGTTTAGTGGTAGATTCTCTAAATCTCCCTCTAGTGTATCGTAGTTTTCGGCATTTTTTATTGCATCATCAAAACTACTAGACATTTTGTCCTCCAAGTTTTGCTTTGGTGTGGCTAGTGAGATAGTAGTATCGATATCTTGTATTGTTGTATTTGGTGTGTTTATGACATCAAATACAGCAATAATAATTTGTTCCGAAGTGCTTTGTAACCAATTAGCTGTAACGAAGTCGCTAATTTGGATGATGTCGTTACCAGTGTTTACAGAGTAGTTTTTGTCTATTATTGTTATTGATTTTTGATAAGCATTTATCTCTGTAAATGTATTTATATAGAAATTTTTATTAAGTGCTGTAAAGCGAAGCGCACTTAATGGTATTAATACAAAAAGAGTTACGCTTATTAGTAAGGTACAAATTACTGCTGTAAAAGCTCTCATAAATTAATTGTAATCAACAGAACCAGTTTCAGGTAGTATTGAAATCCAAGTTGTTCCTCGATTGAATTCTATTAGTTCATCATCTAATGTATAAAACTGGATGCGAGACAAACGATCTGGTTTCTCCCATTTTGCTTCAGAAACTTTTCCATCTATAGCGATATAGGCGTCTCCGGATCCAGTTACATCAAAGTTTACCCTACCCTTTTCTCCCGCTGGTATGGCTGGTGGCACAATTTGTACAACTACATTTTTTGCCATTATTATCTTGTCGTCATTTGCATCTTTATGTGGTTCGCCCCCATTATATCGCTCGTAAGAATTTTGTTCGTAATTATATATATACTTAACTTCGTATAATGGTCCAGATCCGAAATCGATGTGTATGTATTTTTCTTCCTCAAACGCTGAATCCTTTTTTTCATCTTCTTTGAAATTCCACACGTCAAATTTAATTTCTTGATTGTCTAAAGTCTTATCTCTCTTAGCAAGGTTTAATAGTTCATCTGATGTAAAAAGATTATGCGGAGCTACTCTAGTAGAATCTCTATAGAAGAATCTGCTATCTGCACCTAACGCAGATAGATCTTTAATTTGTAGACCATCAATAGCTTGTAGTGATTCTGGGCTACCTCCAGCGTGACCATATAGTCCGTCAAATTCAGATATAAATTCTAAAAACGTTGGTCTGGCAGATCTAACCGGACCAATTTTTTCGGGCATTTCATTTGATGCGAAGATGGCCATTAATCTGGTAATACCTCCTTCAACAACAAGTTCATACACTATTTGGGCACTATTTAAACCATCTTGCGGACGAACTCCACCGAATGCAGCATTTTCAATCATTATGCCGATTGGTTGCATATATGCATAATCTGCATCCACCAAGACTCCATCTACTAGACGTGGAACAATGTCTTCATTTAAATCAGTATCTATATCTTCAACTGATTCCATATCAATATCTATTTTATGAACCTGGGGCGTTGTTACCGTTTGTCCTCGTTGGTTCTTAATTGCTATAAAAACACCTAGCCAAACAAAGCCTGCACCAGCTACTAATAAAGCAGCAATTACACTTAAACGTACATGACTATTTGTTTGCCACTCATGAATAAATCTTCGCAACGGATTTCCCCCCATAATTTTTGTTAGTAAGTAACTTCTTTTTCAATTGGAACTACTTCAATCCACGTTGTTCCAGGATTAAATTCAAATTCGTTATCATCGAGATCAATGAATTTAGTTCTATCACCTCTTTCAGATTTTATCCATCTTCCTTCTTGAACTGTGCCGTCTTGAAATAATAATGCATCTCCTCCACCCATTGTAACAATGTCGATTCTGCCGGTATCACTTTCTAAAAGCTGTGTTTCAACTTTTTGAATTACGATATTTTTTGCAACCAGTTGTTCATCATTATTTTTATCAATATGCGGTTCTCCGCCATTTGATCTTAAATAACTATTACTACTTTCATCATATTGCCATTTTGCTTCATAAGCACTAGTAGAGAATTCAACCGTAATATCACTTGCTTCTGCTAGCTCGCTATTTACTTCGCTTTCTTCTTTAAAAAGATATGATTCAAAATCTCCTGATTCATCGCTTAGTCCTAAATCCCTAATTGCAAAAGTTTGGAGTTCAGAAGTGCTGAATAGATTATGTGGAGCATAAAGATTTTCATCTCTAAAATAATATTGGGGATAACCGAATTGGTTGAGGTCTGTCATGTAATCAGTAGTTCCTAGAATACCAAGTGCTTGCGGACTACCTCCAATATGTGCAAACATTCCACCGTACTCTTCTGCCCAATCAACAAAGTAGTGTCTTGCGGATCGCACTGGTCCAATAAGTTCAATGTCTTCTGCAGTAGCATACACAGCCATAAATCTTGTAATTCCGCCTTCAGCCAAAGCCTCATAAACTAGATTCGCCTGGCTTAAACCGGATTGTGGTCTAATTGTTTCTAAATTTTCCACAATAATTGCTGTAGGATACAAATTACTGTCAATTGCTGCTGTTTCTATGCCATCAATTTTACGAGCGGCTTGCCCGGTTATTTCTGCTGTAAGTCCGTTTTCAGAGTTTAAATTGTTGTTAGCAATATTATTTGCATCGTTTTTTGAGTTTATACTTTGAAGGACAAAATATAAAATTATTAAAACTATTATCAGACCAAAAGCTACAGCGATCATGATTTGAGCTTTTTTATTCTTCTTTAAAGCCCATAACCAATCTTTTAATTTATCTCCTATTTTACTCATATAAGTTCAATTATTGTTCAACTAATTTATAATTTATGATTTTGAATCGTCTTTCTCTGTTTTCTTTTCGTCAGATTCTTTAGTATCTGTAGCATCACTTTCTTCACCTTCCTTTTCTTCAGTTGCACCTGCAACCTTAGAAACATCCTCATTTACTTGTTTGTCAAGATCCGCTAACTCTTCCTCAGTACGAGGCGCCATCACAGTGGCAATTGTTAATCCTGGATCATCCAACAACTCAATGGTATCAGGCAGTTGTAAATCACTTATATGTATCGCGTCATCAAATGTAGCAAGTGATGAGATGTCGATGTCCATATCTGAGATTAGATCTTGAGGTAAACACTTAACTGAAACTTCATCCCGACTTTTTACTAATACACCACCCAATGCTTTTACAGCTGGTGATATACCAATAAAATTGAATGTAATTTCTGCATGTATTTTTTCATCCATATTAACTATGTAGAAATCAACATGTTCAATTGCGTCAGTTACATGATTCAAGTCTAAACTATGGATTAGTACTTTTACAGGACTTTCTTCATCGATAGTCAAATTAATTAAAGTATTCTCACCACTTTGGGAGTGAATTTCAAATAACTTTTTTAAATCAACTTGAATTAATTTATTTTCCTTTTTATGTCCATACACAATTCCTGGGATAATGTCTGCGCTTCTTAATTCCCCTACTTGCTTCTTTGTTTTGGTCCTTGTTGATACTTTCAATTCAAGATTTTCGTTTGTCATAAATATACTTCTTTAATATTGGTCAGCTATCGTTTCGTGATATGGCTGATGAACAATTAATCTATTAATAATTATTGAGTATTGCCTCACAAATATTTTTGTTTGTTAGTTCTTGATGGAGTTGCATCAGTTCGTCGTGCGTTATAGACTTGTTATTTTTCATTTTCATTATGTCTTTTTCAGACAAGTCTGTTATGACGCCAATTGAACTAATATTTTTTCCAGTATTGAATATTAATGCAACAATTGATCCTTTGCAAGCCCCACACCTGATATGGATCAATTCCGTATCATTAGTGTTATTTATTATCGTAGTTTGGATTGATCGATGTGAAATTCCACAAATTGCACATTGAGCTACTAATTTATCAATAGCCTGCCTAGCATTTTTCATATCGAGTGAAGTTTACTGAAATTGGGCTACTATGTCAAGCTAGAAGATTTGTGCTCTATGTAGCAACTTTGAGTGATTCCTAGGCCTATCATCATTGCAAATAGTGAACTTCCACCAGCACTGATAAACGGTAGCGGAATACCTGTAACAGGCAGAATTCCAATATTCATGCCAACGTTAATAAGAGTCTGAACGAATATTAAAAGCGCCATGCCAGCAAATATAAACATAGCATAAGTGTTATTTGTATTACGCAGAGCGCGCCATAATCTATAAAGAATCACACCAATGAGAAAAATTACGCCGGCAGCACCTATATAGCCTAATTCTTCTGCAATAACTGCAAAGATAAAATCAGTTTCTCTTTCTGGTAAGAATTGTAATTGACTTTGAGTACCTAAGCCCAGTCCTCTACCTAGTAATTTTCCTGATCCTACAGAAATTATTGATTGAGTTACGTTATAACCCGATCCTAACTGATCTCTTGATGGATCTAAAAACGTGAGAATTCTTTCCTGCTGATAATCTTGTAAAAATGCTACCCAAATAAATGAAATAGATATTAGACCAACCAGGAAAAGCAACAGTATTTGTTTGATCTTGATGTTAGTTAAGACCAGCATACCAATAAAAGCCAAAGTAAATACCGCCATGGATCCTAGATCTGGTTGCATTAATACTAAGGCTCCATATCCGAGTACAATTAATAAAGATTTTCCGATATTCTTCCATGACGCTAAGTTAAAAGTGTGGTCCGAAAAAAAACGTGCTAAAGCTATAATTAGTAATATTTTTGCTAATTCCACTGGTTGTAATCCAAATGATCCTATTTGAAACCAGCCAGTGGTACCACGGATGGTTACTCCGAAAAGTAAAACACCCAATAAAATAATTATTCCAAAAATGTAAAGAAAATATGCATAATTTTGAAATAGTCTGTTGTTTATCATTGCAACAGAAATCAAAATTGCTAAACCTAGAATTACAAATAACAGTTGTTTTTGAAAAATCGTAATATCAATTCCGTACATCATCACAACACCTAATATATTCAAAAGAACCACGGCTCCAATTAACCACCAGTCGAGTCGTCTAACTCTATTGAAAAACCAAGACATATATCTATCTATTCGTCTCCAGGATAGATTAGATTTTCCTCAAAATAACTATCGGTAAAAGTAAGAAATTCTGGCTTAACATCAATTGCAAATTTTTTATCCCACGAAACCAAAACTTGTTGTTCGTCAAATGAATTTAGGTCTTTCAAAATTTGTTGTCCGATGGCTTGTATATTACCTGTTGAATCTTTTAGAATTACAATTACATATACTGATCTAAATCCAAGCGCACTATTATTGAATACATTTGCTGTAGCTCTGCTGTATTCTAACGCTTCTGGAGTGGGTGTATCTTCGGCGTCTTCAATTACATCATCAGGTGTTAATAGTTGTATATCTGCTTCATTGTTAGCATTAGACTTCGATGATGTTCCTGAAGGAGTATCGCTAGTAGGTACACCTGTTGCACCACTAAACGGTGACGTATCTTCGGCGGATGTTGACACTTCGGATGCACCCGTTAGATCTGTAGTTACTTCCGGTTCAACAACAGTGCTATTTAATCCAATTCTACCAAAGTCTATATCAGATATTAAAAATTCAACTTCTGGTCTTTTTCCTTTTATTCTTTGCCAACTGACATTTTCTATTTTTATTGTAGGAGAACTAGTAATATTACCTTCACTTGCAAATCCACTTGCCACTAAGTATATTTCTTGTTCAGGTAATGCGAATCCGTTTGTTAAAGTTACTGTGTTTCCAGCTACTGTAAAGGTGTAGTCAAATCGCGCAGCATAATATAGATTAGGATTTTTTACTAATGCATATGCATCATAAATACCAGTTTTCTTTTCCGTAACACCTGTATCAAGAGTTTTTATAGAAACTGGCGCCTGTAAAGAATCATAATTTATTACTACTTCTGTTGGGGAAGTATAGGAAAATTGCGTGGCTTTATAATTTACAATATAAGTTATTACGTTAATTAGTACTGGTATCCAAATTATGACATTTACAAATATAAAAATTCCATATCCAATCTTCTTGATTAGATCTCGATTTGTATTAAGCCAATACGCTAGTTTTAATTCGTTACCTCTAAGTTCGTCCATATGTATATCTTAGAGTATTTTTCTTACCTAGTAAACTATGTTATACTTACATTCGATAATAAATCATTAAAATAAAAATATATATGTTAGAGACTAGCCAGGACGTACTATATATAACTGTTTCCATGTCTATTGCGGTATTTACTTTTTTTCTGGTTTGGATTATGTATTATGCAGCTCAGATTTCTCGCCAAAGTAATGAAATGATCACGGATTTCAGAGAAAAGATGGAAGAATTAGATGAGACTCTAAACGTCATTAAAGAAAAAGTAACAACTTCTGTAGATTCCTTGTCGGCTGTTAGCGAACAAGTTTCCTATATATTAGAATTAGTGAATAACTTTGGTCAGCGAAAAGCTACTAAAAGAAAATCATCCCGCAAACGAATTGCAAAGGACGATTAAATATTTATAAATTATTGGTTTTCTAAGATTGTCTTAAGAATCGGCGAATCTTGATCTAAATCTTGCCAATATAAAATGTGTTCTCGATTCAAGACTACATGATTTTTTGGCGCATGAAAATCATCTGATAATTTCATTAGTTGTAAACCACTGTCTTGTTGTGTTGGGAGTTCTTCAGTTGTGGTAGTCTCAGTTGTTAGTTTTGGATTTGTAGTTGCAGTTTCTTGCAGGTAGTACACATCGAATAAAACATATGTGTTTGAAGAATACTTATCTAGTCTACCAATAAAGGTTTGACCATTTACTAGCGATACTGCTTGATATGTAGACTCATCAAATACTTGATCATATCTATAGGCATGTAATGATAGTTTTGCTGCACTTAAAACAATAGCTAAACCAACTACAACCCATGTGGCATGTAATAAAAAATCGGTAGCTTTACTCTGCTTCTTAATGAATGTTTTTTCATTTTTTTCTTGTTTTTTGATTGCCATTGGATACAGTATAACATACCTGATATAATAGTTCTACTTTATGAGTTTTACACATCTTCACGTTCATAGTCACTATTCCCTTTTGGATGGATTATCAAAGATACCAGATCTTGTTGGTCATGCAAAGAAGTTAGGAATGACATCTTTAGCACTAACTGATCATGGCTCTCTTTATGGAGCTGTTGAATTTTATCAGGAGTGTAAGAAGCAAGGTATTAAACCAATAATTGGAGTGGAGTTGTATGTTGCACCACGCAAACTTACAGACAAGCAGCCAAAACTAGATACTAAACCATATCATCTAGTTGTTTTGGCTGAAACAATAGAGGGGTATAATAATTTGTTGTCAATAGTTAGCAAAGCTCATTTAGATGGCTATTACTATAAGCCACGAGTAGATATTGATTTGTTAAATAAATATAGTACTGGTTTAATCGCTTTGAGTTCTTGTTTAAATGGGGAGGTTGCTAAAGCGTTAGTGAATAAAAATATTGATGCTGCCGAAGAAGTAGTAAGAAAATATCAAGATGTATTTGGACAGAATAATTTTTTTCTAGAAGCTCAACACAATCCTACAATACCAGAACAGCAAATTGTGAATAATGGAATAATTGAATTATCAAAAAGAACTGGAGCAGAATTGGTAGCAACTGCTGATAGTCATTATTTGCTGCCAGATGATGCGGAGGCTCAAGATATTTTAGTTTGTATTCAAACAAAGCATCAACTAGCTGATGAAAAACGATTATCGATGCGAGCTGAAGATTATTCTTTAGCGTCTCCACAACAAATGCAATCATGGTTCCCGGATATGCCCGAAGCAGTACAGAATACAGATAAAATTGCTGCACGATGTAATATAGAGTTACCACTGAATGAGATTCATATGCCATATTATGAACTTCCTATTGGAAAAACTGCTGATGAAGTTTTACGAGAGTTATGTATAGAGGGTATTGAGAAAAGATATCAAATTACTAATGAAGCCATCAGTAAAAGATTAGATTATGAATTAAGTATAATTAATAAGACTGGTTATGCTTCATATTTTTTAATTGTTCAAGATTTAGTGAATTGGGCCAAAGAACAGGGCATTGTAGTTGGTCCTGGAAGAGGAAGTGCTGCAGGTAGTATTGTTGCTTACTTAACAAGTATTACAAATATTGATCCCATAAAATATGATTTATTGTTTGAACGATTTTTGAATCCGGAAAGAGTAAGTATGCCTGATATTGATTTGGATATAGCTGATATTAGAAGAGATGAAGTAATTAGCTATGTTGAAGAGAAGTATGGAAAAGATCATGTGGCGCAAATTATTACTTTTGGAACAATGGCTGCTCGGGCCGCGGTTAGAGATGTTGGTAGAGTATTGGGCATAAGCTATGGCTATTGCGACACGATTGCAAAGCTGATTCCAATGTTTACAAATTTGGATGAGGCCATGAAGACAGTTCCGGAGCTACGCGATCTTTACCAATCTGATCCTGATGCTATGCGCTTATTAGATGGTGCTAGAAAGTTAGAAGGTGTGGTACGTCATACATCTACACATGCATGTGGTGTTGTAATTACAGAAAAGCCTTTAGAAAACTATACTCCCGTTCAATATTCTTCTGCCAGCGATGACGCTATAATTACTCAATATTCGTTACACCCAGTAGAAGCACTCGGATTACTTAAAATGGATTTCCTTGGTTTAAAAAATCTTACTATTATTGAAGATGCTTTAGGAATTATTAAAAAGACTACGGATGAAGTTATTGATATTGAGAAGATAACTCTGGAAGACAAGAAAACTTATAAGTTATTAAAGGAAGGTCACACTACCGGTATTTTTCAGTTGGAAAGTGCAGGCATGAAAAGATATCTAAGAACTTTAAAACCCACCGAGTTTGAAGATATTATCGCAATGGTGGCTCTATACAGGCCGGGTCCAATGGAACGAATCCCCGATTATGTAGATGGTAAACACGGTAGAAGAGAAATTAGATATTTGCATCCAGATTTAAAACCAATTCTAGAAAAAACGTATGGTATTTTAGTGTACCAAGAGCAAGTGATGGCAATGGTAAGAGACTTAGCAGGATTTACCGCGGGTGAAGGTTATTTGTTAATTAAGGCTGTAGCAAAAAAAATTAGTAAGTTATTGAATGAACAGGAAGCCAAATTTATAAGCGGTTGTGAAAAGAATGGAATTAGTAAAAATATCGCAGACAAATTATGGGCTTTCATTGAACCGTTTGCCAAATACGGATTTAATAAATCACATTCAACTGGCTATGCATTAATTGCTTATCAAACGGCTTATTTAAAGGCGAATTATGCGCCACAATTCATGGCTAGTTTATTGACTGCCGATCAAGACGATTCAGATCGTATTGCCATTGAAGTGCAAGAAGCGCGTGATATGGGAATTACGGTGATGCCACCTGATATTAATGAAAGCTTTTCCACCTTTACTGTGGTAAAGGAAAGCCTGTCTGGTAAGCCACGCATCAGGTTTGGTTTAGCAGCTATAAAAAATGTGGGTCAAAAATTGGTTACAGCTATTATCGCTGAGCGTAAGTCTGGCGGGCCGTTTAAAAGTATTGAAGATTTATTAAAAAGAATTCACCAGAAAGATTTAAACAAAAAATCTCTTGAAAGTCTAATTAAATCAGGTTCATTTGATGGGTTGGATGAATCGAGTAGATTACTACATAATTTGGAAACATTGTTGATCTACAATAAACAAGTTCAATCAGAAAAAGCTAGTGGTCAAACAAATATTTTTGGTCAATTGCCAGTAGAAAATACTCCGCAACTGCATTTCAAAGAATCAGGGCTAGTTGATGAAAGACAGAAGTTACAATGGGAAAAAGAATTACTTGGATTGTATGTATCAGCACATCCATTAGAAAAGTTAAAGGATAATTTACCTGCATC
>JAUYKW010000022.1 GCA_030698395.1 bacterium
CTTGCTTTTTGAATTCCTGAGGCCATCTGAGGTGCCACAACATCTAATAATTGAACATCATTTCTTGAAAAGGTTTCACCTGATAACTTTTGTGAAAGCACAAGTATGCTAACAAGCTGTTGATCTGTTGTAATAGGAACAATACAATAAATATTATTTGCCTCAAATAAAATCCTTATTTGTGTATATTTAATTAAAATGGACCGCTCATTTGCAAGCGCAACTTTACGATCTAACTCATCAAGCAGAAGCACTGAATCCGTCTTCATAAGCTCAGACACTAAGTACGAGTTTGCTGATATTGATATTGAATTATCTTTATTCCCACTTACTGTATATGGCACATATACATCATCTTTTGGCAAGAGAACCCTTACAGATTCAATACGTAAATCCCGTTGCAGAGTTATACTAAATCTGCTTATCAAGCCAGTCAGTTGAATTTCTTCATTAATCACATCGGAAAGTTCCTTTGTAACAACAGGATAATTAATTGCTGCTTTAAAAAATATTTTATCTGTAACCTTTGCTAATAAACTCTTTGCTGGATCTAGTATTAAAACGACAAAAAGAGATGAGAGAATTAAAATGCCGATCTGTATAATTTGTGATTCACTGGAAAAATATGTCGAAGTTAAAAATGTAACCAATACAAAAAGTGCTGAGATAAGCACACTTAATATCGTGTACGCTATTGAACGAGATAGTACAAAACGAATTTCTAATAATCTCAGCTTTATTATAGTATACGCAGTTAATCCTAAAAAAATCAAAGTATATAGTGGTGAAAAAGATACAAAAGTTGCATCAGAAATTAACGCCACAGGAAGAACTAAGGTAAATAAAATCAAACTAAACATTAAAATGATTCCTAATAAAATAAAACTAATCTGCATACGTGCTACACCAGTTGCTTTTTTCAATTTAATAATCAATAAACGCACCGAAGAACTGATGGAAATAATTACATAAAGAACAAAAATAGGAAGGCCATACCCAGGAACAGGAGATGGAAAATTATCAACCAGATCAATCGACGTAAATGCATAAGGTGAAATAGTTACAAGCATAACTAATCCAGTAATAGACAAAATAACTATTAAGTTACCCATGCCAATATCAAACTTACCTTTGGGGATAGAATATGAAAAAAAATATACAAATAAACAAAGTGGTACGGCAAAAAATATTGTTAATCTGATCCATATAAGACTTGTACTAACAAAAACTGACAACAATGAAGCATAAGATACAAACAACCATAAAAATATTATTATACTCAATAGAAAAAATATCCTATTTGATGCACCCTTTGGGTTGTGTTTCAAAACCAAATAACCTAACCATAAATTAGCTAGCCCAGTACTAACAAATAAAAAGAAACCTACAGATGATATTGACTGTGTTAAAACGAGTAGATCCATTTATTTAATTCTATTTTTTTAGTTGTTATTATTAAGTGTAATGCCCAGTACACACATTGCCTTCACTGTTATGTCAACAAAGCTATTCATCGGCCAACCACTGTTATGCCTTAACAATTTTGTAAGTACGTGCCTCAGTCTTATTAAACAACATTAAACCCATTACTTACTCTATGAACTTAAAAACTCAGTCTTTAATGGCAAACTCCTCAACAGATCTAGCATATCAAATTTACCACCCTTAGACAATACCTTACTTGCAGTAGAAACAAATCAATTATTCACTGTAGATAAGAAAGCATGAATAATGTTAAAAGCAAAGCATTTATAATAATTGAAAAAAAATACGGTGATTTTTAACATTACAGATTTTGAATCTTTTTTTATTTGCAACAGTTGATGTAGTGATAACATCATTGGTAAATGCTTTTACTAGCTCCAATTCAATAGCAATACGCAATGACTCAGATAATTCTTTGGTTAAAAACTTTATATTACATGGAGAAAGAGTGCATACATTATCTGATTTATAATTTACGTATTTTATAACCACTGAACAATCAAGTAAAAGAATAATATTTTCTAATAGCAAAGTACAATCTAGTACTATTTACTCTACCGTCGATCTCCTCCTCGACATACTATCTACAACACCAAGAGTAGTTGCATTTTGCATTGTTTTAACTAAAATAACACTAAACATAGCATTGTATAAAGTATACAATAAAACGTTTTTGTAATAAAAGAAAAATTACTTAATATTTTCTTGCTTCTTAACCCATTTCTGTTTAACTCCCGACTTAAAGTATGCTGGATCCTCATAACGCCAAAACTTAAGTCTAGGTACTGCCCGATCTTTTAAATAAGTATGCAGTTCTTTATATTCTGCATTACGCTCATACAAATTAGTCATTATATTTTTTAACAACGACTCTTCTAACTCAACTGTTTTTTCAACATCTTGTTTAAGTTCAACATTAACTTCAAGATATTGATCATGATTATCATCAAATTTTGTTTCAAGCGTAAATTTACCGGTCACAAAATCTAAAAATTCATTCTGCATCATAACTTCACGAATATTTTCAGGATAGATTTGCAGACCATATAAGGTTGTAACAAAATCACTTCTCTCAAAAAGATACACAAACGGCAATTTCCTTATACTTTCACTAATGCCTAGTTCATCAGCCTTCTTTTCGGCATCTACACCAATTTCATCCAATGCTTTAGTTGCGTCATCATAAGAAAAAATACCTCCTTGATCTCCTATTGCATATCTAATAAGAGGAATAGCGTTGTCACCTGTTAATAGTAGTTCTCCATCAGCAGCTTCGAAATTAATAAATAGTGGATTATATTGTGCTAATGTTGGAGTCTTATGCGTAGCAGAAAATAGGTTAGAAAACAACTCATCATTTTTCAATGCTAATGATCTGAGAAAGATAGTAAATGGAGTTTCCGAACCCATAGCTCCTAAATCAGCAGAACCGTAGATATTCATTGTATCTAAATACTTGTTCTTTACATGAGCAGTATCAGATAAATAATCTCTAAATTGATCATTAAACCCTTCAGCTGCAAATAAAAGGCGTAAGTTTAGTATTTCCAAATTTATACCCTTGCTTACTGCTTCATCAATAATATCTTTAACAAAAGGAGGGTAACCAATTAAAATTGTCTGCGCATAATTTGGCGCCAACTTTGTTAATGTATTAAGTATCTGTTGCTTATTAATTCCTGGCGTAATAATAGACATAGAATAATCACCCTCAAAACCAGCAATTTCAAAGGCCTTATACGTTATTAACCCACCAATCCAAACCCCCATACTAAAACCATTTATAACAAGAATAGGTCCAGAATTACCATGAGACGAATTATCGATAAATTCACGCAACATAACAGAATATTGCCAATCTAATTGCATGGTTCTTTTAAAATAGAATGGTTCACCAGTTGAGCCAGAAGTTGAAGTTATGACCGACACTCCATCCATTTTTCCATCCCAACCCAATGCCTCCATTGGATATTGCTTAAGATAGGTTTTTTTATCCATAATAGGCAAAGTCTGAAAATCTTCCCACGTCCTAATCTGTCCTACTTTAACATCATTTCTCTGTAAAAAATCTTTATATGCAGGTACTCGCTTTGCAGCTTCATGAAAAATCTTAAGAGCGCGCTCTCTACCTTTCTCTACCCAAATATCACTATTCCAACTTTGTGTAACTTTCCGGATTTCTTCTGCTGAATATGATTCTAAAATATTGGACACAATACTATAATTATAAAAAAATTGATTCTGCTAATTGATCAGCTACATAACTAGTTGAACGATTCTGCTCACGAGCAAGTTGACTAATTTTTTTAACTGTCTCATGCACACCATCAATTCGTTTTAAAACTCGAACTTTATTATAGCCACCTTCCTCTAATTCATCAACAACGTTAATTAATCCACCACAATTAGCAACATAATCAACAATATATAAAATATTTTTCTCAAACAAACTTTCACCAACCTCTTTCTTGCTTAATTGTCTATTTGCCGCACCACAAATTATCTTAGCTTTCATTTGAGAAACATCATCTAAACTTAACTCATTACTTAACGCACAAGGAGCATAAATATCTATATCCAATTGTTTAATCTTATCATTGTCTACAGGTATTACAGTAGGCACAAGTTGTAATAATTTCTGAATTGCATCTTCTTTAATGTCAGATACATAAATCTCAGACTTATCATTACTTAATAAACGTGCTAATTCACCTCCGACCTTACCTACACCCTTAATTGCAATCTTTTTTCCACTTAAATCACTCGAACCATCAAGTTCCATCACTGCCGTTTGCATAGAATAATAAGTACTCAATGAAGCATATGGTGAAGGATCGCCTGCTTTTTCACTATGTCCAATAAAAAACGGACATGTTTTAAGCATATACTGAACATCGGCTTCGCTAATCCCAACATCTTCGCCAGTATAAAATTGTCCATCAAGATAATTTATCACTTCAGCATAAGCTGATAACAACTCTGGAGTCTTAATTTTGTCAGGATCACCCATTATAACTGCTTTCCCACCACCGTAAGGTACTCCAGAGATAGCACACTTATATGTCATCGCCTTGGACAAACCAAGTACATCTGCTAAAGCTTCGTCTTCAGATGCATAAGGAAACATACGTGTTCCACCAACTGCTGGTCCTAAATTTGTATTATGAATAGCAAGAAAACCAATTAACCCACTAGCCTCATCAGTAAATTTAATAACCTTTTCATGATTTGAAAATTCTTCCAAAGCTATATTGTCTAAATTTGTTATATTCATAATCTATATAATTTGATCCATGTTAAATGTATACCTTCCGGACGGAACATCCTTTTTATTTAAAATGCCCCTGATAAAATAAGTTAAGACTGCTCCACGCAATAAAGAACACTCTGCAAGTTGTGGTATACCAATAATACTCTTGCCTATTGCATCGAATGATTCTTTTAATCTATCAACTAAATACTCCTCTCCAACAAAATCCTTGCATAATTGTGTGAACTCTTTTAAATCAGATTTCTTAAACGCCGGTGAAATAATTTTCTTCATTACATCTGGTTTCAAATGCCCATTTAATATTTCTAAATCGACCTCTATATCATAACGTTCAATATCAATAATAATATTTGAACCATTACCAGTAACCATAATTACTGGAATCTTATTTTCTTTTGCCAATTCACGTATTTTAATCTTCAACTTGAGTGCATCCATCTCTTCCACAATAATATCCAATTTAGGTTCTAATAAAAATTTTTCAATATTTTCTTCATTGAGACCGCTGTCAAAAATATCTATATTGCCATATGGATTTATTTCATATACCTGCTGTGCTGTTAATGTTGCTTTGTTAATACCAATGTTACTAATACTTGCACGAAATCGATTTAAGTTCGACATCGAAAACTCATCATTATCGGCAAACTTCATATTTTCACAACCTCCTTCTAGAGCAACACACGTGGCAGCTGAATTTCCTACATTAAGTCCAACAAAACCAACTAGTGAATTTTTAAAAACATCTTGTTCTTCCTGCGTAATTAACAATTTGTTTCTAGATGTATGTAACTCATAATAATCTCGTTCATCAAGAATATGTACTAATTTTCCTGTCCACGGAAAATAAACCCATTTACCATCATAAAGTTTTACTTTAGATTTAGAATTATTCTCTTTTACTTCTGCCTTTAATGCATGTGGATTACGAATTAATACTAATTCATCGAACTGCGATTGATATGAATCAATTACGTTTCTAACTTTACCGGCTTCGATAAGCTCATCAACCTTTTTTTGGTCACCTTCTATAGACAAATCAAATATTAACGGTTCAACTAATGAGGAATCATTATCTTTAATTGATAACTCTTGTAACCTCTCAAATAATATATTCATATCTTCTATACAGTAACTAGCTTTGACTTTACTGGATGCCTTGGTGAAAATGAATCTACTGAATCTGCATAACCCACTGCAAATATAAAATGTGGGATTTTTTCTCCACCAATCACATTCTTAACTTTTTTATGTACATCGCCAATTTCAAGTGAAGCAACATAGATTGATGTATTGAGGCCATTTTTATTAAAAAATAACATTAATCTTTCTGCCAATCGCCCGCTATTCAACCAATCCTCCTTACTATTTGTATCACTGGTGATTACGCAAAGGTATGGTGCAGATGAAATGACATCAGAACATAGCTTTCCTATTTTGTTACCAATATTAACACTACGAATAATATAAGGTAACACTACTGATAAAGGTGTATTAACGCCTAATGAATATCCAGGCATTCCAGCCCGTTTACTAGTAAAATTACTATTAATCCATTGCGACATTTCTTTTCTAAATAAAGGATCACGATATGCTTCTTTTACCGCGTCTGCTGTTAACTGGGAAATATCATTTATTTTTGTTTTATCCCTTATAAATTTAATTTGCATTCCAGCCGTATTATTCAATTGCACTGCTTCTTCTAAAAAGCTTAAAGGAACATTTTTATCTTTATATATACTACGACTATTAAATCTATTTTTTATAGCGTTAAACAATCCATGAGGATCCTTTTTTATATTATCTTCAGAATCGATAAAAGCAACTTCAGCAACAGTATTACCACCTTCTTTTACGTACTTATAACTACTATAAATACCAAAATGTTTTGCGGCCACAATAATGTTTTCCAGACAACACCCTAAACTTATAAATAAATCTCTCTTTTGTGGATCCCCATAAACAATATTAATATCTTCATTATATTCGAGATAACATTTATTATCTTGAACTCTAAATAACCACGGCTGACTATTATGTGTCGAAGGAGCAAGAACGGCATAATTTAAAACGAACTCTATCTTATCATCTAGAGTACCTAATTTATTAAATTCAGATGAATCAAGAGCTCGAACTTGTTTTTCACTCTCCTTTCTAGACATTTACTCCTAATCCATTAATAATAGGCTAAATTTATCATACTAAATATGATACCATTATACTGATTAAAAAAAATAATGCAATTCATTTAGTTTTAATAACTATTGCAATGAATTAACATTATAAATTTTACCTATTTTATACTTTTATTATAATCATCATCTGATTTTTTACTCTGCTTAAGAATTCCCCTAATAAATTCTGCTTTATTAATTTTTTTTGTCTCAGCAAGCCAAGTTAAGTAATTATCCAAGCTAGGTGTTAATCTTAACGTAAATTTTATACTTGGAACCTCGCTCTCTTTATCTTCAATGACTTTTCGACTCAAAAAAATATGAATAACATCACTAATATTGGATTCCGTATATGATTTTATTTCTAATGACTTTGGTATATTTTTTCGCCTTAGATGCGCCAAAATTTCTCTTGGTCTGTTATTTTTTTTATATAAACAAAGAGTCGGTTTCTGCAAAATTATTGCCTGAGCTAACACATAATGCATATCAGGAGACGTATCAGCAATATCAATAATTACCCCATCAACCCAATCAAGTACACTCAAAGCTTGTGGCTCTCCTACATAAACATAAGCATCTTTAAAAGTTGTCCATACTTGGCAATTTTCATTTCGCGCAAAACTCGCAAAGTCTACACCAGTTTTATTAACAATAAATATTGTCATAAATCAAAAAATTCATCATGTTCAATATTCCAAAACAAATCTTTAAATTCCTTTACAGAAGCAGCTTTGTCAACACAAATCATCGTTTTTGCAACAACGGCCGGGAAGGTCGCATTACAAACATGAATTATATTTTCACCTACATTAACAACCTCACCGCTACTTAGTATTACAACAGGAATATTGGTTGGTAATTTGAGAATCTTTGATATTGCGTATTCATTACATCCTAAAATAACAACCGCTTTCTTATTATCAATAATAGAATTAGGCATTTTTAAACTTGGATTTAAGTCAAAAATATCTATATCTGTCGAAAATGAAAAATCAACTGTTGGCTGTGAAACAAATCGCTTACTAGCTCCTGCTAATAACTTTATGCCTAATTGAATTTTAGCCACATCGCTTTCCCCGAAAGATGCAAAAATATCAGCATCATTATAAACTGGCCTTATTGCTCTCACAGCACGCACGATTTTTGAACCATATGCAAGCAACACTCCACTGCAATCAGATAATGCTAATTGTATGGCAGACACTAAATTTGTCCGCAAACTCAATTCCCGATACCTCATCTGTTCCTCAGAGCTCAATGACAAACTGCTTTTTTGCAGATAATTTATCCATGATATACCGGTAAAAATAACTGGTTTTCCAATGCTATGTATACAAAACCTCATTAAACTTGCAACGTATTCTACATTATCGCTACTGTGGATAATTACAAAACCGTCATAATCATCATAATCTCTCAATATCTCTTGGCCAATTTTTGAAACCATACCCCAATCAACGTCCACTCCATTGACATTATCAATGTAAACAATATCAACATCAGAAAGCAAACTAATTTCAATAAATGAAGAAAATAGTTTATCTAGTTTCTTATCACTATCCACACCTAATTGCGATAGACCGCCTGTATATATTATCTTAACTTTTTTTCTTTCCCCTTCACTTATCATAAACGAACTATACTGCAACCATATCAGTTGATCAAGGAATTTATATGATAATATTAGTGTGGAGCTACTTAAGAACAGTCAACTCCGCCTGATCTCCTAACCATCTCGGCTCACTGCTAGTTATTTCAACCATGTCCTCTATTCTAATCCCTCCCCAGCCTTTTTCATAGATGCCAGGCTCATTAGTAACAACTTCTCCTACCTGCAGGACACGTTCTCCTCTTTTGCTAGGAGTCAAAGATGGTGGTTGATGAATTGCCCTGCCAACACCATGTCCGAGGCCATGAATAAATAACTTATGATAATTTTTCTTTTTTAAATAATTCCGCGCAATGCTATCAATCTTTTTACCAGACACCCCAGCCTTCATATATTTAAATGATCTCTTCTGTGCTGTAAGTACTGCATTGTAACGATTTAAGAATTTTGTGGTTGGCTTACCAAAAAAAAATGTTCTAGTGATGTCACCTCTCATGTCATTATATACCGCACCAGCATCAATTTTTATCATCTGACCATCTTTCAAACGACGTGATGTTGGAACATGATGAGGTTCTGCAGCACTTGGGCCAAACGCTGCAATAACTGGAAAAGCACGTTTCTCTGATCCATATTTCTGTAATAACCTACCCATTCTCCACGCAAGCTGCCTTTCATTAATACCCAGAACAATATATTTACTAATATCACGAAAAGCCGCGTGCGTTATTTTAGCTGCTTTACGAATAGCTGGTAAATTATAACGCTTTGGATCAGCTTTTAAGCCAGGCTCCATATTGACGTACTAACATTTTTTTTGCCTCTTCAGGATTTTTCATTATCGCTTTTACAACTTTTTCCATTCTCGCACTCTGCGAACCCTTTACCAAAATCAAATCACAATCAATTAACCTACCTTTTAAGTCTACTCCGGCTACATCTGATGTATTAAATGTTTTTACATAACGTTGCTCCATACCATTTACAACAGCAGCTTCAGCTATCCATTTTGCCTTATCGCCTACTGTGTATAAGTAATCAATTTCCATTTCTGCAATCTTTTTGCCAATTAATGTATGAGCTCTCTTCTCTTGTTTACCTAATTCCTCCATATTCCCCAAACAAACAACTCTGTATCCACTACTTTTAACCTTCGTTAAAACTTCTAGAGCTTCACGAACTGCAGCTGGTGATGAATTATAGGTATCATCAATAATTAAAGTTTCCTCCAATCCAACGATTAGATTCATTCTACCTTTTGCAGGATTATATAACTTCATAGCTTCACTAACTTGCACTAAATTCATCCCATAAATTTGCCCCACTGCTGCTGCAATCAAAGTTGCATATACCGGTGGATTACCAACAACACGCGGAATAAAAAATGGCACTATACTTCCATTGCTATTAATTTTGAATCTTAAACCTGCAATATGTGATGTTTTTTTAAGTTCTCGTGGGTCAGTTGAATATTCTATCTCAACTGCCTGTAAATCTGCTAATTGATTAATACCAATTGATATGGTCTTACTTTTTACTTTTTTTTGAACATCTCTTGTGCGTGATTCATCTAAATTTAAAATAGCCCAATCATCTTGAGTTTGATGTGTATACATCATCATCTTTTCCTTGGCTAAATCATCAACATCCTTAAAAAATTCTAAATGTACAGGCTGATCACCAATAGCAGTTACGATTCCAATATGTACTGGAGATAATTCACATAAATACTTAATGTCTCCAGGTTTATCCGCTCCCATCTCCAAGACGAGCATGTCCGGATATGGTAGCGGTAATAAACCATAGACAAAACCTTTAAAAAGGATCCACAACCATTTGAATGGGTTCTTACCACCGCTTGAATTTCCAATAATTGTTAAAGGAACACCAATCTCATTATTATAATTTCCTT
Organism: bacterium; assembly: GCA_030698395.1. Lineage (GTDB taxonomy): Bacteria > Patescibacteriota > Patescibacteriia > UBA9570 > UBA9570 > JAUYKW01. The sequence goes on from JAUYKW010000022.1 coordinate 10,455, forward strand.
GTGTTTTTCTAATTGAATATTTCGCAGACAAAACTGTTGATACCGCTTCTTTAGCTGAAGTTTTACCTACACTACCAGTAATACCAATAACATCAGGCTTATGTCGCTTTAATATCTGTTGCGAAATATTATATAGAATTTTTTCTAAAAGCTCTTTCATAAAGTTATTTCCCTATCAGGTGGAATTTGATAATACTGTACTAAATATTGTGCAATTTCACCCCATAATGGTGCGGCAGAATCTGCAGACCATTGTACATTGGTTGGTTCTTCGAATTTTATCAGCATCACAAACTGCGGATCGGATGTTGGCCCATAACCTACGAATGTATCATTATGACGAGTTGCTGAATAAGTACCATCATCTGCTACTACTTGAGCAGTACCTGTTTTACCAGCCATAAAATAGCCGGGAACTTCCGCCTTAGTTGCATGTCCCGAATCAATTACATTTACCAACATAGCTGAAACAATCCTAGCAGTATTTGGCGTAACCACTTCTCTAATTGCTTGTGGTTCAGTTACATCCACCTCATCGAATGGCTTCAATACTCTATCTACAATATATGGTTTCATCAAAGTTCCATTATTTGCCAAAGCACCATAGCCTACCAATAACTGAAGTGGGGTTACTGTGATTCCCTGCCCAAATGATGCTGTTGCTGAATAGATGTCTTTTAACTTTGCCAACTCTGATATATTACCATTATGTTCTGCTGCAAGTTCAATATCTGTATACTCGCCAAATCCAAAATTTACTACATACTGATAAAAGGCTTCTTTTCCTAATAAAGTAGCTACATGAATTGTTCCTGTATTTAGGGATTTTTCTAATACTGCTGTCATGGTTTGAGTACCATGGGCTTTACTGTCAGAATTCTTAATCGTATATTTATCAATTTTCACCTCCCCTTTATCAACATAAGTACTATTTGCTTGAATTACGCCCATATCCAAGCCGGCTGCAATAGTAAAAGCTTTAAAAACAGATCCTGGCTCATATTCACGGCTAATAGCATCATTATTAAACACCTCAATGGCATCAACCTCATTATAATGATTTGGATCGTAGCTTGGATAGTTACACATGGCAATAATTGCACCAGTTTGTGGATTCATAATTGCAACTGTACCACCTTTCGCTCCATATTTATCTACTGCGGTTTTTAATTTATCACAAGCATAAAACTGAATATTTTTATCAATCGTTAATACCAGATCCGTGCCATCTTTAGCATTATCAACCAAACTATCACTTATGGTTAAAAATCTACCAAATGCATCCTTCTCAGCATTAATAAAACCAGGATCACCACTTAATTCCTCATTAAAAAAACCTTCCACACCATACTGTCCCACACGATCATCATCAGAATAACCAAAATAGCCAGTAATATGAGCCGTAGACTCACCTTCTGGATAGTACCGCCACTGTTCATGCACAAACTTAATTCCAGGTAATTGTAACTCTTCAATTGCCTCTACCACTTCCTCCGGTACGCGCCTTTTTAAAATCTCATCTGTATCATCTGGCTTATCCAATTTTAGTAATAAATCTTCTACAGTGATATTAAGCAACGGAGATAAAGCCTCTGCAGTTGCTTGCGGATCTGTAATATGAATTGGTTCTGCATGGACTTCTGCTAAATCATTATTTGTAGCAATAGTTGATTGACCAGAATCGCTGTATTTATCCTGTACTAGTATCTCTCCCCTCTCTGGAACGAGTTTTTTATATAATCTATGTGTATCTAAAGCTAATGCTTCATAATAATTATTATGTAACACCTGAATAACAAACAATCGTCCCACCATAATAACTCCTAGGAAAATAAAAAAAATACGCAATGCGTCTAATCTAGAATATTTTGGAGATGTTTTTACTCTCCTCCCGTTTCGATATGATTTACGAGACATATTATCTAGAAAATGCTACAGCAGAATCAGTGTCAATGTAATCAATCTCAGTAGCGGTTACGAGATCGTATTGCTCACTCATTTCACTAATATGATGTAATGATAATACTTCTGAAATTGCCACTTCTGTATCACGGTTCTGTTGCTGAGTCTCCTCAATTCTTTGACTTAATTCATGAACTGTAAATGTATCAGCAGCAGTTGAATTCATAATACCCAAATAACTCAATCCTAATACGCATAAAGTCAAAATCATTACTGTATTAACTAATACAGTATTTTTTAATAAATTTTGTAATGTCTTAACTTTAGGAACTGAAGCTTGCTTCTTTATTCTTAATCTATCGTTGCTAAGACGCGCGTACTTGGTCATTTTGAGCTAATTATATTTTTTCAATTATTCTTAATTTGGAACTTCTTGATTGTGGATTTTGTTCAATTTCTTCCGCTGTTGGAATGATTGGTTTTTTGCTAATTCTTTTTACACTTGCTTTGTGTTCACATCGACATTCTGGTAATTCCGATGGACATATACAATCAATTGATGCTTTTTTAAATACTTGCTTCACAATTCTATCCTCTAAAGAATGAAAAGTGATAACTGCCAATCTACCGCCTATGGCCAAAATATCTATCATCTCCTCAAGTGCTGGCTTTAATAAATCTAGTTCTTCATTTACTGCAATTCTGAATGCTTGAAATGTGCGCGTTGCCAAGTGTGATCGTGGTTTAGACCTTCCGCTGTACCCACGATATGCGCATTCCAGCAAATCACCTACTGTTGTTAATGGTATTTGCTCACGCTGTTCTACAATAGCCTTTGCTATTCTCCGGGCATTCGGTTCTTCACCGTAATTCCGCAAAATGGTTATCAGCTGTTCAAGTGGTAGTGAATTAACAAGGTACTGTGCTGTTTTCTCCTGACGCACATCCATGCGCATGTCTAGCGGAGCATCGACTTCTTTAAATGAGAAGCCGCGTCCTTCATCTCTGATTTGACTGTTAGATATCCCAAGGTCCAGTAGAATCGCATGAATATTTCCCAATGATGATAGTCGTTTCGCATGTTGTGTTATGTGTAGAAAATTATCATGAATCAAATGCAATTGTTCAGTGGAGAAGTCCTTACCTAACGTGGCTTGGACATGATCAATTGCATTTTGATCACGATCGAACCCAATTAATGTACCACCAGGCGAAATCCTCCTAAGAATCTCTCTGGCATGACCACCCCCACCAATAGTGCCATCAACTACAACTTGTTTTGGTTGTAGCTGCAAAGCATCAACTACTTCTGTTAGCATTACTGGTATGTGATAACTGTTCATTGATTCAAGGTCCGCATCGTTGGGCTCATACCACCTGAACCCAGCGATGTGGCGCTTTAATCTTAAACACCTAGTTCACCTAATGTCTCTGCTATCTCATTGCTATCTTTTTCTGTATTTGTTTTATATTTATTCCAAGCAGCTTCATCCCAGATTTCTAAACGATTATACAAACCAGCTACAACTACTTTCTTTTTCATGCTGGCATATTTACGTAAATACTCGGGCAACACTACTCTACCCTGCTTATCTAGTTCTACATCCATCGCTCCAGCTAACATTAATCTGGCAAATGCTCTTGGTTTTGCCTGAGAAATTGGTAACTCTGCTAATTTCTTTGCCAATTTTTCCCATTCCTCAAAAGTGTATAAAAACAAACAATTATCTAATCCCCTAGTAACTACAGCTCCTCTATTCAAATCATCACGAAACTTCGTTGGTACCGCCAATCTTCCTTTTTCATCAATTGAGTGCGAATATTCGCCAATAAACATTGTTATCTCTTTAATTATGTCTATTTATTAAAAGATAGTTATCCACCAAAACGTGAGTTTATCCCCACATTTATCCACCTTCAAACCACTTTTATCCATTATACACCACATACATTTACTAGTAAACCCTAACCATCACATTTGTCGATTACGCCACTTACATCCCCTTTTTGTCTAGCAAGGTGTCTAAACCCATTGTCCTCATCCCCCTAACCCCCTTCTCCTTTAAAGATAAGTATCAAGGGAGTGATATTATAAAGACGTAAAAAAACCGCGTCATGCGCGGTAATAAGTTATAAATTATTGCGATTTAATCAATCGTCAACGGAATAGTGATTGTAAAGGTTGTTCCTTCACCTAGTTTTGAATCAAACTTAATTCTTCCACCATGATGTTCAGAAATACTTCGCACAATATAGAGTCCCAATCCAGATCCAGTAGGATCTTTCATGGCTGCCTCTTTACCACGAAAAAACTTAGTAAATAATTTTTCCTGAGTTTCATCAGACATACCAATGCCACCATCTACAACTTTAATAATTACATTATCTTCTTCTTTAGAAAGCATTATTTTCACTGCGCCGCTCTCATGAGAATATTTAATAGCATTATCAATTAAGTTTCGTATCGCTATTTTAATCTTTTGTCTATCAAAGTTCATATGATCAATGCCAGCAGTAACTTTGTTAACCAAAGTAATGTTCATTCTCTCTGCATGCACCGCAGATTCTTCAATAACCTGATTAACTGTATCAGACATAGAACCCTCAGAAAATTTATAGGGAAACCTTCCTTCTTCAATCTCAGAAACATCCAATAAACTATTTACTATTTCAATAACTTCATTATTTCTTTTAAAACCTTTATCTAATAAATCATGTTGTTTGTCTGAAAGCTTTCCGGTATCTCCATCCAGCATGATTTTAAATAACCATTTCAAAGTTGCTAACGGTGTTCTTAATTGATGAGCTGCTACCGAGATAAAATCAGATTTCATTTGATCAAGATCTTTCTCACGCGTAATATTATGCAAAATAATCAACGATCCAATTGTATATCCCCGAGAATCAGCCATCTGTAATGCAGTTGCTTGCAATACGATTCGATCATCCTCTTCTATGATATCAATCTCCTCACTTCGATATACGGTATCATCTCCAGTTTCAGTGATGAAATGTATCAATGGCTGCAATGACGTAGAAAAATCATGTGGCTTTAAAATTCCTGAACCAACTTGATTTAATCTTACCTGCAAAACTCGCTGTGCATAAGGATTCATCAATAAAATATGACCCTCACGATCAAGCATTATTATACCATCGACTAAATTATCAATAATAGCCGCAATTTTATCACGCTCTGAAGCAATTCCACTTTCCCGAGATCTAATTAAATTACTAATAAAAGCAGCAAAAAATGATGTGAATGTTAAAATAAATACGACAGTTACAACATTATTGCTTGTTACTCCAAAATTTCCATAAAAACCAGGATCAAAATAAAATCTATTATAATGTGGCAAAATTGCATAATACTCCAAAACAATAACACCTATATATAAAGCAATCGTAAAAATTGAAAAAAGTATTATCTGAAACTCCCGGAATAAGATAATTGCAATAAATATTGTAAAGAAATAGAACAAGAACGATAAACTTTCAACGCCACCTGTAGTATATAAAACCAAAGTATATACAAGTTGATCTAGTACAACTTGTAACACACTAACAATAGATAATCCCCTTCTACTAATATTTACTGGATCTCGTTTCAAATATAAATAATAAGCAAAATTATATGAATAAGTAACAAATAACAAACCAAAAATTCTAAAATCAAATTCTGCAACATCAATAACTTTTTGCACAATTCCCAGAGCAACAATACCAGCATGTAAAAGCCACCTACTGGCTACAATATATTGAAGGGTTTGAATTCTTTTTAATTTATCTTCTAAATTCATGAAATATTTGGTGCTTTAGAATAATGTGGAATAATATATTCAACCGGTTCACGCATTTGCGCTAAAATATCTACTGGGGCACTTAAAGCTGAAGGCAATACATACAATTTAGCTTTTTTACAATAGGCTAAGGTGTTGCAAATTGTAACCAATATTCTGATGAGAGTAAAGGACTCTGCCTGATTTACCACAACGATATTATCTAATGGATAGTCCTGTACTAAACTATTGATGACTTCTAATACGTGTTCCGTTTTTGGTTTTTGCATTTCCTCCTGCTTTACTTCTCCCGTTGAAAAATCACCAAACGTTAAAATTAGTTTGTCTTTTTGAGAAGGATTACAATATAATGTTTGACTACTTGGCATATTTTAATGGTGTGGTACCCAGGCGCCACTGACTTCTAAATTTGCACCTGAGATATATTTTGATTTATCTGCTAGTAAGAAATCAACCACGTTAGTGATATCTTTATAATTTGCGGATCTATCCATGGGTGTATCCTGTTTAATTTCACTATTTTCCACAATACCTGGAGATATGACATTAATTCTAATATTATCAGCTGCTAATTCTTCTGCCCATGATTTAGTTAAAGTTATCACTCCAGCTTTAGCAATATAATAAACTGCCGTGTATTTTCTAGCCATGTTTTGTTCTGCAGTTGTACAAGCAAAATTTATAATATTCCCACCATTACTTGCTTTTAACAATGGTAATGAACTATTAATACAAAGAAACGTCGCGCGTAAGTTAGTATCAAGTACATCATCAAATTCTTCGATAGTTACATCTGATAAGGCGTGATAATTACCAAAGTTTCCAACATTATTAACTAAAACATCTAATTTTCCATACTTTTTGGAAATTTCCTGAAATAATTTACTAACTTCAGCATGATTTGTGAGATCTGCCTGCATGATAGAAGATTCTGGTGCATACACTTTCAACTCTTCTAACAATGTCGCAGCTGCATCTGCACTGTTATTATAATGAACCACAACTGTATATTTCTGTTGCGCCAGATGTTTTGCTATAGCCCCTCCAATCCCCCGTGTGCTACCAGTAACTAATGCAATTTTCATAGACATACTATATCAAATGTGGCACACTTTAGCTATGTTAGATATATTTATTTTGCTCCTGCCCTTATTTGGTTTGATGGGAGTTGGATACATTATTGGAATCAGCAAAAAAGCAAATGAGCAGTGGGTAAAAGTACTTAATCTTTTTGGATATTATATAGCTTTTCCAGCTTTAATATTTAATAGTCTATCTATTGCATCCATTTCCCTTGCAGTAGATGGAAAGGTTATGTTGTTGCAAGCCTTCATAGGCATTACTTTAATGGGCGTTACATATGCTATCTGTTCCGCCATGAAGCTGAGCCGAGAGTTAAAAAATACCTTTGTAATTGGAATTTACTTTGCTAACGCTGCCTATGTTGGTATACCGGCTTTAGATGCTGTTTTTGGCACCACTGCTGCCGGCGAAGGCGCTATATTTGCGGCCGTAATGATATTTATCACCTTTACGATGGGTGTTGGTATTTTAGAAGCCTCACGACACGAAAAAATCCATACCAAAAAAATATTTGTTAGTATCCTAAAAAATCCACTCATTTGGTCTGCTGTCCTTGGTATTCTAGTATCTATCTTTAATATTCAAATGCCGAGTGTAGCTGAAAAACTACTAGACTATTTAGCAGGAGCCGCAACTCCAGCGGTTTTAGTTGCTCTCGGAATATTCATTTCTTATACTCGTCCAGAGATGGACACCATCAAAGCTGCTGGACTTTTATCGGTTATAAAAATGTTAGCAATTCCGCTTGTTTTTACGTTAATAATGTTTATTACACCAAACCACGACTGGCTAGATGTAACATATATTCAAATGAGCATGCCTTTGGCAGTAACAACATTCGCCTTTGCAGAAATCTATCCGATGGATAAACATGTTATTTCTAATTCCATTCTATTTAGTACCATCGGAGCAATTATAACCGTGCCATTAGTAATGTGGTTAACGACTGTTATCTAGAAATAAACGTATTAAAAAGTAGGCTCATGCCATGGCACGCGCCTACTTTTTATTATTGTTTATAGCCACGTGATAAATCGCGTGGCTACTACGTTTATTTCTACTCTTTCTTTTCTTCTGGTGGTGTTGCTACCGGCTTTTCTACAGGTTTTTCTTCCTCAACTGACTTTGTAGCTGGCTGTTCAGATTTTACTGCATCAGATTTCTTCTTACCCATTTTAACAAGCATGAATACACCAACTCCTAACACAGCTAAAACAATGATAATCAACCAAATATTCTTCAATACCAGTACCATGGCATACAATATAATCCACATAACAAAGCCAATTAAAGCTGCAATAAACTGAATCATAGAATCAAGGCCTTTATCAAGCCGTTTACCCAACCATGGAATAAACCGGAATACATTAGTAAATATTGTTAAAGGTCCAAATATCATCACAACACCAAGTACCATCAAAACCAAAGATGCAATCCGTAATCCCCACTTAGATGCAGAATCCTGAGCCTCTAGATCTTCCATGGTGCCTTGATAATTCAAGCTTGATACTACATATGGCTTCTTATCATAAGCTCCTTTGATTTGATTATTATCAGCATCACCAGCAACCAACAAGGTTTGATCCGCATTTAAATAAGTATATGTATATCTCAAATCACCTACCTCATATGCGCCAGTATTTTCTCTAGTAGTATCTACTTCATCATCATAATAAACATCGTCATAAAGACCATCTTCAGTTAATCCGGCTTCATAATCAGCTAACAGATCATATTCTGTAAATTCTTTAGTACCGATAAAATTTGCTCCATCTGATGGAGTAATTTCATACTTACCTAATAAGAATGATGCATATTGACTATCAGTTGACTCTGTTTCCCAATCATACTCCTCTACTAGGTAACAAGACTCACAATTGGTACCATCAGCGTCACATTCATCTTGCAATTGTCTAACTACCGTTTGATTAGAACTTAATGAACCACAATGTTCCTTTTCTTGTACTCCGTATCGTTCTACCTGCTCTTCAACATAAACGCAGTTCTCTTCTTCCATCTCAGCATCAATCTCATTAAATGGAACTGGACATACTAAAGGCTGTTTATTTGTTGCAGTTGCTTCTACAACTACATAACCCTCTTCTGAACTATCTGCTTCAACTACAGTTGCGGCTGTAAAATCTGCTGCTCGATGTTGCGATTCAGCATACCAAGCTGTTAATGGTGAAGCTACCACTACAAACAGCAAACCAATCATCATTCCGATAATGCTCGAAAAGATGCCTCCTTCTTTACGAACGCGATATGATTTATTACCAAGATTTTGTTGCATACTACAAATTTATTAATTATTTATTATACATAATAATAGCATAGCGCAATATTTTCAGCTATTAAATGAATATGACAACAGATATGATGTGATTTTAGTTTTCTATTATTTCAACGATTTATAGTCGCTAAGATAATCTCTCTTCAATCCAGCTAATAAGGGTGTAAATTCTATTCCTAATTCCTTTATTTTGTCATTACTACAAATAAAACTCTCGTTTGCAAACGGGAATTCTTTTTCATTATGTTTAATACCGTCTGTTTTAAAATTATACTCAATAATAGGCTCTTGCTTAGAAATTTCTCCCATCTCCCTAACCAATCCTTCTAGAGTAATTATTTCATCACCTACACAATTAAATGCTCCCCTAGCCTGTTGTTCCGCCATTGCGACGATAGATTTAGCAACGTCCTGCACAAATACAAATTGCACCATGGCCTGACCATTGCCGGGCAAGATAATTGGTAATTTCATTAATAAGCGCTGATAAATAAACGCTTCTCTGTCCAAATAGTTCTGTGATCCCAATATATAAGTTGGCCGGATAATCCCATAATTAATGATACTAGCCGCCAACACTTCTTCACATTGCACTTTTCCAATATTATAATCGGACCATAACTCCCACTTCCCTATTGCATCATCCTCTGTAATAGGAAACATATGCTTTTTTTGATATGCAGCTACTGTACTAAAATGAAGTAGAAATTTAAATTTTATCTTATCAATCACTTGTAAAGTATGAGCTCCTTCATATGCGCAAGTATCAATTACCACATCAAATTCACCATTGATTTTTCCTAAATCCACATTACGATCGCCCTTAACAAAGGTTACTGATTCTGCATATTTCTGCTTGGCAGTTCCACGATTAAAAACAGAAACATCGTGCTTATGATTAATAAGTTCATTTATAATATACGGTCCAACAAATCTGGATCCACCAATTACTAGTACATTCATGCCTATTTTAATCTATCTTAAATCCATTTCTCCAACCCGCTCCCAATCTTTCTCAGATAACACTACAATTTTATCAGTTCCGACAATATAAAGATTATCATTTACATATAATGCTCGTAATGGATTAATTTCACTAACTGCTTTCACCATTGATAAGGTGTTATTTTCATATGAAAATATATATCCGCCACCAGAAGCTGGCAAGAAAAATACACCAAAATCAGCATCCTGTAAAAATGCATGATGATCATCGATTACATCAGACCAATATGCATCTAATAAATATTTAGAAATCTCTTGTGGATCACTTGGATCACTCACATCGAACAAAGACAGCTTAACCTTACTATCTTCCTGACCAACTCCTAAGACTAAAGTATCAGTCAATGGATGTAAGTATGAAGAATAACCAGGAATTTTAAGCTCTCCTGTTTTAACTGGTGCATTTGGATCTGATAAATCAAATACATAGAAAGGATCTGTTTCTCGAAAAGTAACCATGTAACCTGCGTTACCAACAAATCTTGTTGAATAAATACGCTCTCCTTCCCCTAAATCACGCACCACGCCAGTAATATCCAGATCATTATCTAAAACATATAAATCATTTACACTTTCAGCAGAGGCACTAAACGAATAGAATCTAAAATTATCACCAATATTTGTAGCCACTCTTAAGTGATTTTCATATTCATCCAAAGAAAACTGATTTAAAGGAACTCCTGGCACTTGGCCAGTTGCAGCTATAGAAAAATCAGCTAAACCAATTCTGGTAATGCCGGTAGTTTCCAACTCTCGGATATGCTCAGTAATATATGTATCCATTCTATTTTCTAGCTCATTATCGATCCGCAATTCTTCATCTGCAGATAAAGAAGCCATGTATTCTTCGATAGTATAGTTCAATTCTGTCATCTGAGAATCCCTAGATATGTCATAATCCTTCAGCTCTGCTAACCTATTAATAACATCCTTTGATACTAAATCACTACCTTTGGTGGCAAAAAAATCATATGTAATGTCTAGTACATCACCCGGAAACGAATACGCAATATACATATTTTCTGGTGACATATAAATTACCGAATTTGATTCTCCAGCTGCAAAGGAAAGTTGATCCAGTATCGTGCCAGTTTCGGGATTTAACTTCATGGCAGTAAAGGTTGAATCCGTAGGTACAACAGTTTTAGGATGATAAATATCCATACATGGAATAGTCAACGCTTTACCTTCAAGGATTATTGGATCATATGGACACGGCTGATAACGATCAATATATGTGTTTGTGATCAGATAAAGATTACCATCCAATAATCTTGCTGATTGATAATAAGTATTACTATTAAATTCTAATTCCCAAGCCTTGACTGGGGTTGCAAGATTCGACATATCAACTCCTACAATTTTTTCATAACCAATTACCACCAACATATCTCCTACTAACAACAATTCACCCACTTCATCAACCTCCCCTACTATTTCCATTGCATCGACTGGTAAAGTGTTTACTACTTTTGTAGACTGAGAAATTTCTGGATAAGAATAATCATCATATAAATAATCGTAATCAGTATAATAATAATCCTGCAATTTCGAGATAAAAATATTCTTTCCATCAGTTTTTACCAAATCAGGCTCGTCTATATTAGCTACTTGTACATTTGTTTCAGAAACTCGCTGTACAGTTGGTGAAGATGCAGAAACATCCATATCATCCATCATTGCACCTTCATTAGATATAGCATCTACAGACAAAGCTGACTCCATAGCCAAAGAAGTAGTTGCCATAGATTTAAATTCACCATAACCATAATCTGTCACCTGATCCGCTGCTAGCAGATAAGTAACAAAGTCTTGCTCTGAAGAAAATTGAACTACTGATGAGTCCACATCTTGAATTACTGCGTCTAATTTATCAAGTTTAGCATTATCATTTACATCCTCTTGAGACGCGACAAACATAATTAAAATTGCTCCTATGATTACCAAAGCAATACATAAGATGATGGGTAATGAAATAATTATAAGAATAAGCAATAGTGCTTTATCTGTTTTTTTCTTTTTGGCCATAAATATGAATATTATTTATTTTATATAAGTATATCACACCTATACCGATACGTGAGATAAATAACGCGTAATTATGAATAAACCCAAAATATTGGTATAATAGTTAATATCATTTTAATATGTATTTACATTTATCAAACATATATGAAAATTAATAAAAAAATATCCAGCATTCTAGGATTAACGCTAAGTTTAGCAATGTTTATCTTATTTTCTGCTAGTGCTAATGCAGCTACCTTTACCGTTAACATTACAACAGATACAGATGATGCATCAGCTGGAAATGGAGCATGTGTAGATGCCGGAGGAAAGTGCAGTCTGCGTGCAGCCATCCAAGAAGCCAACGCCCTTGCAGGTGACGATATTATTACCCTGCCAGCTGGTACGTATACACTTACTCAAGTAGGTACTGATGATAATGCTGCTGCTGGAGATCTAGATATTATAACTGACATTACAATCAATGGTGCTGATACAAAAACTACAATTGTAACAGCTGGTGGTAGCACTGGAATTGATGACAGAGTATTTCATATGAGTGATGTTGGTGAATTAAAAATGTCTAATCTGACAGTTACCGGTGGATACTCTGCTAGTAGTGGCGCTGGAATTTTTGTATTTACAGGACTTTATGACACTTTTGTATTCAGTCTTGATCACGTAAATGTAGAAGGTAACGAAATCACTGGTACATCCACAGGGGGTGGGATTCATTTAGAGTCCCTTAACAATGCGACGATAGTTAATGCGTCCATCACAAACTCTTCAATTATTAATAATATATCCGGTGTTTCTGGAGGTGGCATGTATATTACAGCAAGTAATCAAGGAGAATTGAACACTAATATAACCAATACCACTATTGCAGGTAATGATTCTCTAACAAACTATGCAGAAGATGGGGGTGGTATGTATATTTATAACGATGCACTTTCCAAGTTAGATCTTAATATCCAACACAGCACAATAACTGGAAATTCAGCATCAAATGGCGGAGGACTTAGTGCTAGTGACGACGGTTCTGTTTTTGATGTAAGTATTGGTTCTACTATCATTGCTGATAATACTGCATCTGGTTCCTTTAGTAACTGCGGTGGTACTGCATCACAAACATCTAATGATTACAACATAGAGGGAGACACAAACGAGTGCGATTTTAATGGCACCAATGATCAAGCTGCTGTTGATGATACAACTGTACTAAACGTAGCTGGTTTAGCCGACAACGGTGGTGACACAAAAACTGTTGCGTTGATTGGATTAGCTTCAAATCCAGCGATTAATTATATTCCAAATGCTGCTTGTCGTGATGCCACAGGATCTTTACTTACCACCGATCAACGGGACGAAGAAAGATCTGGTTATTGCGACGTAGGATCGTATGAATATCAAGACAATGCAAATCCTGTTATCACAGTTCAAGGATTAAGCCCTGATTCTGTAGAGTGTGCAGTTATATACACTGATGATGGTGCGACCGCAACTGATAATATTGATGGCGACGTTAGCGGTAATATTATAACCGATACCAGCGATGTTGAAACGGACACTCCAGGAACATACACTGTTGAATATTCAGTCACCGATTTATCAAATAACGACGTTACCGCTACCAGAACTGTAACCGTTGCAGACACCACTGATCCAAGCATCATTTTAACCGGCGATGATACAGTAACAGTTAAACAAGGAGATTCATATACAGATGGAGGGGCAACTGCGGCTGATACTTGTGATTCTAACATTGCTATTGCTAGCTCCCCTACCGGCACATTGGAAACAGATTCCAGTGATGTAAACACAGATGAAGTTGGTAGTTATACTGTTACATACACAGCAACTGATGCTTCTAGTAATGTTGCAACCACCACCAGAACTGTGAATGTAATCTCGCGTGGCAAAGTTACCAAAGCAACTCCTTTAAAGAAAGGTAAAGTTAAACTTACATACAAAGATGGTTCTACATTAACCTGTACTGCTTTTAACAAAGGAAAGCCTAAAGCTAAATTATCTACTGATAAAAACAGACTAGTTGTTCTGAAAAAAAATGGCACTAAAATTAAAGTACTAGATGCAAAAAACTGCGTAAAAAAATCTTCGAAGAAAGTTAGAAAAAAAGCTCAAAAAGTTGTTAAGTTAGGAGTTTATAACTATTACAAAGCAAACAAGAAAAATGAAGTAATTGTAGCTACAAAGAAAAATGGTAAACTGAAAGTTACTTCGTTAAAGCTTGCTCCTAACAAGAAAGGTAGTGGTTTAGCAAAGAGAAATACAAAAACTATAGAACCATTCACATATAAGAAATTCCAATTGAATAAGAAAAAGAAAAACATTCAATTAAAAAACAGTGGTAACGTGATTCAAGAGTACCGTGTTAATAAAAAAGCTAGATTAAAGTTTATTTAAACTCAATCAGTTTTTTTCAATAACTCAGAATAATGTTTACGAAGCTTCTCTAGCTTTGGTGCAATATTAATTTGGCAATATGGTTGCCCTGTATTCTTTTGATAGAATTTTTGATGATACTCCTCTGCTGGATAAAATTTATCTAATTCAACAACTTCAGTAACTATCTTTTTATCTGTGAATTGTTTACCTAATTCCAAAATGTACTTATCTATCTCACTCTTTTGTTCCGCAGAATTATAAAGAATGATGGACCGATATTCTGGACCTTCATCATATCCCTGTCGATTCAATGTTGTTGGATCATGAAACGCAAAAAATATTTCTAACAATTTCTCAAAAGGAATAACTTCAGAATCAAATACAACCTTGATAACTTCTGCGTGTCCTGTTTGCTTTGCCGCAACTTCCATATAAGAAGGATTTTCTACATGTCCCCCAGCATAACCACTTACAACATCCTCTACTCCGTGCAAAGCATCAAATACAGCTTCTGTGCACCAGAAACAACCACCTCCAAAAACTATTTCTGCTAATTTATTTTTCATCTTGCGGAACAAACTTAATAGATAAAGAATTTACACAATGCCTGGTATTCTTTTCTGTTAGATGTTCACCTTCAAATACATGACCCAAGTGTCCACCACAATTATTGCAAGTAATTTCTGTGCGTGAACCATCTGCATCTGTTGTTCTTTTTACGGCTCCTGGTATTTCCTGATCAAAACTGGGCCAGCCACAGTTGGATGCAAATTTATCATCCGACTTATAAAGTTGTGTGTTGCATTGCCGGCAAACAAACATTCCTGGCCGAAAGAAATCATGATACTCACCTGTAAATGCTGGCTCTGTACCCTTATTAATAATGACCCGATCCTCTTCTGGGGTTAATTTATTGTATATCATAAATTAAAGTATAACGTAAATCCTACCAAGGTGGTAGGATTCTCACGTTCACTCTAGATTGAATATTTTAAAGTTTGAATTACCTACTTCTACTGCTACTTCTGGAATTACCTCCGCCACTACTACGTCTACCACTACTAGTACTTCTTGATCTACTATTTCCGCCACTTCTTCTAGTGCTAGTTCCACCGCCACCTCTGTATCCACCACGAGAACCTCCACCGCTTCTACCTCCACCACCTTTGTATCCACCACGTCTACCACCCTTACTAGAAGAACCTTTTTTCAACTCAGCAGATGGGACAGACTCTAGCCTAGTGTGTTCAATTTGAATATTGATCAATTTTTGAATTGCCTGTAATTCTGAAGCTTGATTAGTACATACAAAAGAAATTGCATAACCCTTACGCCCAGCACGGCCAGTTCGTCCTATACGATGAATATAATCATCTGGATTATCTGGCAAATCATAATTAATTACCATTTCAATGTGTGAAATATCAATTCCCCGAGCTGCAATATCAGTTGCAACTAAAATACGTGATTTCTTAGATTGGAGCGCAGCTACTGCAGCCTTCCGTCGAGGCAAAGAAAGATTACCATGTAACTCTTCAGATTTATGACCCTTAGCCCGTAATAGTTGATTGATTTTTTTTGCTTGAAATTTTGTTCGAGAGAATACTAATATCGCACCTTTAGTTCGATTAACCATTTCCAGTAGAGCATCTATTCTATGAGCACTATCAAGAACTACAATCTCGTGCCGAACATTATCTGCCGTAGAACCATGAGCTGCTACTTCAATATGAACTGGTTCGCGCATATAATTTTTAATCAAATCAATCACTGCATCGGCCATGGTTGCAGAAAATAAAAGAGTTTGACGCTCCTGCGGAGGTGGCGCATATTGCAACATTTCCTTAATCTGTGGTTCAAAACCCATATCAAACATACGATCAGCTTCATCTAGTACGATGTGTTCAATGTTATCAAAGTTAAGTTTCTTTTGGTTTAATAAATCATTCAATCTACCCGGTGTGCCAATCACAACTTGTGGTTTCCGTTTCAACTCTTGAAGCTGTCGACCAACTGAAGCACCGCCTACAATAACAACAGAATAGATTCTAAATAGCTTTTCGAACCACTTAAAAGTTTCTTGAATTTGAGCTGCAAGCTCACGCGTTGGCAACACTATTAGTACTGTTGCTGTGTTTTTACTTTTCTTTGCATGTAGCATTTGTATCAATGGCAAAACAAAAGCCAAGGTCTTTCCAGTTCCTGTTTTTGCAACACCCAAAACATCATCCCCCTTTAAAATTGCAGGGATGCCTTGTTCCTGGATAGGTGTTGGTTCAGTTATTTCATGTCCAGTTAAAATTTGGGCAAGTTCAGGACTTACTCCGATCTCTTCGAACAGATTTTTATTTGTACTCACGTTTTTAATGTTATATAGCCTCTATTACTGGAGTACTAAGCTATATTTCCGCTGAGCACATGCACAATAATGAAAGAATTTTAAATCGATGGTTATTATACAGGAATATGATATCTTGTCAATGGGTGACCCTAAATATTTTTCAACTTTGCCAAACAATGGACCAATATGACAAAAAAATCTAACTTGCTAGATTTCCAACAAGTTGATACATTTTAGAGACTCCATCGACAAGATTAGAAGCTGACGATCCAGGTACAAACGACAACTGGTTTAAATTAGTTCGCAGTTCATCCGATATGGAACGGACATTCCCATCAAACTTTGATGATGATAATTATCGATATCTGATAAATGCATCACGATTTCGATATCGTCAAGCACGTGTAAGTGATCTCAACCAGGAAGTACGTAATTCTGAAAACCTAAAAAATGAAATAAAATTCCGGTTAACAGGAGAGTTGCGTGAGGATGCTCTCTGATTTCTAGCACTTTATAATGCATATGAATATGGCGGATATTCGGTGGATGATATTGTAACTGAAATAGAAACATATAAAAACTGCGGATAACAAAAAAAATTAAAAAGAGCTTCTCTAACAATGGCGAAGCTCTTTTTTGTAAAACAAGCCTAAATATTTTTTAAATTCCCTTTTTTATTTAATAGATATTTCACTAATAAGCTATTTTTTCCATTTTTAATGGATACATATTTATCCTTCTTCTTCATTTTGAAGTTATCCTGCTTGTATGTTTCAAAAAGTTTAGTGTCTTTTCCTCCAATCTTTCCAGTCTTTGGTTTGAAGGTAAAATGAGTGGTTCGAATTTGTCCTTTCTTGCGTGTTACTATGATTACATCGTTCTTATTATTTTTTGTATAATAATTCTTCCGATACAATTTTACTTTGCTTTGTTTCTTATTTAGTAATGTCTTTGAACTTACTGTAGAACCATCTATTACATCAAGAGTTTTAATTTTTGTTCCAGCTTTATTTGCTACAACTACCCACTTCTTATTTTTATGCAATTTTGCCAATGGCTTTTTCGTGCCAGTATTGAAAGCTGTAAATGTTTCAGTTAAACCATCTTCATATTTAATCTTAACCTTGTTATTCTTCAATGGTGTTATGGATACTGCATTACCATGATCTACCAATTCAACTACAGTAACTGTTCTCGTACTATTAGTAGAATTACTAGAAGCATCTGTTGCCGTATAAGTTATTGTATATATGCCCGGGGTATCACTATCAACTGGATTATCAGTTACTAATTCTGGACTAGCATCACAAGTATCAGCCGTAGTAACTCCAGCATCAGTATATGTATCACCCTGATCTACCGAAACTGCACTAGCACCAACCAAAGTTACTGTCGGATCAATAGTATCAGTTACATTCACAGTACGTGTAGCTGTACCAGTATTATCATCAGTATCTGTTGCAGAATGTTCCACGCTATATGATCCAGGAGTATCTTCGTCTAGAGCAGACGTATCAATATTAGTGCTAACAGATCCGTCATTATTATCTAACGCAGTAGAACCGGCATCTGTATAGGTAGTAGAACACTCCAGCGAAACTGTACTTGCACCAGTTAGTGTCACAACAGGTCCTGTTGAGTCTGCTTCAAACGCACCAATATCACAAGCGCTACCATTTGGCCGCGAATTTCCCCGCTGATCAGTTATAACTGTAGTAGCACTATTATCAGTACAAGTTCCAGCATCCTTAGCTGGCGAGGTTCCTTGTAAAGCAATCGTATAAGTTTCACCGCCGTTATCTTCTAAGCCTGCCACCGCTAGTTTAGGGTCGGTACTTTCTTGATCTCCAGTATTTGCAAATATACAGGTTGTACCACTATCTATATTATAACCATTCGATGTTAATAATCCGTTAGTTAAAGAGGTTGTACAATTTTTATGTGCTACTGAATCTGCTGTGTTATCGCTTATAATAGTATTTTTAATATTAAGATCAACAGTATCATCACCTCCGTCCTCTAAATAAATACCAGCTCCGCTAGATAAGGCTGTTGAATTACCAATAATAGTTGAATGCGAAATATTTATTGTAGTTGTGTAAACGCCAGCATTATTGCAACTAGCATACAAACCACCGCCTCTGCCAAAAGTTGCATGGGTAGCAGAATTATTAGCAATTGTAAAATTATTAATATCAACCGTAGTATTTCCCCAACAGGAAGACATGGCAATCCCAGCTCCTCTGGATGATGAATTGCCACTAATTGTGCTTCTAACAATGTTTGTATTTCCCACAGAAAGTATACCGCCACCAGCAACACCAGACGTTGAATTCTGCATTGTATTATTTGTTACAGAACTATCAGTTAATGTGAGAGTGTAATCTTGATGTCCAAAATAAATTCCACCAGCATTCACACCACCTTGATTGTTATTAATATTAGTTCTGGTAATATCTGCATCACCCCCACTAATATACATACCACCTGCTACATCATTTACTCCTGATGTATTAGACGAAAAAGTAGAATCTGTAATCGTTAATGTTGCTATTCCAGATTTATATATACCACCACCACCTTGAGCTGTAGTATTATTGATAACATTCACCGAATCGATGGTAAATGTCGAAAGTGTAGATATCCCACCACCACTTTCACTACCAATTGCATTACCACCTTGAATGGTCAAATTATCAATCGTTACATTAGTGCTCGCAATTGCTTCAATTGCCCGATCCTCCAAAGTTACACCTTGAGCATTAATGATTGTGCTTGCAGCTCCTGCTCCACTTAAGATATCACTCCCTGTTGTGTCTCTAAAATCTAAATCACCAGTTGCATTAGAATCTTCATCTCCAGCAACATTTGGAATACTCAAGGTATATGTTCCGGCTAGTAATGTAATAACATCATCGGTTGTAGTACCGTTTGCTTGTTGAACTGCTTCTCGTAACGAACAATCACTCGGAATATCAGTACAGGGAGTCGCTCCCCCATCAAGTTCGTCAGTAAAAATTGTAACTGCGTAGGTAGCCGCATGAACTGAACCTACACTGAATAGAAAAAGTGTAACAGATAAAATTATAATACTAATTCTTTTTGTCATAAATTCATTATAATTACTGAAAAGAAGTGTTGTAAATAATAATATTGGCGATGACCATACCGCATCAATAATAAATACGGTAAAAATCGTACTGTGTTATTCAATATTAAGTATACACAAAATTAATAACTACTGACAATAATAGCTAGTCTATTGAAAAAAATCTTGCATTGGATCGAAATAGTTTTCCTGCCAACCAGACCTGTAAGCATCCTCTTGGTCTGGCGGTGTATCTGAATGTTCCAAAGTAAGCTCTGTCCCACCGTTTACTTCTTTTAAGGTAATAGTTAATTTTGAATCGAGATCATCATCTGCAAACTCACTCGTCCGCCATGATTGTACAATTTTTTTATTTTTTATTAACTCCAAATTCTCACCAGCAATATATCCATCCCAAGCTGTAAAGATATCCCCTATTTTGTCGGATATTTCTGCAGTAGCTCCCGTCATTTTACTATGGCCATCACTACTCAACCAAGCAGAATAAATTTGCTCAGGTATAGCTGAGATTGTTATTTTATGTTTAATCATAGGTAAAAAAATAACTAATTATTTAAGATGTCTCGAATTGCTTCAGATGTTCTTTTATAAATTTTTCCCTGATCAAGCTTATACTTATAAAACTGTTCTTTATGAATAAGTCTTTCAATTTCTTTATTTATCCCTGAAAGTAACACATGTTTATTATTCTTCTTTAATACTTCAACAATTTCACCTAAATAATCTATACCATCTACATCAGCATAAAATGAATTACGCAATGAAATTATCACATAATTATTATCCTTTATTCTTTGTACAGCTTCTAAGTGAGCGGGCATATTTATATATGTAAGAGTACCTGATATTTTATATACTACAATATCAGAATCAATCACTTCTTTTTTCAGAAAATCGTTCTTTAATAGGGCCTCGGTCATCTTTTCATTTTTCCATAACAGAACTTCTGTTTGTCCATAAGATACCTTATTTACAAATATCAACAAAGCAATAACAGTACCAAAGAGTATTCCAATAATTGGATCTTCTACCACAACAATCAATGCAACGAATAACGAAAGTACAAAGGCAGTTTTTTCATTATCTATCAGATGAATAAAATGTTTTTTCTCAATCATACCCATAGCTACGATCACCAAAATTGATGAAATAACTACCATCGGTAAGAATTTAAAAAAACTAATAAAGAAAATTGTAATAATTCCAATAAAAATTGAATTAATAACAGCTGATGTTTTGTGATTTGCGCCACTTTTAATATTTAGTGCCGTTCTAGCAAGAGCGGCAGTCGCTGGCATACCCCCCATTAAACCTGAACCAATATTTGCAATTGATAATCCAAATACCTCTTTTCTACGACTAAACTTTGTTCCGGTAAGTGAGTCTGCGATTTGACCTGATAATAAAGTTTCCAATATAGCTATCACTGCTGTTGCAAACGCAAGAAACCACAAATCTTGTGTTAGTAAAATCTGCCAATCAAAGCCCGCTATGGGATTTTCAAATAATGTTGCACTAATAGCCTCGTATTTATCACCCAGTGTTACCAACTCCGGAGTATACCCAATCTCCGGCAAAATCATCATAAGTACAATGCCAAGAAATGCTACTACCGCCGCACCAGGAATTTTTTGAAATTTCTTATTCCAAAATATTATTAAAAGTGTACTAAAAATAAAAAGTAAAAAAACTCCCCAATGCGCTTGATTTAAATTTTTAAAAATAATAAATATATTTTCTATAAAACTTTCTGTTTTATGTATATCTGCCATCCCTAATGCACTATCCAACTGGCCGAATCCTATAATAAATGCAACGCCAAGTGTAAATCCATTCACGACGGATCGAGGTATAAAAATAATGTATTTATCAAGCCGAAATATATACGCAATCATAATAATTATTCCAGACAAAATTGCCACCATCGGTAATACCTGATACCCATGTATTAATGTATATGAAACTAGCACACCTGCAAGCGCTCCTGTTGGACCAACAATATTGTAATTACTACCTCCTAACAATGCACCAATTAATCCAGCCCAAAATGCAGTAATAATGCCTTGCGTCGGCGTTGCACCTGATGTAATTGCAAGTGCTAGCGATAACGGAATAGTAACAATACTGACAGTTAGTCCTGATTTCCAGTTTTGTAAAATTTTTGATTTCATAAAGATTTGTATATTTTTTTACTTATATTATTATATAATTTAGCACAGAAACTATAGTATATTCTCCTCTTTTAAAAAGTACATACCCCCAAATTTTTGCTTGTTGATATCATATATTTCTTATTCAAATTATAATGCTATATAACAAACATCGTAATTCCATGCAAGAAACTATATAATTTTTACTGGGCCGTACCCCTTGGGGCATATCCGTTTCGGGCACAGGCAGGTAAAATTCGATGAACTATCAATTTTTTAAGAATTACATCACTCTGTTCTGGATTTTTTAAGTTAACAACGAATTTCCTACATGTTAAAAGTATGCAAATAATTGTTCGAACAAACAATCCACCTCTTTAGCTGGAACTTATATTTTACATTCTAAATTTATAGCTATAAAAATTTCCCCATTTTAGTTTTCTCCGAAAAACTTTTCTAGAACCCGATTCCTTGATAATAATTTTAGCTTTTTTGTTTAGACCCTTTAAATTTTTAGCTCTAAATTTGCCTTTAGCATTGGTCGTACCGGACCATAATATCTTACCTTTAACAGTTTTAATTTTTACTGTTGCTCCTGGTAAAATATCGCCGTTAGAATTTTTTACCGTGCCCCGTATAATAGAATAACTTTTAGCTTGAAGTTTAATATTATCTAAATCAACATATGTTAATAGGTTGTTGTCATTATTAATAGTAAATCTAACAGCAACAAATTTGCCTTTGAGAGAACTAAGATCATAACTTTGTCGAGTCCAGCCCGCAGTTTCACTGTCAGACGGATAAAAAGAATCATTAATGTAATACTCATTCGTATAAACATCTTGCACCTGAATATTAAAGTAATCTTCTCCCTGCCAGCCAGTATTGTCTTCAGTATTGAAATTATAATAAAAGCTTAAATCTAATTTTATGACATAATCCGGCAAAGTAACATTTTTAGCTATTATCTCCGATCCATTGTAATTACCTAAAGATAAATAATAATCTCCTTTATAAGCATAAACCGGATTATATTTTAAATCCGAGCCCTCGCAAGAGCATACCCAACTGTTTAAACCGTTTTCAAAATTGCCATCTCCAATTAAGTCGTAGTTGTAAACTGCAGCATAAGACGGTCCTGCCAAAAATAGCCCTACTAAAGCAAGGGTAAGAATGAATATTATTTTTTTCATATGAATTTATTGATTAATGATTTAATGTATCATAGCACAAAAGACACAAAACTCTGGAATGTATTCTAAGAAATAAGATGAAGGATTATGAAAACCCCTGCCTACAATTCATCCAGATACTCTCTATACCCTAACTCTTCCATTTGATCTTTAGCCACAAAATGCAACGCGGCTGAATTAATGCAATATAGTACTCCCCCGCTGTCCTTGGATCCGTCATTAAACAAGTGTCCCAAATGAGAATCGGCCACAGATGAACGCAGTTCTATGCGTGGATATAACAACTTATAATCAGTATTCTCTACCATGACATCATCAGAAATTGGTTGAGTAAAGGAAGACCAACCTGTTTTAGAATCATATTTATCGTGCGAAGAAAACAAGGGTTCGCCGGATACGATATCTACATAAATCCCCTCTTCATAATGCTTGTCATACACATTACTGTGAGCGCGCTCAGTACCATCTTCCTACGTTACATGATATTGCAGCTCTGATAACTGTTCGCGCAACACTTCGTCTGAAGGTATAACAAATGAATCTGGATTATAAACAGTATCAAACTCTAGTTCGTTACTTTTCCGTGTTTCCTGATTACTCGCCTGCTCATCCGGTGCCAGCCAAACCAGACCTACTACAATAATGCCAGTTAGAAAAACCAGACCGCCAATTACCAAACGTAAAAGTGAGACAAATGAGACACTATAAAAAGGGATTGTCTCGTGTCTCATTCTAAATTATAGCGAGCTGAACTTACATCGGGTGAATGTGGTGTAATATGCTATCTAAGTACTCTCACTTATTTCAAAATATTGAACTACTGGGACACCACGTAAATCCTTCAAAAAACTCAAATACACAGAGTTAAGCCAGATCCTTTTTCTTTTCTTCAAATTCTTTTTTGTCAATTTCACCCTTAGCATATCGTTCTTTTAAAATTTCAAGCGAGGATTTCTCATGATTACGAGTATTGCGAGCTTGTGAAACAAACCATTTAATAATAGTAATGATACCAGCGATAATCAGCACCCACCATAATATCATAAAAATCCAGCCGAACCAGCTAAAAGAAGTAAAGCCAAAATTCATCATATAATTATTTGATTGATTATTAGTAAAAGGAGACGACCACCCTCCCATCATCATGGGCATCCAACCACCGCTGATTGCCGGAAATGCAGCTGAGGTATCGCAACCAGAAAGACGCTTTCCCATAACGATATGGATTTGTTCTTCTCCATTTTCACCATGCGATTGAATCATCATGGCATTCATGGCGACGTGCGATTCACCAGCCATTTGCCCCATAAAGTACTCACCTAAAATCCCAAACTGCTCATCGCTCAAGTTCTCGCAGGTGACTTCTTTGGCTTGGAGCGTAGTCCAAAGTTCTTTGCCTTCTTGTTCTTCGCGAGCAGTATGCTCGACAACTTCGTTCCAATCAACCTTGGTATTGGAGAATCCCCCCATCATTCCTTGCGCAAAGGAAGAAACTGGAAAAGCAAAACTCAAAGTAAAAAAGAATATTGTTAGCGGAAGATATTTTTTCATAGTGCATTTGAATTAACTCTTTAATGATATATGAATATTTTTATTAAAACCATTTCCACATCCAGTATTTTTCAAACAGTATTTTACCCCAGTGCCATATTCTGCTCGGTCGTTTAATTTTGACAAGCGGTACCGGCTCTACATAAAAATTACCACTAGCGAATCCAGCTTTGCCGAATCCTAACTCCAAGAAGCAAAAAGGATTCTGGTTGTTTGACATGTCTAGAATTCAACCGCATGCAACCGTAGCTACACACTGATTCGTTTACTATCCAAAAAAAGTATAGCAGAAAACATTGAATAAAAAAACTGATTGGCCGCGCAGAGTTTCCCGTCTTCGAATGAAGAGGTACTTCTCTGTGCGGCCTGCCGGCGAGCGCGACCAAGGGCCAAGGGCACAAGGCTCCAGAAGAACCAAGTGCCCGAGACCCAAGCGCCTACTCGCTGACGACCACCAGGAACCGGTTGTACCGATACCACATGCGGCGCAGGTCGAAGCGGTGCACGTGTCGACCACTCCTGTCCTCGTACACGCAGCCGACGATCAGGCCGTACGTGTCGGTCTGGACGACGCCGTCGATCGCGACCGACGGGTTCGTGGCCATTTCGAAATTCTTGAGGTCGAAGGCCGCGACAGCGACGTCGCGGCTGGGGCACCGGAGGTGACGGCTGGTGATCTCGTCGATCACCTCCTGGTTGGTGGAATCCTTGACGAAGTAGTTCGCCGGGATCCACGCGCACGTCACCGTGCGCCCGTTGACGTCGACCTCGAAGGTCTTCGAGAGGCCCTCGAGGTTGGGCATGCCAGAACTGTCCAGAAAAGCCTGGAAGGAGGCCTGGGTGATCGCACCAGCCTGGACCTTCGCCCAGAAATCCCGCCACTGACCGTCAGTGATAGTCCTGCTCATCTTGTCCTCCACTCTACCGATAATCCTGCACAGCAGCATTGCTGTCACCATGCAAGATACGTCGGTAAGCAGTATGCTCACGAGGTCAAAGCACGCCTATCCGGAAAACCGATTCCGAATTTGAAGTGTGTCTAGATCATTCGCAGCAGACAGAACAAAATACATTTTGCGCTATATACTGCGAATGAGCTAAAAACACACCTCTCTGGTGGTATATGTATTGCAAAAGAACACGTCCATTTTTGATAAAATAGACTCAGAAATATAGCATATTCCTACTATTTTGTCCAGTCCAGCTTAAAAATAGCCTGTTTACTACTACAGGGTAACAATCGATCCATCGTTGGCAACCAGCGTGCCATCAGAAGCCTCGTCGTCGGCCGGTGAATCAGGCAACTGCAATTCACCTTTCTTTAGCCGAACTTCTACCAGCTTTTTTATATCTTCTTCATTGTCAAAGCCTTTAAGCCTAATGGTGAATACACCCATGCGAGAGCTAACTCCATCATTCATCGATTTCCAGTTTGTAGCAACCAGCTCAGTGGACACACGCACAGAACTTTTAATTCAGAAAGCTATGGATCAGATCATGGAAGGTCGAACTAGCTTTGTAATCGCGCATCGATTATCCACCATCAAAAATGCAGATCTTATTCTAGTCTTAAGAAACGGACACATAGAAGAGCAAGGCACACATGATGAACTAATTCAACTTAATGGATTTTATAGTGAGCTCTATAATAGTCAATTTGCTGAGTAAATAACTTCTGTTAGAGTGTGTCATGCTACATACTTCGTGAATCCTCGTGTCCTACCGTAAACGATAAAACGCCGGCCTAAAGACCGACGTTTTATCGTTGTGCTGG
>JAUYKW010000027.1 GCA_030698395.1 bacterium
GGTAGGTGCTCGAGTTGCCGTCATCACAGTCGCCGTCGTCCTCGGAGAAGGTGTCTCCGTCGTCGTCGTAGCAGGACGTACCGATGAAGTCCTCATCGATGTCGACGTCGCAGTCGTTGTCGATCCCATCGCAGAGCTCGAAAGCTCCAGGGTAAGTGGTCGACGTGGCGTCGTCGCAGTCCACGTCTTCAGCGTATAGATCGCTGTCGCTGTCCACCACGGTAGTCACGACATCGAAGCAGACGTTATGATCAGAATGGGTCTGAAAGGTGATCTTCGCGACCGAACCGGTCCAGATCATTCCCCAGTCCTCATGCACATTCTGATCCGCTTGAACCGGGATGACGTAAGAGTCGATCACGACATCACTGCTATCCAGCGCCTCCACCGTCACTGCATACCCCACCTGAAAATAGGTAAGGAAGATGCCCGTGGACTCAGCGTCCAGAGTGATGGTCAAAGTCGTTGGATCCGTAGCGTTCTTACTGGGATCCGCGCAGATCGAACCGGCCCACACGTAAGCCACGCCCTCACATGGACATGACCCAGCACCATTCTGGTAGGCGTCCGTGGAGCTAGTCGTGAAGCCAGCGAACACCACGCCGTCATTAGGCACGTACGTACCCGTCGAGTATGCGGCCAGGGAAGTGGTGAAGTTCTCACTCTGGGTCGTAGCCCCGAGAGCGGACTCCCAGGTAGCCTGGTCCGTGTACGTAGTACCGGCCAGGGCGACAGAGTTTGTACCGAGGCAGACGACCAAGAAAGTCGCCAGCACCGCGAAAAGACGGAAAAGCATCGTCCTTAATTCACACATGAACTCGTCTCCAGTCGTTTTATCACGACTTAAGGTTGCTGTTAGGATGCCTCGAAAATTAGGCGCGAATATAACAAACGCTATGAGTTGTTACAAAGAGCTATCAATAACAGCCCAAAAATGAAGATTTTTTAATAAAGTCATCACCCTTGGAACGTTATTTAATACTTACAAAGCAGTGCAACAATGTACTATAAATAATGATCTTTGTCAATCTGTCTCGATAAAATTAAAACTACTAATTATCAAAAATTTGATACTAAATCGCACACAACTCAGCAAATAAATACGTTTACCAAAACTTTACGTTATACACCATATATCATTAAATTAGCTAAGAGGGGAGAAATATGGCCAAATTCCTTTATCAACTCAATATATAGGTATAAATATCGAAAAAACCATATTAACACTCATCTCATAAAGAAAATTTCATTTTCAAAATTATGGACTAACAATATTTTGAACAAAGTTAAATAAAGAGTCATTTTAAAATTGTAAATTGATAAAAAAATAGACATCAGTTCTACTATGTCTAAGATGAATAATTAATAATCAGTATATTAAATCGATATCTCTAAAACAAAAGGGAAGTAATATTGAGGTTATATTTACTATATATATTTTATATTACTTGTGTCGTACAATATATGTTAAGCGACACTTATATTAACTCTTTTAACGATAATACACCTTATCAATGAATCTAACATCAATATATTGCAGATCCATAGGGTTATCTACCTTATCTTTTAACACCGTTTGTAAATTGCTTAGTTGCTTATCAATATCCAAATTAGTATCAAAATAAACTGAAGGTCCATCTTGAATCACAATAGTAACATCTTGTAACACAGCCACGTAATTACACTCAGTTGGCTCATATTTCACTTCAAGTTGCACAAATGACTTATTACCAGAAACATCAATTCCTTCTTCTCCTACCTCCACAAGTTCTAGAATTTTTATCTCTTCTAATAAATCTAAGCTTTGATCCACGGTAATCTCACTTTTACGTAATCTTTCTAAGATTTGTATTTTTTCATTCTTTACATCTTCGTCTTCAGTTTCTTTAATCTCATTGGCAAAAATTGTTTCTGCTACATACTCTTTCTGCTGACAAGATACGGGTTGTATTGCATACTCAGCGATACTAAGACCTGTAGTCTCCGTAAATTTCTTATTAAGCACATTCATAAAATCAATAATTTCTGGCTTAAAAACCGGCTCACCAACTTTAATTGTTCTTTCTAGGTTATGATCTCTAATACGCGGAAAATGTGGATTAAGATCTTGCTCAGCGATTTTTTCATCAGTCACAATCCCTGTTTCGTCTAAATAGTAATAAACGTTACCTAAGATATACGCCAAACCAGGAATGCGCTCCTCTACCGTAATTTGAATTATATTAGGAAACTTTTTTTCTACATGTAATGTTTCGATAGCAACAGATTTACTTATCTGATCATAAACTCGCTCTTCTATTTTTTTTAAATTAGTAATTGGATAAAATCGTTGCGGTATAATAAACCACCGCTTTTCTGCTAAAACTTCTCTAGTAGGATTTGCAATTTCACTAACTTCTAAATATTGATTACCACGCACAGTTATATAATCCATCCATAGCCATCTGTTTGAAAACGCCAAATATAACAATACACTTAAAATTAATATGAATATCCCTGCATAAGCCCATCCATCACCTTTGAGTTGCCAGCTAACTTTAGCCTCTTTACTCTTGGTTTTGTTGTTTTTAAAATAAGGATTATGAAAACGACTATTTGAATTACGCATGAGTCAAAGTATACCTGATTTATGATAGATTATCTAGACCAAAACGATAATTTACAGTATGCTTATATACATGAAAAGTAAACAAATGGTAGCCGTTGTTTTTGGCGGAAAATCAAGTGAACGTGAAGTTTCATTAAAATCTGGTGCTAAAGTTGTTGAACACATACCCACAAATAAATATGATGTTTTGCAATACGATCCACTGACAGATTTGCCAAAACTAGTAAATGACATTTTAGATAAAAAAGTTGACATTGTATTTCCTGTTTTGCATGGAAAGTTTGGTGAAGATGGCACTATTCAAGGATTATGTGAAATACTAGATGTTCCTTATGTGGGACCAGGTGTAAAAACCTCTGCTATTTGCATGGACAAAATTGCTACTAAACGAATGATAATGACTCAAGGTACACTCACACCTGAATTCGAAGTTATGTATAAAGGTGACGAAATGGATTTGCGAAACATCGAGTTACCGTGTGTAATAAAACCAGGCAATGCTGGATCGAGTGTGGGTATTACTATTCCAGAATCTTTTGCAGAATTAAAAAATGGTATCAAAAAAGCATTTGATGAAAGTGATGAAATTTTAGTCGAAAACTTTATTGATGGCAGAGAATTCACAGTTGGTGTAATTGGCACTCATAATAATATTCAAGTACTACCAGCAACAGAAATTATTCCAAATGTATCTAAGTTTTATGATTTTGCGGCTAAATATGATGAAGGTGGATCTACACATGTATGCCCAGCAGATTTAGACGAAGAGACCACTGAAACATTACAGCGACTTGGTGAAAGAGCATTTCGAGTTTTAGGAGCTTCTGGAATGATGAGAGTTGATTTTATGTATGATGAATCAGAAAAATTATTTTACTTCATTGAAGCAAATACAATTCCAGGTATGACTAATACGAGTCTACTTCCTGAAGCAGCTGCAGCAGCCGGGATAGAATTTTCTCAACTTTTAGATAAGTTAATTCAATTTGGTTTCGAGCGTTATCAAGAGGAGCAAGTATAAATATGACCACTCCCCTATCATACATTGAATTGTCTAAAGACAATTTGTTATCAAATATTAATAATATAAAATCTATATTGCCAAAAAATATAGGACTGGGTTGTGTTGTAAAAGCAAATGCTTATGGCCATGGATATGCCGAAATTGTTAACATTATAAAATCCCATGTAGATTATTTATTAGTAGATGATTTTTCCGAGTTTAAAAAAATCCGTAATATAACCGATAAACCAATTATCCTTTTAGGTTATGTATCTAAAGACGAATTATTGCAAACTATTGAACTAGATGGCATCTTGGCGGTTTATGATATCGAACGTCTTCCCTTGCTTGATAACCTTGCTCACAGACTTAATAAAAGAGTTAAGATACACATAAAAATTGATGCACACTTAGGCAGACAAGGAATTCTAGTTGATGCTGTAGAAGATTTTATCGTGGAATTAAAAAAATATAAAAATATAGCTATTGACGGCGTATATGCGCACTTTGCAAACATAGAAGATACATCAGATGTAACTCACGCGGAAAAACAAATTAGTGAGTACAAAAGAGCAATTGAGATATTTCAAAGAAATGGATATGACAAAATTGAAAGCCACATATCTTCAACATCTGGGATACTAGCATACGAACAAAAATCAGGATCGTCATCATTAGTAAGATTTGGCATTGGATTATATGGCCTTTGGCCATCAGAAGGATTAAGAAACATTTATGGAAAAAATGGAGTTACACTTAAACCTGTCATGCGTTGGATAACTCATGTTGCTCAAGTAAAAACACTGCCAGCAAATTATCCAATTGGATATGGTATTACTTTTGTCACCTCAAAGAAAACAAAAATTGCCATTATTCCTCAAGGTTATAGCGATGGCTACGATCGTTCATTATCAAACGTAGGTGAAGTACTCATTCATGGCACTAGATGTAGAGTGCTTGGCAGAGTATCAATGAATATATTTACGGTTGATGTAACACATTTACCGGACATTAAACCAGAAGATGAAGTTGTACTATTAGGCCAACAAGATAATGAAATAATTTCAGCTGAAGAAATTGCACAAAAAATAAACACTATCAACTATGAAGTGGTAGCTAGAGTTTCTTGGGATTTGCCGAGGACTATCGTGTAAATGAGATATCTCAAAGAACCCTTAGAAGAAATAACCGAAATTACTGCAAAAATGCAGTATTCTTTACGTAACTACCCAGGGTCAGTAAAACGTCCGTATCTCCGCTCAGAAGCGAAAAATAGGCTTCTAAAGGCTAATGAATATGCGCAAAAGACATATAATTCATCAATATTGATTTGGGATGCTTACCGCACATCTTTGTGTCAAGGTTTCTTGTTTTATAATTTCTATTCAACCCTAAAAAAAGATATTTCTAATGGCGCTCAGTTAGTACAGAACACATTAAAATTTGTTGCCTGGCCAGATGATTACGCGCCTCATAAGAGCGGTGGAACTATAGACATGACCTTGATTGATATTAATGGAACTCCCCTCCCAATGGGCGGAGAATATGATGAGTTAACTGAACGTTCGTTCACAGCTTATTATGAACGAGACAATTTAAGTTCTGCAGAAATAATTTACCGTGACAACCGTAGAAAAATTCAAGACGTAATGTTAAAAGTTGGTTTCATTAACTATGAAGAAGAATGGTGGCATTTTGAATACAAAACAAGACGCTATGCAAAGATGCACAACGAAACTGAAATATACGGTCCTATTAATGCAACTCCTAAGCCCTAAGCTCAGCCAAACCTTTCATGTAAGGATGTAAAACTTGAGGAAGCTTAACACTACCATCAGCTTGCTGGTGGATTTCTAACAAAGGTATTAACAATCTAGGTGAAGCAGCTAAAGTATTGTTTAAGGTCTGACAAAATTGTGTTTTACCATCATTATCTTTATACCTTAATTGTAAACGTCGCGCCTGAAAATCTCCCATCCAAGAACACGAGTGAGTTTCACCGTATCCATTTCGCGATGGCATCCATGTTTCAATATCACGTTTATATTTCTGAGGAGCTCCCATTTCACCAGTGCATAGCTCCATTACTCGAAATGGTAAATCTAAGGTTTCCATAAATTCCTCAGAATTTTTCATAATTTCTTCAAAAAGCTCCATAGCAATCATGTCATCATTCTGACATAATATCACTTGCTCCACCTTATTAAATTGTCGCAACCGATATAAACCTTTAGTATCTTTACCATAACTTCCTACTTCAGTTCTAAAGCATGGCGTCCAAGCAGTATATTTTTTTGGTAATTCCTCAACAGACAATGTTTCATCAGCGTGATATGCACATAAAGTAATCTCTGATGAACCAATTAAATGCTGTTCCTTTTCTTTATCTAATGCACGGAATGTTTCATCTTTCATCCACGGAAAATAACCAGTTCCAAAAAAATAATCTTGATACGTCATCAATGGTGTTACAAATTGGGTGAATCCCCTTTCTCGCAAAAAATCCAGCGCATATGTCATTAAAGCTATCTCTAACTGAGCGCCTGCTCCTTTTAGATAATATCCTCTCGTTCCGGTAACTTTAACTCCCCTTTCCACATCAATTATTCCTAATTCATTACCTAAAGTTATATGATCTTTTGGTACAAAATCAAATTTTGGTATTTCACCTACAGTTTTAATTTCAACATTATCGTTTTCATCTTTACCAACAGGAACCTTTGGATCTGGAATGTTAGGAATGTTTAACATTATTTCTCTAAATTCTTGCTCAACTTTTCCAAAGATTCTCTCTAAGTCCTTCACTTCTAAAGCAATCTTTCTCATCAACTTTATTTTATCTCTTTTCAAATCATCAGGAGCAGTTGCAATTTCTTGATTGGCATTATGCTGCTCTGATTTAAGATCATCAATTCTTTTTTGTAATTTTCTCCTTTCAGCATCTACATCTAACAACTCCGTTATGGAAACCTCAATATTCTTCTGCTCTGCAGCTTGTTTAACTAATTCAATATTTTCTCGAATAAATTTAATATCTAACATAGGAGTAATTTTAGGCTAATTCTAGATCCTCAGCAATGCCCTGCATCGCCTCTAAACATAATTCAATCGCCTGATCCAAATTAATTCCCAACATTTCATCACATTTTTTTATCATGTCTCGTTCAACACCTTTGGCAAATGATTTATCTTTAAATTTCTTCTTAATACTTTTAACTTCTACTGATGCAATTTTTTTGTCTGGCCTCACTAAAGTTGACGCTATTATTAAACCTGTTAGCTGCTCTAAACACTGTAAATTTTTAGACATGATAGTTTTAGCCTCGATACCATGGTGTTGATTATGTTCCCTGACAGCATCTACAACAGCATCATGAACACCTTTCTTTTTTAACATTTCCGCACCTACTAAACTGTGTTCTTTTAATTCAACATCCTCATAATCAATATCATGTAATAATCCAGCTATACCCCATGCTTCAGGTGATTGTGCAGAAAAATGTTCAGCCATTTTCACCATCAATGCCTCTGTTGCCAACATATGTTTTCTTAAGTTTTCATCAGTAACCTCCTGAAACATATAATCTTTAGCATCAGCTCGTGATATTCCAGCGTCGAATTTCTGCAATGTGATGTCATTAGATATAACTACACTAGATTGAACAGTCTCTTCGTTTATAATATGTTTAGGCCGCATCAATGGGAACATGACACATTCTTTAATAGGCTTGTCCATTAAAAATGAAAATAGCCTTTCACTTACTCCAAATCCCGAAGTCGGAGGCATACCAACTTCCAACGCTTCTACAAAATCTTCATCATGCATTTGGGCTTCTGCATCACCAGCATCTCTTAGTTTAGCTTGTTCGTTAAACCGTGCTCGCTGATCAATCGGATCATTCAACTCTGTATAGCCGTTTCCAAGCTCACTTCCAGCAATCAACACTTGATACCTCTCTACTAATCTAGGATCATCAGCTTTACGTTTCGCTAAAGGAGAAACTTCCACTGGATGATTTACTAAAAATACTGGGCCGACAATACTTTTTCTACAATTCTTCATTAAAGCATCAATTAATCTACCTCTTCCTACATCAGCCGAAATATCTATCTTATTTTTTTTACAAACACTCAATATCTCTTCATCAGTAGCATCTAAAATATCAATTTCTAATTGATCCTTAATAATTGTTGTGTAATCTACTTCTTGCCATTCTTGATCTAGATTTACATCGTTACCTTTTATTGAAAAACTCAATGTACCAAACGCTTCATTAATTGCATATTTGTACATACGTTCAACTAACTTCATGCTGTCACGATAATTTGCATACGCCCAATAGAATTCCATTTGGGTATAATCCTGTAAATGCTCTGGACTCATTCCTTCATTTCTAAATTGTCTGCCAATTTCAAATGTTTTTTCAAAACCACCCACCATCAATCTCTTCTGCCACAGCTCACCCATAGATATTCGTAAATATAGGTCAATGTCCAAAGCATTGTGATGCGTTTTAAACGGCTCAGCATCAGCGCCTCCTGGCGTTACCTCCAACACTGGTGTTTCAACTTCTAAAAAATCTTCTTTTAGTAAGAAGCTTCTAATTGCATTCCAAAAAATACTCTTTTTTACAAACATCCCTCGTAGTTCTGGGTTCATCAGCATATCCACGTATCGTTTTCGATACCTCAACTCCTCATCCTGAATACCATGCCACTTATCGGGCAAAGGCTGTAATGCCTTACTTAACATTGTAATATCACTAACAAGAATTGACTGTTCACCCTTTTTTGTAATGAACACTTTTCCCGTAACCTCGACAATATCACCAACGTCAAAAATTCTTAACTGCTTGTATTTATCACCAAAATCTTCTTTGGCTAATGCAATTTGAATTTTTCCAGAAAAATCCTCTAATTGTGCAAATGACAGCTTGCCATGATCTCTAAGAAATCTAATTCTGCCACAAACTATAACTTCCTGATCATCGAGTTTATCAAAATTACTAAACACATCGTCCACCGTGTGGGTTCGATTACTTTCCGAAGGATAAGGATTTCCTATATCCGACAAGTATTCATTGTGTTTTTGAATACGAACTTCTTTTTCAGATTGATGATCTGTCATGAAAATCTATGAAATCTTTTTTACTGTAAAATTTGTAACTCCTTTTGGAACTTTTATCTCAACAACATCTCCAACTTTACTACCTAACAAAGCTGCTCCCATTGGAGATTGATTTGAAATCTTACCGTCTATAGGATTGGCTTCATTGGAACCAACAATTTTAAAAACTTGAACTACACCTTCATTGTTCTCAGCATCAACAGTAGAACCAATTACAACCACACTTGATGTTGTTGGTTTTTCTATAATTTTTGCATTTCTAGCCTGTTCTTCCATATCAATAATTCTGGATTCAAGTAATCCCTGAGCTTCTTTGGCATCGCTATATTCTGCGTTCTCTGATAAATCTCCTAATTCTTTTGCACTTGCTATTCTACCAGCTATATCTTTACGCTCAGTTGTTTTTGCATATTCAATATCTCTTTTTAGCTTCTCTAAACCTTCTTCTGTTACATAAAAAGTCTTATCTTCCATGATCTTAAGTTATGAATAAATTTATTAATAATGCGTAGTATTCTAGTATAACTTATACGTACTGTCAATCTTTTTTAAGTAATTTTACGGCTTATTTGAAAAATACTCCTCCAATACTCGTACAGCTATTGGCAATGCTGATTCTGTACCTTCCCCACCTTCCTCGACTAGCACAGTTAAGACTATTTCTGGATCATCATAAGGAGCAAATGAAGTAAACCAAGAATGAGTTTTGTCAGTTCCTCCTACCTGTGCTGTTCCAGTTTTACCTGCAACTGCCACAGAAAGAGAATTCATTCTTTTTGCACTTCCAGAAGTCACCGCTTGTCTCATTCCTTCACGTACCAACTGTACATTGTATGAATTTATAAAACCACTATTCTTTACTTCACTTTCAATAAGATAATCAACATCTCCGGCCTGACTTTTTATTTGATCTACTAAACGTGGCTTATAAAGTGTTCCGCCATTTGCTATTACAGATGTAAATAATGCAACTTGCAAAGGTGTAACTAAAACGTCACCTTGGCCAATAGAAGTATTATAAGTATCACCAATGTACCATGGTTCACCTTTCACGGTCTCCTTCCACTCTTTAGTTGGTAAGAAACCCGCAGCTTCCGCGGGTAAATCAATACCAGTAATGTCACTTAAACCAAACTTGCTGGCATATTCATTTATTTTATCAATGCCCAAGCCACCCTCAATTTCTCTAGTTTCCTCATTGTATACACCACCACCTGCTAAATAGAAATATGTATTTACAGATTCTGCCAATGCTTTTCTAACATCTGTTTGGCCATGACCTCCGGATTTCCAATCAGGGAAGAACCATTTATTTATTTGCACTCCGCCATTACTTAAGACTGTCGTGTTAGCATCTACAACTCCTTCTTCTAATGCAGCTGCAGCTACAACTAATTTAAAAGTTGAACCAGACGGATATTCACCCATAACTGCTTTGTTAAAAAGTGGTTTGCGCTCATCATTGATGAGAGTCTGATAATCTTCATTATTTATACCTTTTATAAAAGAATTAAGATCGTATCCTGGAAAACTAACTAAGGCTAAAATCTCTCCATTTTTGGGATTAATTGCAACTGCTGCACCACCTGGACTACCTATGTCTCGTGATGTTTCAGCTAAAGCGTCATATAAAGATTTCTGCAATGCTACATCAATGGACAGGTCCAAATTACTACCAGGCAAAGGATCTTCTCTAGCAATTACTTCTATCTCGTTACCCAATGCATTAACTTCAACTTGTTTCTTGCCCTTCTTTCCTTTTAAGGGATTTTCATAAATATCTTCCAAACCATTTTTTCCTATCATATCTGAAAGTAAATAATCACCATCATCTATTTTCTCAATATCACTCTCCCCAACTTTTCCAATATATCCCATAACATGAGATAGCTCTTCCGAATAAATGTATTCTCGTGATGCTTGAACCTCAACTTCAACTCCTGGTAAATTGCTTACTCGAGTTGAAAATGTTAAAGCCTTCTCATATGGCAGAAATTCTTCCAACACAAGAGGTTGCGCATATAATTTCTCTGCATGCTCACTAACCTGCTTTTCTAGATCTGCTACAGACATTTCTAAAATATTAGCCGTTTGCTGTAACGTCTCATTATATAAATCTTTACTTTTTGGTAAATTACTTGGAGTTATTGTAATAATGAAGTTTGGAATGTTTTTTACTAATTGTTCTCCATTTTTATCGTAAATAATTCCTCTAGATGCCGATAAATAATTAATTCTAATTCTGTTGCCGTCCGCGATATCACGATAATCAGCACCCATCGCAATTTGTAAATAGGATACCCTAAATAATAGTACTGCCAAGCCAAAAGCAAACACATACAATAGTCCTCGGACTCTGTTATGAGTGATTGCATCAGATAAAAATTCAGGAGTTTCAGTTTTATTTGGAATATCTACGTCAGCAACAACCTGACCTTTATAACTAGAGGAAATTTTTTTATCCTTAATTGATTTATCAATAAATGGTGAAAATATATCGGACATACTAAATGAATACAAACCTCTGAAAAGCTGAAAAGAAACTCATAATAATATTTATAAAAATACATTGCAAAAAGATCCCTACCGATAAACTCAGTACCGAAACCACTGACATTGGATTAATGCCTATTATTCCTAAGAAAAACAATCCATAATGAGCAATAGATAATACCCCAAAAACAGACATCAAACTTAAAGCACTAATAAAACTAATGGCCAATACTGATGTTTGTTTAACCCAAGTATCTCTTAAAAAATTAACTGCGATCACCAGCAATAAAGCAGCTATCATATAACTACCAAAAATAGTTGGACTAAAAATATCTAGAAAAAAACCTTGAATTATCCCCCAAATCAAAGCTTGCTTAAATTGTAATGCAAATGAAAAACTTATAATGTTAATCATTCCAAAACTTAACGTAAAGGCAAATAATGAAATTGGTAATAAAACTGATATATCAATAACAGTTGCAAAAACCACGAAAACTATAATGAAGTAATGTTTTTTGCTCATAAATTAATTAGGAATTACTACGGATACAATTGAATTGGAACTATATCTTACTAATGGAGTAATTTTTGCTGTTTTAAATAGCTCACTTGCTTCATCATCTACGCTTTGAACAGTTCCTATAATTAACCCTTGTGGTACATCTTTATCTTGTCCATTTGTAATTACAATACCTCCTACGTCTATCGGATTTTCTCTAAGAATATACTCCATTGCTAATCCTGTGCTAAATTCCCCATGCACTAATCCAGGAGTTCTGGCATCATTTTGTATCATGCCTTGTAATTGAATCAGATTACTAGTAATCAACGCTATCTCTGAACGTTCTTCTTCAGTGGCGTAAACTATTCCTATTACTGCGCCTTCATTATATAAAACTGGATATCCCGTTTTTACTCCAGCAGATTCACCTTGGTTGATTGTTATAAGTTGGGTAGTTGTTCCTTGTCCAACTCTTGAAATAATTTTGGCTGGCAACATATTGAACTCGCTCTCATTAACAAATTTCAACTGATTCTCATATTCCTGATATTGGCTTAACTTGGTAGTCGCCTCACTATTTTGTAATGATAACTCAATGAGCTGATCTTTTAACCTACTGTTTTCTTCAATAATTGAAGATTCATCTGTAGCAAAAGTTTTTGCATATGAATCGACATTACGAAACAAAACGCTTTGCACCGGCTGTAAAATATATGAAAAACCTTTTTCTAAAGGTTTTAAAATTCTAATATTATAAAAAAGTATCAACAGGAATATTATAATAACTGTGACTGATATCAAGCGAATGTGCTGACGTATAAAATTCATAGAATAACTTAGTTATCCTCTGTATCTGTATCAAATACAATTGATTTCGTAAGTGCGTCAATGTCTTCAAGTATCAAACCAGTACCCCGCGCCACAGCTGTTAATGGATCATCTACTACTTTTACTGGAATATTTGTTTCAGCTGCAATTAATTCATCTAATCTCGGTAATAATGCTCCACCACCAGTTAATAATATACCTCTCTCATATATGTCTGAGATTAATTCTGGGGGCGTACCTTCAATAGTAGCTTTTATATTATCAATAATTTCAGAAACTGTTCTAGCCATAGAGTCTCTTATACCAACACTGTTAATTTCAATTTCCTTTGGCAATCCAGTTAATAAATCTCTTCCTCTCACAGGAGTTGATATATTTTCCTCTAATGGTAGTGCTGATCCAATAGCTATTTTAACCTTCTCCGCAGTACGTTCACCAATTAATAAATTAAATTCATCACGACAATAATTCATAATATCTTGATTTAAGTCATCACCTGCAATCCTGAGAGATTTCCAATTAACAACACCTCCTAATGAAATTACTGCTATTTCACTAGTACCCCCACCAATATCAATAACCATACTACCTGTTGATTCTTGAACAGGTAATCTAGCACCAATAGCTGCTGCCATTGATTCCTCTACTAAAAGAACCTCTCTAGCTCCAGCACTCTTAGCAGCGTCTTCAACGGCTTTTCTTTCTACTTCAGTTACTCCAATTGGAATTGCAATTACAACTCTTGGTCTTGGTAATAATGAAAATGTTTCTCTATGAACCTTGTCGATAAAATGCTTTAACATTTTTTCAGTTACCTCAAAATCAGATACAACTCCATTTACTAACGGCCTCGTAGCCACAATATGAGCTGGAGTTTTACCTACCATATCTTGTGCATCTTGACCCACTGCCAATATTTGATCTGTCCTAATATTAATAGCAACGACCGATGGCTCGTTTATAACAATACCTTTATCCTTTACATATACCAAAGTATTTGCAGTTCCCAGATCGATACCAATGTCCTTCGATACACTTCCAAATATCTTATTAAGCATGTTTTTTTATCATTTCATTTAACGGTAATAGCTCAACTTCGTCACTACTTCTTGGTTTGTACTCAACTTTACCATCACTTTTCGAACCTACTACTAAGCGATATGGTAAACCGATCAAGTCAGCATCTTGCAATTTCTTACCTGCTGATAATTCACGATCGTCATACAGTACAGCAAAACCTGCTTTCTGTAAAGAGTCATATACCTCATCGCTTTGAACACTATTATTGTTCAAGTTAATCAGATGAAACTTGAATGGCGCAACTTCCTCTGGCCAAGCAATGCCTTTTTCATCATGATATATCTCTACAATAGTACCCATTAATCTACTCAATCCTATACCATAACAACCCATTATCACATCATGGCTTTTACTCATATCATCATCATAATGCAATCCAAATGGTTCAGAATATTTTGTTTGTAATTTGAAAATGTTTCCTACCTCAATAGCAGATTCTTCCTGAAATTCATTGCCTTTGCATTCTGGGCAACTAGGTGTTTCATCCTTAATTTCTTTATTAATAGCCAATTGACAATTTTGACATACATAAATAATATCCTCACCAGATTCCGATACCGCTTGATATTCATGTGAGTACTTTGAAAAAGCACCACCAGATGCATAGGTTAAATGTGTTACATCCCTTAAACCTACGCGAGAGAATATTTTACTATATGCCTCCATTGCTTTTTCGTAATAATCGTTCAAATCTGTCTCATTTGTATGAAATGAATAAAGATCCTTCATTAAGAATTCTCGCCCACGTAATAGACCAGCTTTAGGTCTTAATTCTTTTCTAAACTTAGTTTGAAACTGATAAACAGCAAATGGCAAGTCTTTATACGATGAAATATATTGCTGTACTAATGGTACGACAATTTCTTCATGAGTTGGCCCTAAAGTAAACTGCCTGTCACTGGTATCTTCCAACTTATACAAAATATCATCCATTTCATCCCATCTACCGGTTTTTTGCCAATTACTTTTTGGATGTAAAGCTGGCATGAGAATTTCTTGACCATCTATTTCATTTATCTCTTCCCGAACAATATCCTCAATTTTTTTCATTACAATTCTACCTAAAGGTAAAAAAGAATAAACCCCCGCCATTAATTTATCAATATATCCTGCTCTAATTAAATATTGAGCATTAATACTTGTTTCATCCTTTGGTACATTTTTTAAGGTCTTTGTAAAAAGTTGTGATTGTTTCATAATTTAAAATAAATCAAGTAAATCTTTCAAAGTAACTACCATTAATAATGTCAACAATAATATAAATCCTAGATTATGTACTACTGCTTCAATTTTTGGATTTATTGGTTTCCGTAATACAAATTCAAACAATAAGAATAATATTCTACCACCATCAAGTGCCGGAAAAGGAAATAAGTTAAATATAGCTAAATTAATAGATAGCAACGCGGCAAACTGAATGATATATACAATACCCAACTGTGTAGCTTCATGAGTTAATGAAGCAATACCAAGCGGACCAGCAATTGCTACGTTTGAAGCTTCGCCATCAAATAAACCAACAACTAAATTAATAATGGCATACAAGATCATTCGAATCATCTCATATGTTTGAATAACTCCATGCCAAATTGCAGAATACCAAGGTAATCTCACGATTCCTGTTTCTGCTAAAAATACGCCAACTCCTAATGTATCGGTTTCTTCAAGAATCTCTGGAGTTACACTGTATTGGAAAATTTCATCGTTACCTCTAGAAATTTCTATATCAACTGATGTACCAGATTCTAATCCCAACAAACTATTTGTAAAATCGGTAGAGTGATTAATTTCTATGTCATTAACTTTAGTTATTGCATCACCAATCTTAATACCTTGGTGGCTCGCGGGTCCATTTTCTTGAACCTCAACTACTAACACTTCAGGATTCGTCACCGTTGCATTGCTTGGCAAATCAGAAATTGACGATGGCATTCCTATCATAAATCCAACAGAAAACAAAAAGACTGCCAATACTATATTCATAAAAATACCAGCAAACAGAATTATAAATCTCTGCCACATTGGATGTGAGCTAAAATCATCAGATGATTTTTTATTCTTCTCATCACCAGCTGGAACAGGAGTATCCATTTGATCACCACCGATAACACCTTTTATCTTCACAAAACCACCAACAGGTATCCAATTCAAAGAATAGAGTGTCTTGCCCTTTTTAATACCCGTTATTCTTGGAGGGAAACCAACACCAAATTCATCAACCCCTACCTTAAAAAATCTTGCCGCTACAAAATGTCCTAACTCATGTACAATTACTAACAATCCTAAGATTGTAATAAAAACCAATATTGATACAACGATCATATTGTGAGTATCTCCTTCTCCTTTTTAATCCCTAAATCTTTAATGATTGTATTATAATCATCAACTAACTTTTGAATATCTTTTTGTTCTGCAAAAAAGTCATCTTCAGATATCTCTTTATCATTTTTTTTAGTTTTTAGCTCGTGCATCAATTCTTCTCTAACTTTCTTTATCGACACATGAGCCTCTTCACATCTATCCTTTACCACCT
Organism: bacterium; assembly: GCA_030698395.1. GTDB lineage: Bacteria > Patescibacteriota > Patescibacteriia > UBA9570 > UBA9570 > JAUYKW01. The sequence continues at coordinate 16,176 of JAUYKW010000027.1, forward strand.
TAACAGTTTCTTTTCTTTTTTCTTCTGTCATCGGCGGAAAAACAACTCGAATTGTTGTTCCATCAACAACTGGACTAAATCCCTGATCTGCTTCATGTAGAGTTTTTTCGATATTTTTTATAATACTAGTATCCCAAGGTTGGATGACCAGACTCTGGGCACCCTGATTTGTTATAGAAGCTAATTGATTCAAGGGTGTCACTGAATCATACACAGACACATTAATATCATCCATAATGGCTGGAGAAACTCTACCAATATGCAAAGTTGCTAACTGCTTTTCTAAAAATTGAATTGTTGAATCAAATTTATCATTCATATAGTTAATATTACTTAATTAATCCCCCACTACTTTCAACAAGTTCTGTTCCGATATATATTACATTCGGAGCATCCTGATCAATTAAAAATGATGTTACACTTCTTGTAGTTGGAAAAGATTCTAAGGTTTTCCAGGCGTTACCATTATCAGTTGAGACATGAATTTTCTTACCAACAACGAAATAGATTGTCTCAGAGTCTTTTGGCGCTACTGTTAGATGTCTAATATTTTTATTTTGCTTATCTTTAAAACCAATTAATGTTGTAATATCTTCCCAATCTAAACCTTCGTTATAACTACGGAGAATGCCTCGTGATGTAACTATATAAACGATTCTAAAATCATTTGGATCGAGCGCAACATCATACACACGGCCCGCACCATCGAACTTCTCTTTAAAATCTTTGGCTAATAATTTATCCCATCCAGAGTTTGTACCTCCAGCTGTATCGATTTCTTCCTGCTCATCTAATTCATCCGGAGTAACCAAAGCTTCCCCGCCATTAGTTGTTTTATATAATACTCCCTCGCTAGTAAGAGCATATATAATTCTAGTATTGTATGGTGCCATTAACATCTCTACAACTGGATTTTCGATTTGTAAATGTAAATCCCAGTTTATTCCATAGTCATAACTTTTGATAATTGTCCCAGCAGAAGTCGAAGCATAAATACGTGATGTATCATAACTATCAACAACTATAACATTTACTTTTGAAGCCTTTACATCAGAATATACATTTTCCCAGGTTTCACCACCATCTACCGTTTTCATTATTGTTGTATTTTTTGCAACGTATATTGTTTCAGGATTTTTTGGATCAAATGCAATACTGGTTACAGATCCATTATTAATTTGCGATTGCACCCAAGTTTCTCCTCCATCCAAAGTAGTATACATACCGTTACCATTTGTCCCAATATAAATGATATTTGAATCATTCGGATGCGCTACTGTAGTAGCAATATTTACATCACTTATGGTTGTTTTCTTTCTTCCTTCCTGGCTAATAAAAGTTTTTTGCTCCCATGATTCACCACCATCATATGATTTAAAAACACCACCATCTGCTACTTCGCCGCAAGATGCTCCAATCAGAAGTAATAATGATAAAAGAATAAAATTATATTTAGTCATAATATGTTAACGGTATATTTTTAATAAAATCTGATCCAGTAAAATCTTTGCTTGAATTGGCTGGTTCAGCTTAATAGTATATTGATTAATTAATTCTAACGCTTTCATGCTATCATCCACAGAAGTTTTGCGTTGTAAGTCCTGTAATTCTTTCGTAGCGAATACATAACGAACCGAGTCGTTAACATTCATTTGTAACATTAAATTATCTCTACAAACATCTTCTAGTATTGAAAGATAATTTATCAAATGCTCTCGTGAAACTGTTTTTGGCCAAATCTTCCTTCCAATAACTAATCGCTTGCTATATATTTTTTCAGTAAGCAATAATATCCACTGAATGATTTCTTCCTGATATGCAAGTTGTTTCCTCTTATCTAAGAATTTATGAGCTAAACCTGGAAGTCCCTGAATCACTTTAGTACTATCATCTGTGAGATCATATGCTTTTCGCAATTCCTCTTTACTCACTAAATTCATTCTCATATGTGCACACCTTGAACGGATAGTAGGCAATATTTCATGACTATTCTCAGTCAGTAGAAAAAAGAAAATATTATCATTTGGTTCCTCAAGTACTTTCAGCAGAGCATTACTCGCCTCTCTAGTCATACAATCAGCTTGATGGATGACAATTACTCTCTTTCCTGGTAAAAAACCAGACATATTTAAGCTAGATATCTCATCTCTCATTCTGCTAATAGAGATCCTTCCACTGCTTTCTGGAGAAATAACATTAACATTTGGATGATTATCTCGCTTCAACATCGAGCAAGAATTGCATAATCCCCTTTTTTTTCTTGCTAAACATGATAATTCGTCTTCTATCTGTGTACACAACAAATCAGCAATTAAATTAGAAATGAGCGTTGTTTTGCCAATATGTTCAGGTCCGATAATTAAATTGGCATGATGAACTGTACCACTTTTTACTTGTTTTTGCAAGTAATGCTGTAAAAGATTGTTTCCTATTAATTCCTTGGTATATTCCATGATGTCGTCATTATATCAGTTCTCCGCATCTAATTCACTTTTTAGAGCTTTCCACGTTTTATCGGCACATTTTTGCCAAGAAAAAAACTTCACTCTTTCAAATCCAACATCCGACAGTTGCTTTCGATCTATTTCTGATAAATTAATAGCTGAGTTCATTTTTGCAGCAATACTTTCAGGATCATGATGATTAAAATAGATACAGGCATCTTCACAAACTTCTTTTAGGGGCGGGATATCAGAACAAACAACGGTTGTTCCTGTTGCAAGAGCCTCCAATATAGGTATACCAAATCCTTCATAATTAGTTGGAAAAATAAAAAGACTAGCATCGTTCATTAGTACATTCATTTTATCTTGTTCTACATATCCTAATTCTTGTACAACGTCATGCAAGTTATGTTTCAAAATTTCACTCTTAATATTTTCATATCCATTACCAGGACTTCCGACTAAATATAATTGGTGATTCAATTTATATTTATTTCTCAATATATTAAATGCTTTGATTAAATTAACGATATTCTTTTTATGTTCAAGCCTTCCTATGTATAAAATATATTGTTTTTGATTATTTGTATCTGGCACTGGATGATACTCATGACTACTAAAACCATTATGCACTACCAATATCTTACTATCTTCAATTTGATATCTGGATTTTAATTCAGACTTAGTAAATTCTGATATAGTTATTATTTTACTTGCATGCTTAGCTGCAAAATTCATCGACCACCGATGGTAATCTAATTCACTGGTACTATACTTACCAAACGTGAACACGCGAACTATAAAGTTAACTATTGAACCACCAATATATGAATTTGCATATAATTCTGGGCTGTTTTCAAATCCTAAATCATGTGCAACATAAACACTTCGCTTCGGATGAATTATAGGAATAGTATGTGCAGGAATAAAAAGGATATCAGGCCTAGACCAAAAACGTAACATTGCTATAGACATCCTAATCTGCGTCCACATTAATTTAGGTGACCAACGGAGTACAACGTTTTCCCAATTTTTCGGTAATGGCAATAGATCTTCCAGTAAAGGCTCTTTTGTATACAAGATAACCTTATAATTGTCCTGGGGAATAATATCTTTTAATTGGTTTAATAAATTAAAAATATACCACTCCGTTCCAGTGCGCTTTTTTATGTTTGCGCGTGATGCATCAATGCCAATTACACGCATGATATTATTTTATTTTGTTGAAAGAATTGATCGCTTGTATGAATCAAGATTTTCTAATGCAACTCCTGTACCTTTCACAACATTTTGTAAAGGATCATCTGCAACGTACGCTGGAACATCTATTGCCCTGGATAACAACTCATCCAAATTACTCAACAAACCAGAGCCTCCAGAAATTACCATGCCCTTATCTATTACGTCTGCGGATAATTCCGGTGGCGTCTCATGCAACACAGACTTTACGGCCTGTATTATGCCTTGTAATTCATCTTGAATAGCTTCAGTTATGTCATCAGATGTTACTTCTGTAGTTCGTGGCAATCCAGAAACCATATCTCTTCCTCTAATTTCCATTGATAACTTATCACTTAATGGCAAAGCCGAACCGATCTTTATTTTTAACTCCTCTGCACTACGTTCTCCAATAGCTAAATTATATTTCTTTCTTACATATTCCTGAATTGCACTATCAAATTTTGTACCACCAATTCTAACCGATGTGTTAGCGACAATACCTCCTAGAGAAATTACGGCAATCTCGCTGGTACCTCCACCAATTTCAATAATCATATGTCCAGACGCAGATCCAATTGGAATACCTGCCCCAATTGCTGAAGCTATTGGCTGTTTAATAATGAATGCTGCTTTAGCACCAGCCTGTAAACACGCGTCAATAACTGCCCTTCTCTCAGTAGATGTAATACCAGCAGGAACTGCGATCATAACTTCAGGACTAATAAATCTTACACCACCTAATGCCTTGTTTATAAAATAACGCAACATGCTTTCTGTGGTTTTATAATCAGCAATAACACCTTCCTTGAGCGGTCGTTTCGCTACAATTGTATCCGGCGTTCTGCCAAGCATTTCTCGCGCTTCACCACCAACGGCCAAAACACGCTTATCATGTCCTATTGCAACAACAGATGGCTCATTAATAGCTATGCCTTTTTTTGGAACGTAAACAAGTGTATTAACTGTTCCTAAATCAATTCCTATTTTTTTTACAAACATTAACGAAAATCTATATTAATTTCTTTATCTGTATTCAATTGACTACTAAAATGCAACTCATTATTGCCGATTTGTTCAATTTCGTCAATGGGCTTATAAACATCGATTTTCTTGCCTACATCAAAACTAAAGTTAAATGAAACATTATCCGTGCCCGGTTGTTTTTGCATAAATAACCCATATTTGTTGTCATTTATAGCATCTACAATATTACGTGGTAACTTATACTTCAAAGTAACCACCTCTTCTGTTTTAGGCTCAACTGAAATGAATCCTTCAAATATAGTTTTGTTTTTTTCTTCATCCTGAGTTACTTTTGCCGCCACAGGCTGACCACCAAGAAATCTATCAGTTGTTAAGAAGCCATTAGTCTCGATTAGTTCGCTACCAGTAGGAACATAGATACGAGTGTACGTTCTATACCTAGTAGTAAAAAAATCAAATACTCCATCGTTATAATATCGAAGAGCCATGTCTACAATCACATCTTCTCCCTGTTGCGATACAGCATAATCAATATTTTTTGTCATCACGCGATCAGTTTTAAGAGCAGCTAAATTAGCATCAATAACCATTACATAATCACCCTCGTGTTCTTCAATGGAACCAGCCCAATCTAATTCCTCGATCAACTTTTGTGCTTTACTATCCTTAGAATAAATCATCACATGCTTCTCATCTAGATTATCCATCAACATTGACCATAAGTCCCTCCATTGAGATTTTGGTAAATTCATCATTTTAGACATCAATTCAGAAGCAAGTGTGCCAATCACAGCTTTGCGCTCAGAATCAGTTGCTCCTTCCTGACGATAACCAATTTCAACCTGATATTGCAATTTCTCCGTAAGGTTTTCCTCGGTATATTCTTCTCCTTCTACTGTAATTGGTCCAGTAACCATTAACATTTGTTCAATTAGTTTTGGGGTGACTGAAATTACGCCATCTAAATTTTCAACTGGTCCATTTTCCAGATGATAAAATTCTTCTACTTTCTTAGCAGTAGTTGGAAAATCTGGATCCCAATTAGCATCACGCATAAACCATTGCGTTGATCCTAAATATGTATGAAATGGTTCCGGTGGCGTAACAAATAATTCATCTTTAACTGGTACGTCCAAGTTGTATATATTATCTGTTTTAAACTCTTGAATGTCAGCATTCTTTAAAATTAATATTCCATAAGTACCAATAAAACCACCAGTTGGTCGAAGCTCAGTATTGTTCTGAAGTATAAACAAGTACGTCTTTTCATCTGGATATCCTAGAATTGTCGGTGCGATATCCAAAAATGGCAAAGCTTTATCTACGATCTGCTCTACTAATGGCAACTTCTCTCTAAGTGGAATTATTGCAACATCTAAAATGCTTATTACTCCCTCAGTAGGAATACTTTCCATAGCTATAAGTGCTTCAGCTAAATCATCTTGAGCAGATTGTAATCTATCAGGAGAATCTTCAATGGTTTGTAAAATTTGTTTTCTTTCTTTTTGTGTAATACTAGATACAGTTACTTCCTCAGACTCTACTACACTAAATATATCATCAGCCACGTATGAAATTTCAACTAATGCTCCTGCAATTTTTATACCACCCACTAGTAAATTATCAACTGCTTTAAATTGAGTTGATACTCCGGGTACCCATTTCATCCAAAATAAATTATCCGATGCCTCTTGAGCAAGTACTAAATGTTCTTGTGCACTACTCAAATCATTAATAGCAACTTTAAAATTTTGATCAGTTAAATTTTGTTGAGCAGCTACAAAATCATCTTTTCCAGCAATAGCCTCTTCATACAAAACTTTCCCTTGACTATAAGCTTGAGCACCAAGTGCTGACAAAATAAATATTAATAGTACTGATATACTCAAAATAATCTTTATTCTTTTTTTTCGTTTACTTTTGACTACAATCTTTTTAACTGCTTTTACTTCTTTTCCAACTTTAGTTTTTCTACTACGTAAACTTTTTTTTGGTGCCTTAATATCTTGGACAAGTTCTCCAGAATTTTTTTGCTTTTTTATACGAATCTTTTTTTGCTTTTTTGCTTTTAAATTCTGGCTAGTTGCCTGCGGAATTTTCTTTGAATCCGTCGAATTATTTATATCTGGTATCAACGTCATGACTTATTATTTGAGATTTTTTTATAGGTAATCCAGTCGTTTAAGTGTACTCTGGTAACATAATTAAGTAAACTGCCCAAACCACCCCAAATAGAGCTCTGAGCAGACTCTCTTTTATGGTAATGGACTATCTCTACATCCGGATAATAGATCACTTTATAATCACTGTTTCGCAATCTATCGCATAACTCAAAGTCAGCAAAATACAGAAAAAATTTCTCATTAAAAGAGCCGACTTTTTCAATTGCAGATTTTCTTACAAATATACAAGCTCCTAAGATCCAATCCACTTCTCTTAAACTATTATGATCAAAATCAGACATCAAATGACGATCTAGATCTCTTTGTGCAGGACCAAATTTCCCCAGTGGGGTGCGTCTATAAATTGGTGTAAATCTACCGTACGGACGAAAACAGGATTTCTGAATTGTGCCATCACCATTTCGTAATTGTGGTCCAAGTAATCCAACATTTTGATGTTCGTCTAAATACATAATCATTTTCATAATATCACTAGGCTTGGAAAAGATAATATCTGAATTCATAATCAATAGATACTCACCTTTTGCCTGAGCTATTCCTAAATTATTTCCATGAGCATGTCCGGTATTTTTTGGATTGACAATTAATTTAATATTAGGATATAACTCCTCTACCATTTCAACGCTACCATCTTGTGATGCATTATCAATCACAATAATTTCATATGGCAAAGTGATATTTAAATCTTGCAAATTCTTTATCACTAAACGCAATAAATGTTTAGTTTTATAATTTAAAATTATTATTGAAATTTTTACTGTATCCATTGTCTTATAGATTGTTTATTACTTGAAACTCGTTTTGCACGCATCTTTGGTATTCCTTTTATGGTTTCTAATATGTAGCTCAGAGTAGACCATTCTCTTATCAATACATAGAATAATTTAACAAACTCATATGGAATAATTGCCCAACTGTCTAAAATAAAACTTTTTAAATCTTCATTTTTTATTAATGTCCAAATATGATTACGATATGAATAACCTCTGATTATCGCCGGTTTATTAGATCTACTTGCTAAACTAGTTTTTTGAATAGTTCGCGCATGATATGCCACTGCTTGAGGTTGATACCACACTTGAAAACCTGCTCGATGCATTCTCCAACTCGCATCAACATCTTCTTTGTATGCTATAAAATCAGCATCAAAGAAATTATCACCATATTTAACAGATTCAATTGCATGCCTTGATACCATCATTAGTGCACCTGTGATACCAAAGACTTCTTCCATTAAATCATATTGCCCTTTATCAATATCATTCTCTCCCCTATTAAGAACATTCCTTGATCTCTCCATAATCAAACCAGCGCTGTCAACTATACTTTGATCATCCTGCTTAGTCAATTTTAATAACTTGCCACCAACCATACCAGCATCGGGTTGTTTTTTAAATACCTCCACTAATAGTTCAACATGATTATTTTTCAAGACAACATCATCATTGCAAAAAATAACATAATCTCCCTTTGCCACCTTAATTCCTTGATTATTACCCTTGGCATACCACTCATTTGTTTTATTCGCAATCAAGTTAGTTGGCTGTAAAATACTTTGTCCTTCAATCCACTCTACAGTACCATCTTGAGAATCGTTATCAACCACAATAATTTCAATATCAGAATAAGTTTGCGCTGCCAACGATGTGAACAACGCAGGCAAATGCTTTTTGCTGTTATAGCTTAAAACTATAATACTAACTAGTGGTTGTCTGCTGTTTTCCATAATAATCTATAATAACCGTAGTAAATAATAGCCACCCAATACCCAAAGGATGATTCAAATATGGAGTTAACGCGTGTATCACCACTAACGCTATTAATCCAAATACAATTCCAAATACAATATTTCTATCTGCAAGACTTTCAGTAGTTGCTATTTCATATCCTCGCACTATTAATAATAATATTAAGATGCCATATACCGCCGTGCCTGCGACTCCAAGTTTTAACCACATATCTAAATAGCCCCATTCGAAAGCATAGGTGGTATACATGCCATCTGGATTGTTTTCTAAAGCACGCTGATCTTGGGTTGCATATGTAACCGTAGTTCCAAAACCTGAACCTAGTAATGGATGTTCTAAATTTTTCTCCAGCAAAGGTTTGATTAGCGCCATTCTTGAACCACCGCCAGCTTCTGCGGTTGGATCTTGTGTTCTCTCCGTAAGTAAGCTGGTAGCACCAACCCCAGATCCGGAGCCACCTGGAAGTGAAACATTTACAACTCCTAGAACTAATAAATAACCGACACAAAAAAGCAATAACATTGATGCGTAAAGCAACGATACTTTCTTTAAGGAAATGCGATATTTAACAATCAAAAAAAGTGCTAACCCACAAAGAGTAATAAGAATCGCCACCCAGAAACTTCTAGAATAACTTAAGAAGATTAATGTAATAGAAATTTCCAAAAAAATAAAATACTCCCAACGAAACTTTTTCAATAAAAAAGATAAACTTAACAATAATGCGTATATTACATAAATATGACTCTGAAAAAATATTCGATAAAACCCATTATCCTTTAAGGTAATTTCTCCAATCCTAAAATCTCTTATCCATTGATAAAGAGCTGGCAAGTAATGTTGAAAACTAGTTTGATGCGAAAATAAAAATAAAATTAATAAAGTTTGCATTGCAAGTATAGTAATCCCTGCAAACACAACCATGATTATTTTCAATATTTGTTCTCTATGTCTGATCGCCTGAGTAAATGGAAAAATCAAGCCAATAAATAAATACCCATTCCAATCAAAGAATATATTAGATAAATCATTACCCATTAAATAACCAACAAGAACTCCAATTATCAAAAAAGTTATCAAAGCAACGTACCACTTCCAAAATTGCGAATGAAAGAAATATATTTTTTTGCTTCGTGCTACATCTATCAACCAAGCCAACATTACCACTAGAAATAAAGCTAATCGTAATGAAAGGTTAAATGAACCAATTGGTATACTCAACATATAACCATGTGACCCAACCACTAACTCAGCTATAATTGCATACACTCCATACTCTAATTTTTTTATACTAATTACTAGTATTAAAACAACAATAACAATTAGAGATATATTCCTAAACTGCTCGTAGTTATATCCCAGCCATGATACTAATTCTAATGCTAGTAAAGCAACTGCAATTTTAGCGTAAAATTTGCGTAACATATGAGAAAAAAATACTTATTGGTTGGACAATGGCAATCCATAAATAACTAAGTAAGGAATTATTTTTTTTGAAATAATAACGCATACTATGATTAAATATTTTCTGTGCTTTCGGCTTGCGTAACTGTTTAAAGCTAGCTCCTTTTACATGAATACATTTTACTTCAGGCGTATATAAGACATCATAACCCTCATTCTGTAAACGTTTTTGTAAATCCACTTCCTCAAACCAAGCAAAAAAAGTTTCATCAAACGATCCAAATTTATCTAATAATTTCTTTGGCATCAACATAAATGCTCCCATAACTTGATCCACCGCCTGTTCTTTTGAATAATCAAACTTCTTTTGCATATATCCACTAATTAACCATGGAAAAATATGATGCATTTTTAACAATATTGCAGTCTGATCAAAAGCAGTTGGAAAAGCACGAATCGAATCTTGTTGACTCCCGTCTGGATTAACTAATCTGCAACCAATCATACCAATATTCCTTGTTTCACTATCATACTTAGATACTAATCGCTGTAAAATATTATCCTGTATCTCAGTATCATCGTTGAGAAACAAAATATACCTTCCTTTTGCTCTTGATAAAGCTTGGTTATTTGCGGCACCAAAGCCTCTATTTTTTTTGTTTCTAATCAAATGTGTCTGCTGAAAATCTTTAGCTACCATATCTGCCGACCCATCATGAGAATCATTATCTACAACAAAAACCTCATAATCAAGACCTGTTGTATATTTATAAATAGAAGCTAAACAATCACGCAAATGATCACGTACATTCCAAGAAACTATTATTATTGATAAATCCATAACTTCAGAACTATACCAATATTATACGTAAAAATCAACCCTTATTTATTGGATCAATACGCTATTTTGTAGCTTAAGAACCACTTAATAATTTTGCAATACGTTGCGCTTTTATATGCCAATCATGCTCGTTTTTTACCCATTGTTGTGCCTGAGCACCTAGGCGCTTTGCCCTATCTGGCTTACTTAATAAACGTTGAATAGCGTCTGCAATTTTTTGAGAATCATCAGGATTTACCAAAATACCTGTTTTGCCGTCTAATATCGCATCTGTCATACCAGCTGTATTTCCACCAATGGCTAACTTGCCAAAAGAATTTGCTTCCAAAACTGTTATACCAAAACCTTCAAAATCTTGTTTATTTATAATTCGTGATGGCATAACAAAAAATTCACATCGATTATATAATTCTGCAACTTCAGCATCGGTTAAACCCTCCATAACATGGACCCTATGTTGTAGCTGTAACTTAGTTGCCAGATCAATTAAATTTTCCTTATAAGATCCAGATCCAGCAATAACATAGTGTACATGATCAAAAGACTCCGACAATAATGACATTGCTTCGATTGCTTTATCAAACCCCTTACGCTGCACTAATCTTCCTACTGATAAAAAGAAATTTTTTGGTAGCTGTTTATTTACCCTTTCTGATACTTTTCCAAGTTTTCTTGGTGTAATACTTGGTCCTGGTGGAATAATAGAAATTTTACTATGCATTCTACCTGGAATCAAATTCTTAATTTGCTGTTCAGTAAAATCTGATATAGTAATAATCTTATCTGCTCTCCTTAAAATAAATTTCAATAAAATCTTTTTTCTAATAAACTTCTGTGGTACCGCTATGTCCATTCCGTGTATAAATACTGCGAATGGTTTTCTCAAAAATAATGATGCACAAACAACTGCCGTGCCAATTGGCAAAATCTGTCCAGCTAACAAATAATCAACTTTATTAACTTTTGCTTCTTTAATGATAGCCCAAATACTTTTAATCCACGGATTCAATAATTGATTACGTGAATTATCTAATACATGATATTCATTATTTGATGCATTCTGTACTAAATGATAATAATAGTTAGCAACTCCCCCAACATCAGGTGGGTACTCAGCAGTTACCAATAAAATTTTATTCATAATCTGTATTAATGCCTGGTATTATGCACCAGGAACGAACACCTTTTTTAATTGCTTTATTTCTGCATTAGTTATGCCTTTCAACAAATATATAACAATAGCATAAATTACAACACCAATCGGAATCAATGCTAAGACACTAATTTCTCTTAATAGATATAGTACTAAAGCCATTACTGAAGCAGCAATTATACTTTTTATTAATCTATATATAATTGGCTTTTTTTTGAATTTAATAACAGCATGAACTCTTGGTATACCCAAGGCAACTAATACTATAGAACTAATAACCGCTGATGCTGCAGCTCCTAAGTATGTATACTGCGGGATCAAGAAAATATTCAAAATAATATTCAATAACAATGCTATACCCATATTTAAAGTATTTATGGTTTGCTTATTAGCTGCATTCAATAAATTTCCAATTGGATAATTCACAAACAGAAATACAATGCCGATCATAAATATTTGCAATGCTGGTATAGCAGCAGGATGTCCAGGAAAAGCTAATCCAATAATTTTTGGTGCTAACATACCTATTCCAATTGACATTGGTACACTTAGCAATATCAAATACTGAGTTGTTTGTTCAAAAATCTCTCTTAATTTATTATGTGAATCTATAAACGCCTTACTCATCGCTGGAAAAAATGCTGTAGCAAAAGCACCTGGAATGATTGTAAGAGTCACGGTTAATTTTAAAGCAATATTATACCAAGCTACGAACCTGTCACCAGCTAAATACTCCAACATCACAGTATCAATGGAACCATTAAGTTTAAAGAAAATATCTGCTAATGCAAATGGAGCAGCTACTTTTAATAATGGCATGAATTGAGATCTGTCCCACTTAATTTTTGGTTTAATCTTCGCTTTTGTAATTACGACGTAAACTGCATAAATAAAGTATACAAAACTAGCCAATGCAATTACCAGTACCAAAGCTTTTGCCTGCATACCTAAATACAAAACAACAGTACCTACAGTAACAACTACTGTCTGATATATTATCTGTCCCAGTGCTTCGTATTGCATCTTTTGTAAAGCCCGGAGTGTTGCAAGAAAAATCGATCGAAACGTATCAAATATAATTACCAATGCAGATAAATATACCAGTTGAACTGTATAGTTCGGCATATCCTTCGATAAATTTAGTAAGTAAAACACGGAAAACATCACCACTAATGACAATATTGATAATACAATCTTAAATCCTAAAATATACTCTAATTGGTCTTTGATAGATTCTTTTTTCTTTGCTCCCTCGCGCGTTAATACAGGGACCAAACCAAAATTCATGATAATAACAAAAATTCCAGCAAAACTCAGAGCAAAAGTATATCTGCCCAATATAACATCGGAGAATTGAGCTGCGACGTATATGTAAAAACCAAAAGCTAAGATCTTTTGGACAATCGATGATAAGGTTAAATATGTTGTATTTTTTGCAATTTTTGCTGCGACAGACATTAGCGCAAGCTGTTAACGCTTAGACCATTGTGGCGCTCGTCTGGCTCGTTTTAATCCAGGTTTCTTTCTTTCTTTACGTCTGGGATCACGTGTTAAAAAACCTGCTTTTTTTAACACATCACGTAAATCTGCATCAATCTGTAATAATACTCTAGATATTCCATGACGAATGCTTTCTGCTTGTGATTTCTTTCCTCCACCAATCACCTTAACAGTAATTTTACCTGTGCCTAATAAATTCGTTAGCTTTAATGCACTCTGTGCAATTGCTCTAGTTTCTCTAGTATCAAAATATTTTTTTACATCTTTTTCATTTACAAGAAACTCACCTTCGCCATTTTTGTAATATCGAACACGTGCTACGGCAGTTTTCCGACGACCCACAGCATATAAATAATTCCGTTTTTCTTTTAAATCAGACATCTTTTTACGTTATTTTTAATCTTTTAATCATTTCTGAACGAATTTTATTCTTGGGCAACATGTTATAAACCGCGGTATGAAGAATTTTTTCTTTTGTCATATCTTTAGCTTTTGTTTTCTTCAAACCACCTGGATATAATGAATGATTATAATAAATTTTATTTTCTGCGAATTTCTTGCTTACTTTAAGATGCTTCACATTTTCAATTATCACTTCATCTCCACAATCTGTATACGTTTGATAACTTGGCTTATGTTTGCCCATCAACAACACAGCTATCTCAGTAGCTAGCCTTCCTGGAACCTTATTTGTTGCATCAATTGTATGAATCTCACGTTCCATAATTATTTTGCGCTATCTTTAATTTTTTCAATCTTTTTTGTATCTTTACTTGTGGTTGCTTTAACTGGTTTCTTATCAGTTTTCTTTGGTGCAACAACTTTCTTATCAACTTTCTTCTTTGTATTATTTTTCATCTTGTCTCTATCAACAAGCTCTAAATATACAATCTCTGCTCCATCTCCAACTCGTCTTCCAATAGCTGTTATTCTTGTATAACCACCTTTTCTATCTTTTAATATTGGCGTTATTACATCAATTAATTCCTCAACAGCCTTTTCATTATTCAAACGTTTCATTAAATAACGCTTACTATGTAAATCCCGTACCTTAGCTTTTGTAACCAGCTTTTCAAAACTTGGTCTAAAATACTTTGCTTTAGCTTTAGTAGTTTTTATTCTTTTACTTGTAATCAAACTAATAACCTGCGTCTTATATAAAGCCGTTCGTGCTGCCTTTTTTCGATCTAATGTTTTTGTTGTTTTCTTATGACGCATATTATCGATTATTTTTCTGTATCGGTAGCTTCATCATCTTTTTCTTCTTCAACTTCTTCAGTTGCTTGATCTTCTTCAACATCTTCTTCAATTTCCTCTTTAATTGTTTCTTCTGCGGTTGTTGCATTCCCTAACAATGTAAAATGATCCACCAAAATCTGAGATGCTTGAACAAACGCCTCTTCCGGACTCATCGTTCCATCTGTAGTAATATCTAAAGTTAATTTATCATAATTTGTCATCTGCTCTACACGTACATGCTCAGTTTTGAAGTTTACAGTCCTAATAGGAGTATAAACGGCATCTATAGCCATAAAACCAACATCTAGAACCTCTTTTTCACGAGCTTCGATCGGTACATAACCTCTGCCTTTTTCTACGATCACAGTCATGTCCATGCTTGCAGCTGCATCAGTTAATGTACAAATAACTAGCTTTGGATTAGCTACCTCAACTTCATTATTTTTTTCAAAATCACCTACGGTTATTTTTTTCTTACCTGTAACACTCAATTTCAACTCAACAGCTTCATCTGTATGCATGTTAAATTTAACTTGTTTCAAATTTAATAAAATATCAACTACATCCTCTTTCAAATAATCAGCAGTTGAGAATTCATGGTCAATACCTTTTATTTTTACAGATGTAATTGCTGCACCAGGTAATGAAGACAATAAAACTCTGCGCATTGAATTTCCTAGCGTAGTTCCGTATCCAGGGTAACAAGGTGTGATGGTAAACTGAGCCTGATTAGTATCAGTACTTAGATATGAAATATTGCTTGGTAATTGAATCTCCATAATTCTAAATGATAGTTGTTAACGTGAATAATACTCAACGATTAAATTAACTGCGATGCCTTGCTCCACGTCTGCATTTGTTGGATCCGCAACAATTTTAAGAATAAATTTCTCTTTATCAACATCAATCCATCCTGGTGCTTCATGCATCTTAATATTTGCAGGCAATTCTAAAAAATATCTACTTTTTTGACTTGATTCTTTCAATTCTATTACATCTCCTGCCTTCATATCTCGCGATGGAACATTACATGGTTTCCCATTAACTAAGAAATGAGCATGTGTTACAAGTTGCCGCGCTTGTCTTCTTGTACTTCCTAGACCAGCACGATAAACGACATTATCAAATCTTTTTTCTAAAGTATTAAGTAATATATCACCAGTATTACCTGATTTATTACTAGACTTTAAGTAATAGTTTCTGAATTGTTTCTCTAGAATGCCATACAATATCTTAGCTTTCTGTTTTTCACGTAGTTGTAATCCGTATTCTGTTAATCTACGACGTCTTGCATTACCATGTTGTCCTGGTGGATAGTTACGTCTAATAACTGCACATTTCTCTGTACCACAAACACTCTCTCCGATTCTTCTACATTGTTTACATTTAGGTTTTAAATTTCTAGCCATATATTTCTATTATACTCTGCGTGGTTTTTTAGGCCGACATCCATTATGTGGAATTGGCGTAATATCTCTAATTTTTGAAATCGAATATCCCATTGCATTAATTGCTCTTAAAGCACCATCGCGTCCACTTCCAATACCGTTTATAAAAACGCTGACATTTTTTAACCCAATATCACCAATCTTTTCTGCTGTTTCCCGTACAACAACACCTGCTGCATATGGAGTGGCCTTCTTTGGCCCTTTAAACCCATATTGCCCTGAGCTTCCTTGTGCTAACGTATTACCACCTTCATCAGTAAAAGTAATGATAGTGTTATTATAAGATGAAAATACGTAAACTCGTCCTGTACTAACGGACAACTTTTTCTTTTTCTTTTTCTTTTTTACTTCGGCCATAATAATATATAATTTATTTTATGTTTTCTGAGCTGCTACTTTTCTACCTGAACCCATTGTTCTTCTAACATTTCCTCGTACAGTTCTAGAATTTGTTTTCGTTGATTGTCCTCTTGAAGGAAGCTTCTTTGTGTGTCGAGTACCTCTATAAGCACCACTTTCTTTTAGTCTTTTTACATTTGCAAGAACCTCTCTTCGTAAGTCCCCTTCAATAGCTACATTATTTTCTTGAATATGAGCTGTAATCTTACTAACTTCGTCTTCAGTTAAGTCTTTCGCCTTTACGTTAAGATCAATATCTACAGCAGACAAAATCTCTTTAGAACGGGTTAAGCCGATACCAAAAATATATGTGAGCGCAATTTCTGCTCTCTTATTTGCCGGTAATGTTACACCTGATATTCTAGCCATATTATCCCTGACGTTGTTTATGTTTAGGTAGTTTGCAAATTACAACAACTCGACCTTGTCTGCGTGTGACAGTACAATCCTTACACATTTTTTTTACTGAAGCTCTAACTTTCATGAATATCTATATGTAATTCTACCTTTTGTTAAATCGTACGGAGTCATTTCCAATTTCACTTTATCTCCAGGCAATACTTTTATCCGATATCGCTTCATTTTTCCTGATAAAATTCCCAATACGGGCTCTCCATTTTCCAACGTCACTCTGCACATATAATTGGGTAACAGCTCTGTAACTTCACCCTCAATCTCTATAAAGCCTTTTTTTGTAGCTTTCGCCTGAAGTTTGTCTGAATAGTTCGCTTTGTCTTTTTTGTTAGACATTAAAAAAATTGTATCTACTACTAATTGTTATGTAGATGGATTAGTTTTGCTGGCTATATTGTCAATTTCACCCCTAATTCTTGTAGTCAGACAGCAAGCGCTATTATACGAAGATGTTTGAATAGTGTCAATAATAAAGCTTCAATTAACTGTGGATAAGTAATAAAAGTCACAAAAAATTACTCACTGCTATATAATATTACTGATCTACTCGTCTTCAGTATCCGCTTTTACAACCGCTTTAATTCGCCTTACACCAGCACTACAAGCTTTTTCTTTTAGTATTTTAAACTTACCAACTTCTTTAGTGTTATTTACATGAGGTCCACCACAAAATTCCTTAGAAAAGTCCCCTATAATGTAGACTTTCACACGATCTGCGTACTTCTCATCAAATAAGCCAATAGCTCCCATTTTTTTTGCTTCATCAACAGTCATTATCTTATAATGTACATCTAGCCCTTCCTGAATTTTTTCATTTACCATATCTTCGACGGCCTTTACCTGTTCATCAGTAAGTTTGTCTGGATGAGAAAAATCAAAACGAACTCTCTCTGGCGTGATGTTAGACCCTCTTTGCAAGACATGCTCACCCAATACTCTTCGCAATGATTCCTGCAGTAAATGAGTTGCCGTATGTCCTCTAATAGTCTCCCAAGATGCATCTGCCAATCCACCTTTAAAGCGTTTCTGGGCACCAGCTCGAGATGTTTCCTGATGTTGCAGATAAAACTCATCAAAACCTTCTTCATCTATCACAATACCTTTTTCTGCTGCTAGTTCTTTTGATATCTCTAATGGAAACCCATATGTATCGAACAAATGAAAAGCATGTTCACCTGGCATGATATCATTTGCTTTTAAATGCTTAGTTAACTTCTGAAACTGTTTTTCACCAGATTTTAAAGTTTTTTCAAACTTTTCTTCTTCATTAACAATCTCCATTTTAATTTCAGATCTATTTTTTTCCAACTCTGGATAAAACTCACCGTACTCAGCGATGACAATATCAGCAATATCTTGTAAAAAGAAATCTGTAATTCCTAATTTCCTGCCATGTCTAACCGATCGTCTAATTAATCTTCTTAATACATAACCTTGATCAACATTTGATGGGCTTACACCATCGGCAATAATAAAAGTTGCGGCCCGCATGTGATCACAGATAATTTCTTTTGATGTATCTTCATGATAAACTGCCAATTCAGTTATCTTATCCATTATTGGCACAAAAAGATCAGTTGTATATACCTCCTCCTTACCGTTCAATATAGCAGTTACCCGTTCCAATCCCATGCCAGTATCAACATTCTTTTGTTTTAATGGTGCATATGTTCCATCCTCAAGTTTATTGAACTCCATAAAAACATCATTCCAAATTTCTACATACTTACCACAAGAACAACTCGGCTCGCAAGTAGGGCTACATTCTTGTAATCCAGTATCATAAAACATTTCAGTATCTGGTCCACATGGTCCTGTTGCACCAGCCGGACCCCACCAATTTTCTGATTTTGGATAATAATATATATGATCACCAGGCACGCCAAGATTTCGCCAAATCCGTGCAGATTCTTCATCTCGAGGTGCATCATCATCGCCTGCAAATACACTAACAGACAACTTACTCTTTGGGATATTTAGCCATTCTTCGCTAGTAAGAAATTCATAACTCATTGCAATCGCTTCTTCCTTAAAATAGTCACCCAACGACCAATTTCCCAACATTTCAAAAAATGTCAGATGCCATCTATCCCCCACTTCTTCGATATCGCCTGTTCTAATGCATTTCTGAACATTCGTTAATCTTACTCCGGCTGGATGTGTTTCTCCCATTAAATAAGGGATTAAAGGATGCATTCCGGCAGTTGTAAATAATACCGTAGGATCATGCTCCGGAATTAAAGACGCTGAACCAATTGTTGAATGTTCTTTCTGTGAAAAAAATGCTAAATATTTGCTACGAATTTCTTTAGATGTAATGCTCATAATGGTCAGATTCTACCAAAAAATTAACTCTTCGTCTAGCTATACTAATATCGCAAAAATAGATGCCGTAAGTAATTTACTAATAAAGTATTGTAAATTATAAAAGAATTATAATATTATTTTGAACATTTATCCGCACAAGATCTTTTCCTGCAACAACAATTCTTTTTGCATAACTTCAATAATATCAAAACTCCAAATAGTATTGCGCCCGCACTCAATAAACCTGTTTTATTTTTTTTTGATAATTCTTTCATGAAGATATATTTAATTCTCGTTTTTTAATCTCTGCTCCACCTATTACTGTAGCACCATCATAGAACACTGCAAACTGCCCAGGAGTAACAGCACGTTCTGCTTCATGTAAAAGAACTTTGCTACCATCAATAGTACAAGGCACATCCGGAGAACGATAGCGCACCTTTACAGTACAATCAAACTTATCTGCTGGTCTATTTCCTGCTATCCAAAAATCATCCTCAATTGTAAACCAAGTTGATAACAAACTAGGATGATCGGTGCCCTGACAAATTATTAAAGTATTATTTTTAATATCTTTTTCCACTACAAAATATGGTCCTGTACCACCTATTTCCAATCCATACCGCTGTCCAATAGTATAATACGCCAACCCTTTATGTTCGCCCATATTTTTTCCCTCCACAGTAATCATGGATCCCGGTTTATGCGGTACGTATTGCTCCAAAAAAGTCCGAAATTCAATATCTCCAATAAAACATAATCCTTGACTATCCTTTTTATCAGCAACCGGCAAATTATAAGCCTGAGCTGCTTTTCTTACGTCTGTTTTCTGCATATGCCCAATTGGGAACAAAATTTTTGATAGCTGTTCTTGAGTAAGATGATAAATAAAATATGTTTGATCTTTATTTGCATCTGCTCCCCTTTTCAATTGCCACATACCACTCTCGTTCTGTGAAACTTGAGCATGATGACCTGTTGCTACCTTATCAAATCCAGCTACCTCTGCTTTTTTTAAAAATGACTTAAATTTTATTTCAGTGTTGCACATTACATCAGGATTAGGTGTTTTTCCTTTTTTATACTCAGATAAAAAATACTCAAACACCTTATCTCTATATTCTCGTTCAAAATTTATAATTTCACATGGTATGTTTAGAGTTTTACAAATTTCCTGTACATCTTCATATTCTTCTAACCAAGGACACTCATCTTTTCGATAGTTTACTTCTCCTACATCGGTCCAATTTTTCATATAATATCCAGTCACATCATAACCTTGCTCCACCAATATTGCGGCTGCCACGGCAGAGTCCACGCCGCCACTAAGAGCGACTGCAACCTTATTGTGATTTCTATTATCGTGTGCTATAGTCATACGCGTACTATGACTAAAAAGAATACAACTGTAAAGAAAAATACCCTCAAGCTAAAAGCTGGATTAGCTCAAATGCTTAAAGGTGGAGTGATTATGGATGTAGTAACTCCAGAACATGCAAAGATAGCTGAGGATGCTGGAGCAGTTGCAGTAATGGCCCTAGAACGTGTACCAGCTGATATCAGAGCCACTGGTGGTGTTGCCAGAATGAGTGATCCAAAGTTGATTAAGCAAATCATGAAAACAGTCTCTATTCCAGTAATGGCAAAGGTAAGAATTGGCCATTTCGTAGAGGCACAAATACTTGAATCACTAGGTGTAGACTACATTGATGAATCAGAAGTTTTAACACCAGCAGACAATGATTATCATATTAACAAAAATATATTCGACGTCCCTTTTGTATGCGGATGCAGAAATCTAGGCGAGGCTTTAAGACGAATTAATGAAGGAGCTGCCATGATTAGAACAAAGGGTGAAGCTGGAACTGGCAATATTGTGGAAGCTGTAAAACATATCAGAACATTATCCGAAGGTATTGAGGCTATTCAACACATGAATGAATCGGGGTTAAAAAAGATGGCCGTAGAAATGCGTGTACCTGTTGAATTATTAAAACAGGTAAAAAAACTAGGTAGATTACCTGTTGTTAACTTCGCAGCTGGCGGTATAGCAACTCCGGCAGACGCTGCTTTAGCAATGCAATTGGGAGTTGATGGAGTATTTGTAGGTAGTGGAATATTCAAATCAAAAAATCCAACTAAAAGAGCAATGGCAATTGTAGAAGCAACAACTCATTATCAAGATCCAGATATTCTTGCAAAAATATCTGAGAACCTAGGAGCACCTATGACCGGCATCGACATGGATGATGTTGCAGTCAAAATGGCAGAACGAGGAAACTAGTATGTCAAAACCTATCGTTGGTGTACTAGCCTTACAAGGCGACTTCGTAGAGCATGTGGAAATTTTACATTCCTTAAATATTCCAACACAAGAAGTGCGGAATATAAGTGATGCAAACATGACCGCTGGTTTAATAATTCCTGGGGGTGAAAGTACCGCCATCGGAAAATTATTAAAATCAACAAAACTAGACAAGTGGATAAAAAATAATGCAACTAACGGTTATCCAGTCTTTGGAACTTGTGCTGGATGCATTTTGATAGCCCAAGATGTAGATTCAGAATATTCATTAAAACTAATCGATATTACTGTCAGCCGTAACGCATATGGCAGACAATTAGATTCGTTCGAAACTATACTTACTGGTACAAAATTAAAAAATGTACATGGTATATTTATTAGAGCTCCTAAGATAACTAAAGTTAGTAGCACTGTTAACATTCTATTAAAATACAAAAAAGAACCAGTTTTGGTTCAACAAGATAATATCTTAGCCGGTACCTTCCATCCAGAACTCTCAACAAACGCCGTAGTCCATGAGTATTTTGCTAAACTAGTAAAAAAATTTAATTACCACGAATAGTTATTGAATGCCCACTTCATTAGGCGTTCAGTTTCGGAAAATCTCGTCCATGGAGATGGCGAGCCAAAAAGTACGGTTATAACCTCCCTATCACCATCTTTCGCTTTCAATGCCAAACAATAAAGCGCCTCATCAAGATATCCCGTTTTACTACCTGTGATATATAAATCACTAGTCCTCATCAATTCATTTGTATTCTTAAAACTGTGCACTTCACCAGTATTCCTCGTGACAAAACTATATGAGGACGCCGCTGTATGTTCAAGCATCTGAGGTGACTTCATTATCAGGCGTACGAATTTAGCATAATCTGCAACAGTAGACTGATTCAAAGGATCTAATCCAGATGGATCAGCAAAGGTTGTATTCTCTAAACCAAGTTCTTGAGCTTTAAGATTCATCATACCCACAAACTCTTCCTTGGAATATCCCGCATGATATACCAAAGCGTAAGCAGCATTATTTGCCGACCCTACAGTCATAGCGTACATCAAATCGTTCATAGATAAAATTTCTCCATTATTCATGCGTAAACGTGCGCCAATTTGATCAAATTGTGAATAATAAGTAACTTCTCTATCCAAATCCACATTATTTGAAAATAATACGTAAGCTGTCATCAGCTTTGTTAAAGATGCAATTGATCTTTTTTCCGTGGTATTTTTACCGTATAATTCTTCACCTGTAGCTTCATCAATAGCAATTACTGCTACGGCATTTATATCGCCTAAATCTTGATATTCGCTCTTTTTTATTGGTCCAATTGAATATCTTAAATCATCAAATACACCAACTATTGAGTATGGAAAATGCCACGCTGCCCTGACTCTGTTATTCACAGTATCTAAATATGTTGGCAAAGCAATCCACTCTTCCAGTGTGCCATCATAGTAATACACATTACGCTTATGCTCTGGATCCTCTGAGTAATCAAATGATAGCCAAATTGGTTTATCAAAATATCCAACATTTTCAAAATCTATTTGATACAAAAACACATCAGATGCTGGCTCTAAATAGCTTGGTAATTCTGGATAAACAGCCTTTTTTCGTAACCAAAAGGGTGCCTCTCCTATAAAAGTATTAGGTTGTATTCCAACTGAAGCAGACTCTAACTGCAAGGTATAACCACGTGTCATAGTTTCTTCATCAAGAAAAACCTTATTGCTAAGTTGCTTTGCCGAAGCAGAAACTGGTAATACCAAAAGAACAAATGCAAAACTTAATGTTGCTATTTTAAACTTAATCATTATCCTGCAGAATTATTTGGATCGTATCCGTTATTGATTTCACTGCCATCCTCATGACCATCACCATCGGTATCTACCTTTAATGGATCGGTTTTATGAGTTTTTACTTCATCATAATCTGTTATTCCGTCACCATCAGTGTCTGGAACATTTTCATCAGTTCCATATTTCTTTTCATCAATATCACGTAAACCATCACCATCGGTATCCCGTTCATGTAAGGGTACATTTGTAACATCAGTCGTAGTGTCATCTTCAGAAACTGGCGTCTCCTCAGTTGTATTTTCCTCAATAACAGCTTCCTCATCCTTCTGTTCTTCTTTAATATTTTCTTCTGTAGTTGTTGTAGTGGTTCCGTTAGAAAATGGATCCAATGATAAATAAAGCCAAATCCCACCACCCACCAAAAGACCAACCACTATTAATACAACAAATAACATTATCAACTTCTGTGTCGCTGATAAAGTTTCTCGCTTAAACATATCCGATACTGCTTGATCTGGTTGTTCAAAAGTACCTGGTGGGCTAATGGATGCACCAGCATCGTTGTTTAATCCTGCAAATCCAGTTGATGGTTTTGATGGATGCTGCGGAGTTGTTGGCGGAGGTTGTGGTCCTAAAGATTGCGGTGGCATATATGCGGCTTGCCCCGGCGGAGATAGAGGTTGTGCTACCGCAGGTTGCTGCGGAGTTGTTGGCGGAGGTTGTGTTGTTGGTGGTACTGGCCCACCTGATTGCCCTCCGTCTGACGCATCTTCAAACATGAAAAAAGTATAGCACAGATTGATGTTTTGGTATATAATTAATTCGATGGCAAAAAAACAAGGAGGCATCCTACAAAACCTTAAACTAACACAGAAAATATTCTTTATTTTTGTGTTAATGATTATCTTGGTGATTAATTCATGGGCATTTACTTTAACGACGGTACTAGATTTTCAAGAAAGTTTTTCCAAAGTAGAAACCTACGCATTTCCAAGTATTATTAAAACTTCACAATTGAAAGATCATTTGCACATTGCATTGCTCGGTGTCTATAATTATATAAATACTGGTGATGAAGCGAGTAAACTAGTATACCAAGAGCAATTTACAGAAGCTATCAGAGCAGAATATGATTTGTTTCAGTTATCGGAAACATCAACAGATTTCATTTTCACACAACAATTTAACGAAAAATTATTAGCGATCTACAATACAACTGATGAACTTGTAACTACATATGAGTTTGACCCTACATCTTCTGATGTTACAGAAAAATTAAGCCAATTGAATGGTTTAAGAGATGATTTTAATACATTTTTAAAGGATGAAATAACTACCCAAGTTGAACAACAAATTACCAATGCTAATGAGGGCATTAATTCTACAGTACAACAAATCCAATACTATTTAATTGGTGTAGCAGTAATAGTTCTACTAATTATCATATTTATCTTGATTTTCATATCAAATAATATTACGAAGCCAGTAGCAATCTTAACTAAAGCAGCAGAAGAATTTGGTAAAGGTAAATTCGAAAAGGTTGAGATTAAGCATAATGATGAGCTGGGTCTATTTGCTAAGACGTTCAACAAAATGGCAAAAGATATTCAATCTAGCCAAAAAGCATTGCAAGAAGAATTAGAAAAAACCAAAGAGCTAGATAGACAAAAATCTGAATTTCTTTCTGTGGCTGCTCATCAACTACGTACACCTATGGCTGGTATCAGATGGGCCTCACAAATGCTATACGACGGAGACATGGGGAAACTTAACGAAGAACAAAAGCATCATCTAGGTGCAGGTTTGGATAACATTAATAGAATGATCAAGTTAATTAATGATTTACTTGATGTCACAAAAATTGAAGAGCAAAAATTCAACTATACTTTTGTAAAAAGTGATATTACTTTAGCTGTTCAAGAAATTATAGACAGACTACAAGACCAAGCCAATGCCAAAAAGGTTAAAGTAACTCTAGATGCACCAAAAACATCTTTGTTGATTGAATTTGATAAAGAAAAAATGGATATGGCATTGAACAACCTACTTGATAACGCAATAAAATACAGTAAACCAAGTGGACATGTTGACATTTCAATAAAAAAATCTAAGGATGGAATTGAATGTACGGTTCAAGATGATGGAATTGGAATTCCAGATAAGTCTCAAAATGAAGTATTTACGAAATTTTTTAGAGCTCCAAACGCTATGAAAGTATTCGCTGATGGCAGTGGACTCGGACTATATATGTTACAAGATATTATACATAAACATGAAGGTAATATCTCGTTTAAATCTAAAGAAGGTGAAGGCACTTCGTTTACTTTTTACTTACCAAAAACTCAACTTATATCGAAAAACAACATCAAAGCAAAGATGCTTGTAAGTGACGAAAATCAGACAGAAAAAAAATCTACTGACGACTCAGAAAATTCAGAAAGCACTGAAGAAAAAGTCGAAGAAGAGAGCTAAAAAAATAATACTAATTTAATTTTGCTAAGGTTATTTTAGCAAAATAGTCAAATTCAATATTCAATTTATCTCCTTTATTTACTGCTCCAAGAGTAGTGTTTTTTTGTGTAAAAGGAATGATCTTTACTGAAAAAATATCGTTATTAACATCCACAATCGTTAAATTTACTCCATCAATAGTAACACTTCCCTTTCTAATTAGATAATCGCTATATTTTGTAGGCACTTTCACTTCTAAGAATAGTTCACTCTTATTTGCATCTACATTATCAACTGTTCCCGCAACATCAATATGACCTGTGACAAAAGATCCTGAAATCTTTTTTTGTAAAGTAAGTGGACTTTCTGCATTTATTCTATCTCCAACACTAAGCAGACTCACTGTACTAACCTGCTGAGTCTCGTGCATATATTCAACTTTAATAACATCATCACTAATATCAGTTATTGTAGAACATACACCATTTAGCATGATACTATCGCCAATCCTATACTTCACCAATAATGGCTTTGACAATACTAACTCAAGAACTTCTGAATCATCATCAGCTTTTAAAACAGAACCTTCTTTAACTAAAATAATTTCTTCTACAATTCCTGTAAACATGATTTTACTTCGTTAATATCATTCGTAATAGCAAAAATTAGATCCTTAACATCAGAGAATTTTTGATAATCGCGTATTTTTTGCAACAGTTCTACCGATATTTCCTGCCCATAAAGATCACTATCAAAATCAAGAATATGTGCTTCTAATCTAATTTCATTATCACTAAATATTTCTACTGGTCCAATAAAAATTGCTGCTGGAAGCCGGTCATCCCCAACTGTAACTATTCCTGCAAAAACTCCAGTGGGGACACTTTTATCTACATCAATATTAACTGTAGGAAAGCCAAGCTCTCTACCTTTGCCAAGATTCCTCCTAACAATACCGGAATAACTGATAATAGCTGTTATTTTTTTACAGGCTTTTTAGCTCCACTTGATTTCTTTGATGCTGTTTTTTTTGCTACAATTTTCTTTGCAGATGTTGATCCTTTCTTCAATTCTTTATTAACATCTGCCCAGTGACTTTTTAAATCTTTTTTTAAAGAAGTAACTGTAGTTTCCGCAACTTTCTTCTTCTCTGCATATTCATCAACAATTTGATCAACAATTTCATCATATTTTTTCTTTGACATATCTCTTGCCTTACTAACCTTATGCGATATATCTTTTGATAATTCTGATGCCGTCTGCTTTATCTTAACTGCAGCTTTTTTCCCTTGTTTTGTTTGCGTAAAAAAATAAGTAGCTGCTCCTGCTGCTAGCAATGCTCCAACTGCGGTACCTGCTGCAACTTTAACTTTCTTTTGAATATTGTGTCCCATATTTTTTTTACTTAAATGTATTAATATAAGTAATGATAGCTAAAGTTCAACTTCCTGTCCATATTCTGGAACATCAGTAATAACACCTAATGTTTTTGTAATAGTGTCTGCCAACTCTAACGCACCTGCTTCCTCACCATGGGTTAGCCAAATTTTAGATATTTCTGGCTTATTATGAGTTAACCACTTCATAAGCTGATCTTTATCAGCATGAGCAGAATATGCACCGATTGGTCGGATTTTTGCTTTAACAGTATATTCCTGTTTTTCGATCACAACTACTTTTTCTCCATCTAATAACTTTCTACCTAAAGATCCTTCTACCTGATATCCAATGATTAATATTTGAGTTTTATAATCAGATAAGTATCGTTTCAAATGATGTCTTATTCTTCCTCCCTGCATCATACCTGACGCAGCCATTATTATTTTTGGTGCTTTTACATTGTTAATTTTTATTGAATCCTTTACTGTCTCCGTCATTTGTAAACCGGGAAAATCAAATAAATCATCACCGGAATCTAGCAAATATTTAGCTTCTTTGTTGAAGAGATGATTATATTTTGGATACAGTCGAGTTGCTTTGATTGCTAACGGGCTGTCTACAAATATTGGCACTTTTGGAATATCCTCATTTTCTACTAAACTGTTTAATTCATATAGAACTTCCTGGGTACGCTCTAAAGAAAATGCTGGTATTAATAATACACCACCCATTGTTATAGTCTCGTATATCGCTGATTTTAATAATAGTGATCTATCTCTGGAGGCTTCATGCTTTCTTGCTCCATAAGTTGATTCCATAACCACATAATCCACTTGTTCCAAGTACTCAGTTTCTTTTAACAACGGAACTGGTGGATTCCCTATATCGCCTGAAAAAACTATAGTCTTACCGCCAGCAGTAATATATATAGATGAAGATCCCAAAATGTGTCCAGCGTCATAAAACTCTAAACTAAAGGGTCCTAAACTAATTTTTTGATGATATTCAACGCCTTGGAATTTTTGTACCGTGCTAATGACATCTTCTTCATCATACAACGGTTCATGTCCATGTTCCTCTGCCTCCGACTGAATAACGTGCACGCTATCACCTAACATCAACTCAATAAAAGATAGTGTTGCATGCGTAGCTACAATTTCTCCATTAAAACCCTCCTTTACTAACTTAGGGACTCTACCACAATGATCAACATGCGCATGTGTGATAGCTATATAATCAACATCTTTTGGATCGAATGGAAATGGCGCTAAATTATCTTTTTCTGAAAAATGAGCGCCTTGTATCATTCCACAATCAATTAATAATTTAGAACCTTCATGTTCTAGTAAGTAGCAAGATCCTGTTACCATTCGGCATGCGCCAAAAAAAGATAATTTCATATTTGTTGTGATAAATATTTACAAAACTTTCTAACTGCTTTTGATCTGTGATCATATTGTTGTTTTTCTGCAATGGTCATTTCAGCAAATGTTCTAGTATCTCCAGCAGGAATAAAGATATTATCATACGGCATTTTATACTTAATTTTTCCCCGAACACGATTCGTCAACTTCCCAGTAACTTTTCCACTAAATAACATAGGTTCAGATCTTGCAGATTTTTTATATGCAATATAACTCGCAAAAAAAGCTGATTGATTATTCTTTATTAATTTTAATAACCCTGAAAACCCCAAGCTTGCAAACATAAATCTAGAATAAACACCTGGAAAATGTTTATAACCTTTAAAAAAAATACCAGCATCATCAACTATCACTGGTTTTTTAACTATCTTATATGCTTGCTCAATTTTATCTTTTATAACCTCTTCCAAACTATCAGCTTGAATTTCTGGAATATCAAACGAACGACTAACCAACTTAATATTATATTCAGCTAATGCTGATCCAATTTCCTCTAATTTACGAGGATTACTGGTAACCAGAGTAATCTCCTTCATGAATTTAATAAAACTGCTTCGAGCAGATTTGACAAAATCCTAAAGGCACCCGATTTTCTCCTAAACCAATATTATATTGACGATACTTCTTACCTTTAAAATATACAATATGAGTAGAACGATGTGATTGCTTAATAACTACAGACTCTCCTTTATCAATGCGGAGAAATTTTTTCGCATTATCTGCTACTACCAGACCAGGACCTCGATTTACTTTCACTTTAACTTCCGTATCTGATGCTATAACTAAGTGCCCTATAATATTTACAGTATTATTAAAAGCAACACCTAAACCTTCTTGAAAAGTACTTTGTGTTACGCTCTGATAATAACCAGTGCTACCAAGTGGTGTGGCCACAATTAATCCATCTCCTAAGTATTCACCGCCATATGGTTCGCCGTTCAAGGATACACTATACCTTAAGCTAGTATTGATTGTAGCGTGACCAACGATAATATCGTTTAAGCCATATAAAATTGAACCTTTACTAGCAGCTTCCAATAACGGATGCTCTCTTAAATAATACTTACCTCTACTAAGTAAACTTAAGATTGTTTCACGAGTAACCCTTGCACAATTGTGACACACTCTACTGTGTCTAATCATTACCTTTGGTACTCCCGGATATTCCCGCTCAGCATACAATAAAGTTCCATCTCCACCGTAGCACAAAATAAAATCAGGATTACTTTTTACAATCTTAATATTAGAAAACTTATTCCTAATTATTTTACCAAGTTCTTTACCCTCTAATCCTGTAATTATTACACGCATAGTAGAGTTAGTATATCATTATTATTAATATTTTTCTATAAACTCTGTCATTCGTTTTAAAGCCTCTTGAACATTCTCCAATGAACTTGCAAATGATAATCGAACAAAACTATCACGACCAAAATACTTTCCAGGAACCAATGCAACGCCAAATTCAGTTAATAAAGTCTCACAAAAAATTTCTGAATCTTCAGTGATCTCGCTAATGTCAAGAAAACAATAAAAAGCTCCAGCGGGATCCGTTAATGAAATTTTATTATTTGCATCTACCCATTCAATAACTACTTTGCGCCGACGTGCCAATTCAAGCAAGATGTTATCCAAAGAATCTGGCTTCATATTCAACGCAGGCAAACTGGCAAACTGAGCTATGTTACATACATTTCCCGTTAGATGAGATTGCAACACTGTCATCGCATCAATAACGTTCTCAGGTCCAGCTGCAAAACCAACTCTCCATCCTGTCATTGATCCTGATTTAGATACACCATTTATTACAATAGTTCTTTCTGGATATATTTTTGCAAATGATATGAATTTTGAATCATCATAAAGTAACTTGCTATATATTTCATCGCTAATAACCCAAAGATTGTGTTCACGTGCAAAATCAGCAATTTTTTCTAACTGTTCCAAATCGTAAACTGCCCCTGTAGGATTATTTGGGTAATTTAATATGATACCGACAGTTTTTTCTGTTACAGCAGTATTAAAAGCATCAATGTCTAACTGAAAATCATCTGTGGTCTCTACTGCTATTACTACACCATCTGCTAACTTAATTTGCTGAGAATAACTTACCCATCCTGGTACAGGTACCAAGACCTCGTCTTCCGAATTAATTAACACTTGCAAACAACTATATAATGCTTGCTTTGCACCATTTGTAATAATAATCTGGTTATCGTTGAAATCTAAATCGTAATTATTAGATAAAAAATTACACACAGCAGAACGAACCTGAGGTAATCCCTGTGGTTTTGAATAATGATTATTATTTGCATCTATCGCATCCTTAGCAGCGTCTAGTACTTCATTTGATGTTTCAAAATCAAGCTCTCCAGCTGTAAGATTTATCACATCTTGCCCCTGCTGTGCCAAATCTTTTGCTAGAGAATCCAAAAGAATTGTCTGTGACGCCTTAATACCAGTGATCCGGCCGGCTGGCTTAATCATAAAGCTCTTCACGCTTTTCTCGGATATAACCTAACCAATCCTCAAATACTTCTATAATTAATTTAAATGGTGCTTCGATAATAACATCTAATATAAATACAAATACATTTATCTTTGAAAAATTTACCGACAACCAATGTCCTGCTCTGATAACTGGAATTGCAAAAAAATCTATTGTAGCGCTAATAATATTATCCTTCCTATCAACCACTACTAGATCTTTCGCTAACTGCCTTACTCTGAAGCCAAAAAAGCTTACGAGAGTTAAGAATAATACAAATAGCAACATACCAAGCCAGTTAAACCCAATCATGAATAACAATAATAAAATTCCACCGAATGTCACGAAATAAGCCAAAACGTAAAAGAGTTTAAATAGCAAACTCGTAAACCCACTTCGAGCAGCTTTTGGTTTAACCTGGTATTTAATATCCTTATCCGGATAACTATATATCAAGTCTTTTACACCCTCCTTGATTTTTTCTGTATTTTCTTTTGCAGGTATGTGTACAACTAAAGCAATGATGAATAAGAGTGTTGGATGGAAAATTACATTTATCGCAATTGGAATGTAATTGAGATGACCAAGAATAAATAGATCATAAGGTAATTCAATTATCAAAGCCAACATCATTTTTGTAATTATAATATATATAATACTCCTAATACTAGTTCTTCTTAATTTAGATTTTACTGTTTTATACTTTTCCGTTGCAGCTTCTTCTACTTCATCTTCTAATCTTTCTACATCTTGCAATAAGTCTAATGGATCATCATGTTTAGAAAGAACATCAGCTAAAATAAGGAATAAAATATTTACCTTTTTCAATTGTCTAATCAACCGATCTTGTAATGGATGATTAATTTGTTTTTCAATTGTTGCCTTAACGTTTAGAACATTTTTCGCTACTCGATTTATGGTATCTTCTTTATTATCTTTCCAGTCAGGATAAAAATATTTCAACAAATGATAACTAGTCAAATCAAAATCATATTGAGCATAGGTTCGTAATGTTGCAGAATAAATCTGTACCTTCCGCTCATCTGCAGTAATATTTTTTGATTTAATTTCAACTCTTTCCAACATAGTAAGGTAAACAAATTCAAGCATACCTTGTTTTTGCCAAGAAAATGAAAGTAAATCTTCCAATTCGCAAGCTAACATTGTAAGAGTCCAATCAAATACCCCTTCTCGTTGTTCTTGTTCTAATGGCGGAATAGCCTTATTAAGAAACCTTGCATACTTGGTTATAACTTTTGTTACATCATCAACGATAGATTCTGGATATGAATTATTCTGGATATACCCTCCTCTAATTAATTCTGATAGTAAGGGTCCTGAAATCAATGCTGGATCTTCCCCTGGAATAAATTTTCTACGTAATATTCTCTCTATTGCAGATTTAATAATCAAATTCTCTTCTTGATAATCAACTGAATTTCTAATTTTCTCATAAAAAAAAGCCAACCTACCAATAGCCTCACTTATCTTTAGCTTTGATACGTTTACACGAGCTTCCTCCTCGTGTGTTTCTTTATTGTAGCTTTTTATAAGCCTTTGTACTGCTACTGGAACAGTGTAATGAGTATCTGACATTGTTATATCATAGCATTTTTAAAGCATTTTGTCCAGTTTAAAGCCTATTAAGCCTATTTATTGGCATTTTTTTATAATTTTATCCAGCATTTTTTTTCTAGATTCATTCCAAGATAACAACACTGGAAATACTAATAGCGTACCTAATGTAGAGAAAATTAATCCCGCAATTAAACTAGTTCCTAAGCCTCTCCAAAAAAGATCATTGAGTGTAAGTGGTAAAATACCAAATACTGTCGTAATAGAAGTTGATAAAATTGGTTTGAATCTCGCTTTTCCAGTTTCTATCATTGATTTAGTAGTAGACCACTTCTCATTCTTTGCACTTATTCTATTAAAATAATCAACAAAAACAATTGCATCATTAACCACAATTCCAACCAAAGCGATGATGCCTAAACCGGAAACCATATTTATTGATTCGTTGATAAAACTCAAGGCTGGAAATACACCAATCATTGCTAATGGAATCGTAAATAATATTAATCCTGGTTGGATGAAAGAGTTAAATTGATACACCAAAATCAAATACACAGCTATAACAGCTATAATAAAAACTAATAATAAATTATTATAATTTTCATTCATAGATGCTGTGAATCCGCCATATGAAACATCTTCAGCTGACAAATTAAACTCTTCTAAATGTTCTTCAGTTAAGTAATCTTTTACTAATTGTTCTATATCTTTTGAATCTGTATCATCTGACACTCGAGCGGACACCTTCGCAACTCGTAACTCATCTAATCTTTGAATTTGTTGCAAACTTTCTACCTCAGTAATATCTGCTACCTTATCTAAGGTTACATCTTCTAGCGGCGTAGAAAAAAGCACTAACTCACGAGCATCCGCCAAAGAATTTTTTGATTCTTCATCTAATGCAAGAATTACATCATCTGAAACTCCGTCAGTTCCTATGCTAATTTTGCCAACTTGCGTTTCACTAAAAGCCAGATTCACCATCATACTTACACTCGCATTATCTAGATTGTATTTCTCTAACTCTTCTTCATTAAAATCTATTTCGTAATCAGTCATCATGGCGTCACTCCAAGAATTTTTAACCTGTACAACGCCCATTTCATTTTCTAAAAACTCAGTTAAATCCGCAGAAGCATCTGTAAGACCATCCATATCATCCCCTCGTAATTCAACAATGACATCAAAAGGATCTGTCGGTGGTCCAATCGACACGGATTCTGCAGTAACGACTATCCCCTGTTCTGCTAGAGATTTTGTTACGCTAGCAATCTCCTCTTCTAATTTATCGCCCAGAGCATAAATATCTGGACCATCTGGTCTATTGGTTGGTTCACTAAATATAACGGATACGCTATTTTCTTCATATATAAAATAACTATGAAAATGTTCCGTGCCAACTGCTTTATCTAAAACGGAAATAGTCGCAGCCTTTTTTTCATCAGCTGAAATTTGCTTAGGAAAATCAAAATTTAATTTAACTTCCACATTATCAACTTTTGGAAATTGTTCGAACGGTAACTCCTGGCCAAAACTTAATACACTTACAGCAATTAACGTAACGCCAGTTAATACCAACATTGCTTTAGTCCACCACTTGGCAAAAAGATGCGTAATAATTAAGCCATAAATATCTTCAAGGAAATCAACCAATTTTTGACCATAAAATATAATTACTGGAAGCACAAACATTTTTTGCAGAACAGACAACTTTCGTTTCTTCCTTTGCTCCTTAGTTTCTTCCTTCATCAAAAAAATGGACAATACCGGTGTTATGGTAATAGCCAAGAAAAATGATGCTATCAACATTATTATGATGGTATAAGGAATGAATCGTAAAAACGCACCAACAACTCCTGAAATATTAGCAAAAGGTATAAACACTACGAGTGTTGTTAAAGTAGCTGCAGTTACCGGCGGACCAAGCTCTTTCATAGCAGAAGCTACTGCCAACTTCTTATTTTGGCCATTTTCTATATTATGAGTTACTCCTTCAGCAATAACAATTGCATTATCTACAATAATTCCTAATACCAATAACATTGCAAACAAAGTAAGAATGTTTATCGTATATCCTAAGGCGAATAAAGCTGCTAGCGTAATCAAAAATGCTAGCGGAATAATCGTAGCCACGATAATACCAGTTCGGAAATTAATAAACAGCATCAGAACTAACAGAATCAAAAATAAACCATACCAACCATTTGTAAGTAAGTCACCTATTTGTTTTTCAACATATTTAGAGTTATCAAATACAGGTGCTAAATCTACATTATTTGGTAATATCTTATCTGCATTAATATGTTCCGCTTCCGCTGCAATATCTTCAGAAATACTTATTGCATCACCTTTATCACCCGTATAAATTATTAACATTACCGCCGATTTTGACTCCGGTATATCATTGAGTAAATATCCAGCATGATTTACTTGATCCTCATCGTAAGTTCTCATGCTAATTGAAGCGATATCCGATAATACAACATCCTGAATTTGGACATCTTCAAAATCTGACAATTTTGTTACATTTGATGTAAAAATTAAGTTCATGTCCTGACCATCATCTACCGCAAGAACACCACCTGGAATACTCAATAAGGTAGATTGTAATACTTGTTGAACCTCAGTCAATGTTAAACCCTTGTCCTTTAATTTCTCTTCATTTAGAGCAATGACAATTTCATTCTTTATTTCAGGCGATATATCAATTTTATCTATACCAGCTGAGGCGGTTAAAAAATGTTCTCTAACAAGCTCTGCTTCGTTCTGTAATTCCGAAATATTTGTAGTGTCACTACCAAGCGCATAGATTAGCAAAGGGCCGATGGGATCCTCAGTCTTTACCTCAATCTTGGCATCACTAGTTAATCCAATTTCTTTTATATTCTTTTCGATCTCGTCAATAGCCACATCTACCTGATCCACCTCTTGCATTTCAACTCCTAACCAACCACCATTATCATATGAAATTGATCTTAAATATTTTAGTCCATCTAAATCCCCAATAGATTGCTCAATAGGTATTACAACTTCTTTTTCAACATCATTAGAAGCAGCTTGCGGATATGTTACATATATTGAGATGTAATTAGATGATATTTGCGGAAAATCCTGACGATAGTTATTTGTAGCACCAAAAATACCAACTGCAATTATTGCAATAACTAATAATATTGTTGTTTTGTATCGATTAATAAAAAAATTTGACCACTTTCCAATCATATTGCAAACACCTACGTTAGCTCTTCAACTTGATCAATATAATGCCAGATGATTTCAAGATGATCAAAGGCAATCTCTTTTTCTGATGGTAATTTATTAATATCAAACCATTTAACTTCAGAAACTTCTTCGGAATCTGGTTCAGAAACTTTTTTGATAAGTTTAATTACAAAAGCAAATGAAATATTTTGTCGATCATCAGATTTTCTATTTGGCTTATCTATGATTGTTAACAAATCCTCTACTACGCTA
The DNA here is from genome assembly GCA_030698395.1 of bacterium. Taxonomy (GTDB): domain Bacteria; phylum Patescibacteriota; class Patescibacteriia; order UBA9570; family UBA9570; genus JAUYKW01. The sequence continues at coordinate 52,355 of JAUYKW010000027.1, forward strand.
GTATAGCCAACTTCTTCTAATACTTCACGCATTACTGCTTCTGATGTTGTTTCACCGTGTTCAACAAAACCACCAGGCAAAGACCATTTTCCATTCTCGCGCAATTTATCTGCACGTTTTGTGAGTAGGATTTTATTTTTATCTATAATTACAGCATCAACAACTGCGTGTCTAAGCTGAGCAATATCCCCTTTTTCGAATTTACATTCAATCATACCGCGCTATTCTAACACAGTCGTATATTTTTTCCTATGCTCATATCTTCCTGTTCAATACGCATACAGATTCTACATGTGGTGTGCACGGAAAGAAGTTATATAGCTTAATAAATTCAACCTCATATGATTCCGCTAGCAATTTTATATCTCTTGCCTGTGTGGATAAATTGCATGACATATATATTATTCTAACTGGCTTCTCATCTATAATAGTATCGATTACATTTTTATGTAAACCCGCTCGCGGTGGATCCACTATCACAACATGTTCTGAAGTAATAATTTCAGTCATATTTTCAGCTTCCGTCAGATGTACCTCGGCGTTACTAATCCCGTTGCTTATAATATTTTTTTTTGCGAATTCAACTGCTTCCTCATTATTCTCAACTAATATTGCTTTTTGATAATGCTCATGTAAAGGCAAGCTAATAGCTCCAACACCAGAATAATAATCAATCACATCTCTAGATTTATCTAAATACTTACTAACATCTTGCAAAGCTTGATTAAAAACTGGGATATTAACTTGAAAAAAACCTAATAATCCAAAATCCAGATTTGTATCATTAATTGATGCCGAAAGAAAATCTTGACCCTCACTGTACATTATCTCTGTTGGAACAGATGCTGGACTTTTTGGATTTGAAAAATAAATATGAAATCCAAGTAATTTATCATTCAATTTTGGATAATCACTAAAATCAACTTTATCTTTACAAAATAACGCTGCAATAGCTTCTCCCTTGCCATTACTACGAATAATCAAAGATTTTAATTGATATCTTGTTAATGATTGCGCATTAATCCACTTCAAAATATAGTCAGCGCTCTCATTAATTACAGGCTCAGCCAACACAGATCCTGCTACTGGCTCTTTATATTTCATTCCTCTCTGAAAAAACGATAATGATACTCCAGTTCCTCTCTCATCATCTTCGTTAAACTCAAAAAAACTGAACTCTATTTTATTTCTGTATCCTACTTGTTGATCATCATTATAATAAATATCCAAATCTATTAAATCCAGACCGCCAAGATAATTATACGTTTCGAGTGCCATGGTTTTTTTAAACTCATTCTCTTTCTCAAATGTCATAATAGACCAAGGACAACTTGATAAGAAATGTTTCTCTGCAGGCTCAACTCTATATTCTGCTGGTTTGATAATTGTTTTAGCTACAGCCTCGAACACACCTTTTCTTTTCTTGATGATTTCAGCCTCAACTTGCTCTCCAGGCAATGCATTCCAAACAAAAATAGTCCTATCCTCATAATGTGATATACCTTGCCCACCAAATACAAGTTTATCTATTGTTAGATTTACTTTATCATTTACACGCATAGTTAGATTAATTTAGAAATGATTGCTTGGCAGAATGCTGGCAAATCATCTGGCTTACGAGAAGTTATTATATTACCATCAACGACAACTTCTTCATCTGAATAAATTCCGCCAGCATTAATTATGTCATCTGCAATTGCATCATAACAAGTACATTTTTTTCCCTGAATTATTCCTGCTGAAGCAAGCATCCATGCCCCATGACAGATTGATGCAACTAATTTACCAGCGGTATTCATATCTTTCACAAAATCTATCATATCTCGATTCTTTCTCATCAAATCTGGAGCAAAACCACCTGGTATTAACACGGCATCAAATTCATCTATTTTTGCTTCCTTAATATCAATATCGCTTTCTACTGGATATCCATACTTACCCTTATACTTGTGAGCTTTTTTTATACCCACAATGACTGGTTTAATCCCTTCTTCACGTAGCCGATAGAATGGATACCATAGCTCTAAATCCTGATATAGATCCTCAACTAATATTGCTACACGTTTATTTGATGATTCCATAATTATTTATATAAATTAACTTATATATAATATCACAACTCTCTAATTGCGTGTTCAATCCTACGAGTTGCATCTTCATATGACTCTGATTTATCTACAAAATACAAAGGCTTGCCGAATTTTATTGATACTGAGTGTCTTTTAGAGAAAATGCTCTTTTTTGAACCATAGATAAATGCTGTTCCTTTTATTCTAACCGGAATAATTGGCACATTCATTAAAGATGCCATTAAACCAGCCCCTCTCTTAAATTCATTCATTGTATCGGAATGACTAACTCTACCTTCTGGAAACAAAGCCACAGACCAACCTCTGTCTAATAGAGCCCCCGTATAATTGAAACCAGATTTAATATCTTCATTTTCTTTACGAGGAAAAGGAAATGCATTAAAAAAAAGTTGTATTGCTGGCAGATATTTTCTAAATTCTCCAAAAATAGAATCCTTTGCAGCTGCATAGGCTAATCTATTTCTTACTTTTATATTCAATGCTGCCGATAAAAAAATACCATCAAATAGACTAATGTGATTAGACATGATTATTACCGGATATTTCACGTCCTTAAAATTATCTTGATCTGCAACTTCTAATTTCGTCACTAATCTCATTAAAGGAAAGAAAAAAAAGCTCTGGCCCACATATCTTATTATCCTAGCAAATAGGCTTAATGGCCATTCCTTTATTTTTAATCTTTTTTCAACAGGATTCGCTACGTTAATTAAAGCCAATAAATCAGTAACACTTGTTTTTGCTGTAATGTTAACTTCCGGAACTGTTACACCGAACACATCTTCAATTCTAGTAACCAATTCTATTCGTAAAATAGAATCTAACTGCAAATCACGCACTAATACTGTATCAGATGCAATATCTTTAGCATTAGTATCTGTAATTGCCGCTAGTAATGCAACTAGCTGGGGCAATTGTTCATCTTTCTGCATGGATACGTTTAATGATTTCACCTTTTTTAACTTTTCTGGTAGCTGATCGAGGAAAATCTTCCTCTTTCCAAACTGACCAGTTTGCAATCTGCTGATATGACGCTAACTGCTCATTCGTTCTTTGTACCAATTCCTCTGAGGTAGAATTATTATCTTTCTCAAACAGCAATACAGCATGTATTTCTACTCGTCCAGATTCTTTCTCTAAACCAATCACACAACTGTCTTTAATTTCCGATAACTCATTAAGTTTTTGTTCGATATCCTCAGGAAAAACATTTTGCCCCCCTGGACCAAGAATCATATATCGTTTACGCCCGTTGATATAAATATAACCATCAGAATCTATCTTTCCAAGATCGTCTGTTTTAAACCACCCATCTTCAGTAAATGCTTCTTTTGTTTTTTCTGTGTTCTTATAATATCCTTGAAAAACACTTGGGCCTTTCACTAAAATTTCACCATCATCTGCAATTTTAACTTCAACACCTGATAAGACTTTACCAATAGAACCCCTACGATGTGCCATTAACGTATTCATTGATACTACTGGTGACGTTTCCGTGAGTCCATATCCCTGCAATAAGGTTATCCCTAACGCATTCCACTTATCTTCAAGTTTTGGATCTAAAGGTGCGCCACCAGAAGCTACGATACGTAACTTACCACCGAATGATTTGTGCACAGAACTAAATAACAACCTTTGTAGTAGTCTAATTTTTATGGTATTAGATATCTTCATCATTTTCTGCATTAATTCTTTTTTCCCATCTTCCTCTGCCTTAGCCTCTATCTTAGACATTACAATACTTAAAAACTCAGGAACCCCAAGCATCTTTGTAACGTGATGCTCCTTCAAAAGATCACTAATAGCAGTAGGCACGTGAGCATAAACAATTTTTGCAGATTTATAGCAAGGCAACAAAAAACCTATTACCTGCTCATAAATATGACTGAGTGGTAAAATAGATAAAAATACATCGGTATCGTCAACAGGAATTGCTTCAGAAACAGCTATAACATTTGATATTACATTTTTATGACTCAACAACACTCCTTTTGGATCTCCCGTAGTTCCAGAAGTATACATAATGATTGCAATGTCTTCCTCAGTTGCCGTTACTGGGACAAACTCATTGTCTTTGTATGATTCAATAGTTTGCTGTAAATCTTCGACTTGATAAACTGCCAATTCATCAGTAATATCTTCTGTAAATTTATTATTTGAAAAAATTATTTTTGCCTCAGTTTGTTTAGCAATCTTATTAATCATCTCTCCTGTACTTTGGGTATTTAAAGGAACTAATACTGAACCATTTAATAAACAGCCCCAATATACACATAGCCAATTGGGAGAATTTGGAGCCAATAACAAAACTTTATCTCCTACACCAATGTCTTGTTCTTTCAAAAATACTGCGGTACTTTTTGCCATCTTGTAAATATCCTGATATGACAGTTCAACATTTCTATAACCAACTTTAATAATGGCTGCTGTTTTATCTGGGGTTTGTTTTGCAGAATTAATTATGAAATCTGTAAGTATCATAATTAATTAGTCATTTAATAAAAAAACTGCTGATGCTATTGCATAGTCACCATCATGACTAATTGATATATCATGCGATAAAATTTCCGCTTCACCTTCATATTTCAAAATAGGATGGCCAGTTTTGCTGTAACGAATTCCTATTTGTTTCCAATTCCCTGCTTCTAATCCCAGTGCTTTAATTACCGCTTCTTTGGCGGCAAAAACACCTGCCAAATGCTGTGCAGAATTTGATACAGTCAATTCTTCCACTTGAAATATCTTATCTAGAAAATCTTGTCCCGAATTTTTTTTTGATTTTTCAAATTTCTTTATGTGTACAATGTCACAACCTGTTTTGATTTTCATGTATGTATTATGCACTATTTATATAAAATTCACAAACAAAAAAGAGGCCTAACTTGGCCCCTTTTTTGTTCTTATATAGGGTTATCGTGAACTTACAATCTCACTTGTATTTTCCGATTCACATGATCTAATTCGTAAAATCCCAGTAGTTTCTTTTTGGATGGTATAGCCTGTAGTTGCTGCTGTCCAAGTTCCAAGACCATCAGGACTAATTGGTATGTCTCCAATGTAACCTTGAGTTATAATATCATCACCTCCGGTAGTTAAATCCAAACAAACTGCTTGCGTAGGGTTTGTATCACAGAAATCAGTTACAGTTGTAGCTGTTGCTCCACTAGCACAAGAACCAATTAAGTAAACTTCACCTGCAGTCGCGCCATTAACTGCTGAATTGTAATATCCGCCATTATCAACCTGATCCACTTTAAGTGCAGACAAAACTTCACTGGCTTGTGCTGCTCTTTTTGAATCTCTAGAATCAGCTAATCTCGATAAAGGATCCAAGGCAACAAATAGAATCACAGCCAAAATTGCAATAATCGCCACTACGATTAAAAGCTCGATTAATGTGAAACCTTCATTTTTTTTATTTAATTCTTGTCGAATGTTCATAATATATACATTGAAAACTATTTTTTATTAAAACCAGATTACTTATATTATATTATATTTAATAACTTACGTCAATTTGAAGCATTTTTAATCACCCAGATAATAGCAGCAATTGACAAGCCACCAACAATAATTACAACTAGCATAACTAATTGCTTTTTTGTTTTTTTATCCACTCCCGAACTAATTACTGAAATTTTAGTACCTGATCTTTCTTTTGTCTTAATCTTTTTTTCTTTTAATTCTGATTCACTCAATCTTAAATCTACTGATTGTTTTTGATATTTCGCATCAGTAGGATACATAGCTAATCCAACTGCTTCCACATACATTGATGCCTGATCCCCTTGCGGTATGCTAATTTCAGGAATCTGCCCTTCGGTTTGTCTTTGCGCTAAATAATTAGAGAGAAACTCCGTTAAACCTGGCAACTGAGCACTTCCACCTGTTAAGAATAATTCCTGCGGCATATGTTGATACAAACTATAATATTTTTGCAGACTACTAGTAATCTTTTCTGCTAATGGTTGGACAATATTGATCATGTCAGGTGACTCCAGGCCGAATGAAATTTTTTGCGCTTCAGCTGCTTCAAACGATCCACCAATTTTTTGTGCTAATTGTGTGGTCCATACAAATCCACCAGTTAATATCGTTTCACTAATAATTGGCTGGCCTTGATAAAAAAATGTTAACACAGTCTTTGTTCCTCCAATATCTGCAACTGCCATAGATGATTGTTGAAACTCAGAATCTCGATCTGCAAGAATTCCTCTCATAATACCTAATACTTCTGGTTCTATGGCAAGAACCTCTATGCCAACTTCCTTAAAAAACAGTTGCCAATTTTTCACAATCTGTTTATCTACGCCAAATATAGTATAGTTTTCTGATCCGTCTGCCAGCACATTCTTTAACCATACAATATGTAAATTTTCATCTTCTATTAAAAATGTTGCTCGAGCTTGGTCACGTAAAACTTCCTCTAGTTTCTCACCAGTTAAATCCTGACCATCATTCTGAATATTATAATTTAAAGAATATACTAAGGAATCAGGAAAACTCACAACCGCCTTTCTGCTCTCTGCTGGTTGAGGCGATGCATTATCTAATAAAGATTGAAATATATTATTCAAACCTTCACGATTTTTAATTCTTCCTTGGACAATTACATCTCTAGCTAACTCTGCTCTAGCATAACTAACCATATTAAAGCTAGATCTAGCTTTACTAAGTTCAACGATTTCGATAGATGTATCAGCTATATCTATACCAAGGTATGATTTCATTGTTTTTAGGGATTTAATTGCCAACTAGTTAAAGAAACATCTCCACCAGATACTACTGTAACAGCTTCTACTGTTGCATAATAATCACTTATATTTCCAATAGAATTGATTGCCCGTTCAGTACCCCCATCAGACGTAACCGTTATTGTACAAGAATTACCACCTATACTCAAGACCTGAGTACCAGCTCCGACTGCCCAATTTTCATCATAGCGCAATCTGCGTAATACTTCCTCTGTACAACTATCCGCTAATACTATGGCAGATTCTGTTTCACCAGCAGAATAACTTAAGTCCAACTCGCCAATTCCTAACAAACTAATTGATAAAGCTATTGTAGTTGTAACAGACGCAATTATAACAATTGCTATTAATGCTGCTGCTCCAGAGTGATCAAATAAATATATTTTCATCTTCTTACGGATACTGCAGTTTGATAAGTTTGACTAGTTGCATACTCAGCACTATCCGTACCACTATATTGCAATGTCATTTGAACACGAACATTTTCCACTCGACCATTACCTGTTAAATTTGTAAATTGTAGATTTGTTACACTCACCAGTGTGGGCATCACAATAATTGGTCCGGTAGCTCCTTCAGTAATTTGTATTTGACCATTATCAGCTGTAAGTTCTATTACTGTTGGGTTCTTTGCCACGTCAGCCATTGATAGTTCTAACACGCCGGGATCTGAACTAAAAGTACTTCCTCCTAAATTTACTCCGGATGAACCACGAATTGCATCTGTTATGTACTCCATTGCAAATCTAGCATTAGCGTTTATTTCCTGATGCACCGCTGCTTTGGACCTAGCCTGAAACATAGTTAAGGAAAAACTGATAAAAGCTACAACAACAGCGCTAGTAAGGGCTACGTATATCAACAACTCAATTAAAGTAAAACCTTTTTTCATGTTAGCGATAATTTATTATTACATCTTCTAAAATTGGCGTAGAAATTCCATCGCCTGTAAATTCTGCACGATACTGCACCCATTGATTACCATTTAAAGCTGTAGGAGGTAACATACCATTTTGATCTGTAAAATAAGTTCCTGCACCTGTAGCACCAAACCAAGATGTCCATGTTCCTGGAGCGCCAGTTACATCTGGTGCAGTGCGCAATTGGAATTGTATTGTACAACTAGGCGAACATGCAGGTAATACCTCTGACCATTCAATCACTTGCAAAGGTGAAGTGTCCGTCATGTCAAAAGCAGATGAAGTTAGTGTGCCTGAGGTAGTATAGGTGCCAGTGCTCGTACGGGTAAACTTCATGAATAAACCAGCATCACCAACAGTCCAACCCTCTGTACTATCTCCTCTTGAAATGTCATTTAAATTCGTCGTAGTTGGAGATGTAAATAACGCCCAATCAATTCCATTATAAACCATTAACGTACCTGCATCACCAACGGCCCAGCCATCATTCGTTGCTATCATATCAATACCATTCAAATTGTTAGTAGTTTGTGAAATTCTAGACACCCAACTAATACCATTCCAGTAAATTATCACACCACCATCGCCCATCGCCCACGCATCACTGCTACTAACCATGTAAACCGCATTAAGATTATTTCCAGTTGGAGATGTAACTGTACTCCATGCAGAGCCATTCCACTGTACAATTGTTCCTGCAGCGCCAACAGCCCAACAATCCGAACTCGATATACAATCAACGTCATTTAGGATATTACCCGTGGGAGATGTTGCCGTAGACCAACTAGTACCATTCCAAGTAGCTATTGTTCCAGCATCACCAACTACATAAGCTACAGAGCTATTTACAGCTTCTACACCATTTAGACCATTACCGGTTGGCGATGTAACTGTACTCCAAGTACCAGTACTATACTGCACAATCGTACCTAACGCACCTACTGCCCAACCATTATTTACATCTATAAATGTAAGATCGTATATATTATTGCTTGTCGGTGAGGTGTCAGACGTCCAGGCAACGCCATCAAAACTAAACAACGTACCAACGTTACCTCCGGCATATCCTACAGTAGATGAAATCATATCTACAGCATTTAAGTTTTGAGTTGTTGGATTGTTATAGTTCACCGTAAGTTCTTCCAATACTGAGGTGAAATTAGCATCGGTTGTTGTGAATGTAACAAAATACTGTAAATACCTACCGTTAGGAGAAATTATTGGTTCCCCGCTTGGATTTGAATAAGCACCAGAGTATGCAGACCAACTTGCATCTGGTACAGCCACCTCACCAGTACGGGAATCGATTGATAGATTGGTTGCTGGGTTAGTGGTGTCTTCCACCCAAGAAATCCAATCCCATGTTGCTCCTGCACTGCCACTATCTATAATTGAAGATTCAAATGTACCAGTTAAAAAATAAAGATTACTGTACTGAATAAATGTAGATTGAGCACCTGCAGCCCATACATTGGTGCTAGCTACCATATTTACAGTATACATATTTTTTGCGGTGGGAGATGTTACAGTAGCCCAAGCAGATCCATTCCATTGTAGTAAAGCACCACCTGCACCAACGGCCCAAGCATCAGATGCATTTAGTATAAAAATGTCATACAAAGCACTACCAGTTGGCGAGGTTACAGTAGCCCAAGCAGATCCATTCCACTGAATAATTACACCATCTGCACCAACGGCCCAGCAATTGTTTGAAACGGAACAATGAACCCCATTGAGGGCGCTACCAGTTGGAGAAGTTACAGTAGCCCAGGCAGATCCATTCCATTGGATAATTACTCCACCCGCGCCAACCGCCCAGCAATCCGAAGTTGATACACAATGAACCCCATTGAGGGCGCTACCAGTTGGAGAAGTTACAGTAGCCCAGGCAGATCCATTCCATTGGATAATTACTCCACCCGCGCCAACCGCCCAACCATCGCTACTAGATACCATTGAAACGCTACTTAAAAGACTGCCAGTAGGAGATGTTTGAGTAGCCCAGGTACTGCCATTGTAATATATTATTGTACCTGACTGACCAACTGCCCAGCAGTTAGCTGTATCGGCACAATTAACTCCCTGTAAATTACTAGTTGTCGGTGAAATTACACCAAGCCAATCCACACCATTATATTCATAAATCGTTCCTCTGTTAGCTACAGCCCAGCCATCGCTGGCATCAATCATATCCAAACTATTTACATCTTCGTTGCCTAATGATGATGTTAAATCAGACCAAACGGAACTATTGTATCGTACCAACAAAGGTTGCTTATTTTTACCACCCACTGAATGAACATCAATAGCAGATAACGCTTCAATATCTTTAAGGGTATCTATAGCAACTGCAGGAGTAACATCATTCCAAGTAGTTCCGTTCCATTCAAGAATTTTTCCGGTTCCTGTTGTTCCGCCAGATATATATCCAGAACTAGCTGAAAGCATGGATACTCCGTATAAAATTCTGGTTGTAGGACTAGATTGAGTAAACCAAGTAGAGCCATTGTAATAAATAATTTCACCACCAGCTCCAGCTGACCAACAATTAGATGTATCATAGCAATCAATTCCATTCAACTGCTTTGTAGTTGGTGAGCTAAAAGAACTCCAACTTGTGCCATTCCATTGTAATATTTCGCCTTGCCAGCCAACTGCCCAGCCATCTGACGCTGATACAAAATCCACTCCAAAAAGGTTTCTGGAAGTAGGCGAACTAAAACTAGTCCAAATAGCACCGTTCCATTTCAAAATTGTTCCGCCATCACCCACTATCCAACCATCACTTGCCGAAATCATTTTTATTGCGTTTAAATCGGATGTTGTACCAGAAGTAACAGTAGACCATGTGACTCCGTTCCAATGTATTATGACTCCACTTACGCCAATGGCCCATATATTATTAGCCGACACTATGTCAATTGATAATAACTCTGTAGACACTCCACTGCTAACACCGGTCCAACTGGTTCCATTCCACTTCAGAATGGCACCATTATCTCCAACAGCGTAGCCTAAAGAGGTAGATAAAAAATCCAATCCATTCATAGATTCCTGAGTTATAACATCGCCAGTTGGAGCAAATACACCCCAGTCAACAGATTGACTAATGGTTATGCTTGCATCGGCTCCAATACCATTTATCTGCGTGTCCGTTAGTGTTCCAGCGCCAAAGTCTGTATCAGATGTATGTGTAGCATTACTGCCACCACCAGGTATCCATTGATCAAGATTTCCTGACGAAACACCAGTTAAACTAATTTGTCCAGCCCTTGTGAAGTCTATATTGCCATCACCTGAATCATACATAGTTGCATCAGACCAGATGGATTGTCCAGAACCGCCAGACCAATCCGTCTGTGTCCATTCATCTGCATCCCAATTAGTTATATAGCCAATATACTCTTCACTACTTGTTTGGCCTACTGTATTTTCCCATGAAACTGTTACCATAATTTGCTTGCTATGAATATCCAAAGTATCACCACCTACACCGCAAGTTACAATATCAAAACTTACATTTCTACATACATCAGCAAAAGAAATTGTTCTCGTAAAATTACCGATAATTTCACTTGTACCTTCACCATCAAATACCCATTCACTCCCAGAAACAGAAACCGAAGATTGATCATATTCTACGCGATTCCAAGAATCATCATGAATCGCGCGCACGGCCTCATAGCCTTCTCTTGCTAAAGCAGTTGCTTCTGCTCTCTGCTGTCCACCGATAGTTCCAGCAAAGCTACCTAGAATTGTAGAAACCAAAGCGCCAGCTATAAATGCAAAAATTGCTAGAGCTAATAAAATTTCTACAACTGATTGTCCGGAACGATTTTTCATATTAATAAACTGCTCCCAAGCTTGTTACTGTTATATAAACTGATTGTACATCTGATGTTATCGTTACAGTTCCTGGATTATCCGGTAAAGCAGATCCTGCAGTAAAATTTACTCCTGATAACCCAGAGATTTCAATGTTACCTTTCATTTGAGTTGTTATGTCATATGCTGTATCTCTAGTTGCATAACTAGTCCCCTGGTATAAAGTAAAGTTTGTTAAAGTAAAATTTACCCCATGTGCCGTACTGTTCTTTTTTCCTTTTGCCCGTTGATGCGCAACGCGAAGTGATTGCACAATTTCTTGTCTGGTTTGTTCTACTTGAGCTGTGTCCTGACTAGATCCATACAATCCCCCAATTCCAAATATCATTATACTTAAAATAGCAATCACAATTAATAACTCTACGAGTGTAAAGCCACGTTTATTGCTGTGTAATATTGCCAGTAATTTCATAAATTGGAGTAATGATAGATATTGCCAATGCGGCCACTACTAATCCTATAAAAATTAGCATAACAGGTTCGAGTGCTGTTGATAAAGATTTTGTAGTATTATCCAATTCATCATCAAAAAAGTCTGCAAGATAATTGAGATTTTCTTCTATCCTACCGGATTTCTCTCCTACACTCACTAATCTACTAACAATTTTTGGAAAAATATCCTCATGAAATGCTATATGTTCTGAGACCGATGCACCTCGTTTTACATGTTTTGTAATGTCTGTAATTGCTTGCTTAAAATAATAATTACTTACAGTATTATGAGTAATCTTTAAAGCATTATCAATTGTTAAACCACTTTTTAATAACAAACTTAATGTTCTACAAAATTGAATAAGATTTGTATATTTCACAACTCCCTTAACGATGGGTATCCGTAGCACTATCCAATGAACAACTGGTTGGGAAAATTTTTGCCTAATTACCCAAGCCAAAAAACTTCCACCAACTACAACAACTAGAAAAACTTCAATTCCATATTGATCAAAAAAGTTTGATAACCATAAAAGAATTCTCGTACTTAAAGGTAACTCTATGCGCAATCCAGAAAAGAAACCGCTTAATTGAGGTAAAACAAAAAGTGCGAAAGAAAATCCTAATATTCCGGCAGCCCCTAAAACGGTTATTGGATAGATTAAAGCTCCCTTTATTTTATCTCTTAACTCCTTATCTTTTTTTAACTGACTAGCAATATAGGTAAAATTTTGTTCTAGTGTTCCAGACTCTTCGCCAATTTTAACCATATTTACATATAGTTCTGAAAATACTTTTGGAAATTTTGCTAAAGCATCTGATAATTTCTGTCCAGTTTCTATTGTTTTCAAAACTTTTATTAGGACTCGACGCATTTTTCCTGAAGATTGATCTACAGTAATTCTAATAGTTTCAACAATCGGAATACCAGAAGCAAGCATTATTGCACAATATTTTGCAAACAACATCTTTTGCTCTATATTGATTTTACCAATAGTTACTTCATTTTGAAATAAATTTTTTTCAACTAGCGTATCTTGTTTATTTTTTTTTATAGCCATATTATTGGGTTACGCGTAATACTTCTTTTAATGTTGTAGATCCATTTAAAGCTTTTTGCACGCCGTCATCCAACATTGTGCTCATACCATTACGACGAGCTGCATTCATTATTTTTGATGAGTCTGCTCTCTCCACTACCAAACTTCTTATCTCATCAGTCATTTCTAAAATTTCAAATACGCCGACTCTACCCCGATAGCCAGTATTCACACAATTATTACACCCAGCTCCATAAAATGCAGACATAGTTGCTGGATCTTCAATTCCTGCTTTCTTTAAAGTTTCTAATAACTTAGGTTGATGATTAATGAAGTCAATCGTCTCTTGTAATGGTGGTCCTGAACGAATACAAGAAGAACAAATCTTCCGCAATAAACGTTGTGCAATAATGATCCGCACTGTTGAAGCAACTAAAAATGGCTCTACTCCCATATCTATCAATCTTGGTATGGCAGTTGCTGCATCATTTGTATGTAATGTAGAGAGTACGAGGTGTCCAGTTAAAGCCGAATTAACAGCAATGCCAGCTGTCTCCTCATCTCTTATTTCACCAACCATCATGATGTCTGGATCTTGTCGTAAAAGAGATCTTAACCCATCAGCGAAAGTAAGATTTGTTTTTGTGTTGACTTGCACTTGGGTTACACCTTCAATATCATATTCAACTGGATCTTCAACTGTTGAAATGTTAACTTCCCGCCGATTTAAAATTTTTAAAATTGCATATAATGATGTAGTTTTTCCACATCCTGTTGGTCCGGTAGATAAAATCATGCCATGTGGATTTGCAATTGCATCTCGTACGATCTCCATATGTTCCTCACCCATGCCTAAATTTTCCAATGTATATGATCTAGCAACATCACTTAAAATACGCATAACAGTTTTTTCACCGGATGTGCTAGGCAAGATTGAAACTCTAATATCTATCGTTGTATCACCGTCAACTTCAAATTGTAATTTACCATCTTGAGCAGATCTATGCTCATCGGTTCTTAATTTTGCTAATATTTTTATCCTAGTGGTCAACAGCTCTAATACATTCTTATTCATGCGGACAATATCATGTAAAATACCATCAACTCTTAATCTAATAACTACTTCATCATCAAATGGTTCTACGTGAATATCAGATGCTTTATTATGATAAGCATATGAAATAATTTCATCTACGATCTCTACAATCAGATCTTCATTTTCCAGTAACGCATCGGGATTTGCTAAAACGCTTTTGATGCTTTCTCCAATACTACTTTCATAAGATCCGGTAGCCATCTCAATATCCACTTTGGAAGCGAAGAACAAATCCGCATGTAAACCAGTTTTCTTTTCTACCATACGAACAATCTCCATATCGGTAGGGTCGGCCATAGCAATTTTTATACTAGCATCTGTCATTTCATAAGCAATTACCTGTCGTTTTTTTGCTACAAATTCCGGTATTACAGACAATGCCTCTTTAGAAATAGTATGCTGTGATAAGTTAACAAATCTATAACCATAAAATTCAGCAATTAACTTACCTAACTGTGCATCTGTCAGCCACCCTTTGTTAGTTATGAATTCCCCAATATCTAAGTCTGAATTTTTTTGAACAGCTAAAGTTATCTCCGCGTACTGTACATCTGTAATGAATCCAGGCTCAACTAATATATTTTTCCATTGATCAATGGTAATGGGCATTATATAAAATTAAAAAAATAAATAATAAAAATATTATAACATATTTTTATATTAATTACAAATTATAATATTACTATTAGTTCGCCTTATCTAAGTATGTTTTTACTTTGGCTACAATATCACTCATTGTAATATTAGCCTTGATCATATAATCAACAGCTCCCAAACTTTGAGCCTTTTCAACATCAGAATCTTGACCCAAGTTTGATAGTACAATTATTGGTATTTTATTTACCTCTTCATCCACATGTATCTCCTCTAATACCTGAAATCCAGTTTTATTAGGCATCACTAAATCCAGCAAAACCAATACCGGTTTTTCACTTTTTATTTTTTTTACTGCCTCCTCACCATCACTTGCAATCACTAAATCAAATCCAGCTTTTTCTAATCCATGCCTATAAGCTTTCGCCAAAAAACGATCATCTTCAGCAACTAATACTTTTTTACTTGCCATATTTATATAGCGTTTTTAATTTTGCTACTTATTTCTTTTAAAGAATGATCGGATTTAATTAAATAGTGTAAACTTCCAGTTTTTACAGCTTCATTTACAGAATCTCCTCCAACTAGATTTGTTAAAACAATCACGGGTATTTTTGCCAACTCTTTATCAGCATGTAATTGTTGAAGAACTTCGATTCCATTCAATTTAGGCATCAAAATATCTAATAAAATTAAATCCGGCTTATAGTCTTGGGCCTTTTTTAAACCTTCTTGTCCGTCTTGAGCGACACTAACATCATAACCTTCACCGATTAAATGTTCCTGATAAGCCTTTAAAATCAATGGCTCATCATCTACTATTAAAATGCGCTTATTATTATGTTTAACCATGCGTTTATTATATCATAAATTATCAATAAATAACAGCTGTTTACTCAATGAGTCCAGCTTTTTTCACCTGAGGATGAGGTGTTGCTATTACTAATTGGAATTTCAACAAAAAACGTTGTTCGCTCATGCTCAACGGACTCAAACCATATTTTACCACCAAAGTTCTCCAATATTAATTTAGAAATATGTAAACCTAAACCTGTTCCGGATGGAAAAACAGAATTTGCATTATCTGCTCGGTAGAACTTCTCAAATATACGTTCTTTATCTTTAGCCGGTATACCAATTCCCGCATCCTTCACACAGATAATATATTTATTATCCTTTGCTAAATCTATCCATATATCAATGCTACAGTTTTTGTTACTATACTGAGTGGCATTTTTTAATAAATTGGTAACAACCTGTTTAATTAATTGCGGATCTACCGATATTTTTTCTAATTTTTTTATTGGTTCATGAAATGTAATACTACATCCCCGCGCACGAGAAATCATTTTAAGATCATCAACTGCTTCTACAATAATTGTTTGTAAATCAATAAGTTCTGAATTCATTTTTAATGTTCCGCTTTCAAGGCGTGATACATTTAATAGATCATTTACCAACCGAATCATTCTATGTGTTGATTGTTCAATATCATCTAAATGTTCACGCTGAGCTTCATTTAAGTTATTATTTGGTTCCTCTATTAACATTTCCGTAAATAACTTAATAGCAGTTAAAGGTGTACGCAATTGATGAGATGCAATTGATATGAATTCCTGTTTTATTTTTTCAATCACCATATCTGAAGATAAATCACGAAAAGCTATCACGCTACCAAAGATATTATCCTGATCATCCTTCACTGCGGATACCGATAATGAAATTGGGATTATATCAATACCATTAAGCAGTAATAAATAAGTATTACTAATATTAATAATTTTACCTTCCGTAAAAGCATACTTTAATGCTTCTGTTAACTGATGTGTTCTTTGCTTTCCTGTTTCATCTGTAGTAATAAAAACAACATCATAACGCTGACCAATTATTTCTTCTCTGTCTTGATGAAAAATATGTAAAGCTTCTCGATTTATAGATACAATTTTATAATCCTTATTCACAAAAATTAGACCATCTCCAACACTTTGTAAAATTGCATCTATTTTATCTTTTTCAGATTGTAGCTCCTTGGATTGATTATCTAATAAAACATCCTGTTCCTCCTTCATGCGCTCATAAAAATAAACCACAATAGATACTAATAACAAGCTAGCAATAGCCTGACGAAGTTCTGTCAAATAATATTCAGTAGCTATAATTCCTGCTACCTGCAGAATTACTGCTAATAAAATTATGATAAAAAATGATACTACCCAACAAGTTCCATATTTTCGATTTTTTAAAAAATATGCAAAACATGGCATGATAAAAATCCAATAAATACCAGTTCCTTCAATACCACTACTGTATAATATAAATATCAACATCGCTGCGCACATGATCATTACATTCGTAGTTACTAGCTCAAGATTTCGCATAACACTCAAAAGCAAAATATTAACTAGTAAAAGTATTGCTACGGTTAATTCAAAGTAACCAATTGGGTCAGTGTCAGCAATAACATGAAGCGTACCAAAAACTGCCAAAGGGATTGCTACAAAAATTGACGTAACTATGAATAGAGTTACTAACTTAATTTTCTTCTTAGACAAATGTAATTTTTCTACAAAAAAATTATCAGTGATACTTCGAAATAACTTGTCATACCGTGTTTCCTCCATTTAGAATATTTACTCTTTAATAAGTTTAATTATAGCAGAATAAACAAACTCAAGCCAAATAACTACAGTTAACTTCTAAAAACTTCTTAACTCAGATGCAGACGGCATATACGTTAATATAATCTTTCTTTCCCGTGATCCATTCAGCTCTATTAACACAACTCTTTGCCAATCTCCTAATACCAACTCTCCATTTCTCACGGGTACAACTAGAGATGTTCCTATCAATGTTGATAAAATATGATCCGCAACATGACTAGGATCATGCGGATGTCGATACTTTAAATCAGGTATAAATGCTTCGAATGCATCCAGCATGTCTAAATCAGTTCCTGGATCAAGATCGGCAGTAGTAATAGCGCTCGTTGTATGTAACACAAATAAGTTACATAAACCAATGTCAAAATCATCAGCTTTAAGTTCTAAATTTATCAAATCAGTAATATCTACAATTTCTCTTTTTTTTGTGGTATGAACTAAGATTGCTTTCATATATTTATTATAGCAAAGATCTTGGTAATGAATAAATGTAATATGCACTACCAAAACATAAAATTGCCATGACAGTAAATAACGATGAAAATCCCAAGTAAGTAACAATTATACCACCCATTATTGCGCCAATGGCTGCGGTGAAATAAAACATTGCCTCCCATAAGCTCCATTCCCTTCCTGCTCTACCTTTTTTTAAATGTTGAGAATAAACTGCATCAAACGAAGGTGAATAAATAGCCTCTCCTAAGCCAACAATTACCTGGACCAACAATAAGGACCAAAGTGAGTTTACAAAAACGTACATAATAAATCCAAATCCAACAATAACATAACCAAATACAATAATTAATTCAGGTTCTTTAACTTTGTCTGTATATCTACCAGATATTAATACCGTTATACCTGCGGCAAGAGCAAATACGCCTCCAGCTAAACTAGCGTCCAACAAACTACCGCCTATCTGCTCCACAAATATTGCATATATCGGCCCTAACATAGCACCCGTTAACAAAATAAAAGAATTTGTTATGAGTAAAATTTTAATCGGTCTATTGGTGATCATGATTAAATTATTTTTCAATCATTACTAACTAAAATAATTTGGCGCATTTCTCTTTTAACTCTGGTGTAGTAATGATTATAACCTTGTCTCCCTCATCAAAAACTGTATCAGAAGTTGGTATATGAAATTCTCCTTCTTCTCGCACCACGATAATTAATGCACCCCGAGGCATTTCTACTTGATCCGAAGTTTTTCCAACAACTGGTGATTCTGAAGTTACAATAAACTCGTACAAATCAACTTTACCATGCAACAAAGCTAGCTCCCAAATGTCTGGTTGAGTAATGAGAGCATTAAGTTGTTCCGATGTAGTTATTTCAGGAGAGATCACGCGATCTACTCCGATCTTTTCTAAAACACTCGAAAACTCAGTATTTGAAGATCTTACAATGATGCGTGCTTTTGAAACGTCTTTCGCTAACATAGATATCAACAAATTACTTTCATCTGAATCTGTAGTAACTACTAACACATCTGCTTTTTCTAAACCGGCTTCTTCAAGTAATTCCATGTCCTTACCATCACCATACAATATTGTTGCATTAATTTCTTGAGCTAGTTTATCGGCAATATCTTTATCATTTTCAATTACTACAACATCATGTTTTTCATTTGATAAATCTACTGCTAAATGTTGTCCAATTCTACCTCCTCCTACAATTATAATATGCATAATTTATTATTCTGAGATTTTATTACTTAAAGTTTTAATGAAATACGCAACAAACACAATTACTGCCCAAAATTCTAATCGTGCCAACCACATATCTATTGTTAAAATGAACTTTGCCAAAGGTGGTGTATCTGTAATTACAGAAAGTCCAACTGTACCAATAGTGGATGACACTTGAAAGAAAGAATCCACCGCAGAATATCCGTAAGACATAAGTACTATACCAGATATTAATACTGCCACCAAATACATAAAAGTAGTTCTGAAGACAATATTTACCGCATCGGAATCATATTTTTCACCTTCGATAATTCTATTTACAATCAAATGAGGAGAAAGACTAGTCGCAACACGCCAATAAGTACTCTTTATCATAATCCAAAGACGTAATAGCTTGATACCGCCAGAAGTGGAGCCTATGGATCCACCTATGATCATGATAGGAATTAGTAATACTTTGCTAAATTCAGTCCATGGGGATAAATCTACAGTGCTGAAACCAGTAGTGGTGACAGCGGAAACAATTTGAAATAAAGATTCACGACTACCCTGAATTGGTGCAATTAATAACCAAACACCGAATATCAGTATCACAAGTAATATTTGTTGTGGTGATACAAAAAAATCTTTAATTTTACCTTGTAACAATCGATGATGGTTCGCAAAGCTCACACTTCCCATTAACATTACAACAATAAGAACCATCTCGATTGCAAAAGAATTGTAATAACCAATTGATTCGGAATGTGTACTTAAGCCGGATGTTGAAATTGCCGTAAACGTATGATTTATAGCATCAAACAAAGGCATACCGACTATAAGTAAAGCTATAATGCTCAATATAGTATAAAGGAGATAAATCCACCAAATTGTTTTTACGGTATTGTATATGTTTGGTCGCAAATGTTCCGTTCTACCTTCCGCTAAAAAAATATTTTGACCCGCCTTAAAAACACCAGCAATTGATAATACAACTATCCCAACACCACCGATCCACTGTGCAGTACTTCGAAACATCAATAGTGATCGTGTTTGCATCTCAGGAATGATATCTGACAAACCTATTGTCCCCCATGCACTCATTGATTCATACCATCCATCAATAAAGCTGATGTCGCTTAATATCATAAATGGGGGCACTGATAATAAACTAACGATTAACCATAATGAGGCTACTAATATAGTCCCCTCTTTTAAAGATAATTCTTCATGAATTGTTTCAATGCTACCAATCATCCAACCACTAATAAATACAATTACGCCTGCAGTAATAAAAACTAGTCCTGCGTAAACTTCTTGATATATTATCGCCACAATCAAGGGTGCTAAAAAAGTAGCTGCAACGTATTGCATGGCTATTCCTAAACTTTTAACTATCAGTTTCCAATTCATGAATAACCTTATTGTAGCGAACATATTCATGAATGAAAAGATCATAATGTAATACCATTGACGATTTATTTAATTTACTCTACAATCATTTGTGTTTATCAGTATCTAAAAACATTGTGGCGTAGCTCTGAACAACTTCTCATTTCATTCGAAATTGAACAGACAAGCAAGCGGTAATAATTCCGATCTTATCCGTTCAGTTGCGAAGCAACTGAACGGATGGGGCGTAGCCTCCGCCAAAGGCGGATCCGCCTCCGGCGGAAAGCGGTTGACAATTCATTGGGGCGTAGCCAAGCGGTAAGGCACATGGTTTTGGTCCATGCATGCGTAGGTTCGAATCCTACCGCCCCAGCACAACGATAAAACGTCGGTCTTTAGGCCGGCGTTTTATCGTTTACGGTAGGACACGAGGATTCACGAAGTATGTAGCATGACACACTCTAACAGAAGTTATTTACTCAGCAAATTGACTATTATAGAGCTCACTAT
>JAUYKW010000010.1 GCA_030698395.1 bacterium
AGTAAATGATAATGGTGATTATTTTAGTGATATAGAACTAAGAAAATCGGCACATACATTTATTGGTGTGCCTATGTTTACTAATCATCAAAACGATGATATAGAAAAAGCAAAAGGAAAATGTGTTCATGCTTGGTATGACGAACAAAAAAACGGCATATTTATCATATCTAGCGTAGATAAGGTCGCATATCCACAATTAGCAAGAGGAATTGAATCTGGGTATATATCTGGAAGCAGCATGGGTACTGCCGTCGATGCAAGCTGTTGTTCAATTTGTCATAATTTCTCGCATGTTTCTTCGGATTATTGCTCACATATTAAAGAAAAGAAAAACCGTAAGTTAAGCGGCACTTTTAAATGTGAATATCATAGTAGTATTACTAATCCTAAAGATAATTGTAGAATTTGTGGATGCAAACAGGGCGAATCAAAGCAACACATGCTAAAAGAACAACAAGTGTTTGAACATAACTATGGACTTAAATTCATAGAAGATTCATTTGTTGTTAACCCCGCTTGTCATGACTGTTTAGTGGAATGTATTATCCATAAACCTAATTTACAGCGAAAAGTAGCTGAACTTTCACAGCAAATAGAACAAATATTGCTTAAAACCGCAATGGCAGATGAAAAGTTAATCAAACAAGCTGGTAGTAAAGAGCTAGGTGATCTTAAAGAAGCTATGAGCAAAATGGAACAGGTTACTAGAAGTATGTTGTCTCAAAAAGAGCATATTTCTATGGGATATGTTTCTGATTTAGTCGAAGCTATGGAGAAAGTACAAGATCTAGTTGATGAATTAAATGATATGGGATATTCTCGATTACCATCACCACAAATTCAAGCTGGTACTGATACTACATCAAATATAACTCAAAATATATCGCAACCACAACAAGTTGTTCAGCCACAAATAACAGAAACTCCAAATAATGCATCTTCGTCTTTACCAAATGATGTAGGTTCTATTACCAAACCAAGATTATCTAATAAAATATTAGATGAAACAAAGGAATTTATAAAGATATCTACGAAAATAGAAACATTAAACAATTTTATAACTAGTTTTAAAACTAGAGGACAAAACATGAGTTTAATACGAACCATACATAGTGATAATGGATTGTCCATTTCATTTGACGGGAATTATGTTACAGAAGCAAAAGGTGATAATGTTTTGAAGATTTCTCACCTTTCAGATTTGTCAGAAGATATTCAACAGCTTTTCAATTCTGGTGATAATTCAAATATTGAAAAAGCTGCCAATAAATTGTTTGAACAAAGGATAACTAAGGAGTCTCGTATGTCAGATAAGCAAGCATCTATTGGTCTAACCAGCAATGATGAGTCAAGTCAAAGTGAAGTTATTACTGAAAAACAGTTAGCTCAATCTAAAAATGTAGAATTGCATCCAAGAACTGGAGAAACCTATGTAGGTATCACTGAAAGCAAAGAACAACTGGGACTTGGAAAAGAACCATTAAATCAAACGACTAGCGAGAGTCCTCAAGTTCGTAAAGGTAATACGCCAGAAACTATCACTGAAGATCAGTTGGATAGTATAACTAGCGGTTATATAGTCCGTTGGAAAGAAGCTCAAGATGTTATTACTGAAAAACAATGGAATGAATTTAGTAAAGCTATTGCTTCTCAATTAAAAACTGATCAAAAAGAGCATATTACTGAAGCTCAATTACAAGACCTTTTAAGTAATCATAAATTTGTTGGTTCATATGAAACTATAACTGAAGATCAATTAAAAAATCAAGAACTAGGTATTAAACGATGGGCTTCTCCACAATATGCTAAATCTGTTGTTAAAATTGCGTCTAATGCTATTGCTGACGCAATTGCTTATTTCCATAAAACACCTCTTGAATTATCTAAGCTTTCTGTTCAAATTCAAGATAATGACGGGATTCGTAATAAAATAGCTTTCTTGACTATCCTTAACGCTTTACCTCATAAAAAAGAAGATCGTATAGCTTTAGCTAATAACGTTTCATATTTTAGAAAGAAAGCATCTAAGAGTATAGATACTCCAGATAATTTCGATTCTATGATTATATCTGTAGCTAATAATGCTAAACATGGTTTTAAAGTTGAAGATGTCTATGAAGCTGTTTCTCATGTTCTACGTAATAAAGAAGCTATGTCACAGGTAGATAAACTTGTACAACAAAAACTTCAAGAAGATGCAAGTGTTAATACTAATAGTGTAGATAAAATTTCAGCTATGGATGAAGCTATTGCTGGTTTGGATGGACGATTTAAGATTTATGCTACGGTTTCAGAAATCAAATCTGACCCTGGCGATAAAACTAAATTTATTACAGCATGTCAAAAATATGCTCAATCACAAATCGGTAGTAATGGTGAAAATGTTATTGTTCTTAAAATTCAATTAAATCCTGATGGTGTAGGTGGCGGTGTATCCATAGAAGGTGTTGATGATGAGGAATATCTAAATGACGGAGAAAGCCCTTGTGATGCTATTGATTTCGGTGGAGATATGAATGACGAGGATCTTGGTGATGATATCGCTGATCCAGATTTTGCTCCAGAACATGAATTTGAAGATGAAAGTAAAGATATGGCGGCTGGTAATGCAGGTGGAATTACTGGCGGCGGTGGCGGTGGCGGCATTACTTCAATGCCTCCTACAAGCGGAACAATGGCAAAAAGTAATAAACCCGTCAAACAAGCCCAAATGATGGGTGGACAAATGGGTGGTCAAGGTGGAGCTAGTCAAGCTCCAGGTGCTGGAGCTAGCTTGCCCGGTGCTCCTACTCAACCAGGTGCCGCTCAGCCCCAAGGTTTAGAAACTCTTACTCAAGATGATAGTACTAATTTGGCTGGAGATGACATGGGTATGGATGAAGATAATGCTCCAGCCCCTCCAGGTGCGTTTTGCTATGTTTGTGGAGGAGAAGATGTAGATCTTGTTGATGGAAAATGGAAATGCAATAATCCACAATGTGGGGCTAATGGAACTATTGACGTTAATGTAAAAATACTTAATCACCCAGGAGTTCTTGATAGCGGAAAAGAAGGTGAAGAAGATACTGCTTTTGGAGAAGGTGAAGGTTTCGAGCTTCCTGAAAATAGTCCACAAGTTCCCGTTGCTGCTTCTACCAAGTTAACTCCGGAAATGATTACCAAATTATCTAATATAGAAATAGGTTCTATCAGTCCAGTTACAGGTAAACCTAATACTGTTAAATTAGCAAATGGTTTACGTATGTGTCTTGATACTGGAACGAAATATGTTGTTCAATATATGATTGACAAAAAGAATCCAAAAATTACATATGCTCAATGTCGTTGGATTCCAAAAGTTGCTGGCCAAGAATGCCTAACATGCAATAGAACTCGTAATGAATTAATTAAGAGTCTTGCTGCTATTGGCGTTACTGAAAGCGATTTTGATCATCTGCCAGTTAATGAAAAAACAAATCTTATTATGAAAGTTAAAGCTGATAAACAATCTAGTTTTAATAAAACCGCTAGTACTAAAGGCTCTGCACTTGGTTCCTTTAAACAAGCTTTTGCCGTTGAAGGAAATGATTTTCCAATTGAAAGTTGTCGCGAAAAATTAGCACGTAGATTCGGTGAAAACGCTTTGGCGTTAAGCGGACCATGCGAAGGTAAACCTATTCATGATTGTGTTTGTAATAGCTTGAAATCGTCAGGAATTTATACAGATAAAGTAGCTGTTAAATTAGCCAATATATGGATGGATCGAGATGGCGATGAAGAATGCGTAGAACATCAAATCCGTTCTGGCTATGCAATTCGCGAAGCTGTATCTCGTTGCGAAAACTTGAAACAAGCTATGGCTTCATCATTCCATAAATTCGCCGATGAACTTGGATTAAGTATGGAACATCCTGAATCTAATTCTGCTATGCCTGTTGAGACCGGAGATATGTCTGACTTAGAAAATGGTAATGATTTTAATCCTTTTACTGATTCAGAAGAACCGGAAGGATTGGATCAAAATATATCCAATAACGTCACATTAGAATTACCTATGGAAGTAGTTGAACAATTAGATAAACAACTTGATAAAGCTTTAGGTGATAGTCCAGAAGAAATAGCAGACGAAGATCATCATCAAGATATACCCGGTGGAGTTGCTGAAGTAAACGTTCCTGAAGAAGTCGCTCAACAGGTAGGAGATGCTGCTGAATCAGCAGTAGATAAAACTGTAGATACTAATGATCCTGTTGCCGAAGATTCATTTCCATCAGAAGAAGGTTCATCACTATTTGAAGAAAAATCAGAAAACGAAGAAGGAATTAATAGTGATATTGTTGAAGATGATGAATTAGAAGATAACCACCCAGATGTTCCAGAAGGTGATGAATATAAAGAAGGTGAAGAAGAAAATTCCGAACGTGATTTTATAGAGGCTTCAGTTATGCGTAGTGATTTTGGAAAAACCGGCAAAATGTCTATGAATCTTGATTCTGTTTTCAATATGTTAAATAAACAATCTCAGAACAAAGATATTCGTCAAGAAAACGTACAAGACTCTAAAGAAATAGGAAAATATACGGCAGGTGAAGATGGATCTACTATCGGACACGAAGACCCTCCTAAAGCTGCTAAACCAAGTGTTCCTCGCGATAAGGCTTTGATGGGGCACGAAGCAGAAGATTTAAATCCACAAGATAAACCGCAACCAGAGATACCAGTTGGTTCTGGATCAATGGGACACGAAGAAGAACAAGGATATACGGGTGGAGATGATAGATATACGGGTGGTAGAGATGGAGCAGGAAAAACTCAAACTGCTAATTCTGAATATGAAATGATCAAAGGAACACTAGCTTCCGCTAATATCGGAACTTCTAAAGAACGTTTAAGTAATTTAGTTTCACGAATGGTTGAAGCCCAAAATAAAAAGTTAGAAAAATCTGAACCTGTTGCTGATGACCCAGATATTCAACCTGTTCAGGAAAATAAAGATTTAAGTTCTACACCAGAACATTCAAAGCGAAAACCATCAGAAGAATCTGATACTAAAGCGTTACAAGGAGTTAAAGGGGAAGGTAATGCGTCAATGATGGGTCATGAAAATGAAACACTTGGCGATAAACCAGATTCACCTAAAGATCACCCAGAAATCCCAGCTAAAGATGCAAGAATGGGAGAAGAAGGTGAACAATTAGCTCCAGAAAAAGAAACGAAAAATAAAGGCACCGTAATCGCTAGTGGCGATTCGAAATCCGAGACTGGTAAAAAAGAAGCTTATCGAGTAGCTGGCAGAATGCTTCAAGCTGGCTTGATTAATGCCGATGAACTTCAAATGAAAGTGAATGAACTTTCACAATACAAGTCTGCTCAAATAAAAGATTACGAAAAGTCTCTTTTCGCGAGCAAAAAAGGATTCACTACGGCGGCAGCAGGGGGAATTGAAAAAAATGCCCCAGTAATAAATCAAGAAGTGTCTGAGAGCATGCTTAAGGCTAAACAACCAGGAGCACTTACCTCTCAATTACAATCACTCTTTACTCTAGGGCAAAGAGTAGCCGAAGCAGAATCTGACGAAAATTTCCAATGGAAAAAGTCTTTCAATAAACTTTGAAAGCAAAGTGTTAAAAGTTAACACTTGTTTAGGAGAATCTTAATATGGCTCTGTACGAACTACATAATATATTACCTATCAATATTCCAGTTAGTGCTACTACTAATCCGGATTTTATTGAAGGCCAATTTTGCCGCGTTGATGCCGATGGTAATGCCGTAAAAGCCGCTGGTGCAGCAGGCACACGCGCTATCGGTATCGTCAGCGATTCCAGCGAAACCTCTGGTGGGCATACCCACTCAGCAGCCGATCTTGTTATCGGTGCTAATGGTCGCGCCACTCGTTCTACTTCAGTTCGCGTTTCTGATATGTTTAACGAAACACTTGCTTCTGGCAAAGTGTCAGTTTATATCGCTGGCGGACAGTTCGAAAGCGATCAATACGAAGTGTTGAACGGTTTGGCAATCATCTCTTATGTGCCCGGAGATAGATTGTATGTGTCAGCTAATGCTACCGTCACAACTATTGCTTCAGCTAATGCTCAAGCAGTTGGTACTGTAACTCTTGCCCCTCGCGCTTATCCATCAGGTGTTCCTGGTACTGATACTACCGATGGCAGCATGTCCTGGGGGAACTTTATTCAATTTATTCTTGATCTGTAATCGAGAAATAAATTAATAGTGATTTTTATTAATAATGGGGTTTAGTGTATCTGAATACCCATCAAAAACCATAAAGGAGAAAAATAATTATGGCGTTTCTGAAAAACAATTTAACCGACGAACAAAAAGAAATTGCTGTAGCACAGGCCATGGAAACCGATGAGGGCAGAACTGCACTAGCCCAGGCCATGGTTGAACCTATTCGTAGAGCCTTGGAGTATCAGGCTGTCGGTCGTAAAACACTTATGGTAGATGAATTGCCACAAGGAGCATTGGCTCGTTATGAACGAGATGTTGCTTCTATCGCTCACATAGTTGCCCGTCGCGGCGCTGTACCCGATCAAATCCAAGAAGGTGAAGAAATCCTTGTCCCCACTTTCGAAATTGCTGCGAACCCAACCGTTCGTCTTTCCGAAATTAAGGCTCGTCGCTTCTTCATCGTGGATCGCGCTCAGATTAAAGCCAAAGAAGCTATCCAAAAAGAGGAAGATACCAACATTTTCAACGCTTTGATTGCGGCTGCGGATAATCGCGGCGATCAAGTTGTGACTAACGTTGGTAACTTGACTGTGGCTAGCTTGAATACGGCGTTTCGTTTGATCGAACAACATGACTTGGTTGCTGCCAAAATCATTTGCCATGCTAATCAGTATGCTACGATCCGCGTCTTCGGCAAAGACTTCTTCGATGAAGCTAGCCAACGCGAAATCATCACAACTGGTCTGTATGGACATCTGTGGACTGCCGATATCCATGTCTCTTCAAGAATGGATTCTAATACTGTCCTGGTAGTGGCTTCACCTGAAACCGTTGGAGCGTTTCCAATTCGTCAAGATATAACTGTGTTACCTGCTGATGATCCTAAAAAATTACGCCTCGGCTGGGTTATTTACGAAGAAGTTGGGATAGTGGTAGTGAACGATTATGCAGTATCAAAAATCGAGGTAAGCTCAGCTACTTAATAGAGTTATGTAAAAACAATTTAAAGAAAGAACCTCGTTTCGGCGGGGTCCTTTTTTAGGCATACATAAAAAATTAAATGAATATTTGGATATTTATCAGTAATTAGCTATTGAAAGTGTATTTTTGTATGGTATAATTACAACATCATGAAAGAACAACCTCATTACACTAACTTATTAACTGAAGAATTCTTCCTAAAACATTACGTTGAAAAGCGTATGTCTTATCCAAAGATAGCAGAAATGCTTAAAGATCAAGGATATAACATTGCTATAGGAACACTATATCAATATGCCAATAAATTAGGAATTGGCAGAAGCAGATCAGAAGCTAAAAGAAATAGAGAACCTAATCCCTTGGATTACAATGTATCATATATGTGTGAGTCCATGACAGAAGTAATAGATGGATTTTTATTAGGAGATGGTAGTATTTATAAAATTAATTCAAATGTCTTATCTGGTAGAGCTACATTTGGATTAGAACATGAAGAATTTTGTAGATATCTAATGTCTTTTTTTCAAGTTTATCAACCATATATTAAAGATTATAAATCTAAAAACATGAAATCTGGTATAGTTTGGGATGGTAAAACTAAATCTCATCCTGATCTTTATAAGCAACA
>JAUYKW010000015.1 GCA_030698395.1 bacterium
CCACTACTGCAAATACGCTGCCGTAGCTTCAGCCGAAGGCTTGAGCCAGAGGCTCATCCGTCCTTTGGCGGACAGTTGCGTAGAGCACATCACAAATACATATGCTACCGTAGCTCAGTTGGTAGAGCACGCCCATGGTAAGGGCGAGGTCCGCGGTTCGATCCCGCGCGGTAGCTCCAGTTACACCGTCCTAGTGGCGGTTTTTGATTTAGGATTAATTGTAATTGTATATAAATATAACAATAGAGGTAAGCTCGTGACCTATCTCTATTGCGAATGTTCTGTTGTAGTTATTTTTTAATACGAATCGAAATTAAAGGTATATACAATTCCATCCATTTCCTGTGCTCGAGCACCTAGGTCTAAAGCTGTATCTTGGGCATGTACATAGAGATATGCATGATCGTTGGTATAGCCAAGCAGTTCACCAAGGTAACAATCGGGACATTTTGCATATTCAGTGTAATCTGTTAGCCAAACAGTAAACATGCTGTACCATTGTTGTTCTGTTTGTGAATAAAGCTTAAATTCAATTTCTGCGCCGTCCCAAGTAGATACTTTTTTTACTTTAAAGCCTTCCCAAGTTTTAGGAAGATCAAGACTAAAGTTGTATTTTTTATTATGATAAAATCTTTTTTGTCTGGTGGTAAATTTTTTGTAAGGACTCCATGCACCACGATTTCCTTGAGCATCGATGGCTCTAACTTTTATTTTATAGGATCTGTTGCTTTTTAATGGTTTCTTTATTGTTGCTCCGCTGTTTATAACGGTATTAGCAGCCTTAAGTTTGCCTTTGCGTGTATATAATTTAACTTTGTACTTAGTAGCACCGGCAACATCAGGCCAAAAAACTGTGATTTCATTGGTAAATTTTTCATTTATTACTGGTTGGCTTGCTTGTCCAATAGCAAAAGTAGGTAAAGCCACAGCGAGGCCTAGAAAGATTACTAATGATAAAATAATTGTTCTTTTCATAATTGTATAATTAATTGATTTTAATTTCTTAATTATTGTTTAGAGGAATCGTGTTGCGTAGATATAAAGTATAGCATAGATAGAATCTAGGTTTTTTGGTTTAGGATAAATTGTAATTGTGTATAATAATACTATTTTCTTGACATGAAATAAGAGGGGATATATACTTGGTTTTGCTAGCCTACCGAACGGTAGGTAGATAAGTAGTAATCATCAATATATGACCAATATCAAGGAACAACATATCGAAGAAGATGCTAACAGTACGCGCAATGAAATCCTAAAGGCTGCGGAAGATTTTTTTGGAAATTTTGGTTATTTAGGTACTGCTGTAAGTCAAATAGCCAAGGCAGTAAATATTACAAAAGCTAGTTTGTATTATCATTTTGAAAGCAAGCAAGACCTTTTTGAAGAGGTGCTAATGAAATCTTTTGGGCAATTGAAAGTAATGATAGATGAGATAATTGACACACCTCTAAAAGCTGGTGAAAAATTAGAAAAAATTACTTTTGCATATTTAGAGCATGGTAGTAAACAAGGAAGTTTAATTCAATCAGCTTTGAGTAGATTTTCAAAAGATGAGGAGCTAGTTCTAGTAAAAACTATTAAGAGGTTGCGTCAAGAAATTATGAAATTGGTTGAACCGTTGATAAAAGTGGTATTGAAACAAAATAATAAGTCACGCCAATTAGATGCTGAAATAGTTACTCAGTTATATTTTAATATGATGGATTCGTTTTTAATTCGGAATTCATTTAAAAAAGAGAAATATGAACAGCAAGCTGTAGCCAAACAAATTAATCTATTACTTTTTAAATAAAATATTTTTACATAACGATATGAAGATTTACGATTTAGCAGTGAAACGACCGGTAACCATGATTATGGGGATGTTGATTGTGTTGGTACTTGGTATTATTTCATTTACAAAAATTCCAGTAGATTTATTGCCAGATATTCAATTTCCTGTTGCGGGCGTTGTTACTGTTTATCCTGGAGCCTCACCTGCAGAAATTGAATCATTGGTTACAGATCCGATTGAATCTCAATTAAGTACGGTATCAAATCTTGAAAACATATCATCAGTTTCTAATGAAAACGTTTCTATTGTTGTATTTCAATTTGATTGGGATGCTGATATCAGTGAATCTGTTATTGAATTGCGCAATAAGCTAGAAATGATTAACCAGCAATTGCCTGAAGATGCACAGGATTCTACAATTATTCAATTTGATCCATCGTTGATACCAACTCTACAGATTGGAGCTTCATCAAACGAAAGTGACGTTGTTGCGCTGACGAAAATTATTAAAGAAGATGTAATTCCAGAAATTGAACGAGTAGATGGCGTTGCTTCAATTAGTCTGGTTGGTGCTCGAGATGAAGTGTTGGCAGTAACGTTGGAGGAAGAAAAGTTACAAGAATATGCGCTCTCAAAGCAGGATGTAACTGACATGATGCGAGCAAGTGATATTGTAATTCCAGCAGGTACTATTGAAAAGGATGATAAAATTATTGCTATTCGTACTCAGTATCAACTTTCAACAATTGATGATGTTCGATCTCTGCCAATTACCGTAAATACGCATGAATTACCACCAACAACAGTAGCGTTATCAGAAATTGCAGATGTTCAAATAGCATCAGAAGACAGCTCGTCTTTGTATCGTCTTAATGGTGAAGCTGGCATTGGCATGGTGATATCGAAGGAAGGTAGTGCAAATACTCTAGCTGTAGCGGAAGATGTCCAGACTAAGCTTGATGAATTGGAAGGGGAATTTTCCGACTTGGATTTTGTTGTAACTTCAAGCCAGGCTCGTTTAATTGAACAATCAATTAATACGGTTGGATTTAGCGGAATTATTGGCGGTATCATTGCCATTATCATTTTGTTATTTTTCTTACGCAATCTGCGCAGTACCTTAATTATTTCTATTTCAATTCCTTTTTCTGTAATTTCTACATTTGTATTAATGTATTACACAGATTTGACTTTGAATATTATGACCCTCGGAGGTTTGATGTTGGGTATTGGAATGTTAGTTGATAATTCGATTGTAGTTCTAGAAAATATTTATCGACATTTAGAAGAAGAAAATTTATCAGCTAAGCAGGCTGCCATAGCCGGAGCGCGTGAAGTTGCGGGTGCTATTACAGCATCAACTATTACAACCTTGGTGGTGTTTTTACCAATAACATTTGCTGGTGGTTTGGCGAGTCAATTCTTTACTGATTTTGCATTAACGATTGCATTTTCGTTATTGTCTTCTTTAGCTATCGCTTTAACTGTTGTACCAGCGTTGGGTGCAATGTTACTTCGACCGCGTTCTATTCATGAACGAGAAGAGAAAAGTAAGCATTTATTTAGAAAAGAATATTCTCAAATGTTAACATGGTCGTTAAATCATAGAGTTGTAACTTTATTGATTCTTGCAATTGCTTTGGTTGGCACAGGATTCTTATATACTCAGTTGGATTCAGAGCTTATGCCAAGCATAGATAAAGGTGAATTGAGCGTATCTGTGGATTTGCCAGCTGGTACTCCCGTAGATAAAACAGCAGTTGTTGTGCAAAATATTGAGGACGTGTTACTTGATTTTAATGATGTAAATACAGTCGCTGCCACAATAGGAAGTACAGATGATATTCAATCTAGTTTTACCGGAAGTGGTAGTGGAGAAAATGGTGCAAATATGATTGTGGCTTTAGTGAGTAGAGATGAGCGGATTGAAACTACCGATGTTGCGTTAAAGAGTATCGATCGTAAGCTAGATGATATTCGAACAGAAAATATTAAGATTGCCATAACAAAGAAACAAACAGAGACAGTTGATATTGGCAGTGCAGTTGAGTATGAAATTAGTGGTAATGATTATGAAGAAATAAATAAAATTGCCAATGAGTTTGTGGCTGAACTTAAAAATATTAAAGGATTATCAGAAGTATCTACAAATATAGAAACGACCACTCAACAAATCAGTGTTAATGTATTACCAGAAGAGGCACTATTACATGGACTCGTTCCAGTAAGTATTGGTGCATCTATCCGTTCGGCAAATATTGCAGAGGATGTTGGCGTTGTTGAAGTTGGTGATAACTTACTTCCTATTCAAGTAGGTTATGCAGATGAGTATGTGCAATCTCAGAAAAACGTTGAGGAGCTAGCATTGAAAACACCTATTGGCCAAGAAGTGCTAGTAGAAGCTGTAAGTGATACATCAATTGTGAATGTTCCAACATCGTTACGACACATAGATCAAGCTCCATCAATTACAGTGTCAGCATATTTAGACGGTGCTTCCCTTGGTGAAATTCAACCTCTTATCTCAGATGTGATTGATGAGCTAGAAGTTCCAACAGATGTTGAAATAATTGAAGCAGGGGCTGGTCAAATGCAAGATGATTCATTTAATGATTTAGGCCTTGTTTTACTCTTGGCAGTCTTCCTGGTTTATATGGTGATGGCTGCTCAATTTGAACGATTATTGCATCCGCTTATTATTATGATGTCCTTTCCATTTTCTTTGATTGGCATGGTTATTGCGTTGTATGTAACAGGTACGCCGTTAAGCATGACGGCATTAATTGGAGTAGTTGTGTTGGCTGGTATTGTAGTGAATAATGCAATTGTGTTTGTTGATTATGCAGAGCAATTACAGCAAAAAGGTATGAATGTACAAGAAGCGTTATTAACTGCAGGTAAAAAGCGTTTGCGACCAATTTTCATGACAGCTTTAACAACTATCTTTGCTTTAGTACCTCTAGCGTTAGGACTCGATGAAGGATCGGAAATGTTAGCACCAATGGCAATTGCAGTAATTGGCGGACTCGTGACTTCTACGTTATTGACTCTACTGATTATTCCAGTATTATATTCATTATTAGAATCATTGGTAGGAAAGATTAAACGTTCTAGATAATAAATTAAATTATAATTATGACAACAGATAGTAATGGAGCGGAACTTAATGATGGTGACGCAGTACAGCCAAATTAAAAAAGTTCCTATTATCGGTTAGTAACATCTATGAAAAATGCATTAATAATTCATGGTACTGAAGGTTACCCGGAAGAGAACTGGTTTCCATGGATAAAAAAGAAACTTAAAGAACATGATTACCAAGTTTTTGTTCCTCAGTTTCCAACTCCAGAAAATCAAACTCCTGAACATTGGTTTGATGTTATCAAAACTTATGAAAAGTTCTTTAATGAAGAAACTATATTAATAGGGCATAGTTGTGGTGGTGCATTTTTATTGCGGGTCCTTGAGCATATAGATACAAGGATTAAAGCTGCAGTTTTTGTTGCTACATCAGTGGGTATTAAGCCAATTAAATATTATGAAGTAGATTATCCTTTTGTTGAGAAACCATTTGATTGGAGAAAAATCAGCAGTAGTGCTGAGAACTTTTTTGTTTTTCATTCAGAAGATGATCCGTTTATTTGTTTGGATAATGGTAAAAAAATAGCACAAGAAGTTAGGACTGATCTTATTACGTTAAATGATGCTGGTCACTTTAACGCTAAAGCTGGGTATACAACATTTGAATTATTACTGGAAAAACTCAAGCCTATTCTTTAAAGATTATTTGTGTTTATTCATTAATAACCCGTATCTACTATAGCTGGTAGTATAAAAGCACAACTCATGATATACTGTTTTTGATGAAAAAGAACTCATTTTTCACAGTTATGTTATCCACGGTACTCGTAATAGGATTATTATTTTTAAGTACTGGTGTGGTGCATCAAAATATGGAACATCAGCCATTTGGTGCTTGTAGCGGATCTGAGTGTGGTGCAGATCTAGATTGTATTCAACTTTGTATAGCGTCAATAACTAATATTATTGATAGAAACTTTGTCATTGTATCAACGTTAGCTATTGTTGCGTTGAGTGTAATGCTAGTGATGAGCCTACGGCCACTTACAAGAAAGTTCGAGTTTATTCCACTTATTTGGTATCCACCACGTTATCATTTTGAAACCGTTACGTTACTTGAGTGAGGTAAGTTAGTTTTCAGTCTTAGTTGAAAATTAACTTAAAGTTATATGAAAAAAAGAACTGGCATTATTGCCGTGGTTGTTGCCATTGTAATTTTTGTCCTAATTTCCATGAATAGTGTTGCGAATCCTGGAGCTGATATTATTTGGCCTAGCGGTACTGTTTCGAGTGAAAATTCATTACAGCACGATTGGGGTGATATCAATATAAAAGGTGGGGATGTAGAAAAAGAATTCGTTTTTACGAATGATTCTATGGAGTCGTTGGTGATTAAAACAGCAGAAACATCATGTGCGTGTACATCGGCGTTTATATCTGTTCCTGGGCAAAATAGCGCTAGACAATTTAGTATGCACAATAATCCAGAAAATTGGGATGCCATGATACCAGCTGGTGAAGATTTTACGGTAAATGTTGTGTTTGATCCTATGGCACACGGACCAACTGCTACAGGACCAATCGATCGCAGTATTTTCATTCATACTAGTGCAGTAGCTGATGACAAAATATCTCAAGATGAGTCTGGATCTTCCGATGGTTCTGTTATTGAAATTGAAGTTAAGGGCGAGGTGTTTTCAGAGGAAGCTTTCTTATCACGCCAGCAATCACAGGTAGTACGAAATACTTCAGATGAAGTCAAGGAAGATTTTGAATTCGCAGAGATCGAATATGATTTCGGAGTTTTGCAGCAAAGCCAAGGATTAGTTACGCATGATTTTCCATTTACCTATAATGGGGAAGAAACTATATCTATAACTGGGGTTCCAACTAGTTGTGCGTGTACAACTGCAGAAATTGATAACGAAACATTGAATACGGGTGATACTGGAATAGTTACCGTTGCATTCGATCCAAATCTACATGAAGAACCAGATGGTCGTTTTTTTAAGACGGTATCAATCTTAACCGATCCAGCTATGGAGGAAGAGCCTGAGTTAAAGATATGGGTGGAAATTGATTTAGATTTAGGTGTAGAAGCATACAAACTTAAAGAATATGAAGATTAATTCTATGAGTAATAAAGAACTAACAAAAACAGAACGGCGTGAACAACGTAGGAAAAAGCAAGTTGAAGAAAGTAGAGCTCAAGAAAAAGAACAAACAAAAAAAGTAATGATGAAATGGAGCATTATAACTATTATTCTGATTGGGGCATTAGCTTTAATCGTATTGATCCTAAAGAATTCTGGTGGAGAAGATTTAGGAGAACGAATTCCTGATCTAGGTCGTGATCATGTAAAACTTGGCGAGGAGCATGCTGAGTATAATAGTATCCCTGCTACTTCAGGACCACATGCAGATGAGGCTAAATGGGGCGTTCATAATGAACCTGTTCCATATGAGAATCAATTACATAACATGGAGCATGGGGGAGTTGTGATTCATTATCATCCAGATAAAATAGAGAATTTGGATGCATTAACTTCATACTTTCAAGAATTACAAGATGGTAAAAGCAAATTGATGCTCGTGCCAGACGAAAAGCTTGAAACAGTTTATGCGATGACTGCATGGACAAAGTTATATACGTTTGATGAATACAACGAGGAAAACATTAAGCGTTTCGTCAAGAAAAATTATAATCGTGCGCCAGAGCGTACGCCAGAACAATAAATAATTAATTAGGAAAAAAATATTATGGAAGTTAAACCAAAAAACAACATGATCGATTCATTGCCTTCAAAAATGGCGTTTTGGGCAGGCGTATTTGTTGCCGGTTCTGTCATAGCTGTAATAGGCTTTTTTATCTTGTTGGGTCTTATGTTTAAAGGAGTGAGCATTACACCTGATACGAATGAAAAAGCCACAACAAAAAGTGGTACAACTGCAGTTGCTGATACTGTAAATCAGCCTACAGCACCAACTCAACCAGTCGCGGCTGGTAGCGTGGATGTAAGTGGTCTAACGCATATTAGCGGTGATGGAGATATTACAATAGTTGAGTATTCAGATACCGAGTGTCCATTCTGTAAACGTTTCCATGAAACAATGACGCAGGTAGTAGATGAATATGATGGTAAAGTACGCTGGGCTTATAAACACTTGCCATTAAAGAGCTTACACAAAAAAGCTGAACGAGAAGCCTTGGCGCTGGAGTGTGCTGGCGAGCAGGAAATGTTTTGGGAGTATACGGATTTATTGTTTGACACAACACCATCTAATGATGGTTTAGCTGATGAAGAGCTGTTCAACATGGCAGATTCTGTTGGGTTGGATCGTGGACAGTTTGATGATTGTTTAGAATCGGAGAAGTATTTAGACGTAGTAAAAGCTGATTCAGCTGAGGCGCAAAAACTTGGTGGTCAAGGTACGCCATTTTCAGTTATTGTCGACGGTGAAGGTAAAATCTTAGAGACCATACCAGGAGCACTGCCATTTGAATCAGTAGCTCAAGCATTAGATAAATACGTCAACTAAGTATAAGTAGTTAAACGGGGATGATGAAAAAAGATGCATTGTCCCCGTTGAAGAAAAAACATAATGATTAAATTAAAATACTTAGTAATATGCTTACTTGGAATAGTTTTGCCATTAGCTAGTTTTGCGCATTCTGAAGAAAGTCATGCTGGTGAAACAGAAGTTTTTCATTCCTCAGTTGAAATCGGTGAGGGTTTTGATGTAAATGAAAAGAGTGGTGGGATTACCGCTGAAGAAGCACGTCATTTAAATAGCAGAACTGTATCGCGAGAAGAAATTCGCTCAACATTAAAAGTTATTTTACTAGATATATTAATTATAATTGTTGCTTTAGTATTTTGGCCTGGCCTTAGCAATCGGGTGAACAATCAATTTTTAAAAAGATTGTTCAAACATTTGCATCAAGCTAGTTTTGTGCTTGGTGGAATGGTTTTAAGTATGTTGGTGCTGATAACTGTAACGGGAATGATATTATCATTTTTGTATATGCCATTTCCCGAGTTAGCTCACGATAGCATGAAGGCAATTGTAAATGGTTCAGTTACATCATTTATTCGCAATGTTCATTTTTGGGCGTCTGATATCTTTATTGTTGTACTGATTGTACATTTGAGTAGAATTTTGTTTACAAAAGTGAGTGATAAGTCTAAGCGGATTGCATATTGGATTGGCTTAGTGATGTTAGCATTGGTTTTTACAGAAATGTTGTTCGGTACATTTTTACGTTCCGATCAGGAAGCTTACGAAGCCTACGCTCATTTTTGGGTAGGCGCAAAAAATATGTTACCGCAGTTTTTTGAACCAGTGATTACTTTTGTTTTGGCACTAACTGCTACGGCACCTTTTATGGAAAGACCATATGGTACATTAGAGATAACAAAACCACCTTGGTATTTATTATGGGTTTATGGCTTGGAAAATATTTGGGGGATGAAGATGATTGTTCTTAGTCCGCTGATAGTAGGAATAATTTTGATTGTATTACCATTTCTAAGTAAACGGGAGAAGAAAATAGACACATCTATTATTGTGTACATTTGTATAATTATCTCAATAAGCATATTAACCATGTATGCAGCCTTAAGTGGCGAAATTTCGCATCTTACTATGTAATAGATTTGATAGTATACTTTACAGTTCTATCAGCTAATTGTACGGTAGCAACATCTGCTACTGACTTCCCAATTAGTGCAGTGCCGATGGGGGATGCATAGGAAATGATTCCTGCGCTAGGATTACTTTCTTTTGGCCCGAGGATTTTCCAAGTAATTTCATTATTGTCAGCAGTGCTAACTGTAACTGTGTGGCCCATTTGGACAACGGAATTTTCCGGCGGTTTTTCTATAATTATAGCTCTGGGTAATTGGTATTCTAATTCATCAATCGTACGATTCATGCCACGCAATCTTTCTTTGGCAATTTGATATTCAGCATTTTCCGAGAAGTCTCCATTTTCCGCATACAGATTTGTTTCTTTAATAGCCTTTAGGCGGGCTACTTTTTTTAGATGCTCCAATTTTGATTGCATCGCATCGAACTGGGATTGAGTTATGTGCGGATCGAAAGTAGGGAAAGTATATTTTCCAGGTTTTCGATTTGGTAAGCGCATGTTTTATTTATTGGTTGTCTTGATCTTCTGGTTCTTCGGACTCTTCTTCATCTGATTCTTTAATACCGTCTCGTGTATGTACAGGTGTTAAACGTCTTAAGATTTTATCTAATTTGTTGTTAAGCTTTTCAAATTCAAGTTCATAGTGTTCACTGCGTCCGTCGCTCATTGATCCGCGAGATCTATCTGAACCACGGCGATCATTTCGTCTGTCTCCACCTCGAGATCTGTCATTACCTCCACGTCCGCCACCTGGCTGTTCGTTACTAAAACAATCTCTGCAAAGAACTGGTTTGTTTCCAGTAGGTTTAAAAGGAACTTGGCAATTTTGGTTGCATTCGGCACAAACTGCTGGATACATTGGTTTGTCATCTCTAGAATCTCTTCGACCACCGTAGCTTCCGCTACCACCACTGCTACCGCGTGATCCTGAGTTACCTCTACCTCCGCCTCTAGTGTCTCCGCCTCTGCTATCTCCACCGCGATTAAAATTTCCCATAAAAGTGTTTTATTTCTAATAGATAATATTGTATATCCAATTGTAGTGATAACCCATATAAATAGCAAGTGATTGTTGTATATTGACCATAGCGCATTTAAATGATAATAGTAATCTATACATTTGCCTTGGAGGAAGGTTGGATACACTAAATTCACTTAAAAAATACTTCGATAGTAATACTTCACACATATAGGAGGATCAAGTCCTGTTCCACTCGATTACTGTGTTTATATCTAAGTGATGTAAATAGAGTAATCGATAATAACAATAAATAGCGCTATATAGGCGTTTTTTATGTATTCGTGGAATAATGGTAGAATGAAGGCAATCTTTAGCTTTTAAGTGAAGAACACATAGCCATATGGAACATCAACATCATTCTGATCAGCCAGACAGCTCTCCAAAAGAAATGCCTAAACATCACGATCATCACGAACCTGAGGTTTCTGAGCATAAAGATCATAAGGAACATAAAGCTACGAGTGGCACAGATCATGGTCAGCATCACCAGATGATGATAAAGGATTATAAGAAAAGATTCTTCGTTTCTTTAATTGTAACTTTTCCAATTTTATTTCTGTCACCTCTAATTCAAGATTTCTTAAATCTAGAAATTAGTTTTGCAGGTGATAAATATATTTTATTTGCTCTGTCTGCTTTTATTTTCTTTTATGGTGGCTGGCCATTTTTAAAAGGTATTGTAGAAGAATTAAAGAAAAAACAGCCAGGCATGATGACACTAGTTGCCTTGGCTATTTCTGTAGCATTTTTTTATAGTTCAGCTGTAGTATTTGGTTTAGAAGGGAAGTTCTTTTTTTGGGAGCTAGCTACGTTAATTGATGTAATGCTACTAGGTCATTGGTTAGAAATGCGCTCAATCTTAGGGGCATCTAGAGCCTTAGAGGAGCTAGCTAAATTAATGCCACAAGAAGCTCATGTAATTAAAGATGGCAAAATAATAGATGTAAAAATTACTGACTTAAAGAAAGATGATTTAGTTTTAGTAAAAGCAGGAGAAAAAGTTCCCGCTGATGGAGTTATTGCGAAGGGTGAAGGATATGCGAATGAATCAATGCTCACAGGTGAATCTAAACCGACAAAAAAGAGAGTAGGAGATAAGGTAATTGGTGGTTCCATTAATGGTGATGATGTTTTGGAAATTTCAATAACTAGCACTGGAGAGGATTCCTATTTAGCTAAAGTAATTAATTTAGTTAAGCAGGCTCAAGCCGCAAAATCTAAAACGCAAAGATTAGCTGATAGAGCGGCGTTAGTTCTAACAATTGTTTCTATAAGTATCGGTGTTTTAACTTTTATCATCTGGCTTTTATTAGGCCAGAGTTTTGCGTTCGCTATTGAAAGAATGGCCACAGTTATGGTAATCACGTGCCCTCATGCTTTAGGCTTGGCTATCCCGTTAGTTGTGGCAGTTTCTACTGCTTTGTCTGCTAAGAATGGTTTGTTAATTAGAAATAGAACAGCATTTGAAAATTCTAGAAAAATAAGTACGATAATTTTTGATAAAACAGGAACTTTAACTATGGGTAATTTTGGTGTAACAGACATCATAGTTTTGAACGATCAATACGACAATAATAAACTTTTACAAATTGCTTATTCATTAGAAAAACAATCCGAACATCCCATCGCCAAAGGTATCATCAACGAAGCTCAAAAA
The DNA here is from genome assembly GCA_030698395.1 of bacterium. Classification (GTDB taxonomy): domain Bacteria; phylum Patescibacteriota; class Patescibacteriia; order UBA9570; family UBA9570; genus JAUYKW01. The sequence continues at coordinate 12,188 of JAUYKW010000015.1, forward strand.
AACAATTTATCTGATTTGCAGGTTCAGGATTTTAAAGTTCTAAAAGGTGAAGGTATTGCAGGAAAGATAGATGGCACAGAGTTTAAAGTTGTTAGTCCTAGTCATTTATCCAGAAATAACATCAATCTGCCAGAAGGTATGGATTTAAATGCAGTGGCAACAAATATTTTCATTCTTCAGGATTCTAGTTTAATCGGAGTTATTAGTTTAGCTGATGTTATCAGGGAAGAGTCATATACAGCTATCAACCAACTTAAGGAATTGGGAATAAAATGTTGGATGTTAACTGGAGATAATAAAGAGATTGCCAAGCAAGTTGCTGAAGAATTAGAGTTGGACGGTTTCTTTGCGGAAGTGTTACCTCATGAAAAACAAGAAAAAATAAAGGAACTCCAAGCTCAAGGTGAATTCGTAGCTATGACAGGAGATGGCATTAATGATGCTCCGGCATTGGCTCAAGCCGATGTTGGAATAGCAATTGGTTCAGGTACAGATGTAGCAGCAGAAACAGCAGATATTATATTGGTTAATAGTAATCCGAAGGATGTAACTTCTTTGATATTGTTTGGTAAGGCTACTTATAAAAAAATGGTACAGAATTTATTTTGGGCTACTGGTTATAATGTAATAGCTATACCATTAGCAGCTGGTGCTTTGTATGCTTGGGGTATACTACTTTCTCCAGCTATCGGCGCAGCCTTTATGTCTTTGAGTACAATTATCGTGGCAATTAATTCAAAATTCTTAAAAGTAGATAAAAAATAGTCAGGGGATAAAGCTATTGAGTTTTAATATTCAGTAGTAGTTCAAGGCGTCGGATATCTGCTAATAGCTGAGGTCGTTCTGAATTTGCTAATATGACATTTAACACACTCTTTCCTCCGTGTTTTGCAAAACGAGCCATATCTCCTTTAAAAAGATTCTTCTCGATAGTTCGAAAAGATTTAAGTTTAGTAATTGATTGCAGACCTTCTATTTTTAAGATTTTTCCTTCGCGGCGAGCAAACAATTGTAGTACAGCTACGTATTGTTGGCGGCGCTTTGGCAAGACTGGTTTTTTATTTAATCGAATCAGAATATCATTAGCTGAATGATTCATATTAAACCCTAATTCATACATCTGATGGCGAAAACCTCCTATTCTTGGAGATAGTTCAATGATCTTCCAGCCGTCTTCAGTACGCATTAATTCTGTATGGACAGTAGTAGAGCGAAGATTAAGAGCATATATGGCATCATCTGTTGTTTGTTTAGCTGAATCACGGGAGAGCACATTTAGCTTAACTGGGGTTGTTCGTTGATATCCAAAGAAATCATCAAATCCAATTTGCCTACCAGTTTTCACATGTACGATTGGGCAGTGGTAAGTTGTACCAAATGAGTCTACGTATGAGTCTATAGAAAACATTTCACCTTCCATGAATTGTTCTACTAGAATTTGTGGTTCCTCACGTATTCCGTGTTTTTTATAGATTTGTTTAATTTGTTTAATTGTTCGATTTAGTTGCTTAGTAAGTTCTTCTTCATAAAAACATATCGAAACAAGTATGCTAGCTGCTAAACCTGCTGGTTTAATGACGAGAGGGAATCCAACATGTAGTGCAATTTTTCTGATGGTCTCTTCGCTTGTATCAGTAACAACACGAAAGCGAGGGGCGATGCGTTTATTATATCGTCTAAGTTTTTGTCGCATCATTACCTTATTTGTAGACCATTCAATCGATGATTCTGTTGGCGTATTTATATAAGGTAAATGTGGAATAAGTTGTTTATAATATCGAAGATTATTTTCACCGGTTGCACTAAGAGCTACTACTGATTCTTTAATGTCACGTAAAGCATGTGCAACAGATTGATTGGAAGAAAAATCACATTTAATTAGAGGGACGTTTTTATTTGGAGTGTGATGTGGTTTACGCAGTCGGCTATCTCGAATTACAATGTGACCAAAATGTTTTAATTTGGGATAGTTGACTAATGATTCATATCTTTCTGGGGAAAGATAGTTGACGTGGGCAATGCTTTTCTTCATTTGAAAAGCATACAATAAAAACAAAAAATACACCATATTATAAGTATGCATTTATTGATACGACCAAAGAATGCTACTGCCGTAAGTAGTAGATAATTAGATAGAGAAATATTATGGCTCACGGATCAAAGTGTGATTGCGGAATGTGCATGTGGTTCAGAGAAGGAAGCTAAGGATTGTCACTCAAAGGAATAATAAATAAATTGTTTCTAGATAAACAAAAAAACCGCCCCCTAAAGGGGACGGTTTTTGTTTGATTTTAAAAAAATCAATTACGCTAGCTGTACATTTACAGCGCGTGGACCTTTTTCAGAATCTTCAGTTTCGAAAGAAACAGAATCACCAACGTTGAGCTCGTCATAAGACACGTCAACTAGTGCAGATGAATGAAAGAAAATTTCCTTTTCTTGTCCTTCAGCAGTAATGAATCCAAATCCCTTTTCTGTAAGGGTTTTAATGGTTCCTGTCATAAAGTTGTTTTGCTTAACTAAATTATTTTTTAGATTTATTGAGGTCGACTACTTTTCAATTGAATCTACTAATTGCAATTATACAGATATAGGTGCAAAAGTCAATGGTTTATTACCATAACTTGTGGCTTATAGTTGAATAGAAGTGAATATAAGTGTATAGAATTAAGCTTTTTTGAGCATAATTGCATATTTCGAGTTAAACTATGCATGTTAATAACAATATTGTATATAGAGCGATTGCTTACATATTTAATCCCTATAAACTAGTGCAACAATGTCCTATTTTGCTTTGACTTTTTAGTATAAATGCTCTTAAATGTGTGAGCAATTAGTGCAAACATAGCCTGGAGGCTTTGATGGCAAAGGATGACCCCGCCGTACAACACCCAAAGCGGTTCTACCACAATGGGGGAAAGGCAGAGGATGGTGACTTCATGGATTCCACGGATGCGCGTCTCGTGCGCATGATGGCGGAGTACCTGGGGCCGCAACGGCTGTTTCGGGAGCAGGGTGTCACCGACACCATCGTCATCTGGGGCTCGGCGCGGGCTATTCCGTTGGCCAAGGCTCAGGCACAGCTGGAAGTGGCTGAGCGCATGGTACACGATGCTGGCATCAGCGCGACACAGGATCAGATCGCAGCGCTGACCAGAGCCAATCAACTCATGCGGCTGGGACGCTACTACGACGACGCGGTCGAGATCTCCCGTCGACTCACCGAATGGTCTATGACCAAGTGCGGTGGCAGGTACCTCATCTGCACCGGAGGCGGACCTGGATTCATGGAAGCCGGCAACCGTGGAGCTAGTCTGGTTCCGCAAGGTCGCTCTGTGGGCATGGGAATTTCCCTACCCTTCGAACCTGGCGTCAATGGCTTCGTGCCCGAGAAGCTGGCCATGGAATTCCATTACTTCATGCTGAGGAAGTTCTGGATGACCTATGTGATGAAGGCCATGATCGCCATGCCTGGTGGCTTCGGAACGTTCGACGAGCTTTTCGAGCTGATCACGCTGCGCCAGACTGGCATCGTCACCAAGCCGGTTCCGACTCTGCTCTATGGGCGGGAGTTCTGGAACAATGCCTTCAGCATCGACACACTGATCGACTGGGGAACCATCTCACCACGTGATCGCGATCTGTTTGCGTATGCGGACACACCGGATGAAGCGGTGTTGTTCATCATCACGGCACTGGAAGACATCGACTCCAACGGAGGACATCGGCACGACATGTAGTTAGTAACAATTCACTATCGACCGCAAGGTCTGGAACAGTAGTGAATTTCATTCAACCTTAGGAGGATCGAGACCTGTTCCACTCGATTACAGTATGCAGAAGAATTTTATGTGTAGTGTAATCGAAGAGTTTAAGATGTGTTATGATAATTTAATGAAACAAAGTGTCATCAGGATAATTCAGGTTGTAGTTGCCATAGTTGTAATTGTATTGTTTGTGTATGTAAATGGTTATGAAAAGCATTATGGTCCAGAAGCAATAAAGCATTATGGCCATATAGATTTAACTGTTTTCTATGTTGCCGGAACAACAATAACTGGTTCATCATATTTCAGTTCGCATCATATTTATAACCAGAAATTATTTCAACCTCTGATAGAACGTTATCATCCAGTTGGAACAGGTAAACATTTTTTGTATCCACCATCAGCAGCAATATTCTTTGCTCCACTGGCAAAGTTTTCGCTAGATGATGTTGGTAAATATTGGGCAACTTCAAATGCAGTTCTATTTGTATTAACGTATTTATTTATGATTCTATTTTTATTGAAAGATCGGCGGTGGTATAAATTTCGCTACAGTATAGTTTTGCTAGCAGTAACTTTTTCACATCCAGTGATATCACAATTTGCTACCGGACAAATTAATGTTGTGATTTGGTTTTTGCTAATGTTGTTTGTATTGTTCTTTTCAAAAAATAGACAACTTCTTAGCGGGGGAGTTTTAGCTATTGCAATGATGACGAAAATATTTCCTGTGATGTTTGCTCTACCTTTATTGTTACATAAGAAGTGGTTAGCTTTGGTTAGTTTAATGTTGACGTCTTTGGTTATTTTCTGGGTGACTTTTAAATGGTTTAAATTTGAAGATTGGTGGTTTTTTATTTCTGAACGATTTCCCAAAATTGCAGGTGGCGAAATTGCAGTTAAGCATGCTAGTAAATCTATATATGGAACTTACAGAGGAATTGTTCATGCGGGATATTTCGAGCAATTCGGTTTTACTAAAGAGCAATTTATTGATTTAACAAATATCTTGCAGATAATATTTACTCTTGGTATGGCTGTAACATTAATTGCTTTTACAATTTATATAAGTAAAAAAGTTACGAAAGAAACTGCCACACATTACGCTATAATTACTTACAGCGTATATATGGTTATGTTTTTGGTATTTTCTAAAATAGTTTTATTGCACTATTTAATTTGGACAATTCCAGTATATTTGTTCCTACTTTGGAAAAAGCCTATTTATAAGCATGTTATTTACAATATATCTATTGGCTTATCTTTATGGCTGGTTTTTTATGGTCATGGATTGAACACAATATTGTTACACTCAATTAAACCCACGACATTAGGATTAATGATCCTTTTGGTATTGGTTGCTTTTGCAGTGGGGGATCCTAATTTAGCTTCAAAGCAAACTAAATAGATTTTTCATCCTTTAGATCTGTTAGGCCGTATTTAAAGATGAGAATAAAGTTGTATGCGTTTATTTAAACACAATTGCATTTGGTAATAATCTACCAGGCCCTACTTTATATCCACCTTCAGCATATAAAGCAGTGCTACCGCCACCATCTAAATTCATCGCATAAGAAGCATTTAGTGCTTTAAAGATATAAGCCATATCATCTACGCTAGCAGAAGAGGCGAGTACTAAAAATATTGAATCATCATTATAGCCAATACCACCACGTGCACCTTTAGTTTGTTGTTTGGAATCTACAGATTCAGAATGTACTACAATTTCTCCGTTTTCAATTAAGGAAGGATAATTTGCAATGGCAGCTTGTACTTGCTTGCCGTTTTTTGCTTCCCAGTCTGCTACGGTATATCCAAAATCATACGAACGATGAAAGTAGTGATACTCACCATCGGTTGTTACAACTAAAAGGGGGCCACTATGAAATGGTAGCTTGCTTTCATTTATCATTACATTTGCATTAGTGTTAAAGACAGGAGGTAAAAATGAATATGTTTGACCGCTACATGATGCATAATCTGGCGGACAAAAGTAGGTACCATGAATACCAGCAATACCATTATGTTCAGCAACATAGTCGTTCAAGCTTTTGGCCGAACAATTATTACCACAATCAGATTCATTACCTGTATCTGTAATAAAAGTAGTTGAGCTTCTTGGCATTGTTACTAAATGAATTGCAAAGCCTCCTCTTTCTGTGTTGACTGTGTAGTTACTGTATTCAGTAGAACCTGCTGTGTCAGTTAAGCTGTTCGCTATTGCAATATTTCCTAAGTCAGCATCAGTGATTCCTAAGCCAAGGTTACGCATAATATCAAATGCATCATCAGGTCTGCCTAAATAATAGCGTCTGCCATTTACTGGATACACATACCAGGCTTCGCCGTTTTCTTCTACTTGTAATAATATTTTACCTTGTATCCTGCTCATAAAATCTGCGTTAGCATTCCAAGGCTCTCCATCTTGAGGGATACGAGCTAAATCTGCATTAGTAATTCCTAGGCTACGTTCCCGCATAATATCAAAAGCATCATCTGGTCTGCCTAGATAGTAACGTCTATCAATGGAGGGATCTACATACCAAGCTTCACCATTTTGTTCAACTTGCAACACAATTTTACCTCTAACATTATCAAACAAACTAGCATTAGTAGTAATCGGCAACATTATTGCGAATGCAGTTATAAGTATTGACAGTTTATGTTTATTCATTACGAGTACAAGAGTATTATGTTTATTATTATTTAGAGTGTAACTTAAATATCTGCAATACTCAATCGCAAATAAAACTTGAAATATTAAAAAGTTATAAAAAATACAATCGACACATACCACAATTTATGGTATAATTAAAATATTAATAAGTAATCTTTAATAACATGGGTGACGAAAGCCAACATTTGGCACTAATTAAAGAAATTATAAACAACCAAGCTGTGATCTTGGGTCCAGATATTGCTTATGTAAAAGCCCGAGAGGTGCAAGGATTAACAATTTCTGCAGACAATAAAGTGGAAGGTATTTCCGGTGATGCCAGCCAAGTTGTTAATGAACTTGTAGATAAATACATTTCGTTATCAGGACAAATTGTAAAAAACATACTTAGTCCGATGTTCGATAAGTATCCATCAATCGAAATAAAGAGTTAATTTAGTATTAGATTTTTTTGTATTATGAAAAAGAAAATTATCGTTCTCTCATCACTAGCATTAATTATTCCATCATTAGTTTTTGCCTCAGAAGGATATGCGGTAGACGTAGAATTAATGCCAGAGAGTTTAGAGTTTGGCATTGAAATATTTAATATGTTAATTTCCATTACAGCTGTTGTATTTGCTTTGCAGTTAGCAAAACTCACCAAGGGTGGACATTTAGAAAAAATTTGGAATATCTTTGCGATGAGTGCTGTTGCATTTGCTCTAGTTGAAGCAGTTGGTGCGTTAAAAGGTGCTAGCTTAGTTCATGTAGGTGGTTTGAAAGATATTTTAGAGTTGGTGTTCGTTGTGTTATTCGCAGTAGGTTTTTATAAAACTGTGAAAGTATTATCACCATCGCAAAAATAAATAATTTGTTAATAGTTCGAAAGATATAAAATGTCAGTAGTTGCAATTCTATTATTAAGTGGTGCATTGTTAGCTTTAGCTGGTTTTAGTTACTGGAAAATTAATCAATACAAATTAGCAATAGATAAGCAAGAAATAGAATATAATCATCGTGTTTACGAATTGTCTGTTTTACGACAACTTAGTGAGAGGATTGGTTATACTTTTGATGTAAAGAAAATTAGTGATGTTATCATTGGCTCTCTAAGTAAGTTCATAGAGTTCAAGACTGTTTCATATATGATTGTTGAACCTGATGGTGTGTTATTAAATATACATTTAGAAGATTCGGTATCACAAAAATTCATCAACACTTTAAGAAAAAATATGTTATTGTCTTTATCTGCGTTATTGAATACTGAATTTTCACAGGATAAAATTTCTGAAACATTCTCTGGTACTATTATTGATGAGGAGTCCATGGATCCTTTAGAGTCTTTTTTTAATATCCCATTGGTTATTGGTGATAATGTTGTTGGTGTAATAACCGTTGCGCATACAGCAAAAGATATGTACAAAAGTGAGG
>JAUYKW010000016.1 GCA_030698395.1 bacterium
AACAGATGCGCAAGGACAATGGGTGATGACCATTCCAGAAGAATTGTTATTACCAGGAGAAAATGTGATCTTTGCAACTGCAGAAAAAGATGGAGTACTTTCAGAGCAAGTGGAAGTTGCTAGAGTTGTAGTGGATGAACCTTCTGCTCTTTCCAGGACATCATTAATAGGAGCGATATCATTATTTGGTGGTGGCATCTTATTGAACTTAATTATCTATGTGATGGCTGTTATTAAGCAGAGGATTGCCAGACCAGAGGTAAAACATAAAGGTTTGGTGTGGATTGCTGCTGGATGCGGATTATTTAGCATGCTTGCTTTAGCATCGGTATTATATTTTCAATCGTCATACAGTTACGACATTAATGCAATGATATTGGATCCGCAAGAAGGCATTGTGTTATCGACGGTTAATGATCAAATGGCTACTGGCGGTACTTCTATAGTTGTTAAACAAACCGATACAGTAATATTAAACGGTGTTGCTCCTGCTGGAACAGATATGGCAATTACACTATGCGATGATCAACCATTAAGAGTAATTGAAGCAGAAGAATCTGGAAATTGGAGTGCAGAAATTCCGGTAAACTTGCTACCAAAGGCAGATTTTCGTTTGTCAGCACAGGCTATGGCTGATATGCAATTAGGAGAACCACATAGATTAACAGATTTATCAATTACTAGTCACCAGCGTTCTATTCCTATTACATTATTGTTGGTTCTTGCTTATATATTATTATTTGGTGGTACGTTTATATATTGGCTAGCAATTCATAAGTTTAGTCCCACAAAATCAATTAAACCTATAGTAAAAAAGAAATGAAAACAATCAGTGTATTAAGTTTGGTTATTGTAGTTACATTAATGGCTGGCTGTAGCATTGTTTATGTAACTAATGTAGAAAAGCAGGAGGAAAATACTGTTGATAACATGATTGTAGAGAGCGAGGAAAGCGAAGTTATTTATGAGCACGTAGGAGAAGATCCACAAACTACCTTGGAATTACATTATGAAGAAACTATTAAGTTACATGGTCCACCGAATTTAGAAACTTGGTCGATATATGATAAAAACGGTGAGCCTAGTTTAGAGCATGCATATTATTTAGCATCGCAGTTACAAATGGATTACGAGCAAGTTGCATATATTCAAACTAATGAAGGTATAGAAGGCTTAGAGAGGTTTTTAAAAACAGTTGATCAGACTGTGCCTGGAGCAGCAGATACATTAAGAGAGTTTGAAGATTATCATGCAGTAACTTCGTTCGATATGGATTTTATTATGCAGGAAATGACCGCTGATTTAACAGCTCAAGAGCAAGCTGAATTCATCATTAACATGGTGGCGGAAGAGTATGAGACATTCTATGGATCGCAAACAAATCTCGCAATATCCCAGCAGGGCTTAGTAACTACTATTAGTGAATTATCAGGTTTTGATGCTAATAAATTATCTACCATTATAGCTTCTGGAGGAGAGTTGAGTAAGTTGATAGAGATTTTGCCAGATGATTTAAGTTATAAATCTACTTTACTTAATTTAGTCAAATAGTAATTTTGCATTTATGGAAAATAATAGAAGATTTACTTTACCAAGACCAAAGGCAGAAAAACAACCTCCTAAAAATAATTTAGAATCTAAGCAGGATACAGATTATGATGAAGATGAAGATGTAAGTGAACCGGATTGGGATAGAGATATCGAACCATATCAACGAGATCGGATTGATGAAAGGCAGAGTCCAGAGGCGCCAAGACCGTTAAGTCCTACAGATCCTGATTTTGATCCAGAAAAGCAAAAAAGATATGAGGAGAGGTGGCGTGATCCAGATGAAGCAAATCGAAATCGTGATCGTGGTACGTGGATTATGAAATCAGATGATGACATTGAAAATTAATGATATTTCATGAATTGTAAGCAGTGCAATAACAATTTTACTATTTATAAGGAGGATAAAGAATTTTATCAGAAATTTGAAATTCCAGAACCTCAGCTTTGTCCAGATTGTAGGAGTCAACGGCGATTATCTTATCGTAATGAAAATAATCTATATGCCGGTACGTGTGGTTTGTGTAAACAAAATATTATTTCTCAGTATAGTTTAGATAAAGACTTAACCGTGTACTGTCGTGATTGTTGGTGGAGTGATAAGTGGGAACCGTATGATTATGCTCAGGATTATGATTTCAGTAGACCATTTTTTGACCAATATAAAGAATTCATCCGCAAGGTTCCACAGTTAAATCTGCTGGACATGAAAAGCGATAATAGTGCTTATACGCATTGTGTTTCTAATAACAGGAATTGCTATTTGATATTTACTGCGGATTACAATGAAAACAGCATGTATTCAAATTGGCTGGAGCATTGTCGAGAATGCGTTGATTGTTTGAATCAGCATAATTCAGAACAAACATATGAAAGTTTCTTTGGGGCTAGATTATATAACAGTCAGTATTTATTAAAATGCTTCTCAGCTACAGATAGTTTTTTTTGTTATGATTGTAGAGGAATTCAAAATTGTGTACTCAGTACAAATCTTCGTAACAAGCAATATAATATTTTAAATAAACAGTACTCAAAAGAAGAGTATGAACAGAAATTAAAAGAATTAGCTTTGGATACTTACAGTGGTAGAATGGCTGCTTTACAAAAATTTAAAAAAATATTGAAGACAGACGCTATTCATCATTACAGAAATCAGCTAGGAAGAATTGAAACGTCTTCCGGTGATTACTTGCGGGACGTGCGTAATTGTTTTGAGTGTTTTGATTTGAGCGATTCTGATAATTGCAGACATGTGCGCAATATGATCGATATGAAAGATTCTATGGATTGTGAGTTTGGTGGAGAAGGCGAGGAGGGTTATCAAAATATCGAAACATTCCCTATGCCACGGTATGCCATGTGTACGTATGGCTGTTATGGTGGTAACGATATTATGTATTCTCACACAGTAATGAATAGTAAATATGTATTTGGTAGTTCTGGAATTAGGAAGGGTGAGTATGTAATTTTCAATAAAAAATATTCAGCTGAAGAATATCAGAGCATGATCACAAAGATTAAGGATCATATGATGGAAACAGGTGAATGGGGCGAATTCTTTCCCAATGAGGATAGTTTCTTTGCATATAATGAAACTAATGCTCAACATTGGTTTCCGTTGAGTAAAGAGGAAATTATCAATCAAGGATGGAATTGGTTTGATCCGGAAGTAATTACGCCTGATAATGTTATTCCAGCGGATGAGTTGTCTGAAACTATTAAAGAAGTAAAGGATGATATTATTAAATCTGCTATTGCTTGTGTGGAATGTAGTAAAGCTTTTAGAATTGTAAAACAGGAGCTAGATTTTTATAGACAGCTTAATATTCCTTTACCAAGAATGTGTTATTCCTGTAGATTTGCTGAACGTAGAAAATGGCACAATCCATGGCAGTTAGAAAATAGGCAATGTATGTGTGAAGAAAAAGATCATGGTCATAAAAAACAAGGCCAGCAGTTGCCGGGCAGGTGTGAAACTAAATTTGAAACTTCATATCTCTCAGGTAGAGATGAAATTATATATTGTAGTGAGTGCTACAATTTCTCCGTATATTAGCGCATACAGTTAAACTATCGGGGCTTCGAATTGTTCTTCGCCTCCAGTTTTATGGGTATTTTCTTCTTCGTTATATACTTCGGCCATTAACTTTTCAATTTCAGCAATGGGAGTTCCATAATTTTGACGGCTATAATCGATAATTGCCTGAGCATTATTATTTTCAGTTGGTTCTGGTACGTCCGAAGTGCTAGCGGAGAATGGCTGAGTGGTATGACCTTCAACACTCATCTTAATTAACATTTCTCGTACTGCCAGATTAATGAAATCTTCAGTTTGAAAGATAGGAGTGAATTCATTTGTTAAGTAAGCACCATCATCTGCGCCAACTCTCATAGCTATAATTGAACCAATGTTTCCGAATACAGTTCCTTTAATATCCTCCGGTACTTGAGCTAGATATTGATGGGACAAAGTTAAGAGTAGGCGATACTTACGAGATTCAGATAGAATATTCTCAAATGTCTCGGTAGCAAAGTTCTGGAATTCATCAATATATAAGTAAAATTCTTTACGTTCAGCTTCTGGCAGTTTGGCTCGCTCCATTGCTGTTTGGTAAACCTTGGTGATTAACATGGCTCCCAGTAAAGCTGCATTTTCTTCTCCAAGCTTACCTTTGGATAATTCAATTAAGAGAATTTTTTCATTATTCATCACATCATCAAACGTAAATTTGTTATTTGGTTGTGCAACAATATTACGAACTAGATGATTAGATAGAAATTGTCCTAATTTATTCACTAAGGGCAAGATGGCTTCATTATCAAATTTTTCAGACCAGCTAGAAAATTCATTAGCCCAGAAATGTTTTACCACAGAATCTTTAATTTCCGGAATTACTTTTTGGCGAAATTTGCGGTTAGTAAGCATTTTCATCATGCCAGCTATTGTTGACTTTGGATAATCAAGCATGGCTAAAGTTGTATACCTGAATACATGCTCAATTTTTGGTGACCAATCTCCGCCAAAGAATTTCCTAAATACTTCAATTAGTCCTTGAGTAACTTGCTGTTTCATATCATTAGAAACATTCTCAAGGGGATTGAAAGCAATTGGCCATTCTAAATCTGATACGTTGAAATAAATAATATCTTTAACTTTATGCTCGGGGACATATCTAATGATATCTTGAATCAAATCTCCATGCGGATCCATTACACATACACCCTTGCCTTTTCTAATATCGTCGATGATAAGTGTTTCTAATAATTTAGATTTACCTGAACCAGATTTTCCAACTATATATAAATGTCGGCGTCTATCTTCGCGTTTAATTCCAAATTCCGTTTTCATGCCACGGAAATTAGTTAAGCCAAAGAATGTAGCATTATCACTTTCTGTATTATGCGGTGTTGGTAGATTAAAAGGAGGTTGTGCCCGTTTTGAAAGTATCCAGTTAATTGCGGGCATCTTTAGTCGTGGATCTGGAATATGAAACAAGGAAGCAATTTCTTCTTGAGTAAGTATTACTTGCTTTCCAGCTGTGCGAGAAAATAGTTCTTTTGTAAATTGTTGTATGTTATCAGTTTGGGTAAAGATAATACGAGTTTTTTCTGCAGAAAATTCATGAAATGCTCGCTGAACTTCACTAATATGTGCTAAGGCAGATTGTTCTTGTTCTTTAGGAAAGAAATACATCATGCGCATAGTGGAGGAGAATTTTGGTAGTTCAATAGATTCACCACTGCGTTTGCTGGCTCCGTAAAACAATCCACTTTCACCACTTTCAAGCTCTTCTTCCATGGGATCGATTACTATCTGAAATATCACACCTTGTTGAGGAGTGGTGGATGAAATAATATTTATAAATGGACTAAGTGGATCGTTTGGTGCTGTTACTTTGTAAGTACGCAATGAGTATTTCTCACTTTGTGACAAATTCATGTTATATCCCAAAGCATGGCTGGGTATTTTATCAATGTCTTCAAAGCGATCGACCATCACAATTTCTACATCAGGGAACACAGAGTACATCATATTTTTTATGGTGTTGGCATTTGCTTTTGGAGCAGTAATATAAAAATTGATTTTGTTGAGTATACAAACAACTTCTAAACTAATTCTTTTAGATGTTTCGGGTTCTTGTTTTAGCAGATAATAGAAGTTATGGAATAACTGTTCAAACTTACCAATATGGTCTTCAATGGAAACTAAAGGAAAACGAATCAGTAATACCTGCTTATCGCTTATTGGTTTTGTTTTTTGTTGGGGCTCATTAGCCATAATTAATCATTATTGTACCAAAAAAAACGCCTTTTGTAAAGGGTAGGCATTGGAGATTAAAGTTAACTAGTTAGTAAAAAGACTATATTTTACAGGTAATTAACCTATCAAAATTACCTAGATCTTGGGTGATGGATACTTGTGCAGCTGGAAAATATTTGTAACAAAGTTTAGTTACCTGATCAGCTTGGAGGTGTCCTATTTCTAAGAAAATGATTCCATCTGTTGTGAGATATTTTTCTGCATTTACCAGGAGTCTTTCAATAAGTTCAGTGGGTTCTCCTGTAGGTGTAAGAGCAACTTGTGGTTCATGGGCAAGGTTGTGTTTTTTTGCTTCAGTTTTTGTTAGGTAAGGTGCATTAAAACAAATTACATCTAAGCTGTTTAATAGTGAAGTAGGTAGTGCAGCTAGTACATCACCAGGGTAGAATTTAATTTTTACTTTATTATTGCTAGCATTTTTTTTAGCAACAGCTAAGGCAGTTTTTGAAACATCCGTTGCAATCATATTACAGTTGGGATAATTCTTTTTAACAGCTATAGCGATATTTCCTGACCCTGTACCTATATCAGCAATCATAGATTTTTGGGCTTTTGTATCAGTTAGATAATTTAACACGGCATCAACTAATAATTCAGTATCAGGACGTGGAATCAAAACATCTTTATTTACAATAAAATCAAGATCATAAAATTCCTTGGTGCCAGTTAAGTAGGCAATGGGCTCTCCTGCTAATCTACGCTGACGGAGATTTAAGAAATGTTTTTCTTCAGCTGCTGTTAATTCTTTCTCGGGGTAACTATATAAGTATTCTCGTGGTTGATTAGTAACAAATTCTAGTAGTACATCAGAATCTAGGAACGTCAGCTTTTTTTGAGAAGCCTTTCCAGGTAGTTTGTCGTGAATTATGTCTCCAATGGTCACAGATTTTTTAATAGTTCTCGATAATCTACTTCACGCAAGGTTGTGATTAATGGACCAATGTCTCCATCTAATATATTAGCAATGTTATTCCAGCTTTCTTTGATTCTGTGATCAGTAATTCTATCTTGGGGAACATTGTATGTTCGAATTTTTTCTGATCTGTCACCAGTACCGATTTGAGAACGGCGAGCATCGGTGGCTTCTTTTCTGTCAGCATCAATTTTTTGGGCTAGCAATCTGGTTTGGAGTACTTTCAATGCTTTAGCTTTATTTTTATGTTGAGATTTTTCATCTTGGCAGGTAACAACTAATCCAGTTGGTATATGAGTAATGCGAACAGCGGAGTCGGTTGTGTTTACGCTTTGGCCACCATTACCACTAGCTCGAAATACATCAATACGTAATTCATTAGGATCAACTACAATTTCAACATCATCAGCCGCGGGCAATACAGCAACAGTAGCTGTGGATGTATGTACTCGGCCAGATTTTTCTGTTTCTGGAACTCGTTGAACACGATGTACTCCAGATTCATATTTAAAATCGGAGTAAACATTATTACCAATGATTTCAAATATTACTTCTTTAAATCCGCCAATGCCAATTCTGCTGGTACTCATTAATTCCACTTTCCATTTATTACGTTCAGCATATCTGGAATACATGCGAAATAGATCTGCTGCAAATAGAGCTGATTCATCACCACCAGCGCCAGCTCGGATTTCTATAATAATATTTTTTTTGTCTAGGGGATCTTGAGGAATTAAGGCTAATCTGATTTTTGTCTCAAATTCATCTTGTTCTTTTTGTAATCGTTCAACTTCGCTGTTTGCTAATTCTAGCATTTCAGCATCTTTTTCATTTTCAATCATTCCTTGAGCTTCTTCTAGAGCATCTGTAATCGCAATGTATTCATCGAATAATGCTATCTTGTCTTTTAGTTCATCAAATTCTAAAGAGAGTAGGCGATATTTATTTTGATCACTAATAATATCAGGATTTTGGAGATCCTGTTGAATTTCAGCGAAACGGTTTTTTAGGTCGTCAATTTTCTTTTGGATTTGATTCATATATATACAATAAACCCCATGTATTAAAACAAAGGGTTTATTAGTTTATGATGTTCAGTTAACCTTGAGATGCAGCCTTCAATGCGTCTTTGGCAGCTTTCTTGGTATCCTTTGATGCTTGTTTGGATTTTTTGGATTTGGTTCCAGCTTTTGCTTTTGCAATTTCTATCTTTTCCGCTCTCTTTTGGAATTTTTCTACTTGACCAGTAGTATCAACAAAGCGTTGTTTACCAGTGTAAAAAGGATGAGATGAAGAAGTAACTTCAACTTTAATAACAAAATAAGTAATACCGTCAATTTCCTTCGTTTCTTCGGATTTTGCGGTAGACATTGTTCTATATTCACTTCCATTAGAAGAATCTAGAAAAATTACTGGATGTTGTTCTGGATGGATATCTTTTTTCATACCGAAATAGAGTAACAAGTTAAGATAATTAAGTCAAGGCTATTTATTGGAATCCTGTGAATTCGGTACAGCCCTTTTTAACTATATTTTTTGCCACATCATAGCCAAATTCTTCAGACCATTTAGTTATCCGCATATTTAAGAGTTCATTTCCTAATTCTGTATCATATGCACCAGCGATTTCAGCAGCAAATTTAGCACTTTTTTCTTCTTTTGTACCTAGAGATGCACCAAAATCGTGGCCGACAAACTCTACAGATGTATAGTGGAGGCTATCCGCTGATTGATCCTCATTGAACTTATAGGTTGCTAAAGATTCTAATTTATCTTTTCGGCTAATTTCTCCAAATATTGTTACTTTATCCGGTGCAATACCATATTCTATTAGCTTATCTTTGCTGTTTGATATATTTTGCCATGATACAATCGCACATTCTTCTTTAATAACTGTAATGCCTTTGTCTTGGATGTCATTTAGTATCACTTTACTGTTGAAGTACTGATTCATTGATTCAGCCTCAGAGGTATCTTCTAAGCTGGAATAGCTACCAGTAAACACCAAAGAATCAACTGAATTGTCTTCATCTCGAACAAAATCAATTACTTCATTAATATATGCTTCATAGCTAGGATTGCCATTAACTGGAGCGCCATAGCCGGGTACTATCACTGTGTGATGACCCTGAGTAGTTAATGCTGTATTTATGGTTTTAAATGCTTCTGTGGCTTGTTTTCCTTGGTTGATAGTTTCGCTAATATTATCGATACACCCTGTAAATAATAGGGGAAGACTAATAGCTAGTAATAGTAGGGTAGTTTTTTTCATAACTGAAACAGTATAGCATAGTCGAGAAAGCCTTGCATTATCTGTGATATCTGGTAGAATTTCGTAGGTATTTAATCAGTCATACTTTTACGTCTAATTAGCTCACAGCAGTTAAATAGACAGCCTATCCAAGGGCTCTGTCCCCACGAAATTGTGCGGGATCCCAAGGATTGTAAGGGTAGAAGATAAGAACAAAACATATGACAAAACCAGACATTTCGTTGATCGAAATGCTTCAATCAGGAGTCCACTTTGGGCATAAGTCTGCTAAAAAGCACCCGAAGATGGATCGTTTTATTTTTGGAGCAAGAAATAATATTTCTATAATCGATCTAGAACAAACTAAACTGCAGTTAGATAAAATCTTACCGATTTTTGAAAATTTAACTGCCCAAGGAAAGAAAATTTTGTTTCTTGGAACTAAGCGTCAAGCTCAAAAAGCTGTGAAGGAAACAGCAGAGAAATTAGAGATGCCATACATTATTGAAAGATGGATTGGTGGTTTATTTACAAATTATCATAGTGTAAGTGGTTTAATGAAAAAATTGACGACTCTAAAAGAAGGTCGTGATGGTGGTGAATGGGAAAAGAGATATAACAAGAAAGAGCGGTTGGTGATGGAAAGAGAAATTAAAAAGTTAGAGAAGTTGGTAGGTGGAATTGAAAATATGGATAAACTTCCTGATGCAATATTTGTAGTTGATTGTGGTAAAGAAAGCACTGCTGTACGGGAAGCAAATTATATGAAAATTCCAGTTTTTGCAATTGCAGATACAAATGCAAATCCATTAAAAATTACTTATCCAATTCCTGCGAACGATGATGGGATTAAATCAATTGTTTATATTTTGTCGTTGATTAGTGAAGCTATCCAGCGTGGTGCAAAAAGACTTGCCGAAAATCCAATTGTTCCTGCAACTACTGAAATATCAGTGGCAAATAAAAAAATTGAACCAGTTACAAAAACTACTCAGCAAACAGAAGCTGAGAGTACTCCTAAAGCAGAAGTAAAAGCTACTGAACCAGCAGCTGAATCTAAATAAAATATTCAAATTAAAATAATATGGCAGTTAATACTGAACTTATTCAACAATTAAGATCTCAAACTGGAGCGGGCATTTTAGATGCTAAGAAGGCTTTAGAAGAAGCCAATGATGATTATGAAAAGGCTGTAGAGATTTTACGAAAGAGAGGACAAAAAGTTGCAGCGAAAAAACAAGATCGTGTCGCATCTGAAGGATTAGTAGAAGCATACATTCATGGTGCTGGAAGAGTTGGCGTATTGTTAAAAATCAATTGCGAAACTGATTTCGTTGCCCGCACAGATAAATTCAAAGAATTAGCTCATCAAGTAGCAATGCACATTGCAGCTTTTAATCCTACATATATACAGCGGGAAGATGTGCCCGAAGAAGTGATTGCTAAAGAAAAAGAGGTATACAAAGAAGTTCTTCTTAAAGAAGGCAAAGATGAATCAGTAATTGATAAGATCATGGAAGGTAAATTAAATAAGTTTTTTGGAGAAGTTTGTTTGTTAGAGCAAGATTTCGTAATGGATGATAAGAAAACTGTAAATCAAGTAGTAACAGATGCTATCGGTGAAATTGGCGAGAATATTCAAATTACTGATTTCAAACGAATTAGTTTGTAATAAATTAATATGAACTGGAGTTTATTATTCTATATCATACCAGCGGTTATTGCAGTAGTTAGTCTTATTGCTATTATCACTATTTATGTAAAGAAGATTCCAAAAGTATCGTCGTTGGATTTGGATGCAATGCCAACTCATCGTCAAGCTTTGCGGAAATCTGCTTTGGTAGAAGATAGACTAGCTAGAAAAATTACTCAGTTTAAGCAAACTTTAAAAAATATAATTATTCCGATTATTAAGGTTATTGGTAGTATATTCAAGAAGTTGTATGGTCAGATGAAGAAATTGGAGGATAAGTATAAAAAAGCAGCTCAAACAACAAATGTGAAAGCAGGCGCTGGTGCAGTTGCCGGTAATCAGCCATCAGTTGGTTTGTTGTTACAAGAAGCTATTAAGTTTTATGTCGAGGGTAAGCTAGATCAAGCAGAAAATAAATACATTTCAGCTATTGTTGCAGATCAAAGTTCAGTTGAGGCTTATCGTGGTTTAGCGAAAGTTTATTTACAAAAAAAGGATCGGATTCATGCTCTAGAAACTTTAGAATTTATCCAACAGTTGAATCCGAAGGATGAAACTGTCTTGCGAGATATTGGTGCACTCTATAAAGAAGAGGGGAAACATGATGAATGCTTGGAAGCTTATGAAAAAGCGTTAGAACTTGGCCCAAATAATCCAAAGAATTTAGATGCTTTAATTGATGTGGCAATTGTTTGTCAGTTGAAGTATAAAGCGCAGGGTACATTGGATAAATTAAAAGAAGTAAATCCAGAAAATAATAAGTTAGAGGAATATCAGAAACGGATTGATGAGATGTCTGCAACGGTTACAAAGTAATTTTGTTCAAATGCAGTAGTGGTATGTCGCGACCTAACACAACAGCAAAAAAGCAGCCGTAGC
>JAUYKW010000017.1 GCA_030698395.1 bacterium
AAATATATGAAGCCCGAAACTTCCGTGTTAAAACCAACTATATAGAAATATCTGCTTTATATGAATTAACTCGACGTCCATTTAGAAAAATTCTGGCCGAGCAAGAACAAGTAGTAGCAGACGAATCTGAAAAAAATGTTCGTTACGGTAAGGTCCAACTTCCAGAAGATCTATCCAGTTTACCAGTTGCAACCATGTTCGAATCTACCCTAATTAAAGCACCAACAAGAGAACAACAGAGAGCTCAAGAACTAGCTGATACAGAAACTGAATCATTACGAGTAAAAGAAAAGGCTTTATCAACTCAATTAAGGGAACCCCTAAAACTTGAATCTTTTATTAGAAATAGAATTAATACATTAAAGACGAAAATTTCCACTCTAGAAAGTGCAGACATACCGGACAACAACGAAATAGCAGAACTACAATCTGAACTCGCTGAGATGAATGAAAGCCTCGTTAAATGGCAAGCAGATTACGAAGCAGGCACTAAAAAACTCCAAAGCTTACGAAATGAAATCCGAGCAATCAGCAACCGAGTTCATGAAACTATGGGCGATAATAGAGTACTGTTTTTAGTTGAAGAACTTGTAGTTGGTAAAAATATTTTTGAGAAATTTTCTGATCCTGAAAATCCAATATCCTTTACTGATACCATAAAAATTATCGATCAATTACTTCAAGCAGTTAATTATACTCATGATAATGGTGTGTATAACAAAGATCTCAAGCCACAAAATGTCATGATCACAGATGATGGAACGCTTAAAATTATTGATTTTGGGATTGCATTTATTAAAAGACAAGCTGACCGACAAATTAAATTTAAACAGCCAATTGGATACCAAAAATCTAATAAACCAACTTATGCAATTCCTGGATCTGAATCAATAATTGGTACACAGAGATATATGTCAGTTTGGGAGAAAGACTTTTCTAGTACAAATCCCATAAAAGCACGTTTAGATGATATTGAAACAAAATATGCCGATAACCCAGATGTTATGCATAAAGCAAAAGTACAAGCCCAAGAAGATTATGCACGAAGTCGTGATTATTTTGCCGTAGGGAAGTTAATGATTGCCCTAGCTCGCACACACTTAAAAAATTGGGGTGCCCTCAGCCCAAATGAAAAATCAGAATATTATGTATTAACTTATCTTGCAAATACTCTAATTACAGAAAGTTCTCGCTTCCCAACCGAAGGACTCCCGTACACACCACTTTCTACTATTATTGACATGTTTCAAAGAAGACATGACCCTGAAATACAAAGTCATGCCATGTCTGTATCCTCTATGAATTTAGAAGTCATGGCCCGTCAATGTCAAAATGCAAAAACACTAAATGAACTACCAGATCTTTCTACGTTACAACCTCTTCAAATAAAGGAGCCAGAAGCTGAACTGCAACCACAACAAAATGCTGAAACATTATCGACCCAACAAGCAGATTCGGAAGTATTAAATGAAATAAAGAACTTGGCCACCAACATTGATGAAATCGTAGATAACGAAGCCAGCAACACAAATTATGATGATCAACCAGGAGCTTAACGCCGTCTTCTAGCTACAGGTTATAAAAGATAATAGATCAAAACACCTCCTACAACCGCTACATTAAGCGACTCTTTTTTGCCTCTCATTGGTAAATGCACAACTTGATCACACAGCTGTAATATATCTTGAGACAATCCATCAACTTCTGCACCAAATACAACTGCAACCTTATCAGAATAATCTGCTTCATTGTATTTTATAGATCCTTCACTTAACTCTGCTGCAATAATTTGATATCCAATTTTTCTTAATACCTCAATCGCCTCTTCGGTACTTTCTACATATTCCCAAGCAACAGTTTGTTCTGCACCTAAAGAAACCTTCCATAATTTCTGATTCTTTGGTGTGCCTGTAATGCCACAACAATATATCTTTGATACTCCTGCACCATCCGCTGTTCTAAAAAAAGATCCTACATTATATAAAGATCTTAAATCTGAAAGTACCACAACTACATCACGCATATCAAATTAATAGGTTTTACCAAATTTATCTCTAAAGGCAACTTCAGTTATCAGCTTGCGTACTCGTTTCTGCTTTTCTTTTGCTTGAGTACGCTCATCCAAGCTAGATACCTTTCCAGGATACCCCACAGCTGTAATTGCCCATACAGAATATTCCTTTGGAATGGACAGTACTTTTTTAGCAGCTTCATGATCGAATCCACCCATTTGATGACACTTCAATCCTTGATGTTGAGCTTCTAATACAAAGCTCATAATACTCATACCAGTATCATATCCAAAATAATCAGTATCCGAATAAGAGGGATCATCTTCTTCTCGCGCACATACCACTACTAACACGGGTGCCTGTTTCGCCCAACCATTACCCTTACTTAATGTAGCTTCTAATTTTGCTCTATTTGGAGATTTCTTGTCTATTATGATATAGCGCCAAGGTTGATTATTTCCGCTTGAAGGTGTCCATCTAGCAGCCTCTAAGCAATCTTTTATGACTGAGTGAGTGATTTTTTTTGGACTAAAAGCTCTAATACTTTTACGTCTATTAATGAGAGCATGGATTTTTCTATCTGTATTCATATTGTGTAGTATATGTTGTTTTTAGGGGCTTGCCAAATATTCGTATATCCCCTATACTGTTTCGGTATGGCTAAAATATGTGTATTAACAAAAAAGAAATCTGGAGTTGGTAACAACGTAAGTCACTCACAACGAAAGACTAAACGTCGTATTTATCCTAACTTACAGAAAAAGAAACTGTTAAATCCTGCTACTGGTAGGTTTGTAACATGTCATATCTCAACAAATGGCTTAAGAACTCTAGCCAAATGGGATAAAGAAGGAAAAACATACGACCTCGCTCAGTACATGAAAGAGGCGTAAATCCGGAAAGCAGCGCAATCAGAGCGCTGTTTTTTATTTATTAATTATATCTAAGTTCTGAATACAAGCCTGAACAGCTCTCCTGGCATATTCCTCAGCTCGTGGTAAAAATTGATCTGGCTTTGCTCCTGGTCCTATTACACCAAATCCAACCGGCTTTTTATACTTTATAGATAATTCAATTACTTTATCTGTCATCACATTTACCACTAGTTCATCATGCTTAGTCTCCCCTTGTGCCACTGCTCCCAATACTACCAAACCATCCACATCTTCCTGCTGAAATAGCACGTCAGCAATAACTGGCATATCCAAACAACCTAAAGTTTTTTCAGTTCTCACTAACTGGGCTGATTGCATACCAATTTCATCTTTAGCAGACGTATGCATTAATTCAATGACATCTGGATTAATAGTAGTTGTAAGAATTGCTAGCTTATATTTCATGCATCAATCTTATCAGATAATCATAAGATGTAAACCGTCATCTAAGTTTAATTAAATCCATAGCTCTGATATACTTGTTGCATGAAAAAGAAAAAACAAGTTCCAAATTGGCTAGCAATTTTATTATTCACAGTAGCAGCATTCGCAATTTACGGCATCCAAAACTGGTATAATCCAAATAGATTTGAGTGCATTACTAATAATTGGTGCATAGATGCTACTAACAATTGGTTCGGCATTACTTTAGTGGATACATTAGGTTGGTTAATCATTATTGCAACAATAGCCCTAACTTACCGACTAATAGGTTGGCTTGCTAGCATAGGATATTTTTGGCACTTCGTAGCTGGCATGTTACTTACTCTAGCTGGCATGACGATTACTGTTTTAGTTGGCATTACAGATCAATTCTCGACAGCACAATTAATAACACTATCCATAGTTAGTGGATTTCTAATCATGATTGCGATTATTATGATTATCAATATTGTTCGAAATCGAAAAAGGTCAGATCCCACGAACAACAGTTTGAACAGCTCTATCTAATTCATCCCACGGTACATTATCTTCTGATTCCGTTGACTGTGCTTGCAGTTGTCTGACTAAATCTATAATCACAGTACCTTCTCTCTCGCATTCATCAGATCTATATGATGCTTTAAAATGTTCCAATGCAGTTATCAAAGCTAACGTATCTTGATTAATGACTGCTAATTCTATATCCATCACAGCGGTTTTAAAACTTGATGAAAGCTCTAAATTTTTTCGTATATACAAGCCCAACTTTCCGGCTAAAGTTGGCTCATCATCAATAGTTTCAACTACTTCAATGTCATCAACAGATAACAGAGGTGGCTGATCCAACTTAATAGTTGGATGCTCTACTGACACAGCCGGCTGTACTGCTTCTGTGCTTTGTATATCAACCTTGATCAGATCTTCTAATATCCGAGTAAGTCTTGCTTTAATAGCAATATCAACATCTAATCTTGTATGTTTCTGTGAATCAGTAACTACTAAATTTACAATTCGTTGTTTAAAACTAAGTAATTTTGATTTATATTCTTCTATATTATCGATTGGCAATTTCCCTTCAGCAGTAGCATTATCAATCACGTTGTCGACTAATTGCTCATAATTTTCATTTGCCTGTTGTTCTTGAATTTCCCTAATAAAAGGATCTTGTTCGGAATCACCTGTTTCTTCTGCTGGTGCTTTTTTTCGAAAAAAATCAAATGAAAACGCCATAAGTATATATTAATATATTTAACTATTATGCCTCATTTTCAAGACTTTGTTAAATCAGTTTTTTCCCGCTGTGCAGTATCTATCCATAATATCGTCCGCAAGTGCGCCTTCTTCGGCAATTCTAGAATAATTTCATCCTGCTTACCTCCATGAGCAGATTCTACTGAGGATCCATCTTCTGCCAATATTAACTCATCTATTTTCATCTCATACTCATCATCCGGAGTTAATACTTTTACAGTTTCATTCAAATAAATTTCATTCTTCACTAACACTTTAATTTTATTGTCATCGATCACTTCTTTAGCAATACCAGCAAATATATGAGTTGGTACTTCTTGACGATCCTCAGTTGTTTGCCTTGGTGAACTAAAGAAGAATCCCGTATCGTATTTTCTCGACGAACCCTTCACTAACACATCTTTTAATTCTACAATTCTTTGTTTTGCAGCATCCGAATCATCACCAATAAGATCAATTGCTTCTCTGTATGCTTTTATTATTCTTGCTACATAAAAAGCACTTCTTCCTCTTCCTTCAATTTTAAAAGATATAATTCCTGCTTCCGCCAATTCATTAACATGCTCTATCATGCACATATCATTAGCACTAAAAATGTACGTACCATGATCATCTTCCTCTACAGTGATAGTTTCTCCGGGTCTTTGTTCTTCTTCTAACTCCTTGTATTTCCAGCGACAGGAATTGACGCAGGATCCAATGTTCGCTTTCCGAGAATCTGTCATATACGAGGACAACATGCATCTACCAGAATAGGCCATACACTGAGCGCCATGGATAAAAGTCTCTATCTCAATTTCTGGTGAATCATCATGAATTTCTTTTAGCTCTCGAATATTTAACTCTCTTGCCAAAATAATTCTCTCGGCACCTTGCTTGTGCCAAAATTGCACACCAAGTGAATTCGTAACGCTAGCTTGCGTTGATATATGAATAGGTAAATCAGGAGCATGTTCACGCGTTAAAGCAAAAACTCCTGCATCAGAAATTATCAAAGCATCGGGCTTTATTTTTTGTAATTTTTTCAAAGCTTCAGTTATCACTTTAATGTGATGATTATGAGCAAAAACATTTACCGTAACATATACCTGCTTATTTCTTTCATGTGCATAATCAACAATTTCCTGCAAAGTATCATAATTAAAGTTACCCTTATGTTGGCGCAAAGCAAAAATATTCGTTCCACAATAAACTGCATCTGCCCCAAAATCTAAAGCAAACTTAGCTTTTTCTAAAGTTCCCCCTGGAGCTAATAATTCGGGCTTTTTCATATGTCGCAGTATGTCATTATATTACAACAAAAACAATACCCACGACATTCGCGGGTATTATCCTTCAGTAAACCACTAATATCTTACTGAGTTTAAAAATTTATTCTAGCCACAAGTTGGGCAAGCTCCTTCAACTAATTCTGAGCCACAATATGGGCAACTTTCTTCTTCCATATTCATATTACTCACCTCCTTTTCTAAATAATATTTATTTAGCATTATTATAATAACTTACATAAAAGCAGGCAATTATATTTATAACACTTTTCCACAATAGTTTTAGTATACAACTGAACCTAGATATTTATGCTAGTATTTATATTATGCAAACCATAACACACAAGCTACAAGGCAAATCAGGATTTATAGAATATTACCGATCTCTATTTACAGAATCTGAACAAGAAATTTTCTTTAAAGATCTTCAACGTTCTTCTTTGCCAATTTTAAGGTTCAAAGCAGATGACGAAGAACACTTAAAAAAACTATGGCAGAAATCGCATTTAGATTGGGAAACATTAAGTTGGTATAAGTACGCTGTAAAATGGCCAAAACAAATACCTTTTACTGATGAATTACCAGGATTCAATGATCACTTATTTTTTCCCATGAATGCATCATCATTATTACCTGTGCTTGCATTAGATCCCCAACCTAAAGAGTTAATCCTAGATGCTTGCGCTGCTCCAGGTGGAAAAGCATTATTTATATCTCAGTTACTCAACAAAAAAGATGAATTATATTTAAATGATACATCTAAAGCAAGGAGAATGCGTCTACTTAGAATCATGGATGATTATGATTGTAAGAATATCAAAGTTTTAGGAAGAAAAGCCGAAACCCTCTTTAAAACGTATCCTAACTATTTTGATAAAATTCTGGCGGACGTTCCCTGTAGCTCTGAAAAACATGTGTTTCGAAATGAAGCTCATCTAGTCCAGTGGTCCACCTCTAGAATCAAATCTTTACACCGCAGACAAGTTGCAATAATTAGTGGTTTGTTCTTAGCATTAAAACCTGGCGGAAAATTGGTTTACTCCACATGTGCTGTTACCCCTGAAGAAAACGAGGCAGTAGTTGATATATTGCTAAAGAAAAAAGGTAAAAAGATCAAATTGATAAACTTCAACATTAATGCTCCAGGATCAATTGGTTGGCCTGGGGAATACAAACAAGATTTCGATTTATCAAAAATAAAACGAGTCACTCCACATAGATTAGATAAGGAACATAAAGAAATAATGGACCCAATGTTCGTCGCAGTATTTGAAAGAACCATGTTATAATAATTACATTATGAAAAAACTTCAAAAAAAATACGACCTAATTGTAATTGGCGCCGGTGTAGGATTAAGAATTGCTAATTTTTTTGCTAATCAAAAAAAGTGGAAAGTTGCGTTAATTGAACCAGGACCGCTTGGAGGTACCTGTCTAAACCGAGGTTGTGTACCATCCAAACTACTCATCCATCCAGCAGATGTAATTAGAACAATCAAATCAGCATCTAAGCTAGGTATCGATGCCGAAATTAAGAATATTGACTTTAAAAAGATTATCGCTCACGCCAACGACTATGTAGATGGAGATGCTACTAATATAGAAAAATCTGTTTCTAATAATGAAAATATAGATTTATATAAAGAATATGCTGAGTTTATAGATGATAAAATTATTAAAGTTGGTGCAAATAAAATTACATCAGAAAAGATTGTAATTTCTGCAGGAACAAGACCTTCAACGCCTCCAATAGAAGGTATTAATGATATTGATTACCTAACCAGTGCAGAAGCACTACGTCTAACTACACTACCAAAAAGTATGTTGATTATTGGTGGTGGTTATATAGCAGTAGAGTTAGGACACTTTTATGGAACACTCTGTACTGAGCTTACAATAATTGAACGAGCAGAGCGTCTAGTAAGCCTAGAAGATATTGATATCTCAACATTAATAACCGAAGTTTTTTCAGATAGATACAATGTAAAAATAAAAACCGAGGTTGTGAGAATAACCAAAGAAAATAATGAATATCAAATAACAATTCGAGATCTAGCAAATGATCAAGAAGAAATATTATCCGCAGAACAAGTATTAGTTGCAACCGGCAGAAAACCAAATACTGATATACTAAAAATGAGTAATACAAACATCAAACTAAACAAGTTTGGTTACATCGAAACAAATAACTTTCTAGAAACTAATGTAGCTGGAATCTGGGCACTTGGAGATATTAACGGTACTGCACAATTTAGGCATACAGCGAATTGGGAAGCCAAACACATTATAAACTTTATTCAAGGAAACAAGGATGCGAAAATAACCTATGAAGCAATGCCACATGCGATATTCACATCACCACAGGTAGCTGGCGTAGGCCTAACAGAAGATGCGGCCAAAAAAGCTGGTATTGGATATATTATAAAAAAACGACCATTCAACACTGTAGCAATGGGTAAAGCCATGGAAGAGAATGATGGCTTTGTTAAATTCATTCTAAGCGCTAATCAAGAAACAATATTAGGCTGTCAAATCGTAGGACCAGAGGCATCGATCCTAATTCATGAAGTTATTGTTTCCATGAAAGCATCTGGTGGAAAGGTGTCTGCTATTAAAAATACTATTCACATTCATCCAGCACTCAGTGAAGTAGTGCAATGGGCTCTGTAAGTAATTAGTAAAATAACGGCCGTGCTGTTTCCCACATTACATCTGTGTCTTGTTTTTCCTTTAACCAATACCACCATTCAACACCCCATAACAACACTTCAGAAAAATTTGTTCTTCTAACAAAATCAACATTGTTCATAAAACTATCCTCGTCCATAGAACGATATTGTTCGTTTAACGGAACATCTTTTATTGGTCCAGACACCCATGGCTCTGCTTGTAATTCTGAAACCAAAACATTATCTACATAATTTTTAATAAATATGGATTTATTAGTATAATACGACGGCGGTAATGGATAGTAAAAATAACCAAACCATCTATTCCATGTTACTCGATACATACTAATACCAAGTTCATCTCCTAATTCTGCAGCACTTGCCCAAGTGCTTAATTCACCACTGTCAGTTACAATAATTTTATGATTAGCATCTAAATTTCTTACGGTCCAAACACTACTAATAATAAAATCATCATCAGGTTTGGGACACTCTCCAAAAAATGATAAAAAAGGTTCGTTCTGAACTTGCCACCTATCAAGCGCAGAATGATCCCTAAACTTTTCTACTACATTTGTAAGCATTAACAGCTCCGCATCTTCTAGTTGAGTTTTTGGAAGATTCTTAGCCCAAGCTGGCGGATGACATTCTGGCCACCTTGGAACACGCTGGCCAATTGCTAATATAACTCGCACATCTCTAGCAGATGCCTCATCCATCATCCATGCCACATCATCTAAAATAATATTCCCCTCTTCCTGCTCGATTTCATCCCAATAAACTGGAATCCGAATTAGTTTTACTTTTAAATCATCTAACACAGCTAAATATGCTTCTTGCCAATCTAAATCTAACTCCTTCGCGTACTTAGTACTATAAGTTACACCAAATAATTTCTCTTGATCTGAATACGGATTATTACCATACGTATCCCAAAAATAATATCCACCAAATAAACCAACGATAATTATCACAAATAAAAAAAACCAAGCTACTTTCTTTTTAGAGATCTTCATATCTACTTCCATGCCCTAAAAAACTAAGTAAATCATGATCAATTGCATTTTCTTTACATATACGAGCATACACATGAGCACTCGATCTGATTTTACGTTCAAAAGTTTTGTAATCAATTTCCACTAAACCAAATCGTGGTTTAAATCCTCTGTGCCATTCAAAATTATCAATCAAGGACCAATGAAAATAACCCCTTACATCTGCTCCGGCTTGAATTGCATGATATAACTCTTTCAAATGAGCTACTATATAGCGAGAACGTTTATCATCATTTGTTGTCGCAATGCCATTTTCTGTAACATACATGGGTTTACCATACTTCTGCAAATTCAGTAATACATTAAACAATCCAGGAGCATATACCTCCCAACCCAAATCTGAATGTTCACGTTGTTCAGTTTTAACGTCAACAAACATAAATTTACCTTTATTATCACGTCTAATTCTCGTATGAAAATAATAATTTATCCCAATAAAATCAGTTTTATTTTTTATCAGCAGAAAAAAAAGATCATTCCAAAGAAACTCCGATATTCGAATATAAAAAAATGAAATTATAGCTCTACTATAAGACGCTAAAGACACCACATTTTTTGCAACTCCAACAACCGCAGTCCGATGTTGTTTTTTCATCTCTGCATGAATTTCATGATATGCCAACTGATGCCCCTGTGCCATGTGACGCAATACTTTAAATGCATGAAGTTTATTACGAGATTGTGGTGGCCACTCTCCAGTGAGATATGATTGTGTCGCATAAACCACTGGCTCATTAATTGTAATCCACATATCAACGTGATTCCCCAGATGCTCTGCGATAAATTCCGCATATCTAGCAAAGTGTGCTGGAGCACTTTTGTGCAACCAACCACCTTTTTTTTCTAACCAAACAGGATTTGTAAAATGATGCAGCGTGAGTACTACTTTAATTTTTCTATTATGAAGTTCTTTTAATACATTACGATAGTGATCCACTTCTTCCCAATTCCATTCCCCTTCTTTCGGTTCAATTCTACTCCATTCAATGGATAAGCGATGAGCATTATTATGCAAACCTTTAGCAATGTCAAAGTCCTCCTCATATCTATTATAATGATCAGCTGCTTGGCCACATTTTTCACCATTTTCTATGGTATCTTTTTTTTGTTCCCAGTTTGCCCAATCATTATTGAAAATACCACCTTCAACCTGATAAGCTGAGGTAGATGTGCCCCATAAAAACTTTTTTGGAAAAGCCAAGGGCTCATGAGAATGGCCAGTTTCTTTTTTTATTCTTTTTCTTTGCTTGCGTCCAAACTTTTTCATGTACTCATATTTAATGAAATCATAAGTATTCCTATGATAATTATAACAACTCCTGAAATTTTTGTTAGTAAAGATGACTTACCAATATTTTCCTTCAAAAGATTTGGATACTTAACAGTAGCAATAATGGCAATTATCAATAAAAAAGCATATTGGACACCCTGTAACGCGTTTATAATTGAAACCGAAGCCAAAGAAATTGCATAACTAACCAATAGAAAACCGACTGCGCCAAAACTCTGGGTAACTAAATATATTATACCTTCCTTTTTCTTAAATAATTCTACTGCTTTAATAACTGCCACTCGATGTTTGGTAGAAAATAATATAACTAATGTACTCAAAAAAGAACCAAGGCGCATCCAAATAAATGCGCTCATAAATGGCTGATCAATAAACGCTACTTTTGATATACCTAGTGCTAGAGCAAAACACAAAGCAGCTATTAAGGCACCTCCTAATAATTTTAATTGCGTCTTTTCGAAAAAACCTGTACCGCCCTTTTCATATGTAATAACAACCGATCCTAAAACTAGCACTGCAAAAGCAGTAAGTTGTATAAATGTAAAATTTCCTTCTAAAAATATCAACTCAAATATTAACGTAAAAACTGGTATGCCTGCACCAATAAATGGCACGATTCTTGATGTTTCTGCACCTTGTAACGAGATAAAAAAGAATAACAAAGCAAGAGTAAATAATGCACCAGACAAAAGATTAATGAAAAGTTGTATGGCTGTCGGCACTTCAAAACCAAGTGGTATGAGAAACAAACTTGCTAATCCTAAAAAACCAACATAAAATGTAAAAATAAATGGATTTTGAAATGATTTCGTTAGCAAGAACTTACTCAATATATAAGAAACCGCGGTAAGGAGATGACCTGCTAATACTATTCCTAACCAATTCATCTTTTTCTAAAAATCTAGCTTTATTGAACTCAATTGTGGTGCTGACATGTCTTTCTCAGACAAACTTGGTTCACCTTCCAATGGCCATTCAACATTAATTTCAGGATCATTCCAGGCAATGCCGCTATCTAATTTTGCATCGTATGTTTCTGTACACTTATACAGCATCTCGCATTCTTCTAACGCATAGAAGCCATGAGCAAAGCCTGGTGGAACATATAGCATATTCTTTTTCTCCGCTGATAACTCTACTGCATACCACTGCTTATACGTATCAGAATTCTTTTGTAAATCAACTGCTACATCCCATAGCCTACCCTTTACGCATCGGACTAATTTGCCTTGAGGCTTAGGATTTAACTGAAAATGTAAACCACGCAATACTCCTTGTTGAGAATATGAATGATTATCCTGTACAAAATTCGTAGGCAACCCTAATTCCTTAAATTTATCGGCATTGAATCCCTCAAGAAACCATCCTCTATCATCACCAAACACTTGTGATTCGATAACTACTAAATCTTTTATTGGCGTTTCGATTAACTTCATAAATATGTACTATTATTAAATATTGAAAATATTATAACAAACCTCTGGTAAATATAACCCAATATTAGCAAAAAAGAAAGGGCTTAAAGCTCAACTATTATTTATCAATTGTTTAATATGCTCAATATTTTTTTCAGTTGCTACCTTTCCAGAAACAACTAGTTTATCACTATTACGATCTAATATATAATCTTTCATTGCTATTAATCCTAATTCTGGAAGTTCTGGTTTAATAACAATCTCCGCATCAGTAGCTGAATAATGAGATAAATAATGTCTTATTATTTGTGATGATCTGACAGCTGTTTTTTTAAGGGTGATTTTTTTATCTATCATCTGATTAGCTTCAACATCATGATCAAGATTAACTGCTATTACAACATCAGCTCCCATTCCTCTTGCAACATCGTCTGGTAAAGGGTTGATTAATCCACCATCAACCAATAAAGCTTCTTTATAACGAACCGGCTGAAACATCAATGGTATGGCCATGCTAGCTTGAACTGCAGGAACGATTAACCCGCTATTAATAATAAGCTCCTTACCTGATATCAAATCTGTGGTAACAACTGATAATGGAGTTTTGAGATCCTCAAACGTTTTATCACCAAACGACTGCTTTAGAACCTTAGTAACCTTTTTTCCCTTTACAAGACCGCCTTTGAACGATGGTTCAAATAGAGCAAATAATTTTTCCCGCTTATATTCGATTGCAGCGTATTCTAATTTCTCTATATCCTGATGTATTGCATAATAAGCACCAACCCAAGCACCAATGCTGGTGCCGGCAATATAATCAATCGGAATATTATTTTCTAACAATGATTTAATTACTCCTACATGAGCAATCCCTCTAGCACCACCACTACCAAGTGCAAGACCGACTTTTTTTCTAGTATTAATCATATAATATAAAAAGGGGCGTTTAACCGCCCCTTTTTTATCTAAATTCTTACTGTAAATCTGCGCTACTTATTACATCACCATATGCATAGCCAGCTTCTTCGGTTTGCCCCGCAAACTCATACTCAACAAATACTCTTCCTACTGCATCATCAATACTAGTTACTGTACCTGGGTCATATGAACCGTATAGTGGAACCATAACGCTATCTCCTACTGCTACGTCCGGTATAATTGGCATTGCTACTGAATCAGCTTTTTCTACTACATTCATTCTACCAGCAAATCCAATTACTAGTAATTTACCATCTGCTTCACTCACAACTTGATAATGATCGTATTCACTACCATTCTTCACAGCTACTGAACTTCCTGGAGCATATTCACCCTCTAAAATATGAAATGAATTTACTTCCAATTGCTCCTCACGTTCTGCAATTGGTGAACCATCATCGTTTGTTGCTGGATTATCTAAATCCAAGTCTAAATAACGCACCATTGGCGATTCTGTAGTACCACCCTCAACAACATACGCACGCATCATACCAGATCCAGATTGCCACCAAGAAAGAAGAACGTCGCCAGGCTCTGCGGTTTGTCCAGATTCTAAAGGAATAATCATAGAATTTGGCATTGTAAATGGCGTTCCAACACTACTCACTTTACTCTCAACGTCACCTGGTTCTTCCATGGTGGCACTATAGAAAATAAATGTAACATTATCAGGCCCTTCTGCAAATGCATCATCCAACCAAACACGAGATGGTGTTAATACATAGTCTCCAGCTTCAGCTGTAGTTGCTACTGTCGGAAAATCGAATGGAGATTCTCCTGGTTCGGCTGTAATAGAAATTTCCTCTGCGTCTACATCTTCTTCATCAGCTACATCGATTTCCATGGCATCGTCTGCAACATCGTTATCTTCAACATCAGAAACAACGTTCGTTGATGTATCATTAGAAACTTCTGGGGTTTTAGTTGTACAACCTGCAAATAAAACAGTCGTAATTATAAATGTTACGACCAGTATTAAATTGATATTTATCTTGGATAAATATGTACTCATATGTTGAATACTAATTATTAAGTATGGGTATTGTAGAACACATACACTCAAAGGTAAACCATAAAAAATACGCCCTTTTATTAAATTTATTCTGTATTACTATTGACTGGGTCTTGATAACCCACTCGATCCATTAACTCTTCAAAAGACATGCTTTGTCTTGCTCGCGCTTCGTCAATAGCACCCTGGATTGATTCATCGAATTTGTTAAACAATGCCTTAACTGCATCTCTTGTGCCTTGCATTGTCTCATCATCAGGAATAAAAGATAAAATATTCTCTAAATTATCGCGTTGTCCCATAGCAAATGATATTTGCCCATTTTGCTTATCCAGATCTCCAGTCCACATTAAAATTTGTTTAATAATGATTTCCCGTTGCGCTTCTGGGATAGCCACTATACTTCCTGCTTCATTAATCGCTCTCTGTACATTCAACTTTTCTTCACGAAAATTTCGATTACCACTATCTTTAAATACGTCAGTGCCTGCCATGCCAGCTTCTCCTAAATCCGCCAGAGCTAATGTTACCATTAACAATCTAATGGCTTTTTCAGACTGAGTCGGCGGATTTTCCTTATCATTTTCAGCAGCTTGCTTTATTTCTTCTAACAAATGTGGTTGAACTACAGTTTTTCCATCCCAACCAGGAACAGTCGCATCCATAATTCGATGCACATATCCAAAAGGTTTTTCATCATCGTCACCTGGATCAAACAACTCAAAACCAACTTCCTTATTTGCAGATTTCATATACCCAATCGCAGCTTCAGCACTAGCCCATTCATTCTTACCTTCTTCTCTACCACCTTCACGCTGTCTCTGGGTACCTCCATCAAACCACTTTGGCATCTCGTGCCAATCCTGAACTACATCATGATGAGATGCAATAATTACATATGTATCCTTAATATATTGTTTTTGTTCATCAGTAAATCCAGTAGCCCTATCTAGCACTACGTCTAATATTCCTTTTTGACCAGCTTCTTTATTTTCTGGTTTCGTGACAACGCCACGTTCCACTACCCCATCAGTATGAGCAGGATTATGAGCTTCTAGCACATCCTCTGGCCTCTCTGGATCAGCTATAACATAACTATCAATAATCATTTGATTAGCACTCTCTCTTCCCATCTCAACAAATGAAGCTCTCACTTCTGCATAATCACCATCTTCTACGATTTCACCTTCGTTACGCGCAGCATCTGATAAAGATTCAGCACGCTCATCACTAATACCAACTTCATCACCTGAGTCTTTTTGTGGAAGTCTAGCTAACTTACCCTCTCGATGTGCGCACATATTTATATTAATTGAGCCTTAACTATTAATCTATTTTTTGTTGAGCCTATTGGATCACAAGAATACAATGTAACTTCAGATTTTTCAGGATCACTCCACCTAACTGATGTTTCAACTGGACTAACTACTATTTTCTCTGTTACTTCAAAAATATAATCTTTTTGATTCCAATATACAATAAACCTATCACCATATTCCAGATGATGCAAATTATAAAAAGTTGTATTATTCGGTGGTCTATATTGAAATCTATGACCAGCAATTACCATATTTCCTCCTGTATCAGGATTAAATGTTTCCGGTTCATGCCAAACTCCGCTGTGATTCCAAAGAATATCTAATGTTTCACTTTCTAGTATCTCTGCATCTACTCCAAGCTGCGGAATCACTAAACGATTTTCTGCGGGATAGTAAATATCTACTAATTCTTCGGATACTGAGGTATCTTCAATATTACTAGGTTCAAGCTCAGTTATTACAGTTGCAGTATCAGCATCCTCCTCCGCCCGTCTTGCTTTTAACGATGATGAACTAACAGATGTTTTAAGGATGTTGCTTTCTGTTTTCTTTCCGGTATTGGTTGGTATATCTAAAGCTAACTTTTCTGGTTCACTTACATAATATGAAATCTCATTGGACTCTGTATCTACGAATTTAAAATATAGTTGTGGAAGATATGGATGAACTAATAAAATAAAACCAACTATTACACTGAGTCCTGAAAAAATAATAAATAATTTTTTTCTTTTTATCATAACTATCTCTTCTTTGAATTAACTTTCATTGTTTGAACTATCTGTTCTTTTGGATTATATAATGTAAACCCTAACAAAGCCAAGCCAAATATAATGAGTAGCATTCCTGTATAACGAAGTGGTCTAGTATCGGATCCTGTGCCAGCTAACGCAACATCAGTTATAACTTTAGCTGTTTCTACACTGGAAACCTTAGGTGTAGTATTTTGATCTGAAGAAACAGATCCAACGTTATTTATCACAGTACTTCTAGCAACGCCAGCATTTACTGTAGCTTCGAACGTGACGATTTCTTCAGCACCCACAGCCATTATTCCGATGTTCCACTTTAATATATCTGTATTACTATCATCTGCTCCTAAGCCAGTAATACTTCCAGCTACATAAGTTATCTCATCTGGCAAATCATCAGTCACTATCACGGTTGTGGTTGGAGTATGTCCGATATTTACAACTCTTAGGGTATATTTTAATTTATCTCCGCTCTCTACTAACCCACTATTAAGATCCTCAACAGTCTTATATACTTCAAATGGATCTACTGGGTGAACAACTGGGTCGCTTGTAACCTCACAAATTACTTGATCTGAAGTGCAGGCAGGTTTATTTATTAAATCTGGAATTGCTTCTGAATATTCCGCAACCTCAATCTTAAAAAATGCTACTCTGGTATCACCTGGAGCCAAATCTCCAGCAAAATATGTTACCATGCCTAACTCAGTTTCA
The DNA here is from genome assembly GCA_030698395.1 of bacterium. Taxonomy (GTDB): domain Bacteria; phylum Patescibacteriota; class Patescibacteriia; order UBA9570; family UBA9570; genus JAUYKW01. The sequence goes on from JAUYKW010000017.1 coordinate 17,092, forward strand.
TTGTAATCACCTCTATCATCACCGGCTTGATCCGTTAAATTTACATCCTCATAAACCAGTGATCCTGGAATATACAACATTCCATCGCCAATCATGTCACTAATTACTACATTAGTAACAGTACTGTTAGAATCATTAGTTACCGTCATGATATAGGTAATAATCGTTCCTGGTGAGCCTGGATATAGTAAATTTCGCGGTACAACAATCTCACCATTCGGCGGATCTGCAACTTTAAATATGTTTAAATTATATGATGGATTCTCCTCCTCTACCGGATTCACCGTGACTTCCACTTTTGCGGTATCACATAAACCATCGTCATCACATATTTGATATTTAAAAGTATCTGTTCCTACAAAACCTTCATCTGGAGTGTAATTTATTTTTCCTGTTTCATTATTAACAGTAACAGTTCCATTCTCGGGTTCCGTTGCAATCGCTAAAGTTGCAGGATTCAAATTACCGTCTACGTCAGTATCATTATCTAATACATTTATTGTCACTGCCGTATCTTCATTAGTTGAGGTGGCATCGTTTTTAGCATCAGGTGCAGTATTAGCTATGGCTAAATTATCTGAAATAGCTGTAGATCCAGATCCGCCTTCTGCTGCAGCACTAATTGTAACAACATTAGAAATAATCTCACCAACATAACCAGTTTTTACAGTGCCGCTAAATTCAATTGTACAATCTATGGTATTTAAAATTTCAAGATCATCTATGCTAATAATATTTGGTGATGATGTAGAATTATCTACATAACTAGAACCACAATTTTCAAGAGCAACACTACTAATATTCTTTAGCTTAGAATCAAGATTATCAGTTGTGCTTACGCCTGTTGCTGTTTGCCCACCAATATTTTTTAAAAGAATTGTGTATCTTACTAATTGACCAGTAATAACTTCATTGTCAGCATCATCATCTAGCTTTGTTGATGATGATAAATCAGGAACAGTTCCATTAGACGTTAATGTATCTGAACTTGGAGTTGCTCCCGGTCCACCTTCTGTTGCAGAAGATATGGTAGTTTGATTATTAATAGTAGTTCCTAGAGTTGTTGAACTTTTAACTGTTATATCATAAGTAACAATACAATTAGTTCCAATGGCAACTTCCAAACCATTAATATCTACAGTTGGACTAACTGAAGAATTTACATAGCTAGATCCACAATCGGTAAATGTAAAGTTGGTTAAACCATTTGTATTTGTATCAATAGTGTCGTCAATGTTAATTCCAGTTCCAGTACCATCACCTGTATTTATCAGTGTTGTTGTGTAAGTAACAGTTTGCCCTGGATCTACAAAGTTATCTGCATCATCATCTACTTTAGTAGAAGTTGATAAATTTGGAGTTGCATCCACAATTATTGTATCTGAACTCGGGGTTGATATTGTATATATACCCGGGGTTGATCCGGCACCACCTTCTATAGATGGAAATATAGTGACTTGATTATCAATATTTGTTCCTTCATTTAATGGGGTTTTTACATCAACATCATACGCAACAATACAATTAGTTCCAATGGCAACTTCCAAACCATTAATATCTACAGTTGGACTAACTGAAGAAT
>JAUYKW010000023.1 GCA_030698395.1 bacterium
ATAGTGAGCTCTATAATAGTCAATTTGCTGAGTAAATAACTTCTGTTAGAGTGTGTCATGCTACATACTTCGTGAATCCTCGTGTCCTACCGTAAACGATAAAACGCCGGCCTAAAGACCGACGTTTTATCGTTGTGCTGGCCGTTGTGGTCCAGAACCTAGGCCCCACAAGCACCTTTCGGTCATTGTATCAGGTTACCAACAGGGTTGCCAGGTCATAAAGTGAGACAAATGAGACACTATAAAAAGGAAGTTTTGGTGTCTCAAAGTAATGATTGTGATGGGACTAGACTTTGTTCGGGTGTATATGGCGTAATATACATATAAACATTAACAATAATATTATGGTCCAAATTTCAGATGAACGGCTCGATGAGTTTATCGAGTTAAGTAAAGAAAAAAATATTGAATACAAAGATCGACAAGAGGCGTACGAATCAGCGAGTAATCTGGTGGGATTCTTTGAGCTTCTGCATAAAATTGATCGCCAAGAACAGATGAGGAAAAGACGACTTGAAAATGAACCTAAAGGATTTTCAATGGAAGGCAGTGGTCGCAATTGTCGACTCTGTAGACAATCCATTCAAGAAGATATGTGGTATGATGAATATGGAATGAAGTGCATGGATTGTCAAAAAGCAGTGAATGATAACGTCGTACCAAAAAGCATCTTTCAGGATGATAAATCCTACATTACTTCAAATGAACTATCCTGGAAGTATGGCATACGGCACCAAACGATTAAAAAATATATTCGTGAAGAGGAGTTGCTTAAGCAGTTACTGCACATTATTGATCAAATAGATTTAAATACCATTGCAGCTAAACGGAAATTCCAGGAAGAACTAGAACGCTTCAGAAAATTTGCACGGGGTGTGTTGGGACAGGTGACCGACGGATCAACTGGTCAAAAAGTAGTTGATATGAAAATGTATGTGCGGTATGTGCTACAAGAAGGAACGCGAGAGGAAAAGCATGAAATTTTAGAATGCTTGGATTGCAAAATTATGTTAAAAAATCAAAAAATATTTATTGAGACGAAAGGGCCAAGCTAACTTATTCTATTAGCCACGTCAGCAATGATTGTCGGTAAATCCAATACAACTTCAGCATCTTCTTTTTGCAAACGGGGAATCAGTTTAGTTAATTCAGCTCGAGCTTCAGCAATCAAAATGGTCTTATCTAAGCCCATTTCAACCGCCAGCATAGCTGTCTCTTCAGTGTCTGCCACTGCCGGAATACTTTCCCAAGCCCCGAGGTACTTTAGTGTCCAGTCTGGACGGTAACCAGTTACTGTTCGTGCGCCAGTTTTATCCCAAGCTCTGTCTACCCGACGACGCAAATCAGCCACTAAACCGCGAATGCGTTCTGGACGAGGGTTACTAGCTGCTAGTTCGCCTCGAACATTGCGAGTCGTGTCATTCAAACCTGGAATCAACTTATCATATAATTCCAATAAGGCTTTATCTCGATCGGTTGGCCGATCCTTTGGTTGCAACTTTGGTTTATCACCTAAGGTTTTTAATTGACCAATCAGACTGTGTAACACATCAACTTGATCAGTAAAGCTGGCCAAAAGTTCTGGAGTCATTACTTCAACTTCAACAGCTTTAACTTCTGCAACCGGGCGAGTTGGAACTTCCACTACCTGAGCAGGGACTTCGACTACTGGTTCTGATGTGCCAGATTTTTTCTTACCTTTATCTCCGCCAAAGGCCGCTACTAACTGACCAAGGGTACTAGCATCTGCTGCCGGACCAACTGGTTTAACAGATTCCACTGCTTTAGGAGGTTCCTTAACTGTAACTTTTTTTAAAGCTGCTGCAAACGGACTATCCACAGATTCAAGCTGAATAGGTTCATTTGCCACTTCAGCCCAGTTAGCAACACCTTCGGGTGCCACACCTTGATCGTAGGATACTTGGAGTGCTTCTACTTTTTGTTGAGCTATAAGTTGCTCACCACGGCGTTGGACAGAATACACTTCACCTTTGTTACCAACAGCATATAATCCATCAGGTAATTGATAGTGATCGTATAAGGTTCTACCGGTACCACTCCAGTGTGATAGCTCTCGACCACGCATATACATGTTCCCAACACCTAAACGCATAGTTATACGACGTGGTTCACGTTTATATTTCTCTTCAGAATTAAGCTGGAGAGTATCATTTTGACCATCCATACCAGAGGCACGCACAGCAACGCCGCCACGTACCTCGAGTAGCCGAGCTGAGGAACCGGCTTGATCAAGCATTTCTAAAAACGCCACTTGTAATGGTGAAGTGTTCAACTCTAAGGGAAGTAAAGTCTGCTCTACTTCAGGCATAACACGCATGGCCTCTGCAGGATTAAAAGTATCAGTCGTTCGGCCTGGTGTAAATCTGCTGAGCAGACGCACAGCCGCATCCCATTGAGTTTGTAATGCTCTACCGCGTTCTTCAGCTAAACCATAGTACCGAAACCGATTACCGGCTAATTTTTCTGTGACTAGTTGTTGTGCACGATCACGCACTGCAGTTGCTTGTTTGTATAATTCTGCCTGCCCCAGTTTAGACTTCTCACGATCCGCTAACGTTTGTTCAATTGCCTGCAACAGTTCAAGCGCTTTACGCGGATCAACTTCAGTAGTACGGCCATAACGATCACGCCCTTGAATGGACATGTTAGCTTCCTGCAATCGTGTGTTTAGATCTTGGGCTTCACTGTAACTAAACCCAAACTGCTCATAACCTTTAACTACTGCAGCTACTCTTGGTTCTATCTGAGCATACAGTTCTTGAGCTGGTGCAAGTATAGTCTCTCGATCAAGCCGGCGTTGTTCAGCTGCATCAACCTCAGTTTTTTTGGCTGTGGCACTGGTTTGTGCTTGCTCGGCTTCAGCATTGTTTGGATAATATTGCACAGAAAAATTATATCGGTAAGCCGATATGCTGTAATCATATTCTTGTAAAGTTGTAATCGCCGGATAGGCCAATACAGGTTCACCATTCCGATTTGTCGTGTAAGCTGTGGGTTCATAACCCAATTCTGCACAACTTGGTAGCGGCTTCAACAGCTCTGTGGCCACAGGTTTGGCTGCTGGCTTTTCCCATTGATCCCAGGCCTGGCGGATACGGTAGGTATCTAAAGCATCTTTTAGATTTTCAATATTGATGTCTGTTTGGGCTTGCCAACCAATCCGCGCCTCAAGCATAAGAGGTACTGGCTGTTCGGCGGTACCAAGTTGTGGGATATCGGTTTGCTCAAATAAATTAAGTTGTTCTTCTGTCAGCATGACAGTAGCAGTGAACCGCTCGGCTTTACCCCAACGTTCTTGAGCTGCCCGAAAATCATAACGTACAGGTAATTGTTCTCCGCCAATAGATACCGTTTCAGGATACAAACGATCAGTTTCTTCTTGCAGTACTTTAGGATAAAAATCCTCACGTTGTAACTGTAGCGCATCATTAATATATGTAGCTTCAGATTTACGGTACACCCCAGCTAAATGCTCAACATACCAAGCGGCCATATCTGTAGGCGGCTGTACTTGCCCGCGACTACGTTGCTGTAAAGCTTGTAACTGTTCAAGTAGCGTTTTATTATGTGCCACACACGGCAGGTCAACTTGTGCATACGCCAAGGCCCGGGCAAATGTTTCAGTAGCCTCTGCCCCTTCAACTACACGATCTTCTTTGCCTAATTCAATCGAACTATTGCCTTTTGGATACAGCACAATTTCAACCACCACCTGATCACTCGTAGCGTCATAACGCAGACTATTCCGGCGCTCTTCAATCATGTGAGGTAATGCCTCGCGCAACACTTCAAAGCTAATCGGGTGTACTCCATTGGCATAATTACGCACTATTTCTGCACCACGTCGGCCAGACCCACGCCCCTGACTAATATCGGCAGCGATACATAACTTCGGTTGGCTATCAAAGCCTTCAGAACCAGGAGACATGTTAATTTCGTTCCCACGACTTCCGCTCAGTGGATAATAACTAGGCAACCCCCTACCTGTACTTGATAAGTATAAGATCTTATCTGGATGACTGGCCAGTACCACACAACCCAAATCGACATCTTTTGCTGACGCTAAATGCCCTTTGAGTTTTCGAAAATCCAGTTGGGTACCAGCATAGCGGGCATAATCCTGTAAGCGATAAGCAATATGGGTGAGTGCTTCAGCTCGAATATAAAATTGATCACACCACTGGCGAAATCGTTGTTGGGCAGCGCGACCTTCTGGAGACTTATCGCGACGCATGGCTTCAACTACACCATTGTCCAGAGCTTCAGCAAACACATTTAAGGCCTTAAGCCAATCTGATCCACCACGGTCAAAGCGATTTTGAATACCTTGCACTTTTTTACGAGCATTTAAACGTTTGTCTTTTTCACCAAAACCAGAAGCTACTTCTTCATCACGCCGGCTGGGACCCATTAACACATCTCCCTCACGTTCAAAGGCGGCTAACACTAAGGCCGCTTCCAAACACTTACGTTCCTTGGCTTCAATCAACATTCGGGCAATTCTAGGTTCAAATGGCATTTCACCCATTTGTCTGCCGCGATCGGTTAAACTAGCGTCTTCCGCTAAGGCACCAAGGGCTTTTAATTCCTCCTCACCACCAGTTAAGGCAGCAGCATCTGGCGGTTCAATAAAAGGGAAAGTTTGTGGCTCAATACCTAAACGCTTCAAGCGTAAAATCACATGCGATAAATTACTACGCCTAATTTCTGATTCTGGATGTTCGGCTAATTGAGAAAATTGCTCAGTTGTAACAATGCGTACACACTCACCAGGTTGCACGCGACCAGCACGCCCTGCGCGTTGTTGAGCTTGATCTTTGGAAATGAAACCTGTACCCAATTCTTGGATACCAGTTTGTGGGTTATAGCGCACTGACCGTTCACGACAGGTATCTACCACTAGCGTCACACCAGGCACTGTCACGGAAGTTTCAGCGATATTCGTTGCCACAATAACCCGCCGTCGCACACCGCTCGGTTTATCGCCAGACAAGGCATAGTCACGATCCTTAGGCGTTAAGCCACCATAGAGTGAGATAACTTCTACCCCAAGAATTGTGCCAATTTGCTTAATACAATCCCTAATTTCTCTGGCACCGGGCATAAAGACTAAAATATCACCACCCTTAGTGCTGCAAGCTTTTTTCACTTCTTCAGCAGCTAGCCGAATGTATTCATATTTTCCCTGAGTAGCTTCATGAGCCTTTTCAGCATAACGCGCATCAACTGGGTGAGCTCGACCTTCGATTCTGACATATTGGTCATCAGGGATATCAAAAAATTCCTGGACTCCTTCGCGGTTCATGGTGGCACTAGTCAGCACTGTTGGTGGCAATTCCCCCCCCTGTTGCATTAATTTCATCAAGCCCAAGGCCAGGTGATAATCAATGCTACCTTCATGCAGTTCATCTACGATGATGGCACCCACTTCACTAGCGCGTAAATCGCCAGACATTAAGTGGCGTAAAAAAATACCAGGTGTGATGACACTTATTTGGGAGTTTGATCTGACGGCTTTCATTTCAGACGTAGAAAAACCAATCGTGCTGCCTAATTCTTCATCAGCTATTGCTGCCATGGCTCGAGCTACGCCACTGCAGGCGTCACGTCTTGGTTGCATCACTACCACGCGCAATTTTCGATCAAGTTTGCGTAACAGTCTACGAACAATTAACGGAGTGTACAATGATTTACCAGATCCAGTTTCACCTTGCAATAACGTAATGCCATTACCAGCTGTGATGGCATGTTCAACAACGCTGGACAACTTTTCTCGATCACGACTAACTGGTAAATCTTGAGCCTCAATTCTCGCCCGCAAACTGCGTTGTCGATCCTGTGTAGCATACTCTTCCACTGTTCTGTCGTCCACAACACGCTCATCGCTATCATCTGGAGTACCAACAGTAGCAACGTAATCTAAAGATTTATCGGGTAGTCCTCTTGGTTCAGGAGGTTGGGTTGGCATACCTGTTACTGTAAGCGATTATCGTTATAAAATAATTGTGTGATAGGTAGTTGGATAAACCAATTCACTGTCAACAATAGTAGAGTAACTGGAACTTCTCCAGTGAGATGTACTGTCTGCTTATTTTGCGCTAACGCATACAACTGTCTTAGAAAATTTAGAGCTGGCTCATCAGGTTGGTCACGTTTCGAATCTTCCCACCATTCAATTAAATTAATGGTCACATCAGTGGTTGTATCAGACTGTTGTTGCTGTGCAAAACCATCGAGGTCTGCTTCAGAAAATTCCGCTACGCACTTTACATCACTTGGACGTAAAGTTATGGTTTCGTCAACTTGGGTTGTTAGGAGATAAGCAGTAGGTGAACCAGATGGGCGATAGGTAATTTCTGTGGCGACAGTGCGCAAACGTAAAAATAACGGTAACAGTAATTCTGTATCTGCCTGTCCACGCAATTCATACGCTACATTTTTGGCTTGCGTTAAAAACGTTTTAGCTGAAGGTTTGGTCAACTTATCTAAGCGTACTACAACGTAATCAAGTAACTGTTCAGATTGCATTGAGTTTAGGCTTTAGCTCTCCAAGATTTTACTAACACTGCCTCTTCATCTGGCTTTTGATAATGCAGTTCTGCAATCAAACCATGTGCCGCATGGGCCACTTTACCAGCGATGGCTAATTCCACTGCATTGGTAATCCCGGTGATAGTTAATACACTAGCTTTATTAACAGCTTCTTTGGCCAGAGCTAACACTACGGCATCAACATTCATTGGGTCAGCCGCTAAGGCTTCCTGCACGTTTAAAGTGAGTGGCACACGACTGTCTTTAAATTGTAGATCAGGATTTTGACCTTTATTCTTAGGAACTAAATCATGCGTTCTGGGATCGCGATGTTGGAAGACTTCAATGCCTGCAACAGTTAGTGATTTGGCTACCGAGTGGACGCTATCCATTAATCGCAACCCAGCTTGAGGTGATAGAGCTTCCAATTCAGCGGCATTGATTTTTACTTCGTTATTCGGTAATTCTACACCAAGTGCGGTTTGAGCACCGCGCCAATTTTGTACTTGTTCTATGCTCGCAGTCGGATTACTTGCCTCAACAGTTTGCGATGGAGTGCTTTCAACCCTACCCATCTGGTTACTAGCTTGATCAGTACTGGCATCATAGGTTACAACCTCTTTTCCCGGAGCAAAAGAAATGACTTTAGTAAAACCTTCTTTGACTGCAGCAAACGCCGCACCTTCCGCCAACCAAATTGGAAATCCAGTTAACCGCACTGTCGTATCACCCTGGCTCCGCAGCTCGCGCAGTTGAGCAATGACTTGTTGCATCACGGCTTCACTGGCAGCTGCATTGACCATTTCCGGACCCTCGGGATCACCGCGAAAAGTCAAACGTAAATCTAATACTTGACTAGGAGCCGTTGGATCAATTTTTGAATCTCCCTGATCAGCCATTAGTGAGCGTTTTAATTCTACAGTAGGTTGTGCCATCGCTTCAGACCACAATACTACTCTGCCTTCACGTCCAGGGTTATTAAAGGCTAATTCATTTACTGACGAACCTGGCTTAGCAGCTTCGGCAGCCACTGCCATGTAGATGGTCATCAACGTACCACCAGTTAGGTCCAGTTTTTGTTTATCTAACAGTCCGCGCTCTTGAGCAGTTCGTACATAAGCTGCTAACTGCCCTTCATCGGCCTTACCACCCTCATATAACTTACTCGCATCAATCAAAGTTGTATCTGTTGGGTGTTCTTGAGGTATGGCTAGCGGATGTACTGGTTCCATAAAATGATATGAAATATATTAATTGTTGATAATTTTAGCAAATTTTTTCGCAAAAGTCAAGCTCTCATGGCATATCTTCAACATATTTCTCTTGGCGTTTTTTACGATTGTTTTCAAATACTGGTCGGTCGTCATCATGGGTCTCATTCAACCAGTTCTCTTCCATGTCAAATTGTTCACGTTCAGCAAAACGAAATACAAAACCCGGCCCTTCAACTAAATCAGCTAGATACAATGCCGCTTGTTCTGGTGTTTGTATAGTTGCTGGAAGCTGGCCATAGGACTTCAACTTTTCTGTATAGGCTATTGCCACTGCCCGATTGCCTTCAAGAGCTTTATCTAGTTGTACTAATAACCAAAATGGCCGAATAAAAGCTTCAGAAAACTGCCCTTCGTTGATCGTAAGATGTCCTTCACCATAACGGTGAATGGTTTCCACCCAAAAACGCAATACCTTAGCCAACATTTTGGGGCCAAGTTTTTCATCATCTCCATCCCAGCCTAATTCTTTCGGTGTTGGCCTAATAATACGCCGCACGGTATCCAAAATACATTGCTTACTGGCAAAAATAAATTGATCATCCGCATAGACTTCATTGATCGTCAGGTCTCGTGATTGAAAATAGTCATCATCGACTTCCTCAACCACTTCATGTTTGGTTAAGGCTAAATCATCTTGCATAAATTGTTCTGCAATATCCTGATCGTGAGTATTGGGTATTCCAGACAAACGCGCTACATCCACATCCCTAGGTTGCGCCATGGGTTGCAAGTCTAAGGCCTGCATTAACAATGCACGCGCTGCCCCCCCCCCTTATACACATACCCTTCCGGTAAACGCTGCTGATGAAAATGTTCTTTTACCGCCAGACGAAAAATATCTGGTTTGACCTCGCTGATTTCTAGCGTACTTATATCTACACCATATTCTTCTATAACTGACTGTAAGTCTGGATGTCTATCCCACACCACAGCATCAATCTGTTCAGCTTTGACTAATACTTCATTAACAGTTGCTCCAGTATTTTCCGGTCGCGGTAAGATCTCAGTTAATTTTAATAACTGCTGTTTCCAATCTGGTAAACTTGGACGTTTTTCTACGTGTCTTTTTAAGACTGAAACTGGTTCCATTGCTAGCAAAGTATTAGCCAATAAATGATTTAGCTTGTTCAAGCACTGCTGCCATCAAAACTGGAGTTGGATTACCAGTATTATCTACACCCATGCAATTTGAACCAAATCCAAAAGCTAACCGTGGTTCGGCTACTAACCCTTTATAATGTTCAATCAGTGCTGGAACACCTGCCGGATTAATATTCTGCACATAAATTTTTGCTCCACTGTTAACACTAATCACTACTGGCTTCGTATCCAACCCGGCTTTCATGGCCGCTTCAGATATAAAAGTGCGCGCATCATAAGGCTGGGTTGATTCCACCACCATAAAACCATCCTGCTCGCGGCGCTGTGCCCAATCTTGTTCAGCTGCGATGACTCGTTCAGGATACTGCGGGTCAATTTCGGCAGCTAACTGTTGGCGAAATTCTATCACGCGGGCAATGTCGGCTTGATCATACTGGTGATTACGTAAACCTTGCACAAAACCATGGTCCATAATGCCAATCCCACGAACGGTTTTTGGATCATAGCCCCAGGCCATTAATTCTGTATCGGTGATATGCGTTCTAGCCATGAACTGTTCTAAAGAACTAGGTAAAGCTCTGCCGTTAGAAGCTTGCGTTCTATCTAAACTACCATAACGATGATGGTCAATCACTTCTAACTCTAAACCTGAAACGCGCAATGCCTCTTCAATCTCAACATTTGGAATTTCAATAATCCACACCTCTTGTTTTTGGGTAGCACTCAGCTTATTTGATAAATCAGGTTCTTTGTCTAGCGTAGCGCCATGTTTCTGATCACTAGTAATTACTGTCATACCAAGTCTTTCAGCTAAGTGGGTAATAGTTTGTGATTCAGCATCATTACGTGGACACACTAAAACAACCCGTTCTAAAATTCTTTCACGGAATTCACGTGGATCATCTGGTGTTTTAGGTAAACCGATTTTAGCTCCTGGCTCCATAAATTTTATTGTGAATAATGATTGTCCAGATTTTTGATTGACTTAGTATAGCACCTTTCTTAACTACCAAATACCATTTTTAATGTGAGGTTTAGTAATTCAGGAAGATGGGTATTTTAGGGAACTGGCGTGAAGTGAATCACGTAGCTCAACCACGGTATACCCGACCGTTTTTCTTTCTACTCCTCCGAGATGGTGGGCTTGAAGGCCCCGTCCACCCGCAGGCGGTGGCGAGCCTCGAGCCGGATGGCCTGGCGATCGACCGGCTTCATCCAGACGAATCCGCCGCCATCAACCCGGCGAGACCAGGAGATGCGAACGAACTCGCCTACGATGCCGTGCAGCACCGCGTCCATCACCATCACTCCGGCCGGGAGGTTGGGTGGGACGAGCACGACGTTCGGGTCGGCCGCCATCAGCCGCGAACGAATGGCGTCGGGGAGCGTCATCAGCGCATCGATCACCGAATCCCGGAGGGCGTCGGTGGTGTCGATGTTCAGGTGGATCGCGTGATCCACCATGATCGCTCCCGTTCCCCAGTCGGCTTCGAAAGCACGAAGGGGGTGGCCGCTCATGTTCACGATGGTGAGCGGTCCCGCGGTGGCAGAGCCCCGAATGGCCACGGTGGCCTTGCGGGTCTGAGCGACGGCGACGAGGATCGCCACCATGGAAATCACACCCGTGAACGGCTCCAAAAAATTCCAGAGACCGAGCGACCAGACGACGAGAGCGGCGACCACGGCGCTCGGCACCCAGATACGGATGTCGGCGAAGATGTGGGCCAGCTTGTCACCGGCGGTGGAGAGGGCGGGGAGGACGGTGTTGTCGAGGAACGTGCGCATGATTTCTTCTCCTTTTTTGAGAAAGACTGAGTGGCGCCCAGAGTGGAGGGGTTTTGGTTCCACTTCTATAATCACCTTTGGATTTTTAAAGATGAGTATGGAAGCGGTGGTCGACGGCGAGATTCCTTGTTGAAGGGAAACCCGCCGCCGACCGATCCGCAAGAACCGCTACTTGTGGTCGATCACCACGACCCGGGCTGCGTTGGGAGCGCTGTACACGACCTGGCCTCCGCGCGAGTGCAGCGCGGCCGCGAGGGCAAGGTACAGCCAGATCGGACCGGGACCCGAGAGCACCACCTCGAACTCGGGCAGCGAACACCCGGGGCGGAACGCGGGCAGGAGCGCCAGCGCCTTCGCTTGGTACTCCACGACGGAGCCCAGTTCGAAGTTGATGCGCTGGCCGGGCGCGGGGGTGGGGACGAGGGTGGTGATGTCGAGGACGATCTGTCCCTCGACGATGGCGGAGCCGTCACCGCTCGCGACGCCGACCGCGACGGGCGAGTAGTCCACACCCGGGGCCTGGTAGTGAATGCCGCCGTCCGGGATGGTACCGTGCGCGGCGTGCCACACGGCGAGGTAGAGCCAAGCGGGACCGGGGCCGGTGAGGGTGATGGACGAATGGCCGGTGATCCGGGTCAGGAAGGTGTTGATGTACGTGGGGAGATCTTCCACCACGAAGTTCACCTTGCCCTCCGGGATGGAGGCGTCGGTGGTCAGGAGAGAACGCAGATCGAGAGTGAGCATATGTCCTCCTTGGACATCCGTGCAGCGCCGAGATGAAATCCGGTTGCAGGTAGCGAGGGAGAAAGGTTATTACATTCTCACTTAATACCTACAACCGGTATCAAATTGGTGACGATAAAGTAGTTTAGTTCTTGCAGATAAAACGTAGTATGTTCGCCCTTGCGGGCAAGTCTACCAACGTATTGTAAAGAGCGTGCATTCATTATCCCACTGTGGGACAGTCCATTTTAGGCCTAATCAGTGCATATCACTGTGATAAGCCTTTTGGCCTAATGAACTAGACATTATCGCATGTTTAGCGGCGGTTTTTTATACCCCAGCAGTGCATAAACTGCCGGAATCAAAAAATGGCATAAAACAGCACAGTATACTCTTTTTAGTGCTTTGTGTCAATGTAGGCTAGGTGCAACCTCAGACTTCCTTTATTTCACTATTGACTAGTGCCTGAATCAACAATTGGTTATCTTTCCCAAGCTTTTTACATATTAGTTTAAGTGTCTCCTCATTCAAACGACCAGTGGTATGATCAATAGCAGCGATAATCTGATCTCGGTGTGTGAGTAATGGTTCAGTCTCTAACAGAGTAGCTAAGCGTCCGACATTATAGTGAGTAAACTGGCAGTCACGTTGAATCTGTTCAACTAATTCATCAATCGTAGCATCGATCCACACTTCGGCTTTACGCAGCTGCTGTAACTGTCGCTCAATTTTCCGGCTATTTAATTCGGCTACGGGTTGGCCGGCCGGCTTGAACTGCTCCCCCAACCCCCTGCTTAATTGCAAACCATTCTCTTGCTGACCTTTTTGCTTTTGCTTGTACATTTTCTGAAACAAGCTCTCCCCTTAAATCTACTTCATTTTTAAGTTCCAACTCACCCACAAGTTTTGATAAAATCTCAAGACTCTCTGTTTGTGGAGGTCGAAGACTAAGCCTGTTGTTAATAGTTTGAGCATTTTTATTCATAGTCTTCATGGTTAAGATCTTGGTCATCAGCAACTTCTTCAGTTGATTGAATAATATTCAAATCATAATTGTCTTGACCAAATTCACATTTACCTAGAATCATTAAAGGAATTTTCTTGATCGTGATATTAGGATGTCGGCTATCACATTCGGGAGCATAAGATTTAGCACAAATAAGCAAGCTTTCCTCATCATTCATTTCTTCATGAATCTTATCGAGTTGCTCCACAGTGACAAAGGCAGTTGTGACAAATATATGATCTGTTTCAGTTGATTGACCCTGTTTCCAATACAATTCTTCATGAGGAGCAAATCTAAAACCTTCATGCTTACACATGGCTGCACTAAGCATATTGGCATTGTACTTTTCATCAATGACCCAATTGCCGTATTTGTCTTTTTGAAGCAGACTTGGGGCAAGATTATAAAACTTGAAGCCACCTCCACCTTTCCAGCTCAATGTCTCGGAAAGTAGTAATCCATCAGTATTATCTACTACCTTCCTGAGTCTTGGTAAGCAGTGCGTATTAGCATGTTCACCATACTCAATCCCAATATGCCTTCTGTTCATTTTATGGGCAACGGCTGAAGTTGTTCCTGATCCAAGAAAACTATCAAGGATCCAATCTCCCGGTTTTGAAGCTAGATCTAAAATTCTTTTTATAAGTCGTTCTGGTTTTGGGGTGTCGAATACGTCATCTCTAAATAATTCCTTTATTTCTCTTTTTGACTCTTGATTATCACCAACTTCTATTCGATACCAGATAGTTTTTGAAACCATGCCTTCTTGTACTTCAGAAAGAAATCTTTTAATTCGTGGCAAACCATTCCCATCTTTTCCAAACCATATTCTATTATCTTTAATGAGTCCTTCAAATTTTTCTTTAGTAAATCCCCAGCATCTGCTATTAGGAGGATTGACAATCCTACCAGAGGGCGTAGTGATTGGAAAATCAGTATTGGCCGAGTAAGTCTTGACTGAAGGATTATCGGACATCCACGCTCCACGGGAATCATTATCAGGATTTTTATACGAAGAATTATTCTCATTTGTCCTTGGTAATAAATATGGTCGCCAAACTGACTTATTATTTGCATACACTAAAATGTGATCATGGCTGTCGGAAAGCCATTTCGCATCATTTTGAGGAGAATATTTTTTCTCCCAAATTACATTTGCTACAAAATTCGAACGCCCAAAAACTTCATCACATAGCACTTTCAGATAATGGCTTTCATCGTCATCTATGGAAATCCAAATACTACCTGCGGTGGGGTGCAAAAGATTTTTTAAGATATCAAGTCGTGGCCTCATTAAGCTAAGCCATGTTGAGTGCTCAAGATTGTCATCATAATGCTCAAAAGCACTCCCCGTGTTGTAGGGAGGATCGATATAAATACATTTTACTTTACCAGCATAATCCTGCTCCAAAGCTTTCAAAGCTAAGAGGTTATCTCCGTGAATCAGCATGTTCTCTGAGTTCGGATCACCATATGATTTTTCAGGATCTTCAATCAGAATTCTTGGCTCCAATTTCACTTCATCATCTTTACCAATCCATGTTAGCTCAAGGCGTTGCTTCCTCTTTTTTGGAGTCTTACCGTTTTGTTGTTGATTATTATTATTCATATTTATGACCAGTTAAAAGTTTTTAATCTATTTCGAGGAATTGTATATTCTAAGATTTTCCCTCTACACTTAACATGTAATCGAGTATTATTATTCCAAGAAACAATTACACTTGTTGATTTTTTTTCAAATAAGAGGCGTGTGTTATCTATATCTTCCCATTCAAGTGTACAAACTTCGTTATCAGCGCAGACCAAACATATCAATAAATTTTTTTCAGTTTCAATTTCTCTCAATTTAGAGATATCTGACTCGGAAAATGTAAATGAAGAATAATGCACTTCCTTTTTTCCAATACGTACATTTGATGTGGACTTAACAAAGACCTTGTGTGTGGATTGGTTATCCGTAATCTCATAAGCACTCCATTCAAAATCATCACTTTTTTCTAGCAATTTTATATTTATTCTCGGACTTCTAATTATCTGAGATAATACAACGCCGTGATATAATTCAAATTTAGAAATAGTCATTGTATATTTAATTAAATCACTTTCCAGCGAATAGTAAATAATGGAGTAAGTGTGGAGTCTTGTTTTAACTGAGCCTCCACGCGATCGATTAGATTTTCTTTTCTTTCTTCCATTTCATCTTGAGATACAAATAGCTTTTTTCTCATTTCATTTCGTTTCTTTTCCATGTCTTTAATTTCTTTTTGCACCTTCAATTTCTCATCGAGATTCAAAATATTCTTGGAATTAGTCTTAGCTGCCTTAATATCAATATCCAGCTTCTTTAAATCCAACTCCAAGGCAATCTTCATGTCATCCGCCCACTTGTCCAGTTTTTCTACCTCAGCATCAAAGAATTCGCTATTTCTTCCTGCAATTTGTCCTGAAATTATAGTTACTGTTTGAGCTTCAAATTCATTAATCTTATTTTCTTCTACTGAAGTTAGGGAGTCGCAAGCCTGCTCCTTTCCATAGAGGGCTAGGATTTTTTTTGCCACTTCGGATTCTAGTTTCTCACCATTATTATCAAACGCTATAGCAATAATATGATCTTCTTTTTCAAATGCCTGAACTGTATAATTGGAAACTCGTAGCAATCCGCTTTGTCCAACAAAATGTTCTAAAACTGAAATAATTGCCTGATGATTGCTATAGTCAAAAACTATCTCTTTTACAGGCAGGTCACTATTTTTTACTTCATTCAAAATTCTTTGCGCTAATGGATGGCCTGGGCGGTAAACATGAGAATCTTCAATATTATTTCCAATTTTATATGGACCCGGTGGGATAGATTCACCCTGAAATGGGTTTTTCTCCAAAGAAAATGAATATTCATGTTCAGCAAATTTTGCACTGTCACCCAAATAAAATTTAGTAGTCTCCCATAACCATTTTTGATAAGTATCCAGATAGCGCTGGCTTTCATGAAGATTTAATTTCAGCTTCTCATGCACTTCGGCATCAAAATTTTCAAGAAGTTTTTGTTTGGCATCACCCATATTTTCCTGAATACTAACATCCATTTCTTCTTGCAAAGAGTCAAATGCACTGTTTATTTCATCTTCTGATCTACAGGATTGATAAATCGAAGCAATGCGCTTCTCAAAATCCACACCTGATTCAATACTTCCAAGAACTTCATCGCTGGCACCAAATACACCTTTAAATAAATTGAACTTCTGATCTAAAAGTTCGTATACTCGCTGATCTGCGGCGTTTTTTCTGTTGACGAAATTAATAACCACAACATCATGTTTCTGCCCATAACGATGACAACGACCGATTCTTTGCTCAATTCGTTGCGGATTCCAGGGTAAATCATAGTTTATTACCAAAGAACAAAACTGCAGATTTATTCCTTCCGCACCTGCCTCTGTGGCAATCATTATTTCCGCTTCATTCTTAAAATAATCTACAATGGCCGCGCGCATATCAGATGTTTTTGATCCGGTAATTTTATCTGTATCTTTGTGTTTTTTCATCCATGCTAAATATATCTCTTTTGACTTAGGATCATTGTTAGAGCCATTGAAAAATACAACTTTATCTTTATAGCCATTATCAGAAAGTAGCTCTAATAAATAATTCTGAGTAATTCTAGATTCTGTAAAAATGATGGCTTTCTTTTTAGCGCCTAATTTTTCCGTCATCTGAAAACCTTTCTGTAGACCAATAAGCAAGGCATCCCCCTTTGAGTTTTTAAAGATCTTCTTTGCAAGATCTCTATATTTTTCCAAATCTATTTTCTCCGCCTTCATTGCTTGAATATCTTCTTTGGTATAAATTTTTTCTTCCTCATTTTCCTCATCATCAATATCCTCATCATCAATCCACTCATCTGATAATTCATCAAAGGAGTCAAAATTTTCTTCGATACCAGGAATGCCTAATTCACCTTGAGCTTGCTGCTTTTTAGCTTTCTCAATCAATTTTTCCAGTTTATAGGCGAGTCCTGTAAGTGTGCTAGCAATAGCAAAAGATGATGAAGCTAGCAGTTTACGAAGAATAAGTGACATTAAGTGTCTTTGGCTGGCTGGTAAAGCATAGAGCTTTGGTCTTTGTAGATAATCCGTCATCTCATTATAAAGCTCCACCTCTTCTTCTGATGGGACATAGTCCTCGGTAAGTGGTATGCGCTTAGTGTATTTGATATATTCTAAAACCTGTTTTCGAAGTGTTCTATTGCAGACAGTTTTTAATCGTTTTCTCAGATCAATAAACATTTCTTGCTTTGGCTCTATCAGACCAAGTTCATTTTCGTAAATATCCTGCACTTGGGATACCCGTGAGTATTGTGATTTGAAACTTTTTAGGTCACCAAAAACATGATCATCAATAATGCTAACAAGCCCATATAATTCGAGCAATGAATTTTGCAAAGGAGTGGCTGTAAGTAGAATTTTAGGGACGTTCTCAAGTGAGTCCTTTATGTCTTTAGCAATTTTATTACTAGGCTTATATACATTTCTCAATCTGTGAGCTTCATCAATAATAGCTAAATCCCACGCAGTTTGTTTTACATAGGGAGCTTTATTGCGAGCAAAATGATATGAACAAATTATAATGGTATCGCCTTGATCAAACGGATTGAGATTTCCTTCTTTTAGACATTGGTTAAACGATTTTGCTTCTAGAATTGTGGATGGAATAAAAAACTTTTCTTGAAGCTCAGTACTCCATTGTTTACGAAGGTTAGACGGCACAATCAAAAGCATTCTTCTTTTACGCTCAGCCCATTTCTGAGAAATAACCAAACCAGCTTCAATTGTTTTCCCTAAACCTACTTCATCTGCCAAAATTGCCCCTTTGGAAAGTGGTGAGCGAAAAGCAAATAAAGCCGCTTCAATCTGATGAGGATTCAAATCAACCTGAGCATTAGATAAAGTGGAGGTAAATTTCTCCAAACTGTCAGAGGCACTCCGTTTTGTTAACTCGTAAGCATAATATTTTGCGTGGTAATCGGTTATGTTCATAATTAATTTCGTATTAAGTCATCTACCCCAACACCAAGACCATTAGCAATTTTGGTTAAAGTGTCGATTGTGGGATTTTCATTTGCGCCACTTTCAACAGTAACCACGGTATTTAAAGAAAGGTCTGCTAATTTTGAAAGGCGATCTTGTGAAATACTTTTTTCTACTCGCAATCGCTTCATGTTTTTTCCAATTGTATTTTTAGAATTTTGCATACAGTATAATGTATAGGTTTGAATGTATGGTACTCCGTAAAAACCGCCATGTCAAAAGGAATTACATAATTATTCAATATGAATTCACCTAAATGCTGGCTATGTGCTTAGTTTACGCATGTATACAAACTACACATAAAAGAGGCCAAAAATAGGCCCCTTTTATGTTCGGCAACTAAATTTCCAAATACAGCTTATCCTTTGTAAGATTCTTATTTATACCTGGATGAACATAATAATAGGCTGAGCCACTTTCCATCTGCTGCCATACAGGCTGGAAGCTCAAATTATCCCATTCATACTTTTGAAACTCATCTTTGTTGAACCAAACCTCAATGGCTATCTCTGAATCCTTTTTTCCATACTGGTCGGTGAACTCAGTTTTATAGACGACTTGCACCTGATTAACTCCTTCAATCGTGAATGCCTCCTTACCGTACTGAACAAGATCTGCGTAATCCTTTCGTACAAGATCGTTTTCGTCCCAGAAGCTATCTTCTACTTTTGTCACAGTTACTGCACTTGAAGTATCACTCCACGCAATATCATAACCCGAACGATTCTTAATGCTGTTATCGAAAGCTATCCATAGCCTGTCGATCATCGTCACTTCTTTTGGGGCCTCGGGCTGTATTTCATTGTTTACGTTTGTATCAATAGTTTCAACAACTACTTCTACTTTTGCATCTTCCTCTGCGATGGTAGGTGGCGTGTTGTTCTTTGCAACATTCGAATCATCATTATTGCTCGAACCTAATGATGCGACACTCGCAATGATCAATAAGATAAATGAAATAACAATGAGGACTGGTCGTGAAAATGTTGTATTCACTTTTTTCTCTAACCATTGCCTACTAGGTGGCAATATTAGTAATCCAGCTGCTAATACGCAGATCCCGGCCAGAACGCTTTCGGATAATGCGCCTAATGTGCTAATTAGTAAAATAACTCCGAATATCCATCCGAGAGTATGTTTTTTCTTCTCTTTTTGGGAGTTAACGTCTTGCGACATAGTTGTGTGTAGTTAGGGCTTAATTAAATTCTGGCTCAAGAAACACAAAAGGCCTCCCGAACCAGCGACAGCCCTTACGGAACTGCCATCCATCCTTTCGAATGGATACCCTAACTACAGAATACTGGTCGGAAGACCGTCTCTATGTAGTTAGGGATACTGACAACCATGCCTCCGAAAAGGTTTAGGCTGTTTGCTTTCGCAATAAATTGTAGTTACATAGTAACATAAGTACCCCAAAAATAAAGGTGCTTATCAAGCGAGTTACCTACAATCAACCCATTCGCAACCAGATCGATTGTGTGAAGTTCTATGAACCACTGAGGGTTGTACACGTAATTCAAAACCCCTCGCAAATTTGGAGGGGTTTTGAGGGTTTGAGGTTGATAGGTCGGATCGCACGATCCGTCCATGATGGCTGGGGCGGTAGGATTCGAACCTACGCATGCGCGGACCAGAACCGCGTGCCTTACCGCTTGGCTACGCCCCAATGAATTGTCAACCGCTTTCCGCCGGAGGCGGATCCGCCTTTGGCGGAGGCTACGCCCCATCCGGACAGTTGCTTCGCAACTGAACGGACAAGATCGGAATTATTACCGCTTGCTTGTCTGTTCAATTTCGAATGAAATGAGAATTTGGTCAAAGCTACGCCTCAATGTTAATCACTGTTTTCTTCTCCACCAAAAGTATTTAGCGCTAAATCCCAAACATTGTCAACCTCTTCCACACTAGAAATATTATCGGATGGCATAGTATTTAACACCTCAACTTCTATCTCATATTGATCATCCACAATACAGCTAACATTTGCAATTTCATAACCCATAATTTCTTTAATCACTTTTTGAACGATAGATATACTATCACTATCCCCTAACCTTTCCTTATGAAAAGCAAATCTAGTACCTAACTGTAACATTCCTGACTCTGTTACCGAAATTACATGCGCCAAAGATAAACTCATAGCTAATGCATGATTATATTGCCGAGTTGCTGAAATTATTTCTTTCCATTTTCCTTTAACAGTATCTACGCTAACAACTACACTTGAATCAATTGCAGGTGGTTCATCCTCTGGTACTATCTCATCTGTTTCAACCGTTTTTTTTTCTGCAATCTCTGATACTTCTGACATTTTTTCAACCTCTAGTTTTTTCACTGCTTCTGTTTGCTCATTATTAATTGCTGATATAGTAGGTGTATCGTTTATTGATTCCGCTACAGGCTGTGGAGCTGTCGGCTGTTTAACTTCCGGCGAACTAGGAGCAGGCTGTGTTGGTACAGGTGCCACAGGTGTTTTAGTAGCAGGTTGTACTGGCACATTACTTTGATTTGATACACTTCCACACCAAGTAATGCCAGCAGTTTCTAACGGTAATTGTAAAATTCTAGCATTATACATTTGCTGTCCTGCTTTGGTAAATAAATCAATCAAAGTTATACAATCAGCAGTTGTAACTGATTTCATTAAATCAATCAACTGAGCATGTACGTCTGTATGCACATCCAACTCAGAAAAATGATCCAAGGATTTATCAATTGTATACAGCATACACTGACGGAGTGCATCCATTAATGAACTATGTAGCTCCATTAAATGCATACCATCATGAACAGCTGTATTAATAACTTCTAAATAAAACCTAGCTTCTTTCTTAACAAGATGTTCCAACAATGAAGTTACTACTGTCATGTCTGTACGTGGCAAAACAATATCGGCTTGTTCATCTGTAATTTCTTTTTCTCCAATAGAAAAAATTTGCCCTAACATACTCTCAGCATCACGAATAGCGCCATCAGATCTCCGAGCAATCCTTTCTAAAATAGTTGTTGCTACTTTCATGCCTTCATTCTCGCAAATATATTGCAACCGTTTTACAATGTCTGGCAAACTAATTGTATGAAAATCAAATCTCTGACAGCGCGAGATAACTGTAGCCGGAATTTTATGTGCTTCTGTAGTGGCTAAAATAAATACTACATGTGCAGGAGGTTCTTCCAAAATTTTCAACAAAGCATTAAAAGCCGATGCAGATAACATGTGTACTTCATCAATAATGAAAACCTTATACTGCAATTGTGTTGGCACAGCATACGCATTCTGAATAACATTCTCTCGAACATTATCCACACCCGTATGGCTAGCTGCGTCAATTTCGATAATATCGATTAATTGAGTTCCTTCTAAATTGAATTTTTTAATTGAATCAGCATTAACAGCATGGGCAAATAACCGAGCAATGGTAGTTTTTCCTACACCTCGGGGTCCAGCAAATAAATAAGCATGGGCAAATTGTTTGCTTTCAATTTCATTCAGCAATGTTGTCTTAACATGTGCCTGATTTACTACGTCCGAAAATGATGTTGGACGGTATTTTCGATATAATGCCTGAGCCATAGTACGACTCAGTATAGAGAAAAATTAGCCGCTTGGCAATTCCGAGTCGGTGCCATCATCTAGCTCTGCTGAACTACCATCTGCCAGCTCTGCTTCATCCCCCATTGGTAGCTCTGCTGCACTGCCATCTGGCAATTCTAGCGCCTCTTGTTTATCAATGTATTCAGAAGCAGACTGCTCTCCTTGGCGAATAACGTTTTCCACAGCAGCCCAAGCACTATCACCGTCAATGGAAGTTAAAATAACAACTTCATCACCAGGTTCGCCATGATAATAAGTTATAGAAGCCTTAATAACCTTATATGATTTAGTACCTACAACCACAAAATAATCTCCAGATTCCTGATCTATTACCAAAGAACCCACTATCCGGCTTCTTTCCACTGGCCCAATTTGCTTATAAATAAAAGAACCATCCGGCCTAATTGTCAGCTTCATGATATCTCCCTCTACTAATTTTGATTTTGATGCATAATTTGCCGGAACTGTATAAATCTTTCCATCCGGACCAACCATATTCTGGCCATTAAAGACTCCCTCTACAATTTGAGAATTTCCTTGGTATTCCTCACTAGCAACTTGTTCAACTTTTTGTTTAAATGCTGATGATACGGGCCAATTACCATTTAATTCAGCCATTATCTGCCTTGCTTGCTGTAACTGAGCTGATGCATTATCGAGTACCTGTTGTAACTGATTTATTTTGTTTTCTTCTTCCATATTTTTGTTATTTTATTCTATTTTTGTTAATGTTTTGTATTTTTTTTGAACGCTAAATGTAAAGAAAAGTATATCACGACAAATTATACTTGGCTAGATTAGCTTGAATTACATTTTTTTCGATTTTCTTATGCAGCTTTCTTTTCTTGGTCAGCTTCATCTACTTTTTTTGCATTATCTGGAACATTGAATAGTGACTTTAAGTCTTCAGTAGTATCATTCTGCTTACGTTTTTGAGCCACCTTTCGCGCTGCTGCCAAATCAATAACATCACCCTGTGCATCTTCCCCGCCTTCAGCTGAAGCATCTGCTCCATCATCACTCCCGGCTACTCCTTCATCTAAATCAACAAAATCCTCATCTGCTTCGCTTGTTTTTTCATCCCCTGAATCGTTAGACACATCAGGTGCTGGTTCATTCTCATCTACATCAACATATTCCGGATCATCGACAGATGGTTGCTCCGTTTTTGGACCACCCAAACCTTCTTGAAAAACAAATACCATATGAATGCCTAATTCTCTATTTTGCAATACAAAGCCATAATTATTTTTCCGCTTTATCTTCATTGGTGTATGTTGTTGCTTTAATGATTCCAACAACTCATGACCAGCCTGTTCATTAACGACAAAGTTTGCATCTCCTTTAGCACCTAGCTTAGACGTAGTTTCTTTACCAATGTCATCTGTTTCAATCACAGCTATTGATCGCCTATTTTGATTTAATGCATCTACTACATTTTCTGCTAATTTTTTTAAGTACTCAAGTACCTCTTTTTGTAATTTATCACCTGAACCTTCAATTCCTTCTTCCATTGTTGTTGGCTTATCAGCTTCCGTGTCTGGTAAATCAGTATCTATATCAACGCCCATTTCAGCTTCCATCTTTTTAAGCTCTGCTTCTCTACTTCCTTTACTCTTACGTTCCAAGCCTGCCACCATCTGTTCATAAACATCATGTACTGTAAAATACTGTCTAGAAGGTTCAACTTCTGTCATCCAATCTCCTGTTTTTGTAGGAATTCTCTTGCTAAAATCCATTCCTTCAGTGTGTTTAGTCAATGCTGTTGATTTATCACGATGTAACATAGCATTACTCATGCCCGACTCTGCACTCCGCATTGATCCTTGTTCGAAACTCTCGTTTTGATTCTTATCTTCCATAATGTTATTTATTGACTATTCTTTAAAAAAATGAATCTGGTGCTGTTAAATCAGCTCCCCCGCCCATTTGATCTAACTTACCACGCTCGATCACTTCTGCTTCTACAATTGCTCTATCTCGACCAAACTTCAAACGTGATAATTGAGTCATCTGTTTAGCCAAATCAAGATTACCTTCCGGTGGTAGTATCGTTTTCATATTAAACGGCCGACTAGTAGTATTATCAATCAACAACTTAATGTTAGCTGTAAATTTTTCTACATTAATTACATCATTCTCATTAAACACTGGAGCAAATTCTTTAGCTAACATCTCCGCATCTTCCACACCGATTCTAAACGCTACTTTTGTACCAACGTTACCAAATACAGCATCTCGAATAGATGCATCATTATCCTTTACCAGCTGAGAAACATACTGGTGAGCTAAAATTAAATCTAACTTATATTTTCTAGCCTCAGATAATATCACAGCAATAGAATCTGTTGTGTAGTTTTGGAACTCATCAATATATGTATAAAAATCTTTTCTATCTTCCTTGGCCATATCGGCACGTCCCATTGCTGCCATCTGAATCTTAGATACCATAATCAAACCAAGTAATGAACTATTCACTTCACCAACTTTACCTTTAGATAAGTTAACCAACAATATCTTTCTATTATCCATGATATCTCGAACATTAAATCCTGATTTTGGCTGACCAACAATATTACGCATCATGTCGTTACTTAAAAAACGTCCAATCTTAGAAATTACATAAGAAAGCATATCCGCTGCTTGCTGACCTTGTTGAGACTGTTCGTACTCTTGCTCCCAGAAATTTTTTACAATTAAATTCTTTACATTTTTCAATTTATCTTTTCTAAATTTTTCATCCGTAAACATACGCGGAATTTCAATCATGGTAGCGCCTGATTCTTTATCTTCCATCATAGCTAACATAGCATTACGCATATAATGCTCGAACATCGGACCAATCATTTCTTGGCCAAACAATTTATAAAAAATTGCTACCATTTCTTGCACTGCGAAATCTTTCTGCTCATCTGTATCATATTCAAGCATGTTCAATCCAACTGGACGATCCGTATCGGAAGGATCAAATATCACCACATCATCCGCTCGCTCTTTTGGAATACGCTCCAAAACATCATTAACTAAATCGCCATGCGGATCAATAATACACACGCCCTCTCCCCGCTTAATATCCTGTACTGCTAAAGAAGATAATAATACAGATTTACCAGAACCAGTTTGTCCAATTACATATAAATGACGCCTGCGATCGGCCTTCTTCATTCGTACCGGAGTTACGACGCCACGATAATCAACTTCTCCCAAAATAACACCATCTTTAGGCATATTGAATGGCGGTGCTGCCTTCTTCGATAATAGCCATCTAATATTTGGAGTCTCAGTAGTCGGCAACGGCATGTGATACAACGTAGTCATCTCCTTAATGTTCAAAACAAAAGAATTTTTCTCATCAAAAGTACGGTAGATAAAATTCTCAATCTCGCTCTCGTTTACAGATGGCTTAGAATACGAAAGCTCATTTGCATACAAAGTACCAGAATACTGAGCAAACGATCCCAAAATTGTATCAGCTTTATGTGCAGCAGCTTCTCTAGTTGGTGCAGTTACCAAAACTCTGATATTAACATCAAATCCACTACTAGATGCTTTCTCCTCAAATCCCTTTACCATCTCCTCTTCCATTGGAGACAATTTATATTCTCGCTCTGTTCTAATATCAATTCCCTGTTCTCGTTTTGCGCGACCTTTAAACATAATGAACTTAAACGACAACCACCAACGATACATAAAAAATCCAGCAACTTCAGCTCGGGCTTGTTCATACTTCTTTCCTTGTTGCATTACTTGGGCAATTTTTGCTGGAACACGCGCCCAATTGCTATGAGCTGGTCGAATAACAAACTGAATAGCTGCACCTTCATTCATCTCGAATTTCGACAATACATTAGTTAATGCACTCATTGGATCTGCTTCTAATTTTTCGTAGGTTAAAATTGGAAAATAATATGCTTTCTTAAGCTTAATCCGTGATGTTACTACAGCTCCAGTTGCTTCAAAGATATTATAATCATCCACTTCATTAATAACAGCGTCATTATATTGAGCTTGAAATTGTTGCTCAAAAAATCTCCTTAAATAATATGGCACAACCGCATAGAACGATATCAATTGATCTTTGTCTGCGACTATTTCAAAACTAACATGATCATTACGGCCCAACCAAAAAGCCTGCCAACCAGTTTGTTCCTCAATGCTGGCCAAAGTATTAAAAAAAGCTTCTGCTATAGAAATACGTTGTTCTTCAGATTGTTTCCGATATGAAGGATTGTCACCACCTTGCTTTTCTTGCATGTCTTCTTTTGGCACCCGAACCAACAGTACTACTTTCCGAAAACTCTCACCTCTTCTAACTAATTTTCTAACTATCTTGCGCGAAACAAATAACATCACGGACAAAACTATTAAAGAAAATATTAGATACCCGACGAATGTCAAAACAACACTATCGGCATATATCAATATTGTATCAATAACTACGTCCATTAAAGTATGTCTTTCTTATTAGCTCTTTCCCTAGTATACCGTAATACTTCTTCTGTTTTAATTTTTGCTTCTTGTTCTAAATAAAACTTACTAATTCCAGGAATTAACCTTAACCAATTACGTATTAAAGCCAACGCCTTGCGAGCAGTTAGCTTAGCTTTCTCAATTAATATCTCAATTTTCTTGGCAGTTTTCTCTCCTTCTTCTTTGAACTTTTCTTGCTCCTTTGGCGACATAGTTTGAAACGCCTCACCTAACCCTACTACCATTAATTCTTCTAAATCAATTTGAACCTGCGTTTTATTTTTATCTTCT
Source organism: bacterium (assembly GCA_030698395.1). Lineage (GTDB taxonomy): Bacteria > Patescibacteriota > Patescibacteriia > UBA9570 > UBA9570 > JAUYKW01. Next base: position 25,882 of record JAUYKW010000023.1, read on the forward strand.
TCAGCAATATCGTCTTTTCTAGTTGATGATTTTGTTACAACATATGGTGATTCATCCGTCTGCTCTGCTGGTTTATCCAAACCCTGTTCATCAAAAGCTTTATCTAAAACTCTGGTTTCCTGCTCACTCTGTAATAGTTGCTCTGGCATAATAGAATCAACGGACCGCTCTTGCACTCCTGGTCTATTTTCTGCAGAACCACTAATTGCCGCTGATAAATCTGCATTCATTGATGCAGTATCAACATTTGAATTAGACTGTTCGGTTGGCATTGCAACTGTTCTTGATGTAGGAACACGCTCTACACCACGTGCAGCAGACATAGGAGCAGATTGCTCCAGTTTTGACTCTAGATCCTTTAAGGTATCTAGTATACTTGAATTATCGCTTTGATCGCTGTTTGACATTGTTTATACTATAGCACATTTTGAGAATATTTCAACCATATCTAGGGGTGGACAATTGCCAAAAAAAATGGTAAAATATATATATGAGTAAAGATAGCTTACCAAACAACGTTCAAATCGTTGAACATCAGAACATAAAGTGGATTAGTATTGAACATCCAGATAAAGCTTCCATGGACTACTTGAAAGAACAGCATGATTTTCATGCTTTAGATCATGAAGACATCATGACATCAATTCGTCGTTCTAAACTTGATAAATACGAAAAATATCTTTTCTTGATATTACTATTCCCCTTCTTTAATCGTAAAACCAAACAAATTGAATCTGCCGAAATTGATTTTTTTATAGGTGAAGATTATTTAATCACCATTAGTAATGGAGAAATCCCTACGTTTACAGACATGTTCCAATTATGTGAAACTTCTGAACAAGCCAGGGAATCATTAATGACTACATCTCCGCAACTATTACTATATAAAGTATTACAACTTCTATTTCAATATTGTTATCCAATTTTAGATCACATTAATTTAGAAATTGAAGAAATTGAAAATCGCATCTTTGAAAAAGGAGAAAAAAAATTACTCCAAGAAATATTGTATGTGCGACAAAATATCACAGACATGCGAAAAATTGTCCAACCACATCGTGCTACTCTCACTCGCTTAAAAAAACCAAATGTGGAATTAATATCCCGGCAAAGCTTTGAACTCGAAAAACATTATGAGAATTATTTTGATAATCTGATGGATTATACTGAGGAAATTTGGAACCAGCTTGATTCTTTCAAAGAATCTGCAGATGCCCTGCACGAAACCAATGAATCGCTAATTTCATTCCGTATTAATGAAATAATGAAAACCCTTACAATATTTTCAGTTATCCTGCTACCAGCAAGCGTAGTTGCAGGATTATTTGGTGTAAATGCAAAACACATTCCATTTGTCGGACATGCTCAAGATTTTTATATCATATTAGGTATTACTTTAACTGCTATCCTCTCAACCCTCTTGTACATTAAGCGCAAGCATTTGCTCTAACAACATAACAATAAAATTGCTGAAATAGCCCAATTTGCTACAATACCTAGCATGTTACATTTATATAATACTTTATCCAGAAACAAGGAAGAATTTAAGCCTATTAAGGGTAAAAAGGTTGGTTTATATACTTGTGGACCTACAGTATATAACTTTGCTCACATTGGTAATCTTAGAACATATATTTTCGAAGATCTTTTACGCCGTACCCTAGAAAAGAATGGTTATGTTGTTAATCATGTAATGAATATTACAGATGTGGGCCATCTGACTGATGATGCTGATGCTGGTGAAGATAAAATGGAAGCAGGTGCTAAACGTGAGAAGAAAACAGTCTGGGAAATTGCTGATGAATACACCAAGGCATTTCAAGACAACATGGCAGATTTAAACCTGCATACTCCAGATATCTGGTGCAAAGCAACGGATCACATTCAAGAACAAATTGATTTAGTAAAACAGATTGAAACAAACGGTTATGCCTATGTAACTAGCGATGGCGTCTACTTTGATTCTGTTAAGTTCAAAGATTATGGCAAAATGGCCAAACTAGATATTGCTGGTTTACAAGAAGGTGCGCGCATAGACAAAGGAGAGAAAAAGAATTCTACCGACTTTGCCTTATGGAAATTTTCACCAAAAGATGAACAGCGTCAAATGGAATGGGATTCACCTTGGGGCAAAGGCTTCCCTGGCTGGCATCTAGAATGTTCTGCTATGAGCATGAAGTATTTAGGTGATCATTTTGATATTCATTGTGGTGGCATCGATCATATCCCAGTTCATCACACCAACGAAATCGCTCAGAACGAAGCCGCTGTTGGAAAGAAAACTGTTAACTACTGGTTACATGGAGAATTCTTGCTTACCAATGATGATAGAATGGGTAAATCCAAAGGAAACTTCTTAACTCTGCAGGCTCTAAAAGAAAAAGGATATGATCCTCTAGCCTACCGCTACTTTGCTGTTAGCTCTCATTACAGATCCAAACTTAATTTTACATTCGAAGCATTGGATGGAGCTGTTACAGCTTTAAACAAACTTCGCCATCTCATGACTATTTGGGATGAATCCACTGAACAAGACGAAGCTATCATGGAAAAATTTATGATGACTATGAACGATGATCTAGATACACCAAAAGCTGTTGCAATTATGTGGGATATGACCAAGCTAGAAAATATTGATCCTGGAAAAAAACTAGCCACTCTTTTGGAAATGGATTTAGTTTTAGGCCTAGGCTTGCAAAGCTGGTTTGATATAGAAGAAACTCAACAAGCAGAAGTTCCACCGGATATCACCGAACTTGTCCAAGCCAGAGAAACTGCGCGCGCTGCCAAGGAATGGAATTTAGCTGACGAGCTACGTGAAAAAATTTCTCAGCAAGGATACGAAATCGAGGACACAACAGATGGCTCTCGAATTTATAAAGCATGATTGATTATTAATAGGTAGTGACATGCCATGGTATGTCACTACCCGATCTTAATGAATAAGCGCACACTATTCAACTGGCAATACACAGGAATTGCTTTATTGCTACTACTTTTTTTGTGTCGCATCATTGCCGGCTTTTATGACGATCCAGTATTTTTTGGCAAAGCAGATTTTGCAGTTTTTTATACTACTGCTGAATTTGCTCTCGACAATCAAGATATCTATGGCAATGAAGCATTACAAGATGCTATTACCACTACCCGAGATGCCGAAGGCTCTGTTCGTTACCTCTACCCTCCTGCAGTATTAATACTCTTTTTGCCATTAACAATTTTCTCTTTTAAAACTGCAGTTTGGCTATGGCTAGGATTAAATTGCATAATGCTATTTGCCACGATCTGGTTATTAGAAAAAATTATTCAGGTAAAACCAAAGCACAACACTTTCTATTGGTTGATTGCACTCTCCTGTATAACAATATATACGCCAATATTTGTTAGTCTTCGCACTGGACAGGTTAATATTTTCTTGATGTTCTTGCTAGTTGTGCATTTATTTTTGTTTAATCTTAAAAAATTTAAATGGGCTAGCCTAGTAGTAGCTGGAATGATTATCATTAAATTATTTCCAGTAATTCTGCTGGCATATTACTTAATAAAGAAACAGTATAGTTTTGTTGAATATACTTTAGCTTGGATGCTAACACTGTTTATTATTACATTGCCAATTACATCGCTTGATAACCATACTTCCTATATACAACGAGCATATAACCAAGCCACCCAAGGCATACATCAAACAGGTTTACATCGTTACGATAACCCAACTATCAATGGTGAATTGTACCGTGCAACATTGATGAATAAAATTCGATCAGCAGATCGCAAAAATTATAAACCGCTATTAGTAAGCTTGAATAAAATTAAAGAAAATTTATTAAAAACTGACATCACATTAAGAATGTCCCTCACTGATTGGATTGCTCCAACTCATCTAGTTTTAATTGTACTATTTGGATTAGGACTATTAATTGTCAGCATCCTAATTCGTACCACTCCACCAAATATAGTTGAGATATCTTTGTGGTTTAGTTTTGTATTTCTAGCTGCCAAAGATGCTCATATTGAATATTTCGTATTACTGCTACCTGTCTTTATCTTTATCTTTATGCAAAAGAAAGTTGCCAAGACTAATAAATATAAAATTATTATTCCACTAACATGTTTAATACTATTTGCAGTATCCTGGATTAACCCCCTACCCTACACAGAATTACCAGCTCAACTTATCTGGATTCCTACAGCTTTGTTGGCTAACTTGATGTTATTCTTTTATCTGCTAAGATTGGTGAGATCATATGTTAAAAAATAATCCCTGGGAACTCCCTAAACCATTAGTTTATCTAGCGCCCATGAGTGGTGTAACAAATAAAGCATATCGCCAGATTGTTAAAAAGTTTGGATCTGATTTATTATTTCCAGAATTTGTATCCATCTATGGTATGCATTATGGTTCAGATAAAACTCTGGAAATGTTGAAATTCGATGATATGGAAAGGCCAATCATTGCTCAGCTATTTGGTTCCAAGCCAGAATATTTTTATGAAGCTGCTAAAACAATAAAAAATATAGGCTTTGATGGAGTTGATATAAACTTTGGTTGTCCTGCTCCTAAAGTTGCCAAGGATGGTGGCGGTTGTGTTTTAATGGGAGATCTTGGCTTATGCAAAGAAATTATTCAAGCAACTTTAAAAGGAGTAAATAATGAAATCCCAGTATCAGTAAAAACCAGAAAGAGTTATAAAAAAACTCATGTGCGAGATTTCTGTAAAGCAATTGCCGATTTACCAATAGCAAATATTTGTATTCACGGCAGATCTTTTGAAAAACCTTATATAGGTGAAGCCGATTTGGATTGCATCAAAGAAGCAAAAACTTTAGTTCCCTTCTTGGTGACGGCTTCGGGTCATGGTCATACACCAGAAGCTGCCAAATATACTTTGGATTATACAGGAGCTGATGGCATTACAATTGCTCGTGGTAGTTTTGGAAAACCTTGGTTAATAAAACAAATTAAAGATTATATAGCAACTGGTTCTTATACCGAACCTACTTTCAATGAAGTACTTGATACTATGGTAGAGCATGCTCGCTTAGCCACCCAAATAAATAGCGAACGTCCCTTCGTGGAAATGCGCAAAGTTCTGGGTTGGTATATCAAGGGATTTCCTAATGCATCTCAATACCGTGCTAAACTTGTGCGCGTAAATACCATAGCTGAAGTTGAAGCAGTAGTTGGAGAAATAAAACAATAGCAACGTGAAGACCCCGGGTTAATCCCAGTGGTTGAATAATTTATTTATCAAAAATAACAACGTACACAAAATGTAGAGACATACCATGGCATGTCTCTACATTTTTATTATACTATTTTTCTTCTCCAGATCTACCAACAAAAATCATGGCCGCAACTGGAGCAATGATCCAACCAAAGTACGTCCACTCATTAGTAAAGATAAATAATGTTAATTCAGAAAATTTGCTTAAAACTTCTGGTGGCAAGAAAGACATTGTTACAGCTACCAACAATCCAACGTGTAGAACGCTAAATAACAACACCTGCCAATATTTTCCTTCACTACTTGGTGATAAAGAGTTTAAAACTGCTTGCCGAGATAATAAAAAAAATAATACTACAAACACTGATAAGAAAGCTGTAATCTGCAAAGTATAGCTTTCATTAATTTTCACATTCAGCATAAAATCTGGTAAAGCAGCTACAACAGCTAAAGCCATATAAATGCTAACCATAATAGCTATCACTCTATCCTTACCAAGAGACAATCCATAAAGTAATGCTCCAACAATGAAAAAACCTACCAAAAATAAATCCCATGATGGATTATTTAAATCTACTTTAGATGCAACTTGATCGAAAGAAAATGTATTACTAGCCGTAGATGTTTCTGTAGTGCCAGTTTCAGATGCTGATATTGTTTCCTTTGCATCTGTGCCACTTTGTGTTTCAGTGTTTCCGCCGTTTAAGTTTTGATCTGTTTCAATAATTAAAGCAGTGCCTGAATCAGTTCCGGCCTCAGTACTGGTATCTTTAGTTACTTTCTCTTTATTTTTATTCTTTTTTGTTGTTGTTTCTGTTACAACAACTTCTTCTGTATTCATAGAATATGATTATACCATAAAAAAGAATAATTGATAAATAAGTTGGATACCCAGGGTTTATCCCTGTAACATTGTAAACAAAAAGTCAGCCACCGGCATAAAGCCGGGGCCTCCAACATGGTACATGTTAATTTTCCTAGGAAACCCCGGGTTCACCCCGGTGGTTACTTAACTAAATAGTCCCCCGCCGTTTATTATCTCTTCACCATTTAAGTCTGCTAACTCTTTTAACAATTTCTTTTCCTTTCGAGAAGGCTTGGTAGGAGTTTTAACTACGATAGTTACTAAATGATCACCCCGCTGAGAGCTCCCAATAGCAGGCGCACCTTTACCTCTTAGTTTTAATACTTTTCCAGATTGAGTTCCAGCTGGAATCTTAAGTTCTACCTTACCATCTACTGTACTAACATCCACCTTTGTTCCTAAAGTTGCTTGCGGAAATGAAACTTCTACATCTGAACGAATAGTTTCTCCATCACGGGTATACTGCTTACTATCTTTTACTTTTACTCGCACATACAAGCTACCATGATCTCCACCATAAGCAGATGCTTCTCCAGCTCCGGTTAACTTGATTGCCTGACCATCTTCAATACCTGCCGGAATCTTTACTTTAATATTTGTTGGCTGTTTAGTTACTCCAGTTCCGGTACATTCATCACAAGTTTTTTCTGCAATAGTACCTGCACCACGACAATCCGGACACTCTACTTGAGTACGCATTGCACCTAATAAAGTACGCTGGATTTGTTCTACAATTCCATGGCCACCACAGGTTTTACAAGAGTCTACCTTTGTTCTTGGCTCACCGCCATTTCCATCACAACGTTTGCATGTATCTACTTTATGTAAATCGATAGATTTTTCTATACCAAATACAGCCTCATTAAAAGACAGATCTACTTTTACTTCAATGTCGCTTCCTACTTTATGTTGTTTTCTTCTGCCACCTCCACCAAAGCCAAAACCGCCACCGAATAATTCACCGAAGATATCACCGAGGTCTCCCAAATCTACATGAGCGCCGTTAAAGCCACCGCCTCCCCCGCCACCTTGACGAGCTTGTTGCATAAAGTCATCCCAGCCCATGCCACCACCAAAGCCACCTTGCTGTTGGAAGTCTGCACCATACTGGTCAAACTGCTTGCGTTTTTCCTCATTACCAACAATCTGATAAGCCTCGTTTATTTCTTTAAACTTTGCTTCATCACCGCCTTCTTTATCTGGATGGTATTTGTGCGCTAATTTTCGAAAAGCTTTCTTTATCTCTTCGTGAGTTGCACCTTTATCTACTCCTAATACGTTATAATAATCTTTTGACATGTTGCTTATATTAACATTGCTTTACGAAACTGAACAGGCTTCACTAATGCACCTCTCCCTTGTTCCCTCTCCTCATTTAGGAGAGGGATATCTACGAACCAGGATGATCAAATCTCCCCTTCTCCTAAAAGAGGAGAAGGGGTTGGGGGTTGAGGTACTTATTTCTTATCGTCTTTTTTATCTTCCTTTTTTTCCTCAAACTCTGCATCTTCAACAACTTCACCCTCTTTAGCGGAGTCGTCTTTTTTGTCGTCTCCAGATGGAGCGAAACCAGTTGCTTCAGCATCTTTCTTCTGCTCTGCTTCGTAAGCGATCTTACCAATTTCTTGGGCAGTAGTTGCTAGCTCGTCTGATTCTTTCTTAATCTTCTCAAGATCATCACCTTGAATAGCATTCTTTACATCTTCCATTTTATCTTGAATCTTCTTGATAGTTTCTGCATCTACTTTATCACCATGATCTTTAATAGCACCTTCAGTTGTATAAACCATTGTTTCGGCTAAGTTCTTAGCTTCCACAAGTTCTTTCTTCTTGCGATCATCTTCTGCATGAGCTTCTGCATCCTGACGCATCTTCTCTACTTCTTCATCACTCAAACTGGTAGACGCTTCTATTCTAATTGATTGCTCTTTATTGGAAGCTTTATCTACAGCTTTCACGTTCAAGATTCCATTAGCATCAATATCAAAGCTTACTTCAATCTGAGGCATACCACGTGGTGCTGGTGGAACTCCAGTAAGTACAAACTTACCTAGCGATTTATTATCCATCGCCATTTCACGTTCACCTTGCAACACATGTACTTCCACTGAAGTTTGATTATCAGCTGCAGTACTAAATACTTGGCTCTTAGAAGTTGGAATAGTTGTATTACGTTCAATTAATGGAGTACGCACACCACCTAAAGTTTCTAGACCCAAAGTTAATGGAGTTACATCAAGTAATAATACATCTTTCACATCTCCTTGTAATACACCAGCTTGAATAGCCGCACCTGCAGCTACCACTTCGTCTGGATTTACTCCAGCATTTGGTTCTTTGCCAAAGAATTCTTTTACCTTCTGTTGTACCAATGGCATGCGTGTCATACCACCAACCAAGATAATTTCATTTATATCAGAAGCTTTCAATTCAGCATCTGCTAAACATTTCTTTACTGGCTCTAATGAACGATCAACTAAATCGCCAATCAGTTCTTCCAGCTTAGAACGAGTCATTGTCATTACCAAATGCTTTGGCCCACTATTTGGATCGTTAGCAATAAACGGTTGATTGATTTCTGTTTCTTGGGCAGATGATAATTCAATTTTAGCTTTTTCAGCAGCTTCCTTTAAGCGCTGTAAAGCCAGGTTATCTTTTGATAGATCTATACCTTCTTGTTTACGGAATTCTTCGATCATCCATTTGATAATAGTCTGATCAAAGTCATCACCACCTAAATGAGTGTCACCATTAGTAGCTTGCACCTCTACTGTGTCATCTCCTACTTCTAATACAGAGATATCAAAAGTACCACCACCTAAATCGTAAACGGCAATTTTTTCATTCTTCTTTTTATCAAAACCATAAGCTAATGCTGCTGCTGTAGGTTCATTAATAATACGCTTTACATCTAACCCAGCGATTTTTCCGGCATCTTTAGTAGCCTGACGTTGTGAATCATCAAAGTATGCTGGCACAGTAATTACTGCTCCATCTACTGGTTCACCAAGCCTTGCTTCTGCATCTGCTTTCAACTTAGATAAAATCATTGCTGATATTTCCTGTGGAGAATATTCTTTATCTCCCATTACTACCTTTAGTCCTTCTCCGGCTTGTTTTACATCAAACGGAAACAAACCAAGATCTCTTTGTACAGATTCTTCATCAAACCTTCTACCAATCAAACGCTTCACCGAAAATACTGTATTTTTTGCGTTAGTTACTGCTTGTCTCTTAGCTGGCTGACCGGCTAACCGTTCACCAGTTTTAGAAATTGCAACAATTGATGGAGTAGTTCGATGACCTTCCGCGTTTTCTAACACTTTCGGCTGACCACCTTCTACTACTGCCACGCAAGAGTTGGTTGTTCCTAAATCAATTCCAATTATTTTTCCCATATTATTTCTTATTGTTTATTATATTGAATTATTATTTTTCGCTTACGCTGGCGATTGATAGACAGGTATATTCACCTGTCTATTTTATCGTCAGATAAGCTGACTCTTTATTTATTAATTGTGATTGTTTTCTTTTTTGCTACTTCTAATTTTGGCACGCTAATTTTTAATACGCCATCATTATAATCCGCTTTGGCTTTTTCACCGTCTACGCTACAAGGTAACGCAACTGCTCGATGGAAACCACCATAACGAACTTCTTTTCTGTAATAATCTTTTTCATCTACCTCGGTTTTTTTCTCTGTTTTACCTTCGATAGATAAAACATCATTTTCAATTGATACTTCAATGTTGTTTGTATCAACTCCTGGTAAAGGTACTTCCGCTACCATGTTATTTCCTTCTTCATACACATCAATGGCTGGTGCAAATCCGCCCTGAGCCATTGGGCCAGCGAAATCTTCGAACATATCATCGAAATCTGGCATGCGATTTGGAAACATAGGTGACCATTTTACAAGTCTCATATTTTTATAATTAATTATCTTTTAAATTAGCTTTATTATCTTCTTGCTTTTCCTCTTTTGTTTTTGCCACTATTACTTTAGCTGGTTTAACCACTCTACCGTTTAAAGTGAATCCAGCTTGGGGATTTTTTAAAATAGTATCTGCTGGTTCATCGCTATCTTCTTCACCTACTGCTTCATGAAATTCTGGATCAAATGTTTTTCCTACTGCATCAATCACCTCTATATTATTCTCTTGCAGTGTCTTTAGTAATTGATCTTGAATATGCTTAATGCCCATCATCCATCCTGATTCCAACTCTTCTGCTGGCACTGTTGAGAATGCACTGTTGAAATAATCTACCAATGGTGCAAGTTCTAACAATAATTGTTCCGTACTATATTTTCGAATGTCAGAAATCCTGGCTTCAGTTTGCTTTTGTAGATTCTGATAATCTGCTGCGAGACGTTGAGAAAGATCACGATACTCAATAGCTTTTTTCAATAACTCTTCCTCTGTCATTTCTTCTATTTTACTCGGAGCAGTTTGATCATTTTCTTGAATTCCATCTACTTCCTCTTCTTTATTTTTCTTCTTCTTTTTCATTAATCTGTATTAATTGGTAATTAAATTTTTTACATGCTTCAGTAAACCGTAATTTTGTTGATAGTTCATTCGCATTGGGCCCAAGATAGCAATTACTCCACTATTATCTTCTGCTCCATATTCAGTAACTAGCGTGCTACACATTTTGCTAATTGGATTATCTTTACCTATCAAGATATCAATCCCTTCTGTTACACCTAACATTTCTAATACATCATCAAAATGATCAACTAATTCAGATAAAGAATAAATCATCTCAGTATCACTAAACTCTGGCTTACGAAAAATATTAGAAATACCGGTGTAGTAAAAACTATGTGCACCGAACCTTACCAATACAGCCTCCGAAGTTAATTCTGCCAATTCTTTAGCCATGTATTTTATCTGAACTTCTCTTACTACATGATCTGCCTGCTGGGCAAAATCATCAAATGCCTGCGCTACCTTTTTAGCTAATTTAGCTTGTTTATTTACAAAGTGCTCCACATAATACCGATAACCTTTTTCTGTAGGAATACGGCCAGCTGAAGTATGAGGATGAGTAATCATGCCCAAATCTTCTAGCTCTTTCATTTCATTACGGATGGTAGCTGAAGAAATATCGAAATCGTGGTTTTCCGCAAGCATTTTTGATCCAATTGGCCTTGCTGTAGCAACATATTGTTCAATAATTGCGCTAAGTAAAGCATTTTTTCTATCAGATAACCTATCCATAGATTGTTATATTAAAAGATTAGCACTCTACTGTCAAGAGTGCTAAAAAGCTGTTTATTGGATTGTTTAAAATATAGCTATCTTTGGCTGAAATTTCAAGTTATTCTTGAACTTGAGGTACTGACTCTTCAGTAATGACATCTTCAGTATCAGTAGTTGTTCCAGCATCTTCTGTCCCCTGTTCTGTAGTTGCATTAGTAGTTTCTTGTTCTCCTTCTGTTACCATAGCTTCTTCAGCTGCAACGTCCTCAACTGTAATATCTACTGGTACAGTTGTAGTGTTTATTTCTTCATCACCAGCAACTTCATCGCTCTTAGAACCTATACAACCTACGCCTACTAACAATAATATTGACACTAAGCTCGTGACTACAATTTTATTTCTCATCATTTCTATGCGTTAAAATATTAATCCTCTATTTTTATATCATCTATCACTAACAAAATCAATCAAACACATTACTTTATAGATATTTGCTATACTATATGTATGCCAGATATAGAACAATCAACCCCAGAGCAAAATCCGTTTCTAGACCTCGACCAACATTCAGCGTGGATGCTACGCCAAGTTATTCAATATAGTGAAGCAGAAAGAACTGAAACTGAGCAAGAACTTTCTAATGCGGGAGTAGGGGCAAGACGTTTAGCAGAAACTTTAAAAAGAATTGGTGAACTCCCAAAAGAATTTGATGCTGAAAGCTATATTGGATTAGTCGATCAAATCAGTAAATTGGAAGCGGAAATAACCACGCCATCACCGAGTATAGCTGCCGAAGAAGTTAGCTTAGCCAAGAATGGTAATGTTGAAGGATCGCAAATTATTGGAGAGCTAAAACAAAAACTAGCACCAATGGATGAAGAAATAAGTTCAGTCTTAGGAATTTCTCGTGAACGTGCTCATCAAGCAATGGACGATGAACAATCAAGACGACATCTAGAAAACTTGCACTATGACAAACAAGACGTAGCAAGAAACAACCTTAAACAAAGAATGTCTCATTTTGCAGGCCAATCAAAAGCCTGGAAAATAGAAACGGCTTTTAATGTAGCAGGCAGATTTCCGTACAATGAGAGAATTAAAGATACAGTCCGGTCGTTAGAAGCCGGTATGCCAAATGCAGAAGAACTAGCTCCTCAACCAGAAAAAGGAACATTTCAATATTTAGAAGATAATAATCCAACTAATTCAGAAATACCAGTTAAACTTTACGAACGTCAATTGGTAAAAACATCGCGAGATGCTGTGAGTCCAGATTTTTCGTCATGTGCCGGAATAATGATGTACAAATTAGATAACAATGGTGTTCCAGAACAAGAATCGATTGTTGCTCACCTACCACCGAAAGTATATGGCGACATGTCTGAACGACCTTCTGACTTTAAAGATTATGATGATAAGTTCTTTAGCGATCAACTAGGAACAACTGATCTAACTGGATATCAAGTAAAAATAATTGCTGGCTTAAAAATTTCTCCTGCTCAACTTGCTGATACTTTGACAAAAATGGGCGCTACTGTAGAAACCGTTGAACAACTTCCCCGCGATATGTATACAGCTTATTTTGACGCAACATCAAAAACAATTGTAGTGCGTGGAGTCTCTGAACGAATAACCGATAGCAGCAGAGGTGATCGCGTTTCTTATCGAACAGATGAACACAAAATTCCAATAACACAGGAAGACTGGGAAGCAATCGCGATTGTAGAATAATAAAATATCAAAACAAAAACACACTGGGAAGTGTGCCTTTGTTTATTGTACCCCCACGGAGAATTGAACTCCGGTTTCCAGGATGAGAACCTGATGTCCTAGCCACTAGACGATAAGGGCTGGTGCTCTTCAATCAAGAATCACTCCGCTGACCTCCACATCAGCCGAATACTCCACCGGGTCCTACATGAGAAAGGGTGAAGAGAGTGTCAACTGAAGAGCACTATTTAGTTTATCATCTCCTGTGCAATCCATGCAATATTGTACTATGGATAGAATGTGGAAGAAATATTGACTACTTTTTTGCTGGTACTGGCGAATCTATCACTAAAGTGACTGGTCCATCATTTACTAACTCCACCATCATATGCGCCTGAAACTCCCCTTGCGCAACCTTTAAATCACAACTTTCTTGCATGCTTGCAACAAATTTATCATACATTTCTTTAGCCAAATCTGGTGATGCAGCATTCGACCAACTTGGAACTGTCCCCTTCCGCACATCACCATATAATGTAAATTGAGAAATAATTAACAACTCACCAGATACATCTTGAACAGATTGTTTCATTCTCCCAGCATAATCTGGAAATATCTTCAAAGACAAAATTTTATTGATTAACCAATCAATATCTTGCTCGCTATCATCCGGGGCAACTGCTACCAAGAGTAGCAGTCCCCTGTTTATACTTCCTAAAATTTTATCGTTAACAGATACAGATGCTTGCTCAACTCGCTGTAAAACTACGAGCATTATTTAGCGATTTTTTCGCCAGCTGCTACTGCCATGTCTACCAATCTATGAGCATAACCCATTTCATTATCATACCAACTAACAACCTTCACAAGATTTCCACCAGTCACTAAAGTTAAAGGTAAATCCACGATTGAAGATTCTGTTCTACCAACAACATCAGATGAAACAATTGGTTCAGTTGATGCAACTAGAATTCCTTGCATTTCTGGCCGCTCAGACCATTTTGTGATTGCTGCATTTACTTCTTCAATTGTAGTATCTTTCTTTAACAACATTGTAATATCAGATACAGATCCTGATGGTACTGGTACGCGTAACGCAAATCCATCAAAAATTCCTTCAAACTCAGGCATTGTTTTTCCAACTGCTTTAGCTGCTCCTGTTGATGTTGGAATTGTGTTAATGGCAGCTGCTCGGGCACGACGAAGATCTGACGAGTGAGTACCATCAACTAAATTTTGATCTGCAGTGTAACCATGAATAGTTGTCATCATAGCTTTTTCAACACCAAATTCTGCCATCATTACTCTCATTACTGGGGCAATACAATTTGTTGTACAAGAAGCATTGGAAGACATATCGCTTTCTCCAATTTTTTCGTTATTCACACCCATTACATAAGTTCCAATATCATCGCTCTTTGCAGGTGCAGAAATCATTACATGTTTAGCACCAGCAGTAAGATGTTTACCAGCTAATTCTCTGGTTCTAAATACACCTGTACATTCTAATACCACATCTACATCCAAATCTCCCCATGGTAAAACACTAGGGTCTTTTTCAGAATAGCGTGGATATTTCTTTCCATCTACTATCAAAGTATCTTCACCTTCCCAAGTTACTTCCTTATTGTACTTACCGTACACACTATCATACTGTAATAATCGAGCAGCCATCTCCAAGCTACCTAATCCATTAATCGCTACTACTTCCAACTCTGGTCGTTCTAAAGCTATTTTAAAAGCTGCAGAACCGATACGACCGAAACCATTTATTGCAATACGTGTTGCCATATTATTGAAATTAATCAATTATTAAATGTTGCTTCTTATGAAGAATTTATAAGAAAAAAATGCTTTTGCGTAAGAATTATATCATATTAAAAGAATATTTTCAATGCTCCCAAAGAAATTGCAGACACTATTACGCCCGCAATCAATACTCCACTAAATATCAATGGTAAAGCCTTCTTTTTTGGTATACCAAACAACCATGCAGCTAAAGAACCAGTCCAAGCACCAGTTACAGGCAAAGGAATCGCTACGAACAAAACCAAAGCTAAATCTCCCCATTTTTTATGCTTATCATAAAATTTTTTCCGCGTTCTTTCAAATAGCCAGTCAAAAAATCGGTTAAAAATCTTCCACTGCCGTAACCATTCAGATACTGGTCCAAATAACCAAAGAATAAAAAACACTGGAATCATATTACCAAGCACAGCCAAAGGATAAGCCTGCCACAAAGGTAAGCTATATGGCCCCAATGCAATTGGTAAAGCACCGCGCAATTCCCCTATTGGAATCATAGCAATCAAGATAGTTGCTATCTGTGATGGAATTCCTATAAATAATTCAACCCAATCTATCATAAATTATAATGCCGTATCCCAGCTATAATTATCATATGCCCAGGTAATTAACTCCTGAGTTTCCTCAAAACGAGTTGTTGCATCCGGACCACCAAGTAAAATTACCACGATTCTATTACCATCATCATTTGTAGCCAACGTAGCCAAACAATGACCAGCTTCATAAGTAAACCCAGTCTTGCCAGCTAATACACGCGGATCGCCTTCTTTGATTAAACGATTAGTTGTACTTACGGTAATCTCGGGATGATCCACACCTTCGTTCTGACGTGTCATTTTATGTTCCGGCTGACCCATGGCTTCTAAAAATTTATCATCTCGCACTACCGATCTTAATAGAATAGCCAAATCTTTTACTGTAGATTGATTCCCTAATTCTAAACCAGTAGGATCTTCAAATTCAGAATTCATCATGCCTAAAGCATCGGCTTTTTCGTTCATTTTTACAACAAACTCATCTTGTTCTAAACCTGTACTATGAGCCAATGCAGCTGCTGCATTATTCGCCGACGCTATTAAAGTAGTTTTTAATATATCCTCTTTCGTAAACGAATCTCCATTGCCTGCTGCAAACCTTGCGCCAATTAACCAATTTTCTTTAGGTTGCATTTCATATGTTTCTTCCCAATCTTTTATATAATCATTAACAACTGTAACTGTCATTAACTTTGTTATGCTGGCAATGGGCATTTTAGTATCTTCATTCTTTTGCCATAAAATTTTTCCAGTTGATTCATCCATCACTAATGCTGCCCGCGATGTAATATTCGGTCCCCACTCAAAATCTAACTTCCGTGGTGTTTGTTTTAACTTAATAGCTGGTAAAACTCCCAACTCCAATTCATTGTCTACAGTAAAAGTTGGAGGCACATAATATTCTGTCTCAATAGTTGTTGGCAGGGTCATTCCTGTTACAGTGGCAGCAAATGCAACAGACCAAAGAAAATAATCTAGCATATGTTCTCTTTCTTGATTATGTTCCACTTGCCTGGTGGCAAGGTTCCTAATGATAAATCACCAATACGAATTCGTTTTAATCCCATCACTTTATTATCCAGACTCTGTATCATTCTCCTAATTTGTCTATTCCATCCCTGTTGAAGGATAATCGCAAAAGTTGTTGGATCTATCTGTTTAACTTTATTTTTTCCAGTATTACCTTCTGCTAAAACAATTCCATTTCTTAACTTGTTAATATCTGCCATAGTTAATGGATCTCTGGTTTTTACAATATACTCTTTCTCTTTGTTAAATTTTGGATGAGTCACCTCGTATGTATAATCACCATCATCAGTTAACAATATCAATCCACTGCTCATTTTATCTAATCTACCAACAGGATGTACATGTTGCAAAGTATTTGGAAGTAAATCCATAATTGTCCTGATAGCATGAGCATCAGACTTAGTTACTACATAACCACTAGGCTTATGTAACATGATGTATGTAAATTGAGTTTTTTTACCAGTCAATTTTTTTCCATTAACTTCCACTAGTAAAGTCTCATCTGATACGTCTACTTTCATACCCAATTCAGTGACTACTACATCATTAATTCTAACTCGTCCATCCTCAATAAGTTCATCAGCCTTTCTTCTGGAACAAACTCCAGAATTAGCGATGTATTTATTTAATCGAACTAGCTCTTCGCCTTTATTTTTTGTCTTCATCTATTTGTTCAACCTGTTTAAAAAAATCTTCCGGATCTTCCATTTCTGAAAGCGTTTCGCCAATAGTAATATCTCTACTTAATTTTTCATAATTAGGCAAATCCTTTGAAGCACCAACACCAAGTAATTGCAGATACTCAGTAGTAACATCATAAACATCAATTCCCCTCTTCTTATCAAAGGACTCGGTTATTAAACCACGAATTAATAAATTTCGCAGAATCAATGTGCAGTTTACGCCTCTAATCATCTCTAACTCTGCTTTCGTTACTGGATTTCGATACGCTATGATAGCCAAAGTTTCTAACGACGGTTTCGTAAGTTCTCCAGTGCGTTCATCTTTAATAATAGACGCAATTAAATCGTGTTGCTCTGGTGCGGTAGCCATTTGCACCTCGTCATTTGTTACTAATATACGTAGACCATGTTGCGCTTCCTCGAATTGCTTACTTAATTCCTGTACACCAGTCTTAATGTCTTCTACTGAAGCATTCAGCCATTTAGCTAAACGTTTAAAACTAATAGATTTGGCCTCGACAAATAATATTGCCTCAATGCCTGCTTGAAGGTTTTGTTCTGAAATCATGATTTTGCTTGAGTTATTAATATATCACTGTATTCGTCCTGTTGTCGGACGATAATATGTTGTTGTTTTAATAGTTCTAAAACAGCTAAAAAAGTTACCACAATTTCAGTTCGATCTCGTTGCTCACCAATAATTTCATTAAAACTAACTTTCTTATGTTGATCTAGCAACTTTGATAACGCATTGATTCTATCTTTTAAAGTGAGGGCTTTTCGAATTGCTGCTTTAGGTATTTTAATAATAGTTTGAATGCGCTCAATAACATCCCGATATGCTTCTTCCAACACCACAGGAGTTACTTCAGTTGGTGGTGAAAATTCAATCATTTCTAACTGCTTAGCTGTTACTGGCCTGGCCATAGAAAAATTATGCTGAGCAACTCGCCCTGCTAATGCATCAGCTGCATCTCTAAACTCTTTATACATTTTCAAGTGCTCCGCTAAGTTCGATTCTGATTCTTCTTTCTCTGGTTCTAAAAATGGTAATAAAGCACGCGACTTTATATATAGCAATCTAGTAGCGATAACTAAAAAATCAGCTAACTCATCTGGATAACTCTGCTCAATTTTATCTAAATACTGTACAAAAGAATCAGTTATCTCTGCTAAAGAAATATCTGTAATTTGTAGTTCCTGTTCCTCGATTAGTTGTAATAAAACATCTAACGGTCCTTGGAATTGTTCAATTTCAACTTTATGTTTACTCATCTTTAACCCTCTTGTTTAGGATACGTTCTAGTAATAGCGCTAGGTTCAATATTTTCTACATCACCACCTGTAAATTCGACCTTAACAAAACCCTTGTTATCAAACATTCTCACAGTACCCATCGTCACTCGGTTTCCTACCTGTACTCTCCAACCAGCCATGACTCCTGAATTGCGTTGCCGAAAATCTGTCAGATCTGCTAATCTATGTTGAGTTTCTGAATCTGATACTTCATGTCGTGGACCACGATCTCCAGTACGAAAGATTGGATTTGTAGGTTCTACCTTTTTAGACATCGACTATACTAACTTAATTGATAACTCATCTAACTGTTCTTGATCCACGTCACTTGGTGAATCCATCATAGGATCTCGTCCTTCTAGAGTTTTTGGAAATGCAATCACATCCCGAATCCCCTGTTCTCCTGCTAGTACAGCAACTAATCTATCTAAACCAAAAGCAATTCCACCATGAGGTGGCGTACCATACTTAAATGCTTCCAGCATGTGACCAAAGTTCGCCTGAATTTCTTCATCTGAATAACCAATAATCTCTAAAACCTTTTTCAAAGCTTCTGGTTGATGATTACGAATACTTCCACCACCAATCTCAAAACCATTCAACACCATATCATATTGAGTCGTAATAATATCGCCAATGTTTTCTTTTTGCATTAGCCATTCATGATGATCTGGAATAGCAGCTGAAAATGGATTGTGCGTAAATGTCCATTTATCATCTTCAGTTTTTTCAAAAAATGGAAAATCAGTTACCCATAAAAATGCTAGCTCATTTGGATCTTCCTTATTCTCTCTCAAGTCTGGTCGATCCACTCCATATTCATCCATCACTTCCTGATATGTCTTGCGTGGCATTGTAGAGAAAGTTAGTTTTTTCTCTGGCGCAACTACTTTTACAACTTGGGTTATTAATTCTTCCATCGCAACAATAACATCATCACGCTCTACGAAACTCATCTCAATATCCAACTGAGTAAATTCAGGTTGACGATCACCGCGGGCATCTTCATCTCTAAAACATCGACTAATCTGAAAATACTTCTCAATGCCACCTACCATCAATAATTGTTTATACTGCTGAGGTGATTGTGGCAAAGCATAAAATTTCTTTGGATAATTACGCGATGGTACTAAAAAATCTCTAGCACCTTCTGGAGTAGACTTGGTTAGAATAGGAGTTTCTACTTCCATAAAATCCTGCTCGTATAAATACTCCCGCATACTTTTAGCAACATTGTGTCTGAGAATCAAATTCTTCTGCATGCGTTCCCGCCGTAAATCCAAATAACGATGCTTTAGTCGCAACTCTTCGTTTACCTCCTCTTTAAATTCGTCCTCAATTTCAAAAGGTGGCGTTTCCGATTCACTAAGAATCTTTAATTCCAGCGCTTCAATTTCTACTGTGCCAGTTGCTAAATCCTTGTTTACTTGTTTTTCCGGACGCTGATTTACCATCCCTTTTAGCTCGATGCAGTATTCAACTCCTAATTTCTTTGCTTCTTCTAAAGCTTCTGCATGATTAGGTAGAAAAATCACCTGACAAACACCAGATCGATCTCTAAAATCGATAAAAATCATCTTTCCCATCTTGCGTCGGGTATTTACCCAACCTTTTAAAACAACCTCCTCACCTACGTGATTAAGCGTGTCTAGAATAGAAATTCTTTCCATTTCAGTACTGTAAATAAATGATTAAACGTGAATTATAGTAAAATAATACTGTGCAATTATACAATTTTTTGCCTACTTATGCAATGATTTTGCCCTATTTTAGGCAATATTTACGGAATGATCCGATTGATCATGCGTGGGAATGGAATAGTTTCCCGAATATGCTTAACGCCAGATATCCAGCCAGTTATTCTTTCTAAACCATAACCAAATCCAGAATGTGGAACTGAACCATATTTACGTAAATCTAGATACCATTCAAATGGTTCTCGTGGCAAATTAAACTCTTTCATCTTTTGAACTAGCAAGTCATAATCATGAATACGTTCTGAACCACCAATCATCTCGCCATATCCCTCTGGAGCAAGCAAATCAGAGCATAGCACTCTTGTTTCGTCACTCGGATCTGGTTGCATATAAAATGCTTTCACTTTTGCTGGATACTTTTCGATAAAAATTGGTGTCTCATATTCCTTAGTCAATGTAGTTTCATCATCTGCTCCCAAATCTTGATCTGGTTGAATGTCGCTTCCTAATTCCTGCAACTTTGCCACAGCATCTGCATGAGTAATTCGCGGAAATGGTGCTAAGCATTTTTCTAAAGCTGTTACATCTCTTTCTAGAATAGCTAGCTCTTCCTGATTATTTTCCAATACATGTTTTATAATAGCTTTAACCAAATCTTCTTGAATTTGCATATTACCGATATGTTCTACAAATGCTGCTTCTGCATCCATCATCCAAAATTCTGTAAGGTGTCGACGGGTTTTAGATTTCTCAGCTCTGAAAACTGGTCCAAAATCAAATACCTTACCGTGCGAAAACATAGCAGCCTCAATATAAAGCTGTCCGCTTTGAGTTAAGAAAGCTTTGCCCTCATCAAAATATTCAATCTCAAACAATTCCGTTGTATCTTCACAAGATGTTGGCGTAAGAATCGGTGCATCAATTTTTATAAACCCCTCATTGTTTAAATGCTGATACGTTGCATTAATTACAGAATTTCTAATCCGTTGAATCGCCCACTGTTTTGGGGAACGTAACCATAAGTGCCGTTTCTCCAATAAAAAATCTGGCCCATGTTCTTTTTTACTAATCGGATAATCTTCTCCAGCAACTTGAACTATCTCTATAGCTGATACTTGTAATTCATATTCCTCTTTTTTTGGATGTTTCGAAACTATACCAATCACCGCCAATGATGACTCATCTGTTAGTTGTTCAACTCCCTGCCAAACATCATCTGCAACATCTGCGCGATTAACTATAGCTTGAGTAAAACCACTGCCATCTCTAATTTGTAAGAAAGCTATTTTTCCAGACGA
>JAUYKW010000028.1 GCA_030698395.1 bacterium
TTTATTGTTTAGATTGTTGGTGGAAGGATGATTGGGATGCAACTACTTATGGCAAAGATATTGATTGGGATAGATCTTTGTTAGAACAATGGGATGAATTACGCAAAGAAGTACCTAGATTAGCTGTGGCTGTTATTAATAGCGAAAACTGTGAATATACAAACATGACGGGTGATAATAAAGATTGTTATTTATTATTTGCAGCAGAAAATAACGAGAATTGTTCTTATGGAAAGTTAGTACAAGATTGTAAAGATTGTTTTGATTGTAACTTCGTTTATAATTCGGAATTATGCTATTACTGTTTGAATGTGCGGAATTGTTATCGCTCTATTTATTTAAAAGATTGCCAGGATTCTAGAGAGTGTAGTTTTTCTGTAGGATTGCGTGGTTGCAGTAATGTCTTTCTTAGTTCGAACTTGCACAACAAAGAATATTATATAGAGAACCAACTTGTACCAAAAGAGGAGTATGCAAAACGAGTTGCAGAATTAACCAAAGATTATGACGCCTTTCAAGAGTGTATTAAAAAATGGAAAGCTTTAGATGAAGGCAGAGTTGTTAAGTATGCCAATAACATTAAGAGCCCAGAGTCTACAGGAGATTATCTGCAGGATTGTAAACGAGTTAATCAGTGTTATGACGTAACCGGTGGACAAGATTGCAGTTATGTAACGGATGCCTTAGAGCCTCGTGATACGTATGATGCTTCCTTTATTTATTATAAACCGGAATTGGTATATGACAGCATGAGTATGTTGCAGTGTTACAATGTTCAATATTCGGTATTTGCGTTTTATTGTAGTGATGTACAGTATGGGGATCAGGTGCATAATTCTGATAATTTACTTTTGTCTTCCTGTGTTCGTAATAAAAAGAATTTAATCCTCAATAAACAATATTCGAAAGCAGAGTATAAGGAGTTGAGAGAAAAGGTAATAGAGAAAATGAAAGCGGATGGTGAGTATGGAGAATTACCCGGCATGGAGCACAGCCTGTTTAGATATAATGATACTGTTGCTAATGAATATTTTCCTTTAGCTAAAGCAGATGCAATAGAGAAGGGACTGCAATGGAATGATGAAGCTGCAGAGCGTACTACTAAAGATTTTAAACTCACAGCCGCAGAGAAGATATTTTATAAAGAAATGAATTTGCCAGAACCAAAACTGCATCCGGAAGCCAGACATCAAGAACGTATGGGTTGGCGCAACCCACGTAAACTGTGGCATCGGCAATGCATGTGTGAACAATTAGATCATGGATACAAAGATAGATGTTCAAATGAGTTTGAAACTACATATGCAACAGAGCGAATAGAAAAAGTTTATTGTGACAGTTGTTATAAAAAAGAATTTTATTAAATATATACCTAGCCACCCTCTCCTAAATGAGGAGAGGGGTTGGGGGGAGAGGTGAATAATATGAAAACACAATGTAAACAACCTGCCCGCAACGCCTCGCTAGACTCGACTAGCGTGGCAGGCGGGTGCAGTAAGACATTCGAGGTTACCTCCACAGACCTCGAATTCTACAATAAAATGCAAGTTCCAGCTCCAACTCACTGTCCAGATTGCCGTAATCAGCGGCGGATGGTTTGGCGGAACGAGAGGATACTTTATGAACGTAAGTGCGATTTGTGTTCAAAAGCATTAGTGTCTATTTATGATCCTGCCGGACCATACATTGTATATTGTTATGAGTGTTGGTATTCGGATAAATGGGATGCGCTGGATTATGCTCAAGAGATAGATTTGGATCGTCCATTCTTTGAGCAGTTTAAGGAGTTACAAATTAAGGTACCACGTATTTATGCATTGGTAGTTGATAATGAAAACTCTGAGTACACTAATGGTTCTGCTTATAACAAGGATTGTTTTTTGATATTCGTGAGTGATCATAATGAAGATGCTATGTACTCTTATGGCATCTATAATACTGTAAGCTCTATAGACATGCTGAATTGTAATAAGTGTGAGATGTGTTATTACTGTATAGGTTGCACTAATTGTTATGATGTTCAGTATTCTGTAGACTCCGCCAATTGTAATAGCTCTATGTTTTTGATTGATTGTAAGGGATCGAACTATTGCTTTATGTCTTACGGTTTACGTAATCAGGAATATGTATGGAAAAACAAACAGCTCACAAAAGAAGAATATAATGAA
Organism: bacterium; assembly: GCA_030698395.1. Lineage (GTDB taxonomy): Bacteria > Patescibacteriota > Patescibacteriia > UBA9570 > UBA9570 > JAUYKW01. The sequence continues at coordinate 2,169 of JAUYKW010000028.1, forward strand.
AAGTTTGCTGCTTTAAAACGAGGTAGTTATGGAAGTATTCAAAAATTAAAAGAGGATTTTAGAGAATTAAAGTTAAAGCATACTTTTAAGTATTATCATGGATTGAATAATGAAAAATTCTCTGGAGATTATTTAGAGCGCTGTGCAAATACTTATGAATCGTTCGAAAGCTATGAACTAGATAGCTGTAAGTTCATTACTCATGGTAATAAGATTAAGGATTCTTACGATGGTTATGTGAATGTGGATCAAGGTGAGTTAACGTACGAAATTACCAGCGGCATATCTTTATATAATACAAAATTTAGCTATAGCTTTTGGCACGGTAAAGATTCTGAGTATTGTGATAGTTGTAATTATTCTGACAGCTTGTTTGGTTGCGTAGGTATGCGCAAAGGAAAGTATAGTATTTTGAACAAACAGTATTCTGAAGAAGAATATAAAAAAGTGAAAGAGAAATTAATAGAACATATGTCCGCCAAAGGCGGATCCGCCTCCGGCGGAAAGCAGGAAGTAGAATACGGGGAGTTTTTCCCTGCATGGGTTTCACCGTTCTCGTATAACGAAACAGTTGCGCAGGATCATTTTCCATTAAAGAAAGAAGATGTAATATCACGAGATTGGAATTGGAAAGATACTGATGAGAAAGAAGTTAAGTACAGTACTTATAGAGTGCCAGATAATATTGAAACAGCAAAAGACGATATTACAAAAACATTTCTAACTTGTGAATCCTGCAAAAAAAACTATCGTATTTTACAAAACGAGCTGGCGTTTTATCGTAAACAAAATATTCCAATCCCACGAACTTGTTTTGATTGCAGACACATAGAGAGATTGCATGATCGTAATCCGCATGCTTTGTGGCATCGGCAATGTATGTGTAGTCAGCCGGATCATGATCATGAGGGGCAGTGTCCACGTGAATTCGAAACTGCTTACTCTACAGATAATCCGACAATAGTTTATTGTGAAGAGTGCTATGTGAAGGAAGTAGTGTAACTAATCTTTACAAAAAGGCCTTTTTGTAGTACAATTTAGGTTGACATTTTAGGGTTTTATTTATTACTAACATTAGCACCTAATCAGACTTTTCCCGAGGGAATATATAATAGCGTTTGACTACATTTAAACATAAAGTTATGCTCAAATCAAAGTTAAAAAATGATCTTTTACAACTTGGTCTAACCGAGAACGAGATTAATTTCTATAAAGCAGGATTAGAGCTTGGGCTAGCTACTATCCCACAAATAGCAGAACGAGCCGGAATCTCTCGCATGAGTGGCTATAACATATATAAATCCCTCAATCATAAGGGAATGGCGGATATGGATGTGCGTAGTTACGGACAGAAATGCAAAGTTGCTAAGCCAGCAAAGCTACTTACTTTGTTTGAAGATAGTCGCAAGAAGCTAGATAAGTTAGCAACAAATTTGCCGAATGTAATTGGTGAATTATGTTTTGTATGCTAGTGTTCCAGAGGATTTAGAAATTCATTATTATCGAGCTAAAGAAGCAATTACAAAAATTTGGGATGAAGCTTTAACAAATTCTAAAAAAGGCGATGATATTTTAACAATATCTTCTGTAGACTTTGCTCCCACAATGGGAGAGAAGCTTGTAGAGTATTTAGAAGAGATAGCATATCGTTGTGAAGAAAAGGGGATTCATCATAAAGTTATCTTAGAAAAAACAGGATCGTATACGTTAGATCGAACAATCATTCAAGATATTTTTCCGGAGTCTGTACAGATGAAGCTAGGAGCTACCGTAGAACAAATGGTATATGCAGATACAGTAGCATATATATTTCCAGGCAAAGAATTGTTTGCGATAACGATTCATAGCAAAGAGCTATCGAATCATCATTCAAGAATTTTCTATACCTTGTGGAATAAGATGTATCAAGTTGGATGATGATAAATTAGTGTTATTAATTTTGTCGGCGCGCAATAACACGCGTCTTTTTTATAAATATGAATAAGCAATGTACACAACCTGCCCCCAATGCCTCGCTAGACTCGACCAGCGTGGCAGGCGGGTGTAGTAAAACTTTCCAGATCGATGATAAAGATCAAGAGTTTTATAATAGAATAGATGTACCTGAGCCTACACTGTGTCCTGATTGTCGATATCAACGCAGACTTACGTGGAGAAATCTGAGAAAACTATACAAATGTAAATGTGATCTTTGCAAGAAAGAAATGATTGGCATATATTCTGCAGATAAACCATACAAAGTATATTGCAATGATTGCTATTGGTCGGATAAATGGAGTGGGTTGGAATACGGCAGAGACTTTGATTTCGCTCGACCGTTCATGGAGCAGTTTAATGAACTATTATTGGATGCACCGCATATGGGTACGTCTAATCAGGAATCCGAGAATAGTAATTATACGAACTTTGGATACAAGAATAAGAATTGCTATCTTTGCTTCGGTACAGATGTGAGTGAAGATTGTTACTATTGCACTAAATGTTTTAAATGTACGAATACATTTGATTCATATAATTGTGGTGAGTTGGAACTATGCTCCTGGTGTTTGGATTGTTATAGATGTTTTAATACACATTATTCTCAGGAGTGCGAGAATCTGCGCGACAGTTATTTTAATTTTGATTGTAAAAATTCTAGCAATATTTTTGGATGCGCAGGGTTACGTAATAAAGAATATTACATTTTTAATAAAGCTGTAGATAAAGAAAAGTGGCATCAGCAGGTAGAAGCTCTATTAGCTAGCAATACAGTGCCAGAGTTATACAAGATGGCTGAAAAATCATGGCTTACTACTCCGCATAAATGGAGTAATCTAATAAAATCAGAGGCATCAACTGGTGATCACTTACGAAATACGCGAAATGCAATTCAATGTTACGATTGTGGCGAGATTGAAAACTGTAAATATGTAATTCATTCTATTCCAACTTTGAAAGATTGCATGGATGTTAATGACACAGGAGCTGGCGGTGAATTAATGTATGAATCTACCACTGGTTATGGTTACAATATACATTTTTCCGCAACGTGCTATTCAGGTGTGAGCGATTTGGATTATTGCTACCAAGTAACTGGATCAAAAAATTGTTTTGGGAGTGTAGGATTACAAAAGGAACAATATGTAATTTTAAATAAAAAGTATTCACCTGCAGAATACGAAACTTTAAGAACAAATATTATCCAGTACATGAAGAAAACAGGGGAGTATGGTGAATTTTTTTCTACAGACATTTCTCCATTTGCTTATAACGAAACTGAAGCGCAACAGCATTATCCTCTTTCTAAAAATGATGCAAAAAGTAAGGGCCTGAACTGGAAAGATGATACGGACTTACCAATGGATAAAAACCTATTAACTTGTATTGGTTGTAAAGGTAATTTTAAAATTGTTAAACAGGAGCAAGAATTTTTAAATAAACAGGGTTTGCCAAGTCCTACGATGTGTCCTGAATGTCGCTTTAATGTATTACAGAAGATGCGGAATCCATATGAGTTGTGGCATCGGCAATGTATGTGTACACAGCCAGACCATGATCATAAAGGACGTCCCACCGACAACGCTTGGCGTAGCCATGCGGGCCGGTGTTCGATTGAATTCGAGACTACATACTCATCAGACAGAAAAGAAATAATTTATTGTGAAACATGTTATCAAAAAGAAATTTATTAATATGAATAAACAGTGCAAACAATGTAGTAAAACTTTTCCCATCTATGATGAGGATAAAGTTATGTATGCGAAGTTTGATGTATCGGAACCAACGTTGTGTCCGGATTGTCGCAATCAACGGCGGTTGAGCTTTCGGCAAGAACGTAATCTTTATTCTCGAACATGTGACCTATGTAAAAAGGTAACAGTATCATTGTATCCAGAAGATTCAGAATATAGAGTATATTGTCCTGAGTGCTGGTGGAGTGATAAGTGGAGTCCGTTGGATTACGGCATGAAATACAATAGAGATCTATCTTTTTTTGAGCAATTCGACAAACTGCTTAAACAAGTCCCGAGAGTATCGATGGTTGGTTCGCATAATGAAAATTCAGACTTCGTTAACTTTGCAAACTACTGCAAGAATTGCTATTTAGTGTACGGAGCAACAGATTCCGAAAACTGTTTGTATACATGGCGTTTATACCATTCTAAAGATTCGCTGGATGGTACCCATATGAACAAGTCTGAACTGGGATACTACGGTATCAATGTAGACAATATCTACAACAGCTCTTTTCTGTATAAGTGCAAGAATGTTACAGATAGTGCTTTCTTGTTCGATTGTCAAACTGCTAGCAACTGTTTTATGTCTACAAATTTGCGTACGGCTCAATATGTTTTTAAGAATGAACAGCTAACGCAGGCTGCTTATCAGCGAGCTATTGAGAAATATGATCTTGGTTCTTATAAAATACTTCGCCAGACATGGGAAGAGTTCAAAGAGATGTTTACTAATAAAGCTATCCATCGGGCGGTTGATGTTTTGAAGTCGGAAAATGTAATTGGGAATGACTTTGTGAACTGCAAGAACTGCTATTATTCTTTTGCTTTAAAGGAATCTGAAAATACTAGATATTCTTTTTATGGAGAATCTCTTAAAGAAGCAATGGATGTTGTATTGTGTGGTTGGCCAGCTGAATTAATATATGAAAGTTTAAGCGTTGCGATTGGTTCTAATAATACTAAATTTTCAGTTGTCGCTTGGAATTGTTTAGATACTGAATATTCTAATAATTGTCACAATAGTAGAAGATTGTTTGGAGCAGCTGGAATAAACAAAGGCGAGAATATTATTCTTAATACCCAATTGACCGTCCAGGAGTATGATAGTCTGAGAAATGAAATTGTTAATCAGATGAAAGTAGATAACGAGTACGGTGAATTTTTTCCACATACACTTTCGCCTTATGGATATAATGAAACTTTAGCAAATGATTTTTATCCTTTATCCGAAGAGAGTGTTAAACAACGAGGTTGGAAATGGCGCACGCAACTAGCAGGCGCTCAAAAAAATGATAATGAGGTAATAGATGCACCGGACCATATTGATGACGTGAATGATGATATCACTAATGGAATGCTTGGTTGTCAGCAGTGTCGTAACTATTATAAAATTGTTCCGCAAGAGCTAGCGTTTTACAGAAAGCAGCATTTAGCGATACCGCGTCTTTGTTCTAGTTGTCGACTGAGTGAACGTATGGCCATTCGAACTCCACTTACTTTATGGCAACGGCAGTGTATGTGCACGCAACCAGAACACGGTCATGCAGGCAGGTGTTCGAACGAATTCGACACTACATATGATCCCAATGGTAAAGAAATCGTCTATTGCGAAGGATGTTATCAAAAAGAAATATATTGATATGAACAAACAATGCAACAACTGTAGTAAAACTTTTTACATTGCTGAGTGGGATATTAATTTTTACAAAAATTGGGATGTACCAAATCCTGATTTATGCTCTGATTGTAGACGACAGCAACGTTTGGCTTTTAGGGGTGCAAATTTTTATATGCGCAAGTGTGATTTGTGCAATGATATAGTGATGAGTTTTTTCTCTCCAAAGGTACAAGATTTTACAATTTATTGTAATGATTGTTGGCAATCAGATAAATGGGATGGGTTTGATTATGGACGAGACTTTGATGGCTCGAGATCGTTTTTTGAGCAGTTTAATGACTTGTATCGCCAGGTACCTAAACATGCTTCTAATGCTATAGAGAATGAAAACAGTCAGTATATTATTAGTGCACACAGAAACAAAAATTGCTACGTTGGAGATGAGTTTGATTTTACAGAGGATTCTTATTACGGATACAGTTATCAAGATTGTAAAGATATTTGTGATTCTGTTTATGTGGGTAAATGTGAACTTGGGTATGAGTTAATAAAATGCAAGAATTGCTATCGCTGCGTCTATGTATTTAATTCGTATAATTGTATGGATGGTTATTTTTTAATTAACTGCCGTGGAGTAAAAAATTCAATTTTGTGTAGCAATTTACGAAATGTAGAATATCACGTACTAAATAAACCCGTACCAAAAGAACAGTTTGAAAAAATGCGCGCAGAGATTCTATCTGGCAGTTATAAAATTTTACAAGGATACATAGATCGATACGAAGAATTGAAAAAGAAAAGTATTTATCCTTATATTATTGGAGCGAATAATACTGAAGTGACAGGTAATTACTTAACTCGTTGCCAAGATGTATCGAGTGCATATTTTAGCAATGAATGTGTCAATGCAAAGTATATTAGTGAGATGCAAAAGTCCAAAGATATGATGGATGTAGATTTTTATCAGGTTGAGTTAGGTTATCAATCGCTTCACATCGGGCCCGAGTCATCAAATATGATAGGTGATTTGTATGTTTGGTATAGTAATGCTGTTTGGTATTCAGATGAAGTACATTATTCTCAAGACGTATTTGGTTGCTGTGGCTTAAAAAGACAAAAATATGTCATTTTGAATAAGCAGTACTCGAAAGAAGATTTTTTTGAACTAAGAGATCGTATTGTTGAGCATATGAAGACATCTAAAGAATGGGGTAAGTTTTTTCCAAAAAATTTATCTCCTCATGGATACAGTCAGACATTTGCAAACCGTGTTTATCCACTAACTCAGGAAGACGCTGAGGCAGCGGGATGGAACTGGATTATAGATGACCCACTGTATCAAATAGAGGGCGTCTTAGAGGATTTACCAGATTCAATAGATGATGTAAGTAATGATATTTGTTCTAAAATTATTCTGTGTCAGGATTGTAATAAATCATACAAGATTGTACCGCAGGAATTAGAATTCTATCGCCGTTTCAAATTGCCACTACCACGATACTGTTTTGAAACACGTAACAAGAGACGTTTTCTAGAATTAGGACCGCAGCAGTTGTGGCACAGAGAATGCATGTGCACGCAACCGGATCATAATCACAAAGGGCGTCCCGCCGACAACGCTTGGCGTAGCCATGCGGGCCGGTGTCCGATTGAATTCGAAACTACATACTCACCAGAAAGAAAAGAAATCGTTTATTGTGAAACATGTTATCAAAAAGAAATTTATTAATAAATATTGAATTTCCCCATCTCCTAAATGAGGAGAGGGGGTTAGGGGGAGAGGTATTATGAAAAAGCAATGCAACAACTGCAGTAAAACATTCCAGATCACAAAGAGTGACCAAGATTTTTACGATAAGTTGAATTTTTTGGCGCCTACGTTGTGTCCAGATTGTAGAGTTCAGCGCAGAATGGCTTGGCGGAACGATAGAACGTTCTATGTTCGTAAATGCGACCTTACCGGCGAGGAATTTGTGTCTGGATACCCAGAATCAGCACCATTTCCCGTATATAAACCAGATGCTTGGTATAGTGATGACTGGGATCCCTTAAAATACGGCAGAGACTATAATTATTCTAAAACTTTTTTTGAAAATTGGTATGAATTGTACAAAGAAGTGCCAAAACTTGGCATTGATATTGTAAATTGTGAGAATAGTGATTTTTGTAACTACTGTGGCGATGAAAAAAATTGTTATCTGGACATTGCGGGCGAGGCAAATGAAGATTGCTACTTTAATTTGTTTACTAAGTATTCCAAGAATTGTGCTGACTGTACTTTTGTATATAAATCCGAATTAACTTACGAAAGCATTAGTTGTTACAACTGTCACAATGTACGTTACTCTATGTACGTAGATGATAGTTTTGATTGTGCATTTAGTTTCGACCTTAAGGGCTGTAGTAATGTTTTGTTTTCTGCCAACTTACGAAATCAGAAGTACATGATTTATAACAAGCAATATAGTAAAGAAGAATACGAAAAGGAATTAAAGAAATATAATTTTGGTTCTTATAAAGAAGTACAAAAATATATTAAGCAATATCGAGAATTATTACAGAAAGCCATTCATCGCGATACCTATGTAAGTAAGTCTGAGGATTGTACCGGTAACAATATAAAGAATTCAAAAAATACTAAGTATGCATTTAATATTACAGACTGTGAAAATTCGAAATTTCTGTTTGATGTACTAGATGCAAAGGATTGTTACGACCTCAGCTACTCACTATACGATCCGGAAGGTTCTTTAGAATTAATCAGCACTCTGAATATGAAGTTTTCTGCGTTCAGTATGGCCAGTCATTATTGTGCTAACACTTTTTATAGCGATCAGTGTAATAATTCATCAGATTTGTTTGGGTGCATTGGCTTGAATAAGCAAAAGTTTTGCATTTTGAACAAGCAATATAGCGAGCAAGACTATCAAAAAGAGGTGAACAAAATTAGTGAACAAATGAAGCAATCTGGAGAGTGGGGAGAGTTTTTCCCCAATAAATATGCACCCTTCGCATATAACGAGACTGTGGCATATGAGTATTTTCCGTTATTTAAAGAAGATTGCATTGCTAGGGGCTTTGCTTGGAAAGATGCTAATCCCAAAGATTATCAAAAACAATCATACCAGATACCTGATGACATTGTAGATGTGTCTGAAAAAATTACTCAGAACTTATTATCATGCATAGATTGCGAAAAGAATTATAAAATTGTAGCACAGGAGTTAGCTTTGTATAAGCAAATGATATTACCTATACCTCGCAAGTGCCCAGATTGTCGGCATCGAGAGCGTATTAAGCAAAGGAACCCTCGTCAGTTATGGTATAGACAATGTATGTGCACACAGCCGGAACACACCCACAAAGGGCGTCCCGCCGACAACGCTTGGCGTAGCCATGCGGGCCGGTGTCCGATTGAATTTGAGACTACATACTCACCAGAAAGAAAAGAAATAATTTACTGCGAAACATGTTATCAGAAAGAGATAATATAAATTAAAAAACGGGCCCGGGTGGACCCGTTTTAAATTCCGTACTATTTTACTTTTTTTGCATTTACAGTACCTCCCCATGAGCAGTTAGTAGTGTGATCGTATTTACCGACAATACCTTTTTTTGCAGTTAGTCTTCCATTAATAACAAACGTACCACTATCTTGTAAATATTTTAGTCTAATTTTGCGTTTGCCATTTTTGAAATAAATCTTGCCGGTAGCATCTAACCTATCAGCGGTATCGTCTGAGAAGAAAACAGATGCATTTGTAATCTTGCCAGATTTCTGTATTTTTTTAAGCCTTATTGTAATATTGCCATCTTGGTTAGTATCTCCGCCGCAGTAGTCATAGGTATCGTCCCAGATTCCTTTATATGGGCCTTCCCATTTATGAGCCTGAATAGCTTCAGCAGATTGAGGCAACATAGTTACCATCATGGAAACAACGAAAATACTTGCCATGAAGATGCTTATTTTTTTCTTCATATGATTTATAATAAAAATTATTTAGATATTTAAGTTTTTTATAGTAATTTAAAACCGGTTGATTTTTGTTGATTCCTTGTTTGTCTGTCAATTTCTATATGTACTAATTTTAGAACCCGGGGATCATTAGAGAATCTTATTTCAGCATTACCAGTATTGATGTATATTTGTGGGTCTGGCAATTCTGTACCTCGTGCATGAGGTAATGGATTTGGTGTCCATACAGTCATATAAGTTGTCCATTCTTTTTCGGTAGTTGTTTTTTTGGTACTCGTATTTCAAATCCATGAGATGTGCCGGTCCACTCTGTGCCATTAATGGTTCTGGATTGCACAAAGCCACCTTCGCTAGCAGGTGTTATGATTGCGTCTCCATCTATTATACTTTCAAGAATAGGAGATTTTACATCCGCAGTATCTGGCTTTCTATGATCTTTACTAGGTATAGGTTCCTTGGCCATGACAGTTTTTATTTATCAATCAATGTATATAATATCATAAATAGCCCTTCTGACAAGCTTATTATTTAACAAAATAGCTCCCGGTGTGGGAGCTATTTATATGGTTGGTCACCTTGGATTAATTAGAGAGAGAATTAAATCTAAATACTTTTGAATGACCATTGTCATTTTTAGTGAAATACATTGATCCATAAAATGTTCCTTTGTATTTTACGAATCTGAAAGGTAGAGGTGCTCCACTACCAGAGTTGTAATCACTAATGTTTGTATCGAACTCTGTTGCATAAGCAACTTCCCATGAATCAGTAGTTGTATTGTAGTGATAGATTGTTGGCATTTCTTGAGTACCAGCTGCATACAGTTCTCCATCTACAATACGTAGATATGAAACATTATTTTCAAGATTGTCGTCTGTTAGACCTTTCTGGCCAAGTAGAGTAAATGTCTCACCATCATTTGAAGAGTATATTTCTACTGGATGTCCAGGAGTGTAACTTGCATCATGTACTACAACGAATCTACCATGAATTAAACCAACATTTGGTAGAGAGCCATCATCACCGGTGATATCAGTTCCTGGAATTTCTGTTACATCGGCTGTTTTTTCCCAAGTTGTTAGATCATCAAAACTTGCTCGATAGATATCGGTAGTTGTTAGAGAGGGGGATTCAATATTACCAGCTGCTAGGACATATCCATCACCGGCCCATTTAGTTTTTCCAGCATCGCCCATTATTAAATCATGATCAAGTCCAGCAGTCCCAATTTGATCCCATTCATCTTTTAATAATTTCTTTCGGTAGATATAACTTAAACCATCTTCGCTGTTAGTGACAATGACAAATAGTCTGCCGTTAATCTTTAACATATCGGAAAAGCTTGTATTGTTAATGTCACCTAAACCATCTTCACCAACTTGCTTCCATGGTTTTGCGCAGAGCTTACATTTGCTCCAAATTTGAACTACGCCATTACTTCTGCCGGCAACATATATTTTTTTGCCAACTACACGAAATTTGTATACTTCGGTTAAATTGCTTGTAATGTCTTTATGAAAAGGATTATTAGAAATCTTTTTCCAGATTGGACTATTTTTTCTTCTGCGAAAAACTTCTAGACCTCCGGTTGCGTCTGCTCTAAATGAATAGAGGCGATTATTATACCTTGTAAGATGAACAGTACTATCCTTAATAAATGTTATATCGTTTGTCAGTGCATCGGCTGAATGTGCCATGGCGGATACACCTATGATTGATAATAATATACCAATTATTGCACTAAGAAAGTGTTTATTCATAATGAACTTTATTTATTAATTATAAGGCTTAATAATAGATACGTAGGGTTTTAATTAGTTGTTATGTTATGCTTGGTTATCGATTAAAACTCTACTTCGATTAAATATTATTGCTTTAATCATTAAGCAATTTAAGTGCTACGATTACCATCAAGAGCAGTGACATGCCAATGCCAAATCTTTGAACCAATCCTAAATATACTTCTATATTAGGAATAAACATTATTGGTCCGGCAGTCATTGATAGGATCCCCATATAAAAAGAAAAGTAACCCCACTTTTTATTCCATATTTTGGTGACAGCAGTAGCATAAAGCATAGCAGATAAAGGCATTAGTATTGAGGGGACGGTGCTAGTTATGGAGTGTAGTTGACCAATAATAGTTACATCAATACAGCCAGCGTCGCGGGAAAAAATCCAACAAAAAACATTGATAGCCCTCCAATGAAAAGAGATACTGCTGCTAGAGTATTTAAAATATTTTTTTTGAATGATAAATACAAACCAAATGCGAAGAGCATAATAAACACACCTAATAATGAAAAGCCAAAGATATTCATTATGTTCATATAAGGGGAATCAACTGCACCGATTTCGCTCATACTTTGCGATACAGCATCATAGCCATCCCAGATTTCTCCTAAACTAATTAAAAGAATGAAATATAAAACTGGTCCAAGTATACCAGTAGCAAGAAGTATTTTGTTAGTTATTTTCATAAACTGTTTTTAGTATTTCATTAGCTACGTATAGACCAGTAATGTATGCATCTTCCATTCCTACTATATTGTAATCACCGATTAAATATAATCCATTTTTTTGTTTGCATTCTAGCAAATCATTACCAGTGATGTTAAAAGCAGGTTCCCAATGTTTTTCAAAAATCACTTTTGGTTTAATGAAATATTCTTGTAGATTTGGTTTTATCACTTTAGAGAATAAAACATACGAGTTGTCTTTTTGTTTACGAATGAAGACAACTGAAGAACTGTTTTCAAATAATTCAAATTGTCCTTTTTCCCATTCTTCTTTTAGGGCACCTTCAATATGAAACACATAAGCATTAGAGCTTCCTTTTATTTTGTTTAGATGTATTAATTTCTGAGAGATGTGAGGAGGTGTAGCAAGAACAATATTGTGCGCTTCATATTTTTTTCCGCTGTTGGTTTCAATTTTAAATACATGAGTTTTGTCAATTTTAGTAACAGTATCAATTATTATATTTTCTTTGAATGGTTCAGTAGCTTGCTCTGGTAAAAAGATAAATTCATGGGTTGGTATGAGTAGTCCTAAACTGATACGTAGAAAGTCGAATGCAGAAACTTTTGATAACGGGAGAAATGTACACATATATACTCCTTCAGATAGGAATTTAGTTACAACGTCCGTGATATTTTCTTCTTTAATATAGTCAGCTGCTGATTGGGTGTACCATTTTTTTAGTTGTGTATCATCTTCTATAACTTTTTTTTGACTCGACCTTTCGCAACGTCTTTTAAAGTCGTTGTACTTTGATTTAAAGCCATAAAGTAATGATAGTAATCGAACTGCTTGTACTGGGTGGTTAAACATCCTGGCCAGGTGGTAATGATCTCCTGTTTTGTTGTGAAAATCTATAGAGAATGGATGTAGTTTTTCGCCTTTCTTAACTAGAGGTAATAAATTGTAATAGTTGTCCAATACAAAATATGCACCATAGTTTATCAGCCCATCTTCAGATGCCATGATTCTACCACCGATATCTTCTGTGATTACAATAAAATCTTTATTTTGTTCTGCAAGTTTGCGCGCACAACCAATGCCAGCAATACCTGCACCGATAATAATAGTATCTATTATTTTTTCACTCATTTTCTTGGTTTTTGAATTTAACTACTGGAATCTTTTTTAGATATTTTGCAATAACTAATCCAACTCCTAATAATAAAACTCCTAGCGTAATAAGAGCTACTTGAGTAACAAATGATATGCTACCAATGTAAGCTGTAAAAAATGTGGAGGGGATTAAACCAATCACAGTTGCGATAAAATATGGTTTGAATTTCATTTTGCTAAAGAGTCCAATAACATAGCTTACGCCATCGATGGGTATGAACATTCTTAGTAATAGGACCGTCCAAAAAAGATGTTTTTCTGGAATGCGCTTTTCCCATTTCTTGAGAGTTTTTAGCGGCAACATTTTTTGAACAAAAGTTACTCCATATTTACGAGCTAGCAAAAATGCTACCACTGCGCCAATTGTCCAACCGATTGTTCCTAAGAAACCTGTGGCTACCCAACCCCATAAGCTAGCGCCTAAGGGAAACAAGGGAGTAGAACTAATGGGTGCTAAGATAATTGATAAGGCTACAATGATAACGAATATCACCATACCTAGAAATCCGATGTCTAGATATTGTTTTACGAATTCAATATTGTTTTGTATAAGAAAAGACAACAATAAAAATAAGCCTACGATAAATACAAGTTGTGCAATAGACTTTATTTTTTCTTTATCCATATAATGGATTTTATCATTTTCTTCACTTTAGAGCTAATATGCGAATATGAAAAAATGTTATTGTAAAGTAGGAGATTGAGGTATACTTAAAATTATGAAACAGATATGCAAACATTGCAAAGAAGACTTTGAGATCTATACTCGGGATGAGGAATATTATAAGAATATGGGCGTGCCGGTGGTGGAGAAATGTCCGCAATGCCGGTTTCAATTATTACTATCTTATCGTAATGAACGAACGTTGTATCAACGATCTTGTGTTATGTGCAAACAGCCAACGCTTTCGATGTATTCGGAAGATAAACCATATACTATTTATTGCCGAGAGTGCTGGTGGAGTGACAAGTGGGATCCGTTAAGTTATGGACGCGAAATTGATTGGAAAAGGCCTTTCTTTGACCAGTGGGCAGAACTGCGCCAAGAAGTTCCGCGGATTGCAATGTTAAATGATTCCGATAGCGTGAACAGCGAATACACGAATCACGTTTACCGCTTAAAAAATTGTTACGTTGTATCAGACGCTTGTGATAATGAAGATTCTTTATTTTGTAATGGTATTTATTTTGTAAAGGATTGTGTAGATTGCGCTTATGTCACTGATCACTCTGAGCTTTGCTACGAAACCATGTTTTCCGAGCAATGTTATAACATTCGTTATTCTCGTGATTGTCATTCTTGCCGGGATAGTTCTTTTCTAATCGATTGTGTGGGTGTTACGAATTCCTTTATGTGTGTTGGTTTGCGAAATAAATCATTCTGTTTTAAAAATCAAGAATTGAGTGAAGCGGAGTACAATAAAAAAATGCAGGAATATCAACTATCCAGTCGGAGCAAAGTTGAGGATTACAAAAAAGAGTTCGCTGAATTTGCAGTTATGGTACTGCGTAAATATTTTCACGGCAGTAACAATGAAGATAGTGATGGCGATTATATTCGCAATAATAAAAATGTTCACCATTGTTTCCAAACTCGAACATCGGAAAATTGCTCCTATTGTTTTGGTATTTATGATGCAAAGGAATGTTACGACAATATGGTATGGGGCGAGCAAGTGGAAAAAATATACATGGGACAAGCAGTAGGTGGTCAGGCGTATCGATTATTGTTCTGTAATGTAGTTTGGCATGGCCAGGAAAACTATTACGGAGACAATTGTTTAAATGGTGCACAATTTGTATTTGGTTGCATATCTTTAAAAAAACAAAAGTACTGTATTTTAAATAAACAGTATTCTGAAAAAGATTTCCTGGTGTTGAAAGATAAATTGATTCAGCACATGGAACAAACAGGGGAATGGGGAAATTATTTTCCAATTAAGTACTCATTGTTTAATTATAATGAATCGCATGCCAATGAATTTTTTCCATTATGTAAAGAAGAGGCTAAAGCTAAAGGTTGGCAATGGCAAGATAGTTTACCCGGTACTGTTGGTAAAGAAACTATCCACAAAATACCAGATGATATTGCTGATGTGAATAATAGTATTATCAAAGAAATAGTTTGTTGCAGTAACTGCAAGAAGAATTTTAAATATGTGGAAGCAGAGTTCAATTTTTATAAGAAACTAAATATTCCTTTACCAGACAAGTGTCCAAGTTGTCGTCATCAAGTTAGATCCAGAGAGTTTCCGTCATTTAAATTATTTAATCGGCAATGCATGTGTGAAATTACAGAGCATAATCATGATGATAAATGTCCTATAGAATTTAAAACTACATATAATCCAAACAAACCAGAAATTGTATATTGCGAGGCATGTTATAAAAAAGAAATTTATTAAGTTGATTTATTCTCAATTTCTGTTATAATTTATATTGTGAAGTGCCAATATAAATTAATATTATATTTGTTTGGGACAGTTTTCCTAGCAACAACTAGCATTACTACAGTTTATGCTAGTTCGTTTTTTTATCCGCCAGTTCCAGCGCCTACTGCTACCACCACACTCGAAGTATCTACTGCTACTTTAAGTGGTAGAGTGACTACTCAACAGACAGGATCGTCAATTTCTGGAGCAACTGTAAATTTATCTTTGGGTGGATCTATAATCGCAACCACTACAACTAATGTATTAGGAAATTACACTTTTGCTGAATTAGGAGCTGGATCTCATACTGTTTCAGTGGTTACACCAAGTGGTTATTTAACAGCTACAGATCGGATAGTTAATATTTCAATTGATACTGGTACTAGCTATACAGGGATTAACTTTCCTTTACAATCAATTGCCCCAGCTAAGCCTACCAATATATCGCCTGCAAATGGATCAACGACAACCACTGTTACTCCAACCTTATCTGCATCTTCATACTCAGATCCACAATACACCCACGGTTCATCTATGTGGCGAGTGTATTCATCACCAACCCTTTGTAGTGCTGGAGGTAATGGCGATATTGTTAATTTAACTTCAGTTTCTAGCTTAACGAGCTATTTAATTCCTAGTGGCAAGTTGGCACCGGAGACTAAGTATTATTGGAGAGTATCTTATCGGAATTCTTTTGGTAATGCTAGCAATTATTCTAATTGTACATATTTTACAACTGTAAGAACTAAACCTACTTTTTCTAATACAGTTCCGGACCAAACTTGGAATGAAGATGCTAGCTTAGTAAATGCATTAGATTTAGATGCTTATTTTAGTGATGCCGAAGGTGAAGTTTTATCATATTCGGTGATAATTTCTACTGCAAATATTACTGCGCCGATAAATTCCTCTACTAATCAAGTTACATTTACATCTGGGCAGAATTGGAATGGCGTAGCTACCGCAACATTTAGGGCATGCGATACAGATAATGAATGCATTAATTCGAATACTTTTGCTTTAACTGTTAATTCCGTAAATGATGCACCAGGAAAACCAATAACTGGATTTTCGCCAGCCAGTGGAAATAGGGCTGCAACTTTAGTTCCAAGAATATCTTGGGATGCATCAGTAGATGTTGACCATTCTTTTAGTGAATTAAAATATGAACTTAGGATTGGCACGAGTAGTACTCCAAGGACGACTTTCTTATTTAATGTAGAAACTTCACTTGGTAGTGCTAGTAAGAAACTTACAAATAACTTAATAGATGAAACTACTTATTATTACGTTGTGCGAGCGGTAGATCCTGATGGTGCGAAATCGGCTTGGAGTGACGTTCAAACATTTGATGTGAACTTAGAATTTGCGCCAAATGTTTCGATGGTAAAAGAGGTTTCATTAGCAACTGACATTGCAAATAGCCTAAATACTTTACAGGCTGTGATGGAAAGAATTGTTGGTGAAGATTCTGCACAGCAACGGAATATCGCAGAAGCTTTTAATGTAATAATGGCAGAGTTGGTAGCTGAACCCAGTAATAAGTTACTAGTTACTATTCGTTATGAAAATAGTGGAGATGGAGATGCGACATCAGTTTTACTTACGGATACTTTTCCAATAGGTACTCAGTTAGTTGATGGTTCTCTGTTATTAAATAATGTGACTCAAACGGATGCGACTATTTCTGGAACAGGATTATCGTTTTTATTAGGAACTATTCCGAATCGTAATGACACACCTAATAATCAGGGTGAAATAAAATATATAATTAGTATCAATAATCCGTTTGCATTTACCTCAGTAGACTTTGCAAGTTCTACCATGACAGCAAATGAATTCGGAAATGCAGTTTTATCAAATACTGTATCTATTCCTTTAACGGTTAGTAGTGTTAGCGGACAAATATATGATTCAGCTAATAATCCAGTAGCTGGAGTTGTGCTGAATTTATTATTAGATGATGAGACAGTAGTTTCTGTAACAACTGATGAAAATGGTAATTATTCTTTTGATGGCGTAGGAAGTGGTGACTATACTGTTGGCATCGTACCACCTAGTGGTTATGTTGTTCCAGATGCAGTTACTTTAAATATTGGCATAGATTCAGAAACAACTGGTGTTAATTATCAACTTGCACTTGAGACAACTAATCAACCAGTTACTGAACCAGTAACTGAAGAGACGCAGACTGAAGAAAATACAACAACTGAAGAAATTACAGAGGAGGATGTTTTGGTAGAAGAGCAGACTGTAGAGGAAGTTTTGCAAGAAAGAAAACGAGAGCAAATTGATAAACTACGAGAACAAGGTGTGCCAGAAGAATTAATACAGGATTTTATAAAAGACCTTCCAATTTTAACTCCCGAACAGCAGGAGACAGTAGATGACCTAACAGATGAATTTAATATTGAGTCGGTAAACAATGAATCTGTTGAGGATCTTTCATTAACAACTGTTGCGGAAAGTATTGGTTTCGTTACAAATGCTGTTGAAGGTATACAGGATTTCTTTTTCCCACCAGAACCAGAGGATATTATTATCGGTGGTGTTGCTTTACCGAATTCAAAAGTTATTATTTCTATATGTTATGACATATTAGAAACTCAGAGTGACAGTCAGGGTCAGTGGGTGATGAATATACCGCCGGACTTATTACCTCCAGGAGAGAATGTTTTATACGCAACAACCCAAACAGAAGAAGGACAGGTTACAGATAGGGTGGAAGTGGCCAGAGTAGTGGTTGATGAGAAGAGTAGTTTATTAAGAACAGCGGTTATTGGTAATGCATCTATTGCTGGTGGAATATTAATTTTAAATATCATATTATATTTTGTATATATTTCAAAATATTCTAAGTTGATTTTAACGGATGTAAAAGAGCGGTGGAAAATTACTTCTATTGTTACTGGTGTTGTTGGCTTGGGTATGTTAGTGGCTGCAGTAATGTTGCAAGCACAAGATACATATAATATTGAAGCAACTGGGACACAACCACAAGATAACATATTAGTATCAACTGTGAATGATAGATCTATAGCTAACGGTGCATCTATGAATGAACTGAATGTGGATACTGTTACTATTCAAGGTGAAGCTCCTTCTGGTGCAGCAATGGCTATTACTCTTTGTGATGATCAACCTCTTAAAACAATTAAGGTTGCAGACAATGGAATTTGGACGATAGATATTCCAGTAAAATTATTACCGAAGGCACAGTTTAGAGTATCTGCTCAGGCCATGGCAGTTTCCGATTTAGGAGAACCACATAGATTATTAGAGATGAGTGTTGTTCGAGAGCCATTCGCATTTATTGTTCGGTTATTATTTATATTTGCTTATTTATCCATTTTAAGTTCAGTAGCAACTTTCTGGATTCATCTGATTAAGCATCATGGGATTGCTAAATTCAGAATACAACGCAAAAAAAAATAGTATAGTTACACGTTGATTTTTCTTAATTATCATGGCATAGTATATATCATGAAAAGGCTTTTTATCGTATTCTTGGTATTTGTGGGATTGTCATTGTCTCTTGGCGTGAACGCTACTACTTATGTAGTAAACTCTCCAGATGGAGATAATGATGGAACTTGTGTGCATCCATATGTTGATGTGAATTCAGATTGTACTTTGGCAGAAGCAATAGTTGCTACAAATGCTAATGGTGGGCCAGATAATATAAATATCGGCTTTGATGGTTCATTTGCTCCCATTAATAATCAATACACAATAACGCCAACTGCGACGTTTACTATTACTGATCCGGTAGAAATTAATGCATCAGGTACATGGGATGGTGCTAATAAACGGCCGGGTGTAATTATCAAAACAGCAAGCACAGCATTTGATGCTTTTATTTTTAATTCTGGTTCTGTTGGTAGTGAATTAAAAGGATTTGAGATAGATGGATTTAGATCCGGTATCATGATTAATGATTCAAATATAATCATTGGTAATGATTGTGATGGCTCTAGTGATAATACAGAAGGTAATGTCGTACATGGTGGAACGGAATATGGAATAAGCATAGTAGGTTCAGGTGTAACTGTAGCTGGAAATGTACTTGGATTAGATGATGACGGACTTACCGTAGATAGATTTGGTTATGATTCGGTTAGAATTAATGGTGCTTCGTCTGACAATAATACTATTGGTTTTAAGGAAGGAAGCACTGGTTCGTGTACAGCTATGTCGCAAAGAAATTTAATTTCAAATCCTGGCACTAATTATCGTGCAGGTATTAGATTACAAGGAACGGGCATTGAAAACTATAATGGAGATACGGCATTGGGTCCTGATGGAAATACTATTGCTGGTAATTGGATAGGTGTTGATAAAACTGGTACAAGAGCTACTCATTCATCAGCAATAGCATACGGAATTTATGTAATTAATAATGCGACTAATAATATCATTGGAACTGATGGTGATGGCATTGATGATGTGTTAGAAAGAAATTTAATTAGTGGTAAGTCAACTGGAATTTTTGTATTACGAACAGGACATAATAGAATGTCTGGTAACTATTTTGGTACGACTGATACGGGTAATGCAGTTTTAACGGATAGTCAATTCGGGAGAGCAATTTCAACTCGAGGTCATGGGAATATTATCGGATGGTGTGATACAACAGTGAACGCTACATTATGTTCTGATGCCGGCAATGCATCCAATCAGAGGAACGTAATGGGTGGTAGTGAAGCCTCTGCAATGTTGATATCTTTTGGTTCAGAAGATACTTATATATACGGCAATAATGTAGGAGTAGGTGCAGACGGAAATTCTATTATAGGCAATGGATTTGTTTGGAATGAAGGAGGAATTAGATTGAACAGAGCTCTTACTAATGTAAACGTCGGTGGTAGTGGTAGTAAAGCTAATATTATTAAAAATAATTATTATGGCATACAGGTTTCTGGTCAGGGTATTTTTCCGGTGCATCGCGGTGATCCAATTTTTCAGGTTCCAATTGCAGGAACAATTAGTGGAAACATTATTACTAATAACACCAGCTCCGGGGTATATATAGAGCATAATAATTTATTTGTAGCTGATACTTCTACGTCACATTTAATTTTTTCCGATAATGAAATATCTAATAATGGTGGTCATGGTTTTGAAATTATTGGTTCATCCTTTGGAATTAGTAATAATAAGATTAAGGGTAATGGAGACTTTGGAATTTTTTTCCGTCCTACTTTTATGCAGGCGGGTACTGCTGGTGAGCCCTATTTAACAGGAAATGTATTTGATGAAAATTATAGTCCAGCATATGCTGCTGACAATTTAGAATCTTTTCCATCTATCACTGGAAATACAATCGCTGGAAATTCATCCGGAGGTATTTATCAATTAGATAGTAGAGCCAGTAATTATGCAACATTATATAGCGATAATACATTTGGAAATAATAAGGGTAATCCAGCTATTTTTCAGGCTTGGTATGGAGTCGTAGAAATTCTAGATAGAGTAGGAAATCCGATAGTTAGTGGAGCAGGCACTACCACAGCAGCCTTATCATCTCAGGCTGGAAGTGTACAACAAAGTGCCGCTAATAATATGACTGCTGGTGGAGATTATGTATTTGGTCCAACAGGCGTGGATTACACCAACGCTTCTACATGGTTTACAATGTTTGAGTATGTTATTAATACTGGTGGAGATAAAACTACATATAACAATTATAGCGTCAGCGCTAGCGGCACCCACACAGCCAACACATCAACCTTTTCTTTTGATGGAACAGATAACGACACTAACTTCCCCGGAGCTCTACTAAACTGTATAGCTAACGATGGTCTTTGTAGATATCAGATTGCTAAAGTTAAAACATCATCTAA
>JAUYKW010000004.1 GCA_030698395.1 bacterium
AGAAATGAAGTTGACCCTCTCGTTCAGTTGTAAATGTATTATTCATAAATTTATTTCATTAAAACATCAAGCGAAACGCCCAACGCGTCCGCAATTTTTTTGACTGTATCAATAGTAGGGTTGGGAGTTGATCCCGCTTCAATTTTAGCAATCGTATGAAAAGCCAAATCTGCTTTTTTTGATAACACATCTTGAGAAATACCGAGTTTGTTTCGGTATTTTCTTATATTGTCCCCAATTGTGGATTTTTCGTTTGACATATTCGTATAGTTTTACTATTATAGTTGTATAGTATTAAAAACATCACTTATTTATAGTTAGTATATGAAATTTTTAGCATTTAGTCAAACAAAATTAGGGAGTTCGTTCAACATAACGCGCGCACGGGTGGGTGGGGCAAGCGTTATTCCTCTTTTATCTTCTCTTTTATTTTCTGTCCCGCCGAAAAGTTTTGGGGGTCCCGCTCTTCAGCGGGATAAACTCCGCCAAGCAGACGGGCAAAAAGGAAGGCCTGCCCGCAACGCTTCGCGTAGCGAGGCGGGCGGGGGGTTGGGGGGAAGGAATTTTTGCCCGCCTGCTTCCGTTCCCGTTTCGTTTGAGAAAAGGAAATCGGGCGCGCGCCATGCCTACCGGCAGGCAGACAAAATAAAAAGAGCAAAGAGTATTTTTCTATAGTGGTGCGAGCTTGTCGAGCAGTGGCGGGGGTGCCTGCCCGCCGAAGCGTAAGCGTAGGAGGGGCTTCCTTATTGGGGGTTTTGTTCAAAAAAAGTTCGAACATCAATCAAAAAACACCGCCAATTTTCACTTTTTGTTAAAATTGGCGGAGAGAGAGGGATTCGAACCCTCGAGACCCTTGCAGGCCTAATAGTTTTCAAGACTATCGCATTCAACCGCTCTGCCACCTCTCCATGAACAATTTTACTTCATAAAATTGAACATGCTCGTTAGATTTATAAAATAAATCGTCCGAGCCCGGTCAATTTTCTGCACAAATGAATCATATCATAACCACATCTATACATTTCAACCTTGCTTGCCCATGCAATTGCGAAGCAAATGCTCGGGCGGAGAGGGGGGGGTTCGCCTTTCAGGCCGGGGTTTCACTGTCTTCGACATCGTTCAGCCCTTCTCACCCACACATATCTGCCACTGGCAGATATTCTCTCTACCTCGCTATAAATGAACTACGTTCATTTTAGCTGCGGAGAGAGGGGGGTTCGAACCCCCGATACGAGCATTCACCCGTATAACAGATTAGCAATCTGCCGCTTTCAGCCACTCAGCCACCTCTCCAGGAATATTATAAATATGCCTGATTAGTATAATGAAATGGTTGAATTCAAGCAAGTTATTTCTAGTTAGCCGAACACTTATTAAAATGTTACTATACGCCCATGGATTTTTCTACTTTAATATTGGGCATTGGCATTACTCTTGGATTCTTTGTCCAAACTATCCTCGGATTTGGCGCTAGCTTAACTGCATTACCATTTTTACTGATTATATTAGATCTTCGAGACTCAATTGCCTTAATTGCTGTGTTTCTCCCCTTCTTTAGCACAATCCTAATTTATCAAAACCGCAAACTAATAAACAAAAAGGTCGTGCTAGAAATGGCTATTGGTGGTGTAATCGGATTAACTATCGGGATTTTTGCATTAAAATATGGCAATCCAGAAATACTAAAAAAATTATTGGGTGTATTCATTGTTTGTTATGTAGGCTATTCCACAATAAAACGCCAAAAGGTAAAAATCTTTAATAAACTTGGCTTTGTTTTTGCCCTGCTAGGAGGATTTTTCTCGGGCCTCTATTCTTCTGGTGGATCTCTCTTTGCTACATATATTTATAATAAGTTGGAACAGCCAAAACTAGTTAGGGCTACTATCATTGGTTCTCTGGGCATTATTAATTTCATCCGAATTCCTCTATTAGTTGGCACTGGAATAATTACGATGAATACTGTTGAAAAATCTCTCTACATGATCCCCTTTTTTTTAATAGCCCTTTTTCTTGGAAATAAGTTCTATAGCAAAATAAATCAAGTAATGTTTAAAAAATTCTTCCTCATAGTTCTGTTTATTCTTGGCTTAAAACTAATATTTTTTTAACAAACACTAATAAATCAAACTTTTTATTAATTAATAATAAAATACTCTATATTTGAACAGGATTAACGAATATGAATAGATATTTACTAAAAGCGAAAAAAGTAATATAATTAAGGGACTATGGCAGTTGGAGAAAATACAAAATACGGTGTAATTCTGGCCGAATGGGAGGTTCCAGAATACATCAAATACGAAAGAACTAAATTATGGTTCGTAACTGCAGGTAGTATTGCTATTGCTTTACTCATCTATTCGATAGTTACGTTCAATTTTTTGTTCGCAATCATTATCAGTATTGTGGTAGGCATTGTCTATCTTCATGAAAGTCGCCATCCAGACATGTTACCTTTCATGATCTTGGAAGGAGGGCTCGTGCTTGGTGAAAGATTCATCCCTTATCGTGATATATCTTCATTTTGGATAATTTATGAACCACCTCAAATAAAAGCACTTTATTTTGGTGTTCGCCAAACTTTCCGTGCAGAACTACCTATTCATCTAGAAAATCAAAATCCTGTAAATATTCGAAGAATTCTATTAAATTTTTTAGAAGAAGATTTAGATAAAGAAGAAGAAGCTGCAGAAGATATATTAGGCAGATTAATGCGCCTATAAAGATATAATACATTGCCAATACATCGAGCCTCTGCTAAAATAGGCTCGTTATTTATTATTCATTCATGCCCTGGTAGCTCAGTGGATAGAGCGTTCGGTTGCGGTCCGAAAGGTCGTAGGTTCAATTCCTGCTCAGGGCACAAATAACAAGGTGGTTACAATATACCGCCTTTTTTTGTATAATATATTCATTCTTTAATTATAAAATTATACTCATTATGCCAATTGATGAAAGACGTCTATATAAACCAGGAGTTGGAGCAGAAGCAACTCCAGCAGTAAATGAAGAAGTAGAAGTTAGGGCCTTAACCGTTGATGATATTGAAGATGCTACCAATGAATCTTTTGAAAGCGGAAGAGCTCAAGAAATATTTAATAAAGTCCCAGATATTATTGCTGAGGGAGTAGAAAAACAAGGAGTGCCCAGTGAGAACCAGCTCTATAAAATTATTGCTGAAGCAGAAGCAGAAAACGGCCAAATATACGAAAAGTTTAAACCAGATGAAAATCCCTTTTCAGATATTGAACCAGATAAAGATATCACCGAAGGCATCACTGCTAAAGGCATGTCTGCAATGAAAGACATTATGCAAGCCATGGTAGTAGAACAACCTAAAGCACTGATGCACGGAGATGTAGTTGCAGCCACTCATGCAATAACAGATGGTTTTGACAAATACCAAGAATTAGTTGGACCCCACCTACCGGAAGGATATGTAAAAGCTTTCAATAATGCTGAAGAACAAATGTTAGGTGTTATTGATGAATACGGTCAAGATGTAGCTACGGGCACTTATAAATTTGTATGTGGGGCCTGTGATTTTATTCCAGTCGCAGGACCAGGAAAAATGTGTATCGAATCAGTTGCCGGTAAAACACTCGGCGGAGACGACTTAGAGGGTTGGGGTAGATTCTGGCATGGCGCAGAAGGTGTAGTATTTTTATGCATAGACTGTACAGGCGTTGGAGCTGTTGGAACTAAACTTGCAAAAGGTGGAGTAAAAGGAGTAAAAGTTGGATACAGAGGAGCTAAATTAGCTCCTAAGCTAATAACCAGAACCGCTGCGCTACTCCGCTACTATAAAGCTCCTAGAAAAGTTTCAAAATCATTATTCCGAGTAGGCACTACTCTTAGCCGACATCCGAAACTAGCAGAAAAAGCTAGTAAAGGAATTGTATCTATTGCAAAGGCTAGGGAAGCACGCAAACTAAAACTTTTACCAGGTGCACTTAAAGACGTAGCTGCGCAACATCTAAGCGAAAGACAAAACAAAACTGCGAAAACTGAAAATGAAATGATGCCAAATGCTATTGCTAATGCCAACCTGCGTGACGGAATGGATTTAATCCCGGCAAATCAACCATTGGAATTAGATACAAATGCAGCTGGACAAAAAATAGCGGCATAAATAATTACTTTCTATATAAAAACCTTATTTTCTTTGACAAAAAGGCATTTTTTTGATATAATCTAATCTATAATTGATCACTTATTATAAATATATGCCTTTAAACGAAGCTCGCCTATATAATGACAAAACCGGCCCCTTATCCGAAGATGAACAACAAGAAAAATTTGAGATAAGACCATTATCTCCTGATGACATTCAAGATGCAGCTAATGGCGTATTCGAAAAAGAAGGTGGTGCAAATGAAGTATTTGTTGAAGGACCAGCAGCTCTGGTTGAAGGATTAACTACTTTAGAAAATCCAATTACTGCACAAGATCTACAAGATCAAGTTACAGCTGAAGAAACTGAAACTGGAAATACGTATGAACAATTTGAACCAGGTGAATTTGATTCTGAAATTAGCCCAGACACTCTAAAAAACTGGGGTCCGGAAGGCTTTGCAGAATCTTCAAGCGCAATTCATGGAGCAATTAATGAATCAGGAGAAGCTCAAAAAGAAGGAGACATTGATAAATCAATTGGTATTGCCTCAAAACTAATAGATTCATTAGAAGCATCAGTAAAAGGCAGTATTCCTGAAGAATATAAAAATGTATTCAATGATCTACGAGCCAAACTTTCTGAAGCTATAGATGAAGGATCTCCCGCAGCAAAAGAAGCACTTTATAAATTCGTTTGTGGTGCTTGTGATTTCATACCTATAGCTGGTCCATTAAAAATGTTAATAGAAGCCGTTGCTGGAAAAACTCTTGGTGGTGATGAGTTAAAAGGCTGGGGACGATTTCTCCACGGAACAGAAGGATTGATATTTCTTGCAGTAGATTGTACTGGAGCCGGAGCAGCACTTACAAAGGGAGCAAAAGGAGTAAAAGTTGGAGGTAAAGGAGTATATGCTGGTGCAAAATTAGCACCCAAACTAATGACCCGAACTGCAGCTTTATTAAGATACGTAAAAGCACCACGTAAAGTATACAAACCAGTGTTTAAAGCCGGAACCACCCTAGCCAGACACCCAAAACTTGCTGAAATTGCAAGTAAGGGCGTGAGAGCGGTAGCAAAAACCCGTGAACTTCGCAGATCAGCTTTGACTACTGCCGCAAAGAAAGAAGCAAAAAGTACCGTTATTTCAGCGGTAAAAGAACGAATTATGCCTACAGATCCTGTAGCACACGTTAATGAAAGAGAAGGAATGCAATTGGAACCACCAACTGGGCAAACTTTTGATATTGCCCCAGATGAATCAGAAGAAGTAGCCATGGCAGCATAATTAATGATGATATTAATCAATAAAAAGGCTGACTAACTGATCAGTCTTTTTATAAAAAAATAAATTGCGTACCAGCGCATAATTTGGGATAATAACTACATGGAAATAGATAAGAATGAGGAATTAAATATACAGAATCAGCTTAATATGGCAAAGCGTAAAACTTTTGTATATGGTGAAATGAATGAAGATATTGAAATTGACGAAAGTGGATCTAGTGATATTGGTACTGCACCAACCTGGTTAACGAACTTACAAGAAGATATTGAAAGTAAACATCCGCAAACCAAGGACATGTTGCGCAAACTTGCAAATCAATTGACACAATTGCCAATAATCTCTCAAACCAGAAACAGACTAGCAATGAAGAATTACTATAAACAAATTACTGAGGAGTTAACTAAAATTTATTATATTCGAATGCGTTTAGTTGAAAATAATGAAGAATTAACTGAAGATGGAAAGGAACTTAAGTTAGATAATCTAACAAATGAACTAAAGGCTCATCTATTAGATATAGCAGAAGCTTTAGGAGAATACGATTCTTGATATGGCACAATCTTTTGTAAATGATGTAGTAGCAAATCCAAACTGGACAACCGGTAGTGTTGATAATGGAATTCAAAACATTCCTTCATACATGACATCGGATAAAATTACAAATCGAGTAAAAAATAAGGTTTCATTACGCAAAGATGATTTAAAAAATGTTGCAATTGCTAAACTAAAAGTCACGGCAAAAAACCAAGCAAAAGGCCTAGTTAAAGCAGGTGCAATGAAAGTAGCTCGTAGCCTACGAGAGAAAGTAACAAAAAATATCGATAACGATATCGATAACTCGTCTTTATCAGGCATGAGCACTCTTTCCGATTATGCTAATCTCGGAAAAGGTGGTGGCATGCGATTTGTCAAACCATCCGACAGAGATGCTCAGCAAGAATCAGACAAAAAAGTTGCCGCAGAAATGATGAGTGGATTAGGAGAAGGGGTTGGAGAAGCAATGAAACCAACTGATACTTCAATATCTGGAGCTAAACTGGAAAGTGGCACATTCATGCCATCAACATATGATAAGGAAAAGGAAAAAATCTCTCAAGCAATAGAGCCTGGAATGGAACAGGCAGCTCCTTTTGACTTAACTCAAAAAATGAAAGCAGCGCTTGCTCAAAGGGAATTAGAAAAACAACTACAACAAGAAGGCATTTCTAAAGGTATCGGCCCAGGACCTGAGCCAGAAACAGTGACTCCACAACAACAGCGTTCTGCCGGAAATCGCATGAAACAACAAAAGAGAGGAGCCCCGCATACCGACGGATCAAAAATATCTGCTGGTGCAAAAGAAATTGGCGACATGGATTTAAGTGAAATCGATGATGATGAAACTAGAAAAGGACAATCAGCTATAAAAAAACTAGCACGGCCCCAAAAAACTAGCGGATCTCAAGAAGAACAAGCAAGAGAGGGTCAAAACCGTCAACGTCAAATGGCAGCAGCAAAGGCTGCAATTGCTAAAGCGGATAAAAAGCTAGCCAAGGCTATAAATGAAGCTAAATTTGTTACTTTTCTTCCGTGTCTGATAATTGCAATTATCAAGGACATTACCGACGTCATTGAACTTGCCGGTGATACCACTATAGTTGTGGGTATTATTGTCTGGTTAATCGGTGTTGTGCTGACTATTATATTTTATGTTTTAATGTGGCTAGGCCAAAAAGGATCAATATATAAATGGATTAGAAAAAAAATAATTTGGATGATAGTTGTAGCTATTATCGACAATATTCCACTACTTGATGTAATTCCAACATTAACGTTATATACTATAGTAATATTGTTGATGTGCGAGTACGACGTATACAAGCTACAAAAACAAAGGAAAAAGCTACAAAAATCATCAAAAAAACTTGGTATGAAAGTTAAAGATGGTGCCATAGCTGGTGGCGTAAGCCAAAAACTTACTGCAGGTGCTCAAGGCCGTAGCAGAGGAAGACAATCACCAGGTATGGGCTCCGGAAATGCTATTTCCCCTATAAGCATGGCTAATAGTAAAGTACCTAGCATTGGAGGTAAAAAGGAACCAGAAACTAGTACCCTTGTTGACCCGACTGCACAAAAAGGGAGTGACTCATCCGCAGGTTCATCCGAATCTAACGTTGAATCTGGACTTGGTGGAGTTGGTAAAGGAGCAGGCGCAGCTGGAGCTGTAGCAAGTGTTGGCGGTAAGGCAATAGGTGGTGCATCAGGCTCAAAACTCGGTGCAGTCGGAGGCAAGCTTGGCAATATTGGATTGGCAGCAGATATGGGTAAACAACTATTCAGTGAAGAAGGACCTAGTACCGATCCTAATCGAAAGCCAGCAGAACCAAAAGAAAAAGGCAAGAAAAAATAATTCCTAGCTATTACATAGATTTCTACCATGCAAACTTTTTTATCATCCCCTGTCACAGAATTGCATGGAGTAGGTCCAGCTGTATCAAAAAGATTAACTCATCTTGGAATTAATTTTGTATATGAATTATTGTTTCATCTTCCATTTAAATATGACGACTTTTCAATAATCACACCAATAGACAATTGTGAACTTGATGAGTTAGTGACCATTCGCGGAAAAGTATTAAAAATAAAAAATCGGACTAGCTGGAAAAATAGACGCCTCTCCATAACCGAAGCTGAAATAGAAGATGATACCGAAAAAATAAAAGTTATCTGGTTTAATCAGCCATATATTGCGGAACAATTTAAAATTGGCGATGAATTGTACCTTTCTGGAAAAATAACCAAGAGCAAATATGGTAAAAATCTGAGCAATCCTGTATACGAACGATACAAAGCAGAAACTACCCATACGGCACGTATTGTCCCAAAATATCACTTAACATACGGCATCACTCATAAGCAGATGCGTTTTTTTATTAAACAAGCGCTCGCTTTAATAGACAGCTCAGATGCACAAGATTTACCAGATTGGATACCACAAAGCATCATTAATAATTACGATTTATTAGCATTATCGTCTGCCCTTCAAAAAATACATTTTCCAGAAAATTGGGATGATATTGAAGAAGCAAAGTATCGTTTAGGATTTGAAGAATTACTGTTAGTGCAATTATTCGTGCTGGCTACCAAGAGTGAGCTCGCTGCAGAAACTGCTCAATCAATTGATTTTAATAAGGAAAAATTTAAAGACATTATTTCCCAACTACCCTTCCAGCTCACGAATGCTCAGCGTAAAGCTACTTGGGAAATCATCCAAGATTTAGAACTTAGCAAACCTATGAATCGTTTACTTGAAGGTGATGTTGGGTCTGGAAAAACGATCGTCGCTGCCCTAGCATTGTATAATGTTGTTCTTGCTGGCCAACAAGGCGCTATTATGGCACCTACTGAAATTCTTGCTGAACAACATTACGAAACTATTTCCCAGTTATTTGCCAACCAAAATATTGAAATAAGCTTATGGACAGCAAATAATAAAAAAATTACCTCTCAAAGAGGGGTAGACGACAAAGTTAATGATACTGATTTATCAACTGCAGATATTGTTATTGGTACTCATGCGCTAATTCAAAAAAATGCCAACTTTAAAAAATTAGCTCTGGCTATTGTAGATGAACAACATCGTTTCGGAGTATCACAACGTAAACACCTAAAAGAACAATCAGGCAATGTTACAACTACACCCCATCTACTTTCTATGACAGCTACGCCTATCCCCCGCTCGTTAGCACTCACAATATATGGAGACTTAGAGCTATCAATTCTTAATGAATTACCAGCTGGTAGAAAAAAAATTATCACAAAATCGGTTCCAGTAGAAAAAAAATCTGCTATGTATAAATTTATTCGTTCAAAAGTTGAACTTGGCGAACAAGTTTATGTAATTGCTCCTCGCATTGAAGAAGCTGACACCGATGATGAAAGTAAAGTTCCAGAAGATGAAGTTTCATCTGTTACATCTGAATATAAAAAACTTGCTAAAGTATTTCCAAAATTAAAATTAGCTATCCTACACGGAAAACTACCCGCTTCCGAGAAAAAACAAACCATGGAAGCATTCAATAGTGGTAAAATAGATATCTTGATATCAACCACTGTTGTTGAAGTGGGCGTAGATGTGCCAAATGCTACAATTATTGTAATCGAAGGTGCAGATCGTTTTGGTTTGGCTCAGTTGCACCAGTTACGCGGTCGTGTAGGCCGTTCTAACAAACAATCCTATTGTTTTGTGTGTACAGATAACGAAAACAACAATAGTAATAAACGTTTACATTTTTTTTCCACAAACTCGGATGGATTTAAATTAGCTGAGTACGACCTCAAAGTCCGTGGACCTGGAGATGTTTACGGAAAATCTCAATCGGGCTATCTAACACATTTTAAAGTTGCTGATCTATCCAATAAAAAACAAGTAAAACAAACTCAAGTGGCAGCTAGGGAAATTTTTCAAGAACTACAAAAATATCCAGAAGTAAAAAAACGTCTAGAAAAATTTGTGCAACAACTCCATTTAGAATAATTATTTTTAGCTAGCACAATTTGGTGCCGCCAAGTATGTTTGAGTTGGTGAACCTGCACTCTCCACACCATCAAATGATACAAACTGATTTAATGCACAATTACTACCAAATACAGACCAAGTATATCCTCCAAAACTAGTCGCGCAAGCTGATTGACCGCTACTACATGTTGCATGTCTATACAAAACAGTACCATCGTTCTTTGTTGTTGTACAAAAAGCATTTTCAGAAGCCGTTATTCCATCGGCAGATCTACCAGTACAAGCTAATCCAGTATTCGATGAGGCACATTCGCCACCACCTCCTTTATAATTATAATGCCACCACTCACCACTACCATCAGAATATGGACCAAATGGAGAAAAATACGTTTTTCCATCATAACTAGAAGTCATGATAGAATTTAATAAATTTTGATTTGCTAATAACTTATCATCTCCACCACCACCATTATATTTCTGGCTTAAAAAGCCACAGCTAGTAGGGGCAATAGAAGCATCAGACCCAGCATATGTTAAGCACAAATCACAAGCCCTACCAGCTAAATGAGTATTGCCAGTACAAATTGGCTCCAGAGCTAAATTACAGCCACTACATCCATCCGGACAACCATCTTTAATCGGAACGCCTTTCTCGGTGCGATACCCTTCTTCCACAGCTCTCTCAAAACAATCCCTTAATATAAGCTGGGTATCACTTGATCGCCAACAACTTCCTGAAATAGTACAACTAGGACACGATCCACCATCTGCAGTTACTGCACTCAATACCTTTGTAAAATCATCAATTAATGTTCCACATGCAGTAGCACCACCAGACCACCCTTTCATAGGTGGAATAGTAGACATACCATCTGGTCTTGGACAGGATTCAAATACTGGTATTTCCAATATTCTAAACTTTAGTTGAATAAATGACGGATTAATAAATACTAAAATCGTATAAGACATCAGCGCAATTAATAAACCGGTTACGGCTGATACAATCATTTCCTTAGCACTAGTAATTGTTTGTTCATTTCCAGCTGCCGAAATCCAGCGATAACCACCAAACATGATAATCACAACAGCCATAATTCCCACAATACCTAATGCATATGAATACACCAGCTGAATATACTCTCCAATATTTGCTACGCTACCTGCTCCACCTAATGGTTGTTCTAATAGATATGATTTCGATGGCCCAGGTATATAAACGCCAGCATCTTTGTTATCTAGCTCAGCATATGAAACGCTTGGCACTACAAACGATGCAATAAAAAAAATAATCCCAAATAATTTTAAGTAAAAATTAATTGATTTTTTTTTCTGATTTTTAATACGTTGCCAATATCTCATCAATAATAGCCGTTAGCTGATCTTGACTGAGAACCTCCGTATACATTCGATCATTGATAAATAAAGTATGACTATTAGTTATTCCTAAATTCTGGCCAGCATAATAACTCTGATCTATTAATCCCTGATAACCACTAGTACTTATACATTCCTCAGCACTTGTTCTGCTACCACCAACGTCCGTTAATAATTGATATAAAGCTACATCGTCATCAGCGGTTCTATCTGTTAATGCTACAGCAAATTCCCAAAATAATCTTTGTTCTTCTGCGCAATGAGAAATTTCTGCCATCTGATAAGCTCTTTCATCATCAGCAGTAACATAATCTTTCCAAACGAACATTACCTCATTCGAATATTTTGCTACAATTTCATTTGCCATATTAACGTAGGCTTGAGCTTCCACATCAGTATGTTTACCATAGATAATAACAAATACCTTGCTATCGTCATAGCCTAATTTAGGATCCAAACTAGATATAAAAATCTTTGTTTTACTTTCAGAACTTATCTGTTCATCTGGTACAACAGTTATTAAGGGATCAACTACATTTTGTTTTGGAGCAATTTCCTTAGGTGATGCAATTGCAACTGACTCATCTTCTAATTGTAACAAACTATCCCCAATAGCTACTTTACTAAAAAAATATGTACTGCCTAAAAACACTAAACCAAATAAAGCAAGTATTACCCATAAATATGGAACCATGTTATTGTTCGTTTCAACCTTTTTTTCTTTTGCCATTATTTCAATAATAATCTTCTAATATTACCTGTTTCTGACTCTACATAGTATAACATATCCTCTTCATCAGTTACCATCACTTGATCAATGCCTTTAGACAATGCACCTGAGGTGGCATCGGCTGGTGTTGCTATTTTGGTAGAAACTCCGGAATTCAAATCTACTTTATAAATATCATGTGGTACATCATACAATTTTTCTGGTCCTATTCCACTACCTACCACTGTCTCAGTAGGTACAGCGCAATAAACTGAAGATCCAGATGAATTAAATGTACACTTTTCAACAGAGGTGTTTATTCCTAAATCAATATTATTACCACCAATTGCATCACCTGAGGCATCCACAATACTAAGAGAATCTGTATAGTTTTCTGTTCCTGAATATGTACTATATAACATCTGCTTTCCATCTGGAGACCAATTATAATCAAAACCCTTTCCTTGCACTGTTATGGCTTTATAATTTTCTCCCTTAAATCCAATCGGTGTTACTTTTTTTGTATCCGCGCCATCAAATTTTTCAACCGTTCCAATAGATTGTCCAGATGGAGACCACTTTGCCTTTACAAGATTTTCATTATCACCTAAAGGTTCAATGCCCAGCACGCCACTACCATCAATATTAGAAATACCCAACCAATGCTCATCAGTATTACCTGGTAAGAATTTATAACTTAGCTGATTATCATTAGGTGAAAAATCAAATTCCTCCATATCTTCATGTAATGTATACTGTTTATCTCTTTCAAAATCGTACATGACGTTAAATCCATCTTCCAACTGTAGTACAGCCTTATTTGTATCATTGGACCAATTTACTTGTTGTACTCCTTTAAATATCTTATCATTGATTAATTCAACTTCACCATTGGCATTAATACGATAAAACTGGCCAGTTTTTGGATCATAGAACTGCATATTTTTACCATCAGCACTCAAAACAATATCTACTGCTTCATCTGTATAAAGTTCCTGCGAAAAAGTTTCTCCCCCACGTGCAACTACGTCAATATCAGGTAATATTGACTCATTAATATTCACACCTTCTCGATTTAAATTTGCTAATATGTCTGGTAGCTGAGCAACATCAACTAATTCACCATTTACATTCACTTGCTCGCCCTGTGGTGCAATTAACCCACGAAAAAATACCCAGTAAATAACAAAGCCCATCACCACAGAAACAGCTAGCAACACAACAGCTAACAAAATACGTCTTTGTTGATCACTTAAATCTTCTGTCCACCTAATAATTTTATCTATATAATCGCGAATAAAGTTCATATTATTGAATTAGTTTTAATTATTGTAGGTAGATTTACAATCAAATGTCACGGTTGGTTCATATGCATCACCTACAACCCAACCAATGGTCCAATTATACACTGTTTCTGATGTCGTGTTTGATTCAGATGACCCTAAGGCACAATTAAAACCACAATCCCAACCGTATAACGGGGCGCTCGATTCTCCACCAGTAAAGTGATAATCATCTTTAAAAAACACAACAGCTGCTTCCCAATAACTTTGATCATTAGCTTCCTCACACATAAGTTGCATTCTGCCTTTTTGCTGATTATAACTAGAATCAACATAGCTAGTATTCCATTGTGCTATATCGAAGCCAAAAGCTGTTTTCCATAGCTTTGGATAATAAGAACACAAACAATTATAATATTCATTACCTGGATCATCACCAGCGATTAAGCTTTTACACTTATCAATTTGCTCCCCACATTTTGTATGAGTACATTGAACTGTTTGTGTAGGTAACATAGCATCGATATAACAACCCCCCGTACCTTCCGCACATACATCGCCCCGACAAACCTCTCCAGAATCATCACTTACGCCAATTTCTGTACATGGAATTGTACTACAATCTACATTATCACCCGCCTCATTTTCACATGTAGTATCTACAAAAGGTGCCACTGAGCATTTCTCATATTGCAACATATTTACATCAGCTGTTACTTGAATCCGCTCAACGGCAAATCCTAAATTTATAAAACTAGGATTAATAAACACTAATATCGTATATGAAAATAAAGCAATTAATAATCCAATAACTGCGGATGTGATAATCTCTTTAGCGGCAC
Organism: bacterium; assembly: GCA_030698395.1. Taxonomy (GTDB): domain Bacteria; phylum Patescibacteriota; class Patescibacteriia; order UBA9570; family UBA9570; genus JAUYKW01. The sequence goes on from JAUYKW010000004.1 coordinate 14,112, forward strand.
TAATAGTTTGTTCATTACCAGCAGCAGAGATCCATCGCATACCCCCAAACATGATCATTACCACGGCCATAATGCCAACAATGCCCAATGCGTATGCATATACCAACTGAATATATTGAGCAGCACTTCTGATAGTTTGTTGACCCCCCAGTGGCTGTTCTAAAGTATAAGATATCTCTTTTACGAAGACTGCATCAGCACTAAATGGGAATATAAAAAAAACCGCAACTATACAAATAACTATGCCGGTAAATACTTTTCGCATAATGTAATTATACCATTTCTGGCTGATAAATACTAATTGCTTATTGCCACTGAAAATTGTCTACTTTCCAAGAATTTCCAATTTTTTTGAGTTGCAAACGTGCTGTCTCCGATTTAATTTCAGGATCTCCCGTACCAATTGTTTCTGTGCGTCTAGTAGATACTTTCACCGTCGCACCTGTTGCTCCATCTTCATAATCAATTATATCTGAACTTATAGCCTGAGTTGTAACGCCATAAAATTCATCTTTTAACTTGCTAGTTTGCTTTTCTACTAAATTATCTGCAATTTTACTCATATCATCGGTCATGAACGATCGTAATGCTGTAACATTTTCAAAATCTGTATCACTAGAATACGATCCATAACGCTCGGTAAAACTATTTGCTCTACTTATAATTAAGGAGCGATCATTCAATACAACGCCAGATGTTCCATTTTGATTACCTGTATCACCATTATCAGTTGAAGTACTTGAAGTAGATGTGGTTGAATCTCCTGTATCAAGTTGCGTATCTGAAACTACGTTTTGGTTATCATCTGGCTGAACATCTGATCCTGAAAAAAACATGATTAATGCAATTATTAGGCCAATCAACAATAATGCTCCAACTACTGCGCTAATACGTATTAATAATTTCCTGTCCATATATTTATGTTTGAATAATATTTACAAAATAGATTTATGATTGCTCCATTTCTTCGTCGAATTCTTTTTTGGAATCCTCAATTTCCAATAATTGCTTTGGATCTGATGTGATTATTTGATCCTCGGTATATGATGCCACAACTTTAATTGCCGCATGACGTGAACCAGCAAAAAAGATACCTTCTCCGACATTTCCTTCTAATAATAGAAACTTCTCACCTTCTGTTAAGAGGAAAGTTTTTTGAATATTATCAATTGCAGCTGATGATTGTTTTAATAATATCTGTAATTGCGAGTTAGTAACAATAGCTCTGCCATAAGGAGATAACAAGAAGTCATTTACATCTTGAGTAATAGTAGTAACACCGAGATAATATTTACGACAACGTTTTACTAAAGCATAGATAAATTTAGCAGAGTCTTCATTTTGCATTAACCACCAAGCTTCATCAATTACTAAAATGCGTCGCTTTAACTCGGATCGCACAGTGTTCCAAATATAATTTACAATAGTGTAAATTCCAATTGGTCTTAACTCATCCTCTAAATCTCGACAAGAGAAGATCACTAAC
>JAUYKW010000006.1 GCA_030698395.1 bacterium
TAGAATAAGATCTGCATTTTTGATGGTGGATAATCGATGCGCGATTACAAAGCTAGTTCGACCTTCCATGATCTGATCCATAGCTTTCTGAATTAAAAGTTCTGTGCGTGTGTCCACTGAGCTGGTTGCTTCATCAAGAATAAGAATTGGAGCATCTGCCAGCATGGCACGCGCAATAGTGATCAACTGTTTTTCACCTTGAGAAATATTGTCGCCATTTTCGTTAATTTTCATTTCATACCCTTCAGGAAGTGAGTGCACAAAATGATTCACTTGTGCTAATTTTCCAATCGCTTCTATTTCTTCTGCTGTGGCGTCCAATTTACCATAGACTATATTATCACGAATGCTACTATGGAATAACCATGAATCTTGAAGTACCATGCCAAATTGTTTCCTTAATAAACCACGTTGCATTTTTCGTATATCAACACCATCAATACGAATAGATCCAGAATCAACATCATAAAAACGCATCAATAAGTTTACAATTGTTGTTTTGCCACCACCAGTTGGTCCTACAATAGCAACACGTTGCCCCGGCTTAACTTTGATAGTGACATTGTGTAGCACGGGCTTATTTGCCTCGTATCCAAAGGTAACGTTTTGAATTTCAACATGTCCCTGTGATTTTTTAATATCCGTACTAGCACTGGATTCCACTGTTTCCGTTTCTTCTTCTAGGAATTCAAATACACGCTCTGCAGCTGCAGCGGTAGATTGTAAGACATTCGATATATTAGCAGCTTGCATAACAGGATGATTAAATTGTTGAAGATACTGAATAAAAGCTTGAATATCACCAACACCAATTCTTCCTTTCAAAGCTAACCAGCCACTAATGGTAGCCACTAAAACATAACCGATATTACCGATAAAGGTCATGATGGGCATCATCAGACCAGATAGAAATTGTGATTTCCAACTAGATTTATACAAATCCGCATTGATGGCATCAAAAGCATCTATTGCATCTTGTTCACCGTTATATGCACGTATTACATTATGCGCGCCGTATGTTTCTTCAATATGTCCATTGATTTGTCCTAGCTCATCCGCTTGCTGCTTAAACAGTTTTTGCGATTTTTTTATTATAAACCCAATAAAACCAAAGCTCACAGGTAATACCATTAAAGCCACAAGAGTTAGTTGCCAACTGATAGTTAGCATCATTGCAATTATACCAATAATGGTAATTACAGCAGTGACAATTTGAGTTAAACTTTGGTTTAATGTTTGACCAATAGTATCAACATCGTTGGTCATTCTACTTTGAATATCGCCAGTAGTGTGTGTATCAAAATATTTCAACGGAAGCTGATTTATTTTATCAAACACCCGCTCACGCAGACGGAAGGTAACATCTTGTGATACTCGTGTCATCATCCAAGATTGCACGTAACTGATCGTTGCACTAAAACTGTAAAGAGCAAGTAATAATAGGATGATTTTTCCAATAGCATCGAAGTCAATTGATGGACGCACAGAAAAATCGATGCCACTCATTTTTTCTCTTTGTTGTTGCGAGATGGCATCTTGTTGATCTGGTGAAAGTCTTTCAAGAATATCAGCACCCGACGTTCCGGCGGGTAATTCAACACCCGGTGAAAGTGAGTCGATTATTTTGTCATATATAGATATAGCAATAAAATCATCAACTACGGTATTAGTGATATTTCCTAATAATTTAGGACTAACAATTGAAAATGACGTACTCACCATGGCAAATACAACAACAATAGTAATTGTGCGTTTATAGACACTTAGATATTTTAATAACTTCCCCATGCTCTCTTTAAAATTGTTTGCCTTGGCACCGCTTCCAATCATTGTAGCTGGACCCTGTCCTGGAATTGGTCCTCTCATTGGTTTGTGTTTATCATGTTCCATAATCGTATCTACAGATATTTATTCAATTCATCTTCCGATAACTGAGATTTTGCAATTTCTTGGTAGACTGAGCAAGTTTTCATCAATTCCTGATGTGTACCTTGTCCAATATTTTTTCCTTTATCCAAAACAATAATTTGGTCAGCATGAAGTATAGTATTTACCCGTTGTGCAACAATAAGTACTGTTTTTTGTTTGGTTACTTTTTTTAGTTCGTGTCTTAATGTAACTTCCGTTTTGTAATCTAGCGCCGAAAATGTATCATCAAAAATGTAAATACTAGGATCTTTTGTGATAGCTCGTGCAATAGAAATACGTTGTTTCTGACCGCCAGACAAATTTGTACCATACTGAGAAATAGGCGTTTCATATGCCTTTGGCAACAGAGAGATAAACTCGTCAGCTTGAGCAATCCTTGCTGCATTATGTATATCATCAGTATTTGCAGTTTTATTACTATATGCGATATTACTATGAATAGTTCCAGAAAAAATTACTGATTTTTGAGGGACATAGCCGATTATGGAACGAAGTTGGTGTTGCGACATCTCAGTAATGTTCACTCCGTCAATAGTGATCTCTCCGAATAATGTATCGTAAAATCGGGGTACTAAATTAATCAAAGTTGATTTACCACTACCAGTACTACCAATAATTGCAGTCACCTGACCTGGTTGAGCAGTGAATGAAATGTTCTCTAGGATGGGCACATCAGCTTGATCGTATCCGAAAGTGACATCATTAAATACTAAAACGCCATTCGCTTGTTTAGTTTCCTTTGGCGTAATAGGATCTTTGATTATAGGATCGACGCTCAATACTTCCAAAATACGTTTGCCAGATACTAACGCACGAGGCACCATAATAAACACAATAGTGATCATGAGAAAGGAGAAAATGACTTGAATTGCATATTGCATAAATGCAAGCATGTCCCCAATTTCCAATACATATGTTCCAATCAAGTGCGCACCTGACCATACAATAACAACACTTACTAGATTTAGAATTAAAAACATGACTGGTTGCATTAGAGCAGTAGCTCGTGCCACAAAAATATTTGTTTTTGTTAAATCAGTATTTACTTTTTTAAGACGATCAGCTTCATTATGTTGGTTATCAAATGCACGTATTACCCGGATGCCGGTAATATTTTCTCGTGAGACCAAGTTTAGCTTATCAGTCAATTTTTGTACCAGCTGAAATTTTGGAATTACTAACACAAATAATGTAATCACAACGGCTAGTAATGCAGTAATGGCCAATGCCATAATCCAGCTCATATCTGGCGCAATTGCGTTAGCCTTATATAAAGCCCAAATAGCTGTAATAGGAGCTGCTAGCACCATACGCATAACCATGACTAACACGGTTTGTACTTGCTGAATATCATTTGTGGTTCGAGTAATAAGAGAAGATGGTGAAAATGTATTCATCTCCACAAGAGAAAAACGTTCTACTTTTGTAAAAAGGCCGGCACGCAAATCTCTTGAAAAGCCAGTGCCAATGCGCGCTGATAAGTAGCCAGTGATAATAGTAAATATTCCACCCACAAGAGCAATGCCCAGCATTTGTAAACCAACTGGAACAATTATGTCTTGATGACCACCAATAATACCCTCATTTATAATCCTTGCTGTAAAATCTGGCAATTTTAGTGTTGCAGCAACTCCTCCAACAGTAGCTGTAATCAAAAAAAGAATTGCCGATATATATGGTCGTAGGTATTTGAGCATGTTAATTAGGCTTTTTATCTTTTAAACCCATGAGTATTTTTTTATTCAATGCTATCAGAGTAGCTAGTTCTTTTTTCGTGATCGGTTCTAGCAGTTGAGCTGTTTTAGAAAGAAATGATCCTCGTATTTTTATAATTTCTTTTTTACCTTTTGCCGAAATGTAGATCCGACTGATTCTCCGATCCTTTGCATCTACTTTTTTATTAATCAATTTATTTTGAGTTAACCGGTTAAGGTATTGAGTAATAGAGGCTGAGGACATCATGAATCTTTCAGCTAGTTCACTAACAGTTAAGCCAGGATATTGCTCAATTATCATAAGACCCCGCGCTTGCAAGGCGGTTGCGGGAGTATGCTCAATTGAATTGCAGTGCATTTCAAAGAAAAGCCGTCGTGTTTGTGATACAACTTCAAAAAATTCTTTAATCTGATCAGGATCAGATCTCATTTGGTAGTTCTTATATTTATTAAGAAATTAACTTATCACGTTAGGTATTTATTGTCAAAATAGTTTACCGAAATATTTATTGTTTAATAAATTAACCACCCTAACATAAACAAAAAAAACGGCTACACAGCCGTTTTTTATATATTGAATTGTTATATCTAATTATACCCTCAAATACCGTCCGATAGAAATCATACTACTGCCTACAGATAAAATTAAAGAAAATAAGAATTGAATAGAAAAAATAAACAAGAAATTATTATAGAAGAATACATCCAAGTTAAAGTTATATCCAAAGAAGAAATCATTCACATAAGGAGCGGTAAATAAAACAACTAGCCACAGCAGAGACATAGCAATTGCACTAGATAAAACTGCATAAAATGCCCCCTCTAGTATAAACGGAGCTCTAATGAATGCATTTGTGGCACCAACTAGCTTCATTATCGCTAATTCCTCCCGATGAGCATATATCGCCAATCTGATAGTATTAAACATCATCACCACAGAAATTACGATAAAAACAGCACTCACGGCCACTCCCACCTGATATACCCTGGTAGTTATAGCTGATAATTTATCAATCACAGCCTGTTGATCAGAAAAATTCTTTTCCTCCGTAAAAATATCAAACTCAGAATTGTTAAATTGCTGCATGATCACTTCATAATCACTAAGTTCATTTGCTTGCACAATCAAACTTGCTGGCAAAGGATTTTCATCTAGCTCTTCAAGTGCATTCTGAATATCTACGTTATCCGCATGACTATCCTTAAATTTTTCTAAAGCCTCATCCTTTGATACATAGCGTACATTCTTAACTTCTGGCACATCTTCCAAAAACATTTGCGCTGCAATAATATTTTCCTCAGAAGTATTATCAGCAAAGTAAATATCTACATCAATTTTTTCTTCTACTGCAGAAATAGCTCTATCCGCCAGTAAATTCATGGTAGCGACTAAACTAACTGTAAACAAAGTAAGGATTAAAATAAAAATTGTTATAACTGACAACCATAAGTTACGATAAAAAGTCTGCGCTGCAAATTTAGTTGTTCTATAAATACTTACTAGCATAATTTAAATTATATATTTTCCTGTTTTTTGATCAGACACAATTACACCATCATCAACAGCAATGACCCTTTTACGCAAACGGTTAACAATGTCTTTATTGTGAGTTACTAACAACACAGTAGTACCTAAAGCATTGATTTTTAACAATAAATCAATAATTTCCTGAGCATTAATAGTATCTAAATTTCCAGTTGGTTCATCAGCAACTAAAACCTTTGGTCGATGCACTAAAGCCCTACCAATTGCTACTCTCTGTTTTTGACCACCTGATAATTGTTGGGGAAATTTATCATGCTTTTCTTCTAATCCCACAACTTTTAAAACTTGAGGAACAATCATATCAATATTCCCCTGCTTCACGCCACAAACCTCTAGTGCAAAGGCAATATTTTCATATACTGTCTTCTTTGGCAATAATTTATAATCTTGAAAAACTACCCCTACCTGACGTCGTAATACCGGTATCTCTGAGTGTTTAATATTTGTAATATCCCAGTTACCTATTTCAATAATACCACTTGATAAACGTTCTTCAGCAATTAACATTTTTACAAGAGTGGTTTTTCCAGTTCCGGATTGACCAACAATAGAAACAAACTCTCCTGACGTTATGTGCAAGGACATGTTACGAGCCGCATATGTGTTGTCCGAATATCGCTTGTTAACTTTTTTTAAATGAATCATGAAATATGATTTATTCTACTAATTGGATAGACACATCTATTACGCCTGTTGAAATATCTGCAATGGTAGCAAAATCATCTCTAGTTAAATCAACAACCCTCCCAGGAATAAATGGTCCAGTTGATACAATTATTGTATCAACGAAATCTCCAGTACTTGTATTTGTCACTCTAATGGTACTACCTTGTTCAAAATCATTACAAGCTGCACCACTACCATCATACCAGCTTGCAGCACCTTGTACAACTTTTTCTCCTAGCTGCGCTCTCTTCTTAAACACTCCCACAACTGCATATTTATGTTTTAACGCACCTCCGGCTAAAAAAGCATCTTTGTCATTAGAAGTTGTAATTTTCTTCCACTTATTTTTTTTACTATTCCAGTATTTTATTACTTTATCAGTTTCTGATTGATTATCTGCGTAAGATAATTTCAGCCACACCTTATTTTGTAATTTTACTTTCCTTGCAACACCTCGTCCTAGTTTATACTTATACAAATCACTAATCAATGTTTCGTTTTTTGTTGAATATCGTTCTGGTTTATGTACTTTGCTAATACGCAAACGAGTCCGCTTAACACCAGCTATAGATTCTGGCGGCACACCAACCTGGAAAGTACCATTATCATTCTGTAGTGTATATCCAGACTTAATACTTGCTTGACGCAGTAAAATAACTGTATCACTTTGTGCATCATCGCTTTCGGCCTTTATTGCTAATGGTATTACAAAGAACATAACTAACAAAAATACCCATGCATAAAGACTGTTATTCTTAAGAGACAACAAATTATACATAAATTAGAGAGCTTGTTTAATTAGTTCCTTGATATCTTTAGGAATCACATTTGATTTTACAATATATTTTACAACACCAAGCTGTTTAGCTCTCTGTCTATCTTCATATTCATCTAAATTTGTCATTACCAAAACCGGAATATCTTTCAATGCCTTATCTTCTTTTATTTTACCAAGTACATGAAATCCCCAACGTTTAGAAAAATTCAAAGGCGCACTTGGTTGTTCCGGAATTATCAAATCAAGCAATATTACATTCGGTGGGTTAGCTCTAAAAGCTGAAAGTTTTTCAAAAGCTTCTGATGCCGTCGTTGCAATCTCAACTTCTCCCAACTCCTGTAATGCAAAACTATAAAGAGAAACCAATCTTGGCTCATCTTCTACTAAGAATATTTTAATACCTTTTTTATCCCCTATCTTAGGAGTTATTTTGTCTTCCGAAATGCTTGACATACGGCGTCCATATTACTATCTTTACTAGCGTAAGTCAATGGCAAAGATATCACAAGCGCCGATGTAGCTCAGTTGGTAGAGCAATGCTTTCGTAAAGCAGAGGTCCGCGGTTCGATCCCGCGCATCGGCTCCAATACAAATATATTCAGTAGCTTCCGCCGGAGGCGGATCCGCCTTTGGCGGACAGTTGGTAGAGCAATGCTTTCGTAAAGCAGAGGTCCGCGGTTCGATCCCGCGCATCGGCTCCAATACAAATATATTCAGTAGCTTCCGCCAAAGGCGGATCCGCCTTTGGCGGACAGTTTGTAGAGCAATGCTTTCGTAAAGCAGAGGTCCGCGGTTTACCCCTTCGGGGTACAGGCGTTCTCGCGCATCGGCTCCAAAAGTTACAACCGAATTACTAAACCAGAAACAGATCTAGCTCCAGATGATCTAGCTCCACCTCCAAATTCCACATAATGATCTGAAACAGCAGATTCTACGATATCAACTTCTAATGTTTCAGTTTCCAACATAAGATCTTCGCCAAAATCTTGTTTCAATCTAGCCCCTAACATATCCGCTGATAAACCGCCGGTACCCATAGCCGCATTTGTTACAAAAAGAGATAGCTTGCAATCGGGAAAACGCTTTTTTATTTCTTGATAACTCTTCATTACGGCTTTAATATGATTTGTGAGTATAAATGGAGTACAAGAACCATAAACGCGATCAAAAACAAAAGCCATTTCCTCGCTTCCATCAGTGCGCTTCACTGGTTCAAGAAATACTATTTCATCAGCAATACTACCTTTACGTTGAGTTTCTGTATTACTGTAAATAAAGAATTTATTGCTATCACCAAAGGTCAAATCGGTATCATTATTACAGCCAGAGGTTTTACATGATAAACATTCCCTAATATTTTCGATAATTGGATTCATGTCATGCGTAAGTGTACTAGTAACAACCTGCTGAGTTGCTCTAGCATTGATTATTTGCTCTATTTTACTAAGCTTTTCAAGCAACAAAGTATTGCTAGTACCAGCATTAGCACGGTTTATTGTAGCGAATTTTGCTTTAATTTTATCAAATGTTGTTTGTAACTTAATTACTTGCGATCTGATATCCGCAATATACTCTTCAATTAATTCTTTTTCTTCAGGTGTGATTTCATCCTCTCGCTTTACAATAATATTATCAAGATAATCAAGATCTTGTGTTAAAGCCATGGCACCAGAAGTAGGCTTAAACCCTTCTCCTAGTCTGTTAAATATGGCAACTACTTCATCGCTTGGCTGCATTTTTTTCCGAAGCAATTCAATATCTTCTTCAGCTCCAACATCTTCAATGAATCGAGCTCCCGCAACTACCAGTGATAATGATTTTATTCCTGCCTGAAAATATTTCTTAATAGTTTCTGTACTTAAAGTCAATCCCTGTGCAGAAATAATTTTCTCAATTTGCTCTTTTATTACACCCTCTTCATCACTAAATGAAATTTTCCGATCTTGGTTTGCTATCCACTGAAACATTTTTGCAGCCACCCGACCGACGGTTTTATTTCCATATTCCACAAGAAGTTGAATACGCTGTTTGTCTATTTCATCAGGATAAAGATCCGGATCAATTAATGTTCTAAGATTTGATAGGACATTGCCCAATTTTACATCAATAGTTTCAACATCTCCTACTGCTATTTGTGAAGCTTCACGTTGCAGGATTGATTGGAATTCCGGCACATCATCCTCTAAAATATTCAAACGTTCTGCTTTAAGTGGCGATAATTCTTGCCGACGTTTCAGTACTTCGGAAATTTTTTGAGCTCGCACTTCAGTTAATAAACTACCGGGTTCAATTTCTTCTCCACGCCGAAATGCATCCCATTTATTATTTATCATCAATGCCAAATACCAACCCAAAGTTTGTTCATTGACTTCATTACGGCCACGCAAATTCGCCAAATAAAGCATCATATTTGTTAAGGAACGAACATGTTCTGGTGTAAATTCTTCTGGTATTTGAATAATTCCAAAACGTTGTTCAAACCTTTTAGCTAATTCACCAATTAAATCCTTTCGTAATGATTCAAAGTCTGCTTTATCTTTTTTACCATCAGAAAAACCCTGTAAACTACGACGCACTTCTACAAGTTCGCGTGCTTTAAATTTAATATCGCCAGAGCTACTGGATAACTCACCGAGCACTGCAAGCTGTGCTCGATAAAATGGATAGATGTCCTTCTGAAAACGTTGAAATTCACTAGGTGATAATTCCTGAAAAACTTCTAAAAACTCGGTAAACAAACTCGGTGCTGCCTGCTCTACATCCCGTGATATATTATAGAAATCTGCTGTATCATCATTAGACCACCGTTCCCTTGTGAAACGGCTATCCATACCAACTAAGCCCTGCGTTAGCTCAACTTTCGTTCGCTTCACCGTAGAACGCTTTGATAAGGCTTCCTTAGTAGCATGAATGAACAGACCCAATGCCTCAAACTGGCTCATTGGGCCAGCACCTTCACAATCATTGATAAACTCTGACAATATCATTAAGCTGATTGGTAAATTTTCTTGGGGATCTGCATTTAGATATTCCTTCCACAACCGCTGTAATTGGCTCATGCAAAAATCTTTTGCCTCTGAGCTTTTAAATAATTCCTTAACAAATTCTGCCTGCTCTGCGCTTACTTTTGGAATATTATAATCCTCAATAGTTGTTCTAATAAATGTCATGACTAAAGGTAGCCAATTCTCTTCTGTTAATTTAATACTGTCGACACTTAATTCAGATACATCTAAATTGGCGAATTCCTGTTTTGCGATTTCTCGAGACATGTTGACTAGAAGATTTTTATTATCTGCTCCTAATTGCAATATTCGGGCACCAATAATAGTATCTAATTCAGAATCCAAGTTGCTTAAACCGCTACTTTGCCATCTCATCATTGTAGCTATCAATTTCATCTCAGCTTCTGGGCTAAGTTGGACAGGGCTTCTTATCTCAATCGTAGAAATCATACCGGCCCGAGCAAGCTTTTTCATTATTTTAGTTTGCTTATCCGGATCTTCGCTCCAACCCTGAACAATCGCAGTAAAACGATCCTGAATTAAAACTTTTTTATCGGAATTCTCAAACCATGCATCAAGATCACTTGACTGCTCGATGTATCTTAAAACCATCTTGTTTCTTTGTTCTTCCGAAAGCAATACTTCTCCCTTTTTTTCCAAAACTAACATTTCATCAATCCGCTCTACATGCCCATCGTTTGCCACCGCATCAATTACTGCATCAGTTATACCAACAGTATCTACACGATTAGGGTATTGATAAAAAAATAGCAATGGCTGATACTCACGAATAGCTAACCAAAATTTTTCCTCCTCCTTTAGAAAAGAAGGTATTGTGCCCCAATCATGGTTTGCAATTTCTGCAATTTGTTCAGGTTTTTCAAATATCAAATCTGCTAAAACCTTATTATCTCCTTTAAAATTCTTGGAAACATCTTGAAATCTTTTTCCTAAATCAGATATTGCTAAATTAGGTTCACCTAACAACGCTTGTGCCACCTCAATATCTACATGGGAAATACCATCAGAATTTGCACGATATAATTCTAGAATCAAATTCCTTATTTGGTCTAGTGTATAACTCATATGTTCAACCAGTTCCTGACGATGCTCCATAATGCTCCAACCAAAATTTCCTGGACCTTTTTTTGCAATAACTGCAGTACGGAGTTCAGGTGAAAGTTTTTTTATCTGGTCACTAGCGATACCATAATCGATTTTATAATAGTGATCGAAAATTGCTAAAGTTCGATTAATAGAAGCTTGTACATCGTCCGCTGTTGCCACTGCCATTTTTTTAAGATGCCCAGGCGTGATAGGAAATATGGAATTTCTCCGAATTTCCTGAAGATTTATTAAATCAAAATCAATATCCATTATTAATAAATCATAAACTGTCATTACAAACTTATCACCAAAAATATTTCTTAACTCCCTTGCGAATATTAAAACCTCTTCGACGCGAGAATCAGTAAAAAAAATTGGTGTGTCGAAAGTATTAATATGCAAATTATTGGGCCATGCCCGTAATTTCTCTACAATTTCCGGTGTTAGTTGATTACAGAAACGCTCAACCATATCTGGTGTACCTTGAAATATTTCATACGAAGAACCATCTTTCTCCTGAAAGATATCCAAGACGATCTTTAGATTTGAATGTTCAGCTAAGACAATAAATATTTCTAATGCTTTGTCCGAATAAATTTCTATTTTTTCATAAGAAGAATATTCTGAAAGCTGCTCTAATCCACGCAAAGTAGCATGCGGCAATTTGACTATACGCTGCCATTGCTCAATAGGTATCATTGCTTCTGCTCCAAAAGTAGGTAAAACATCTTTAACTTCATCCCGAATACGTAACCTCCGTTCACTCTGCCAATCGCGCATGTTATAGTTGTCTGATGCATCTCTGGTAGAAACTAATTGATCAATATCTGTTCCTGTTTGGAGCTCACTAGCAATTTTAACAGCCACTTTCCATGGAATTGTCCTAACGTATTGCTGTAATTGTTCTAATTCATTATCCTGTAATAACGTAAAACCTTCTCGCCAGGCTAAGATACATTCATTAACTTCATTATTCCAATTGAACTTATATTGTACAAATGTTGGTATAAATTCTCGCCACTCAGATTCAGTCAACGTTGTTAATGATGTCAAAATACCTAAATCAAGAGACTTAATTATTGGATAATTTTCAGTAGTAAATAACCACGGTTGCTCTCTAAAAGTAGTAATGATTGATCTCCAAAGTTCATCACCTTTAGATGAAAAATTTCCTGAGTCATTTAATAATGACGAATCATGCTCCCGATAATAAGCAACCAAATCCAAATACGATTGTAGAGTTTCTTCATTTGTCCACATGACAGTAGGAATATCAAACTTCCAGATATCAGTATTCATGAGCATTTCATCTGACATTCCAAGAACTGTTTCATTAAGATATCCTCGTTTGCTATTCAAAAAAAGAGATAAAATTGCTGGCCTTGTTTTGAATCTTTCCCAGAGTGGCTTGGATAGATCTTGCAAACGGCTTCTGTTGTCCTCACTACACTCAATATTAAGAATTGATTCGGTTGTTTGGATTCTTTCTGAAAGTTGATCAAGTTCAGTTTGAATAGGTACATCCTCATGTCTCCAAAGTCGGTCACACTTTTTAAGCCTAGCCATTTCTATTATCCTGCTTTGTTCGTCAATTGGCCGGTTAGGCTCTAATTCTAATAACTGAACCAAAGTTAGTTCTGGATGAACACGCATGGCAATGTTTGCACATTCTACTAGGGCGGTATAATTCCATTTTGCTAACAAATCAAGTGCCATTGGGCCATACCTACTTGAGCTCGTAATGTCTATATCTTCGGTATAACCTGATAAATGAAAATGCGCAGGCAACCCGGCATCATGTAATGCAATGAGAGTTTCAACTGCTTGATTTTCTTGATCAGCGCGTAATGCCTGTTTTCTAAGATAATAAAACAGTCCTGCACACTCTGGTCTTTTTGCCATCGTTCGAATACTTTTTTGCTCATACATTAACAAGCCAGTTTCTTTGATAAAATCTATCACATTCTTACCTTCATCGTTCGTGGCTAATTCAAATAACGTATCAACATTTTCCGGACTACCTCTCCCATTTAGCAAAATGATATTTTTTTCTAAAAATAACCAACGTTTTTTTTCTTCAGCAGAAAGTTGCTGAAACCTATCTAAATGTGTCTTGTTATCATAAAACATTTCAGCAAAACTCTTACCAATACGAATAATAATTCCTTCAATAATACCAATATCAGCGGCACTTATTGCAATTGTCACTAATTTTCCACTAATCCAAAGTTCAACGATCTTTCGCTCCTCTTCATTAAATCCTAGAAACTCCATTACTAACTCAGGGTTGGCAGAAAAATATTCTTGGCATGCCCTTTCAAAATTATAAATATGATGAATATCCTGTCCAGTTCGTGACACTGCCTCAAATTCACTAGCCCCCTGATATTTGTGCCGGATGTAAGATTCGCCTCTTTTTTGAATTTCAATTATAAATTGATTGATATTAGCATTTTCTACCAAACCTACTTTCTCATACACATTTAGTAGGATTGATATGTTAGTATTTTTATCCACTGCTGGAATATGTAATGATTGCACCCGAGAAACTTTAATACCAGCTTTAATTCCTTGCCACCTCTCGTTAATGAAGAAATCACGAAGACCTATGAGATCGTTAAGTGTAATAGTATTTGCTGAATTTAGTAGTTGGGTATATTCCATAAAATTTTTAGCTTGCTCAGATGTTAATTGCTTCCGTTCACTTCTTCGATCAAGGAAACCACTAGGACTCAAGACATCAAGCACAGCATCTCTGTAATCAAATGGGATACTCTGAAGTGCGTCACTAAAATTTTCAAGAAGTTCAGGAACAACCTGAAAACCTCGGTTATCCCAAATAGTATGATCCGGCCTGCTGGCGCTTTTCAAGCCAGAACCAAATCCAAAGTCTAAAGGCAAATGACGACGTTCAGCAGGCGTAATATTTTTTGCAATACGAAGCAATTCTGGAGTTGGTCTATTATTGCCCCACCGCAATTGTCCATCTGTAAGTTCAACTAAATCCTTAATTCCATCTTCTGTCCAAAATTCAGCCAATCTTTCTTCACCGTGTGCAAAGGCAAATAATGTAACATATTTTAATCTACGTCTATCAAGTGAAGCTATTTGTTCGCTAGTAGAGATCGGTAATCTACCAATCGCTAAGTAAGTGTAAATTTCATCCCAATTACAATCTTCTGGTTCACCACACTTTTGCCAAGCTACTTTGCGTTCTGGAGCTGAAAAATCATGACCAATTTTTAAAAGTGTATCACGATCACTCTTAACTTTAAAACTATTTACACCAGGGTATTCAAGCATAATACTGACAATCACTATTACCTCTGAATCCGTCAACGCTTCTGCCCAATCAATTCGTTGATTTCTATCCCAAAACCATGATGTTACAATATCTTGTTGTTGATCAGGAGGAAATACAGCAAGTACATCAACTGCTGCGCGGGTTTGCTGCATTAAAAACTTTCCAGTATCTGTGAAGAAAATTTTTCTATAGTGTTCACGTTGCCGAGAAAATGCCCTTTCAAGTTGGTGTCGGCCTCCAATTTTTGTCGATATCTCATCTTCGAATTGTTCCAACCGTTGCATACGTTCAACGAAAACGGCATATGAAAAATGTGCCGATTCATCAATTGCGCTCATTGGTTCATTTAATGCTTTAACAACTTCGCTAGCATTAGATAAAGTATCACCCTCATCCGATAGTTCATCCCATAAAAGCATAGCTTGATCCACTTGATCTTGCTTCAAATATTCCAAAACAGTTTTAACGATACGCAAATCTAATAACCTCCGAACTTCACTCCATAGAGACTCCTCTTGCTTATCAGCCCTATTAAAAACATCCAAACATTGCTCAACTGGAACACGACTATTAGCTATTTGCTTTAATAGCCGAGTAATGATTTTTGGATTGTCCGGTATTACTAATTGATCCGTTAATCGCTTCTCTTGATACTCATTCCAAAGTTGAACTGCTCTTTCAGTGATGTTTCTTAATCGATTCATGAAAGTCTGCAACAGAGACTCAGAATCTTCTTGTACAAGTTTTAATTGCGCAATCACCTGCTCGCCATCAGCATTGATGCCTTTTTCTAAATCTTGAGTAATTAGAGCAATATCTCTATCAACCAATTGATCAATATCAGTTACTCCCTCAGTTGCTCTACCTTCAATTTTCCGCAAAGCATCCAAGGCATCGTCAGTAAGTATGCCCTTTTCTCTATCAATTTTCTTTTGATCTTCTCTTATATAAGCCATAAAAAAAGAATTCCAATTAACTACTAGAATCAGATGATTCTTCTTCTAGCAGAGCACGTTTCTTCTCGTTGTATTGTTGCATGATTTTTTTCTCTCTATTTTGCAACTTCTTAAGTTCAACGGTGAACCATTTTTTTAGCTCTTCTTGCTCTTGATTTTGTACTTGTTGTGTATCTGGCATAATAATATTAATTGCTAATTATTATAGCAATTTTTTTAGTACTTGTCAAGTTAATTAGTCGTAATCAATCAAAAAAACCCTCCTTAGAAAACAGTTCTCCAAGGAGGGTAATTTTAGTTGTCTAAATCTACTCTACAACGATATCTGCAGTATCGTCGCTGACGACTTCTGCTTCATCAACTACAACATCATCACCATCTATAACGTCTATATCACCGATTTCATCAACACCTTCTACAGAGTCATTACCATTTTCCTCATCCACATCCTTTACATCGTCAGACTCACCTTCTGCATACAGCTCGTTAACATCAATGAATTTCTTCACTGTTGCCGCTTCTAATTGTTGTTCTAAGTATGCATCTATAGATACTGGAATTAGAATGTGTCTCACGTTAATTTGTTCTTCTTCCTCTCCCGTAGCATCTTTACGCTCAATTAATTGAATCACATGAAATCCGAAATCTGTTTCTACGATATCCGAAACCTCACCGACTTCTGTAAGAGCAAATGCAGCCGCTTCAAACTCTGGTACCATCATGCCTTTAGTAAAGAATCCAAGTTCACCTCCATTAGAAGCTGATCCGTCCTGGCTGAATCGTTGTGCTAACTCTGCAAACTTAGTTGGATCTTCATCTAACTGGCCTTTAATGTCTTCAATTTGTTGTTTCGCTTCTCCGGCTACAGTATCTGAATCATTTTCTCTTAGATATTCACCAAGTTTTTCTCGCAACACTAACTCTCGTACTACTTGAACTTTAAATTCTTCCACTGTCCATCCGTACAATTCATCTAAAGTTTGTTCAATAACTGCTTCATCTCCACCTGCTTGAGTAACAATAGTGTCCTGATAAGTTGTATCGATATCATCATCAGAAACGACTAAATCGAATTTTTCTGCTTCTTGCTCTAAAATTATAGTATTGATGAGTCTATCTAGTTCTAGCTTAGCGATTTCTTGATTAGTTGGTAATACACCAACTTGTTCAGCGAAATAAGGATCCTCAGCAAATTGTTCTGCTGTACGGATTGCATTAGCATAACTTTCTTTATAATCTCTAAACTCTAACCACTCACCATTTACAGTAGCAATTGGATATGGAGTTTTATCTACGATAAAATCCGTTAAATTATTTTCTGTATTAAAGGAATATAATGATAGTGCGGTGTATGCAAAAGGCAAAATAATCAATACTACTACCACCACAACTCCCACAATAATCATCTTCCGCATTTTGTTAACTGCATTAGTTGTGTTTTTTTCCGTTTTCAAATCAGTTTTTGCGTGTGTCGGTTTTGTAGCCTCCACCTTTGTTACTGATTCTGTGTTGTCATCATGTGATGTTTTATTCTCTGTATCCATAATTATTTTTCTACTTCGGGGTTACCGATAAATAAATTAATTATTATTGTTAATTACTAAAAAAATATTTTTTCCACTTTCTCATATTTGAGACATCCTGAATAACTTCTTGATCATCCGAATTACTAATATCACCATAATTTTCTTCTCCTGGAATCATTACCACTGTTTCTCCCTCATTAAGTAAACCAAGTTTTTTGCGCGCTTCTTTCTCTTGAAAGCTAGATGAGTTGAAATATTGCATCAAATCGCCCAACTCTACATTATGTTGCTCTAATTCAGCAACCTCTTGCTCTAAAGTCTCAATTTGCTTGCTTATTTCGACTTTTCTGATAACTTCCTTTGTTAAAGAAATCACGATAACTATAATACCAAACATTGCAAAAACAGTAAAAGCTTTTGACTGGAAAAGTGCATTTTTACTACTTTTTTTTGGTTTTCTTTTACTGCTGTGTTTTGGCATAATCTGAGATTAAGTTGCGAATTTCTTTTGGTTTATAAACATGATCTAACACTATTACATCAGTATTATTATACAATGCAATCTTGATTGTACCGTAATTAAACAAAGTTGCCCACATGCCTTGTTTTTCAAAAACAACTTGCTGAATATCAATCCAAGAAACCTCTTTTACAGCTTTTCTAAACACACCCGTTTGATGTACATCAACCATGCGTTTGCGCGTAAGAATCATAACATCTAAATACCAAATAAAAAAAGCTCTGACAGCAACAAAGATTACTAATGAAAAACACCCAATAAATAGTATGGCTCCAACTAATCCTGAACTAATGAGCCAAGACATAAAAAATAATAATAAAAAGTATAAAGCAAAAATTATGGTTATTTTAAATAACTTTGTTATAATATATTCTCGTATGATGAGTAATACTTCCTCATCTTCTCTAATTTGATTTAATACCATTCGCTGGAACATATCATGAAAAAGAAACAATTAAAAATTTTCTGGATAATAATGGGTAGTCTTATGATAGGAGCTATGCTTTTATTCACAGTTCTACCAGGATTACAAGCATTTTAGCTTGTCATCATCCCAACGTCTAGAAAAAATATCATTAAACTCATACCGGCCATAATTGCGGCAATAATCCAAAAACGCATTACTATTTTTGGTTCTGGCCAACCAATTGCTTCCAAATGATGATGTAGGGGTGCAGAAATAAACACTTTTTTATTAAACAATCTCTTTGACGTCATTTGTATTAAGGCGCTTGCCGTTTCAATTACAAAAATAAATCCTACTAAGGGCAAAAGCAACGCATAATTAGTAAGCATAGCAATAATACCCAAAGTAACACCTAGAGACATTGCACCAGTATCTCCCATGATAAACCTTGCTGGATAAACATTGAACCATAAGAAAGCCAATGTGGCACCTATAATAACCGCACAAAAAACTGCTAAATCAAATCTCCCCATTGTGAAAGCAATAACAGCATAAACAGCGAAGCCAAACAATAAAGAACCTCCTGCTAATCCGTCTAAACCATCAGTTTCGTTAACTGCAAAACTCGTGGCAACAATAACTAGAATAAAAAATGGAACATATAGCCAGCCAATCTCGAAATTACCTAAAAATGGTATGTGCAATAAATCCCATTCCAACTTTGTGTAAAACCACCATGCTCCAACAATTGCAATAACAGTGTAGATAAATAACCTATGACGCATCCTTAATCCACCTCCGTGTGAACCCATTTTCTTAACATTAAAAACATCATCTACTAATCCTACTAATGCCGATGCCACCAATGCCCCTAAAGGTAATAATGTTTCTGATCGAGAAAGAAAATCAAATCCTGCAAGTGTTTCACTAAACATTCCTAAAAAAGCAAATAATAAAATTAAAAATAATGTTGTACCCCAAATTAAAATTCCACCCATGGTTGGGGTACCTGATTTTGTAGCGTGCATCTTTGCATATATTGGCGCTTCTTTTGCATCTCTAATTTGTTTTCCTAATTTATATTTATACAAAAAGTGAGTAAGTATTGGTGTGCATAAAATAGCTACAATAAATGAAGCAGTTCCTAAAAAAATAATTCTAATAAGCTGCTCAGTATTTTCCATTAGATTAAATTACTAAAGATAATTAAAACTGTAGCGCCCAAAAGTGCAAGTTGTGCTAGCAAAGAGCTAATTTCCAAAATTGAAGATAGCAACTTTTCTTTTTTGGTCAACAAAATAGAAAATACTGTATTAACAACTAATATCACCAAGCCACTGGCTGGAATATAAAAAAGTTTAGACCACTCACCTATTAAATCTATTCCAAAATAAATGTTGTAGTGTAATACAACCGGGTTCTCAGTTTCAGGAAGATAATAATACAGCATCAACCAAATTGCTATGTTTACAATTACTGATCCGCATAATCCAACTAAAAACCACTTGTCTTGTAACAATTTATGCATTGGCATATTATAGCGCAATTTGTAAAAAAATGGTATAATCGCGATATGATTCATCACGAGCGGGTAAAAAAAATCTTACTAAAACACGACTTCCTGCCTGAAAAAATTATCGATGAATTAATTGCAAAGGCAAAACAAAATAAAGTCAATTTCTTAAGCTACTTAGTAAGCCAAAATCAAATTTCAGAAGCAGATCTTTATAACGTAATTGCAGCTGACTTTGGAGTTGCTTACATCAACCTACGCAATCTTACAATATCCCAAGAACTACTAGATTTATTACCACAATCTCTTGTCCAGACTCATGAGGTTGCTATATTTCAACTTGATGCAGAATCAGAAACAGTAAAAATTGCTACAACCGATCCAGATGATTTGCAAACAATAGATTTTATCAGAAAAAAAACCGGATACGCAGTAGAGGTATTTCTTACTAGTCCGGAGAGTATTAACAATATCATTCGACAGTACAATAGCCATATCGAGGAAGAAATTAAATCTTTCAAACAACCCCTTGAAAACGGCAAAGAACTAACTGTCAGTGAAATCAACAAAAACCTGCCGATCATTAAAATATTTGACACCCTTTTAGATTATGCAGTTTTTCAAGGAGCATCAGATATTCATATAGAACCTAGTGAAGCGAACATTGTAGTGCGGTTTCGCGTCGATGGTGTACTAAAAGATGTCATGACCCTACCAAAAATGGTCAGTTCTGGTTTGGTTGCCAGAATTAAAATTTTATCCCATCTCAAACTAGACGAACACCGCTTACCACAAGACGGCAGAATCACTGTAAAAACCGATCAAGGTCAAGTATCAATTAGAGTATCAATATTACCAGTCCAGGATGGTGAAAAAGTTGTATTAAGAATTTTAAGAGAATCAGGAAACATTTTGTCATTGGAACAGCTTGGTTTTAATGATCTTGCGTTTGAAGTTGTAAATCGTCATATAAAAAAGCCACACGGAATGATTTTAGCAACAGGACCAACTGGTTCTGGAAAGACAACCACTCTCTATACCATGATGAATCTCTTGAATAGTCCAGAAGTAAATATTTCTAGTATAGAAGATCCAATTGAATATCGAATGCCTCGTATTAATCAAAGCCAAGTAAATCCAAAAATTGGTTTTACATTTGCGGGTGGATTACGTGCTCTTTTAAGACAAGATCCAAACATTATTATGGTTGGTGAAATTCGTGATAACGAAACTGCTCAAATCGCATCACATGCTGCAATGACAGGTCATTTAGTTTTATCCACTATCCATACAAATGATTCCGTTAGTACAATATTTCGTTTAACTGAAATGGATATCCCGCATTTTTTAATTGCATCAACTGTAAACTTAATTATTGCCCAAAGACTAGTTAGAACCATTTGTCGTGATTGTATTACCAGTTATCATTTATCAAAAGAGAACATAGAAGAAATCAGCAAAAAATATAAACTAGAAGATATTATGGCGGGTTTTGAAAAGCTTGGTGAGAATCCATCTAACATTGAGCTTCATGAATTTGATTTTTTTCGTGGTAAAGGTTGCGCAAAATGCGGTGACACAGGATATCGTGGAAGAATTGGCGTGTATGAAGTATTTGAAATGACTAGTAAAGCAAGCAAAAAAATATTAGAACAAGCATCAAAAAGCGAGATGTTAACAACTGCCATAAAAGACGGCATGATTACTATGGCTCAGGATGGATTCGTAAAAGCCAAGCAAGGCTTAACAACCATTGAAGAAATATTAAGAGTTACCAAAGAATAAGATGGTAAATCAACCAGATGACCGCGAAAAAAAATGGTTTGCCTTAGTTACTGAGGAACAAAAGAAGAGTTGGTTTAAATTTAATAAAAAAGTTCCAATTGTTGAAAAAATATTTTTTGTGCACAATATCGCTCTAATGATTAGAACAGGATTTTCCATCTCTGATGCTCTATCTGTAATCATTGCTCAAATAAAAAGTAAACAAATGAAAAAGGTTGTTAACGACATCCATAATAATATACTCCAAGGCGAAAGTTTTTCTAGCTCACTTGAAAAACATCCGTATGTTTTTGACAATTTATTCGTTAGTATGGTGGCCGCCGGTGAAATAAGTGGAAATTTGGAAAACACTCTGAAGCAATTAGCGATGCAAATGAAAAAAGCGTACTCTCTAAGAAAAAAAATCAGAAATGCACTAACGTATCCGGTTCTTATCCTGGTATTTATGATTGTCATGGGTACAGTAATGTTTATTTTCATTGTGCCAACCATATTGGAGCTATATGAAGGTGGTGGTTACACCCTGCCACTTCCAACGCGTATCATCATAGCTGTAAGCGAATATATATCAGCAAATTTTCTAACTATTGCATCATTATTAGTTTTGTTCATAGTAATCGTAGTAATGATATTTCGTACAAAAAAAGGTAAATTTGCATTACATACAGTATTGCTAAAATTACCAATTATAGGACAAATTATTAAGAATGTCAGCGTAGCAAAAATCACTAGAACTATGCATTCATTAATAGTAACAGATATACCCATTGTAAAGAGTTATGAAATTATTTCTAATACTGTTGGTAATCTAGTATACAAAAAACATCTTATTCATTCTAGCGAACTTCTTACAAAAGGAACTAGCGTCTTCACTACAATTGCGGATAGACCTGATTTATTTGATAATGTTATTGCTCAAATGATTAAGGTTGGCGAAGATACGGGTACTTTAGATGAGATGACAGCAGAGGTTGCAAATTTCTATGAAGAAGAAGTGGACTCAACAATGTCCAATTTAACTGTTATTATAGAACCAGTACTAATGATCTTCATTGGTCTTGGAGTTGGATTTCTAGCAGTAGCAATTATTATGCCTATATATGGATTGGTTGAACAAGTATAAAAAAGATATAACTGCCGGCTCAACTCTGGTGGAAACCCTGGTAGCTTTAGCTATTTTTGCTCTTATCTTTTCTTCCTTAATGTCCTTGCTAATCAGTGGTTCTAGATTAGTTCGAGCAAATGAAGCCAGGTTAACAGCTACGGCCGTTGCTAATAAAAAAATGGAAATTATAAAAAATCTTTCCTATAATGACGTTGGCACAGAAAATGGTGTTCCAGCTGGATCTATTCTGCAATCAGAAGTTGAACTATTAAATGGAATTAACTTTACAATTACAACTGATATTAGGTACGTAGACGATACCTATGACGATGTAGCTCCAATCGACACCATTAATACAGATTATAAACAAGTTAGAATTGATGTTACCTGGTCTGACCCTGCTGGCGGAATGCCTGTAACACTAGCGACCAACATCGTTCCGAATGCAATTGAAACTGACCTTAATGGTGGAACTTTGAATGTTTCGGTATTCGATCCATATACCAATCCAATTGAACCGGTTCCAAATGCAACCATTAATGTTGAAGCACCGGATGTCATACCAGCTGTATCCGTTACATCACAAACAGATAGTAATGGTAATTTTATCCTACCCGGAGCTACAGAAGGAATCGAAGCTTACGAAGTTACCATCACCAAACCAGGCTATGGCAATGATCGTACATATGATGTAGATCCAATTAATAATCCCAACCCAAGTACTTCACATTTAAACATCATGGATGGCGAGGTGACATCTGAGTATTTTCAAATTTCTCAACTCGTGAATAGTCTAACCATCCATATGGAAGATGCTGATACAGCAGACCCTATTAGTGCATCATTTAGCATGCGCGGAAAAAAGACTATTGGTACAGATGGAGAAGGTTTACCAATATATAAATATAATGAATTCCATACGACAGATGAAGACGGTAATTATGAAGCAACAAGTATCGAAGTTGATCCGTATCAAATAATTTTTGATGAAGCTGGTGAAGGATATGTAATAACAGGATATGATCAGTTATTGCCTTTTTTCGCTCAAGCAGATTCATATAATACGATCAATTTTTATCTAAAAACCTACGAACCATTTACATCTTTATTTACTGTAATAGATTCTTCAGCTAATGTACTTGCTGGAAATACTGTTAGATTATATACAGATGATTTTAGCTACGATGAAACAATTGTCGCTACAGAATATGGTCAGACTTTTTTTGATGGATTACAACCAGTTACGTATAACTTACATGTATCGCTAGTTGGCTACACACCTTATAACGATACGATTATAATAAATGGAAATGAAAACCAAACAATTTCTCTTGCCATCCAATAAATCTGGCGTATCAATGATTGAAGTCTTGGTAGCTGCATCTATCACAGTGATTTTAGTAACTATTGTATTTTCTCTAATGATTGAAGGTACCCGAACTCAAGATTTCTTAAGTCAACAATCTGATGCCATCAATACAGCTCAAAAAGGAATGGAAACAATTGATAAATCATTAAGAGAGGCTGTAAACGGAGACAATGGCCAATATGCATTAGTAGAACTAAACGCTGATTCAATTACTTTCTTTGCTGATACGGATAATGATAATCAGGTAGAGCAAATCCAATACTATTTAGATGGAAATAATCTAATGCAGCTCATCACAGAGCCATCATTGCCTCCTGTTTTTTACAACCCTGCTAATTCAACTACTCATTTAATATCTGACACAGTTGTAAATTACTCTCTCTATTCAAATCCAATTTTTGAATATTATAATAAAAATTATCCAGCTGATACTACAAACAATCCACTTGTAGCTCCAATTGATCTAACTGAAGTTACCCTGATTAAAGTTCATTTAGATGTCAATGCAGATCCTAATCGTATTCCTGAAACAACAACAGTTGAAACATTTATCCAGCTAAGAAACATAAGTTCATCGCTATGAAGGAAAAAGGTAGTATAATCATCGTTGTTGTCGTATTTGGAAGCGTTCTCCTAATGAGTATTGGAGCTTTAGTTTCCTTATTTTTAGTGCAGCACAATGCCATTCAACGCTCGATAGCTTCCGAACGATCTTTTCAAATAGCAGAAGCAGGTATAAACAGATATCGCTGGTTCCTATCACATAACCCATCAGATGATAGTGGTTTAGATACAGACTATGTTGATCCAATTGACGGATCTGTTGGGCATTACACGGTAGATATTGATCCTCCAGCTCCTGGTTCAACCATACTAGAAATGACAGCCACAGGATGGACGAATGATTATCCCAATTTGAAACGATCCATTAAAGTAAATTTTGGAAAACCATCATTCACAGAATTTGCCTTTCTATCTAACAGTAGTGCTTGGTTTAATGCTGGAGAAGAAGTAGATGGAAAAGTACATTCTAATGGTGGTATTAGAATTGATGGAAATGTTCAATCTAGAGTTACAACTATTAAGGAAACCTATATTTGTGGTCCAAATCATGGTTGTGATAACGAAGAACATCCCGGTATATGGGGCACAGGACAAGATCCAACTTTATGGGACTTTCCAGTTGCTGATGGAATAGATTTTGACGCGATAGCACTTGATTACTACGGTATTAAAGCAGAGGCAAATACAGATGGCGTCTTATTAACGGCATCCGATAGCTTTGGATACCACATTATTTTTAACTTAGATGGAACATTTAGTGTTTATGAAGTTACTAGTCTACGCAATCCAGTATGGGGTCATGATGGCATTAATTGGACATATGAATCTAACTCAATAAATTCAGAGGAATTAATACTTGAATATGAAAATGTACCAATACCATCCAATGGCCTAATCTTTGTAGAAGATCAAACTTGGGTTTCTGGAAAAGTAAATGGTAGAGCTACTGTAGTAGCAGCTAACACAGATACGACTTCCAGCGAAACATACGATATTATTATCCCGCAAAATATTGAGTACTATCCTGATAATACTAGCGGATCTGTTTTGGGATTAATGGCACAAGAAGATATATTGGTGCCTCTTTATATTGGTAGCGACGGGCTTGGTCCAAGTGGAGAATGCACTATAGAAAAAGTTTTGATTTGTCATCAGCCTGGTACATCAGCGGAAGCTAGTCTGTGTGTGCCTAGTCAGGCAATTCAAGTTGAGGGTCATCTTGTACATGGAGATTACCAAGGAGCATGCGTTGAAGGTACTGGTGGTTCTGGCGAATTCAGCGAAGATTTAGTGATAGAAGCTGCTATGTTAGCTCAGAATGGTCATGTATTTAGATATTATTATTATCCTCCATACTACCCTCAGGATACTTTACACAATCTCATCCGAGTATACGGAACAATCATCACAAATAAACCTTGGACATGGACCTGGGTAAATGATGAATTCGTAGTAACTTCAGGATTCATCAACTCTGAAATAACTTACGATTCCAACTTATATTTTAATCCTCCACCATTTTTCCCAAGTCAAGAAGAATATGAATTTATCAGCTGGGAAGAAGTTGACCCTACATAATTATTATGCTTAAACCTGTATTAAAAGTTGGCTTAGATATTAGTGATTATAAATTACGGATTGTTACTTTAAGTAGTTATTATAATAAACTTGCTCTCCAATCTTTTAATGAAATAGAATTACCGGCAGGCATTATAACGAATGGAAAAATTATTGATGAAGATCAATTGGTGAGTAAACTAAAAACTCTTACAAAAAATCTTCGTAGTCGATATTTAAAACGTCCGAAAATTATTGCCGGCCTACCGGAGCAAAGAACTTTTGTAACAACTATTCCGGTGGCATCAAGAAATATTGACACCCTAACACGTGAAGCAATTAAAAATATACCGTACGAAGAAAATGAAACATATTATGAAGTAGAGCCAACAAAAAAAGGCAATAATGCGGCTATTGCGGCTGGACGAAAAGAATTCATTGATCAATACGTAAGTATATTAGATAAAGCTCATATCCGACCAATTGGTCTTTATCCCGAACCAGTAGCAATTGCAAAAGCATTAATAAACAACACTAGTAATAAGATGAAAGGGATAATGATTGTAGATATTGGATTAGCCAGAACATCTGTTATTTTCTACATCAACTCCAGTATAAGTTTTACAACAAGCTATCCGAGCATAATTGAACAACAAAATATTAATGAAAGCCATTATACTGCAGCTCTGCAACAAGTAGTTCAATATTATAATTCCCATCATCTAGCTCAATCTCCGCTAGAACAAATTATATTGTGTGGTAGCGGTTCATATATATCACAAATAGCTGAACTAACAGCTCAAATCACTGGATTCGAAACAATACTAGGAAATCCTTTTCAAGCTTTAATATCCAAGCGAATAAATACCAAAATTACACATCCGCTAGCCTATACTACTGCTATTGGATTAGCAATGTTACAATAGATTGTATGTTCAATATACTTCCTCCAGAAAGAAAAGCCCAATTAAAAAAAGAAGAATTGTACTTAATTGTAAAATCTAGTTGTATTGCAATTTTTGTAATATTTTTCCTCATCGATGCAACTCTAATAAGTACTAGATTCCTCCTTGATGGCTGGCTAGAAAAATTGCAAAATGATTATCATGAAACAACGATTAGTGAAAAACTCAAAACATCAACTCAACAGCAACTCTCAAATCTTAAAACTACATCTGATGCATTTTCTAATACTGACACCCAACAAATCAATACTTTAATTATTATTAATAGTTTACTAGAAAATATTCCATCAACTTCATCGCTGGAAAGACTAGAAATAGATAGTATAAATAAAGAAGTTGTACTATGGGGATCCACTAGTAACCGTTCTACACTACTAGAACTACAGGAAAGTATTGAAAATAATCCACAATTTGAGAACTTCACATTTCCAGTAGGAGATCTATCAACGAAAGAAAATATTAATTTTAATTTTACAGGAAACTACGTTGATGAAATTAACTAAAATAACAAATATTGATCATCGTATTAGATTAGCTATTATCGCATCAATATGTGTAATCTTTATCTTGCTAAGTGTTTTCTTGATCATTATTCCTGCCCAATCAAAAATGCTCGAAACGAAACAGCAGATCATTGATCAAAAACACCAAATTGAAGTAAATGAATCATCTTTAACAAACCTCATCATAGCTCAAAGAAGATCTGACGAATTGACTTCTCAACTAGATATTCTGAATAATGCGTTCGTACCAAAAAATAATCCTCTAACGGTAATTGGTTTATTTGAAGAGTTAGCAGAAAAACGTGGTATAGAAGTTAACATTACACTTACTCAACCAAGTGATGCTGTTCAAATGTCAGTTATTCCAGTTCAAACAAGAATTAACATTACAGGTGATCTAATTAGTTCTCTTGAATTTATTAATGATATATATACTGAACCATACTTTATCAACATCACAGACATGTCAATTAATGCCAAATCAAATGATCAATCTACTCAAAAAGATGTTTTTATTAGCATTAATGCCTTAATGTACTGGAAATGAATTCAATACAAATACTAAAAAAATATATTTTCTCAATCGTAGTTCTTGTAAGTTGCGTCTATGCTTTATCTGTTATGTGGTTTTTATACTCTGATTTGTATATGCCTCTTTTTTTAGAATCTAATGTCTCATACAACTCTCAAGAGTACATCATTAATGATGAAGAATTGTTAAACTTTCAAACTCAACTTGAAAATAAACAGAAGAATCGTATTGATCTTTCTAATATCACAGATCCCTTCACCACAAATGTTGATAGTATAACCGATGAAGTTAGCTATGATGAAGATGGTCTTCCTACTGGTCCGGTATTAGATAACTAGCATTATTTAATAACAATTTTATCTTGCTGGTAATCAACTTTTATAACAGATCCTTCTTTTATACTGCCCTCAACAATCCGCAGAGATAGTTCGTCTAAAATTTTATTTTGAATCAACCTCTTCAAAGGTCTAGCTCCATAATTTTTATCAAAACCAGCAACCGCTAAATAATCCTTAGCTTTTTTTGTAAGTGTTAACTGTAAATTCTTTTTTTGTAACCTCTGTGAGACTAATTTAATCTGTAGTTCTACAATTTCAGCAATCTCTTTTTGAGAAAGGTGTTGAAATATTATAATATCGTCTACTCGATTTAAAAATTCTGGACGGAATTTTTTTTGTAACACACCTTGTACTGCTTTTTGCTGTTCTATAGGATCATCAGCAAACTCATCAATTTTATCACTAGCTATATTCGAAGTCATAATAATTACTGTATTTTTAAAATCTACTGTTCGTCCCTTAGAATCAGTTAATCTACCATCGTCTAACAATTGTAACAGGACATTAAATACATCTGGATGAGCCTTTTCAATTTCATCCATTAGGATAACAGCATAAGGATGGCGCCTCACTGCTTCAGTTAATTGTCCACCTTCTTCATATCCAACATACCCTGGTGGAGAACCAATTAATCTTGCTACAGAGTGTTTCTCCATGTACTCACTCATATCGATGCGAGTTAACAAATTTTCATCATTAAACAAAAATTCGGCCAGTGCTTTTGCTAACTCTGTTTTTCCTACTCCAGTTGGCCCTAAGAAAATAAACGAACCAATTGGCTTGCCTTCTTCTTGTATACCAGCCCTACTTCGCCTCACAGCGTTTGCTATAGCAGTTATAGCTTCTGATTGACCAATTACCCTACTGGCGATTTGCTCTTCCATTAGAACTAATTTCTGCAATTCTTCTGTAAGCATTTTTGCCACCGGTATACCCGTCCACTTTGAAACTATCTGTGCAATATCTTCTTCTGTTACATCTTCTTTTAAAATTGTTTGATCAGTTTGCACTCGTGATAATTTTTCCTGACTATCTTTTATTTGTTGATCTAATTCTGGAACCTTGCCATATAAAATCTCAGCAACTCTCTCTAAGTCACCAGCTCTTTCAGCAATTGCTGCAGCTTCTTTTAACTCGTCAATTTTTTTGCTAGATTCATTAATTGCATCAATGTGTTGTTTTTCATTTTTCCAATGAACTTCAATTACTTTATATTCTTCTTTCAATTCAGCCAATTCTTTTTCTAAATCCTTTAACCTTTCCTTTGAAGCCTTGTCTTTTTCCTTTTGTAGAGCTTTGCGCTCAATTTCTAATTGTCTAATTCTACGATCTAATTTATCAATAGAAGTTGGTTTGCTATCACGTTCTATACGTAACACAGAACAAGCTTCGTCCATTAAATCTATCGCTTTATCTGGTAAAAATCTATCGCTAATATAGCGATGAGATAAGTTAACAGCTGACACAATTGCATTATCTCTAATCTTTACTCCATGATGAACCTCGTATTT
>JAUYKW010000012.1 GCA_030698395.1 bacterium
CCATACAGCACTAGTTATTGCACCATCAATTGTGGTATCGCCAGTTACATACAAATCATCATCAACTTTTAGTGCTTCACCAGAATCTGTATTTTTAAGCTGGCCTTTAACATCCCATACAGTACCAGTTAATGTACCGTCAATTGTGGTATCGCCAGTTACATACAAATCATCATCAACTTTTAGTGCTTCACCAGAATCTGTATTTTTAAGCTGGCCTTTAACATTTACTGCGGTATTAAAAACTGCACTTTTTGTAACTAGAAGTTTATCTTTTACCTTCAGACGTCCGCTTTTGTTAAAGATGTAATTTGCTACGTTCACCTTTGTAAATCTTTTAGCTTCAACCACTTGCGTAGTAAGTGGCACTACAACCAATACTGCCAAAACAACTGTCAGTACCATTCGTATTTGTCTAGATTTCATCATAGAATATTATAATAATTATTTTTTTTAGATAGTTCGTAATAATTATATCATATTACTATAAATATCTAGTAATTTCACTCCGTATTTACTGTGCTGTTATGGAAATGACGTTGCAGTGGAGGTAGCGGACTTTTTTGTTATTAAATTAAATCAGACATTTAGAATGCAGAAGCCATGGAGTTCCCACCAAAGGTTCGGAGGTATCTTTATTTAAAATTAATAATATAAATGGGAGGCCATGGCTTTACGCCGGTGGCTGGACGTCTGCCAACCGGGATAAACTCGGCGGCTTCCAAAAAAGAAGATCCATCTCTCCCTTGCAGGGGAGGGGCCGGGGGTGGGGTCTAACTAACCTCTTGACACCCTCTCCAAATTTGCTAAACTTGATATAGAAAATTGAGGCGTCCAAGATGTAGGTACATGCCATGGCATGTATCCGTAAAAAATACATCGGACACCTCAATTTTTTAGTAATTTATTCTGGTTTCATTGCCAAAAATTTCTGTAATGATTTCTTAGAATAGATTACTATCGCATGATGCATCTCCGGAGGTGTAATCTGCAAAGACAATTGAATCAAGGTTAAGAGTGTATGTGATATGGGGCGCTCAACTATATCTAATTTGGTATAAAATTTTCCCCACCCACTCTTATCCTAAATTTTGCAGAGTCTGAGTTATGCTCGGGCGAACACGGGCTCTGCAGAGTTTGAAAATAAGATAATTATGAATAACAAGTTATTAATTTACAATTATGGATTTAAACAAAGTTACATTAATCGGGAACGTTTCTAAGAATCCCGAACAAACGAAGATAGAAAGCGGAGCGATCGTAACGAAACTTAATTTAGCTACTAACTATAAGTGGAAAGATACTAAAACAGGCGAAAAAAAAGAAAAGGCAGACTTTCATACTATAGTTGCTTGGAATAAGCTAGCAGAAAACATGACGAAGTTTTTAAAGAAAGGTGATAAGGTTTATATAGAAGGACGCATCAATAATAGATCGTTCGAGGCAAAGGATGGTACTACAAAGTACTTCACAGATATCGTTGCGCAGAAAATGATAATGCTTGGAGGTAAGCAGACAAAAAAAGTAAATGAGGACGAAGAGATTCTAGAAGAAACTGTTGAGGAAGTTGCATTTTAATTACGGGGCCTATTACGAATTTGGCACAAAATGCGGTTGTTAAATATCGAACTATGATATACAACAAAAAAGTAGAGACGCGATTAATCGCGTCTCTACTTTTTTGTTGTATTTTTCTTTGAAAATATATTTTAGTTTCATTTTGTGACATTTATATTGTTTTTCACCTACAAAAATAATATTTGATTATTCATTTGGTATTTAAATTGCATTTGCGCCGTCGCGAGATTTATCCACAATCAATATTATAGTGTGATTAATGCATATATAGTTCATAATTACTATACTGCGCCGTCGCGAGAACTGATTTTGTCTTTCTTTGGTATTAATCAATAATATAATTAGTCTTTCGTTCTTTTCATCAGTAACAAAGTAGTACTCCAAAATACTAGGTTGGACGCCCAGGTATGAAGGAAGACATTCTTTGTATATGTAAGAGATAATAAAAACTGATGATAAGTATGGTTGGATATTACACCTCCACTATACCTGACCATATTCCCCCCAGCATCCGTATTATCTAATAGGGATAATGGGGGGAGCGAAAGCCCAAAATAATTTATCAAAATATATTAAACATGAAATTAAATATTTTTCTCATTGCAGTAGCTATCATCGGAATAGGTTGTACAGATCAACCAGGTAAACAAGTAAATACAGAAACAGATTCAACTCAGGTAGCTGAAAATTTAAATAGTACTATAGAAGTAGATTCTGATATTGAAACAGAGAATGAATTAG
This sequence comes from bacterium, assembly GCA_030698395.1. Taxonomy (GTDB): domain Bacteria; phylum Patescibacteriota; class Patescibacteriia; order UBA9570; family UBA9570; genus JAUYKW01. Next base: position 2,320 of record JAUYKW010000012.1, read on the forward strand.
ATCAGGTTCATGGTAGCAATGAGCAACCGGATAAAGAATGGGTGACCTATCAAAATCAGGAGTACGGTTTTAGTTTGCAACATCCAAAAAAATATCAGGTTAGCAATAAAGACGTTTTCGGTGCTCTAACTGAGATAAGTCTAACAGCAAAAAAAGGTACGCCGATTACATTGGAGATTGTTGATTATGAAAAATCTCCAGAAGAACGTAATGCGCTGGTGCATGCACCAATGATTACAAAAAAAATTCTAGAGCAGCAAGCCAACGATCAGTCTGATGAAATTCCTACTGAAGTTATATTTGATGTATCAAGTAAAGAATTTTTTATTCAAACTGTTTTCTATATTGATAATAATCAGATTAAAATCTTTAAACAGTTGAACGTTTCAGCTAGTGAGGCAGAACTCGAGGATAGTGAGTGGATAGAAAATCAAACAACCGAACTTCAGGAAAAAACAAAAGTTGATTCAGCATTGCTGATCGATATCCAAATGTTTGAACAATTGGTTTCTAGCATAGAAAGTTAATTCTAAACTGGCTCGCATGCTCGGAGGAGGTTAAGCGTGTAGGCTAGGGTAGAATCAAACTCTAGAAAACAAAGAACCTTAACAACTCAGGAGATAAGCGATGACTCGTTTGTTCTGGTGTGTACTGTACTTGATTGTATTCTGTCTGATGCAGACAGGCTGTGCCGACCGCTGTGAGCGGCAACATCCGCGTGGATTCCCGCTTCTTGGTTGCCCGATTGAGGGTGATTTTGGCGGTGGCGCGGTGATGGCAAATCCCAACGGACTTTTTACCCTGCCGGTAGAATTTGCCTGGATCACTTCTGGCTATAGTGATCTACGGGATTACGATGGAGATGGACTGGAGAATGATAATCATGGAGGCATCGATTACGATACTGCTGACTACGGTACGGCTATCTACGCAGCTGCTTCTGGTTTCGCGTGGATCAATGCGGTGCACTACTCTTACGGCAATCACGTCATCATCACACATGACTTTGACGGTAATGGTAGCGTGGATTATACAACTCTCTACGCACACCTCAGCGTTTTGAGTGTCACTGAAGGTCAGTGGATTTCTCAGGGCGAAGTGCTTGGAGAAGGCGGTTCCACGGGAATGGCAACTGGATCTCACTTACACTTCGAGACGCGCTATGGACACTTGGGATCCACGTTCGATCCATACGACATCTACGAAGATTTGGGTTCGGAATACCCAGACGACAACACGAACGTAAGCTGTGGTGCAGACCACGTTTGGACGCAGTGCCCTCCTGTCGTGGGAGATTGCAATGAAGGTTCCATGTCTGGTCCGTATGATGTAACCATCGTGCACGTAGAAGAGGATGGTATCGACTACGACGTTGATAGTTGGTACGAAACCAACCCGGGTGATCAAATGGACCGTTTGGGTGAGGTAATTAGCAATACTGGGAGTACGAGCAATAACAAGGTCTGGCTGACTGGTGAAGTTTCCGGCGATAGCTACCAAGACATTGTCCAGATCACAACAACCAGCAGTCCGCACACGTACGCGCAAGTATACTTGTCTACTGGGAGTGGCAATTTTGGCAGTCGTACAGAATGGCGACGCACCAGTACCAGAGCTAATCAGGCGTTCCTTGGTGATGTCAACGGCGATGGTCTGAATGACCTGATTCTTGGCTACAAGGATAGCAACAACGACAATAAGATTACCTGGAAAACGTGCGAGAGTACCGGCGCTTCCTTTGGTGCGTGTGCCACCTGGCAGACTGATCAGGTAGATAACACATTCGGCCAGAGTACAGACGTTTTCGTGGTAGGTGATTTCAACGGTAACGGCAAGGTCGAGATTTTGCGTGGTCGTGAACAGAGCTTAAACAGTTGTTCGGGAAAGCTGAAGTGGAAGCGACTGAGCACGAATGGTACCACTACCGTGATCAACGATTGCTGGGGTTACGCCTCCAGCCCGTTTACTGTAGCTGATATTGATGCGGATGGCAGCGATGAAATCGTTCACATTCGCACTGATGACAGCGAGGTAGAAGTTTACGTTGGCCACTACAGTGGTAGCGTGCTTGTAACTGAGCAATGGGCAGATGACGTTGGCAGTACAGACGGCTGGTACTATGTATTCGACGTTGACAAGGACGGCTATGTAGACTTGGTGCGGTGGAGCAGTATAAATCTGCAGTGGATGCGTAATACTGGAAGCAGTTTCCAGAACCAAGGTAGTTCGGAAATGCTTGTGAGTAGCTTGCTTCGTGCAGATGGCGATTATCTGCTGTTGGGACAGTTCGGTCAAACCTGGGTGTATTCCGAGGAAGATTGTTCCGATGCAACTATTGCGGCGATTGACGATTACGACGGAGACGGTTGGCCAGATGATGTTGATTGCGCTTGGTGGGATGCGAATTCCTATCCAGGAGCACCAGAGCTAGCAGACTGGAACGACAACGATTGCGATGGCAGCAACGACGAAGGTTGTACCTACGATTGCGGAGGCGTCTATTGGGATGGATGTTGGGATGATTATGCCAGCTTCTATAACAGTGGCTCCCTCACGTTCGTTTGTACTGGAGTTTACACACCAGCACCAGCCGACGACTATGACGGAGACGGTTGGCCAGATGATGTTGATTGCGCTTGGTGGGATGCGAATTCCTATCCAGGAGCACCAGAGCTAGCAGACTGGAACGACAACGACTGCGATGGCAGCAACGACGAAGGTTGCAATGGCAATTGTGGTGGTTATTACGGCGGTGGCTGTAACGATGACTATGAGTGGTGGTACCTTGGTGTTGGTGATCCACCTGAGTGTTAGGTAATAAGATTAGGGGGAAGAAGCTCCAACCTGGCTCATTTCATTTTAGGATGAAGTGGATCAGGTTGGGGCGCATCAAACATTTATCAATATTGATATATGAGATATGCTATATATAAATATATTATAAACTTCAAATAACAGTATGGGTATCTTACTAGTCGTTACAATAGTTGGTTCATTAGCTTGCTTGCTTTTGGCAGTATATGTTTATAAAGCGGATCCAAAAAATAACACAAATCGTTATTTTAGTTTGTTTATTGTTATTCAAATATTTTTATTGATTTCTCTTTTTTTCTCTATAACTACAAATTTATTATATCTAATTAGAGTAGCTATGTTGTTTGTCCCTATATCGGTTGTTACATTATTTCTTTTTTCGTATTCTTATACTATTGGTAATCTTGATAAGAAGCTATTATATTTTTTCTTAAGTATCTCTAGTATATGTTCTTTGTTAGCCGTATCTCCGTATTTATTTACAGAAGTTATAAGTACAAGTTCTGGTTTTATTGCTGTCGCAGGAACTGGAATGATATTTTTTGCTCCATATGTAGTTATTACCAGCATTCTTACTTTCGGAATATTAACAAGGAACTTACGAGATGGAAGTCATATAAAAAGGCAACAGTCACAATTTATAATATTAGGATTGATAGTTAATGTGGGCTCAATGTTTATATTTAATTTTTTTATAGTTAATATATTAAAAACAACTGCATTTATTCCTTTTGGGATGTGTTCTGTTTTATTTTTTCTTGGTTCTACTGCTTATGCTATTACCAGATATAGATTTTTAGATATTAGGATTGTGTTTAAGAAGACAGTGGTATATGGTTTTTGCTTGATAGCTGGTATGGCTATTATAGCTGGATTATTATTAACATTTTTTCAAGATGTCCGTTCAATATATATTTGGCTGGCTGCATTAGTATTAATAATTGTTATTTGGGATCTTTATAAAAGACAGCTAAAGAAAATATTAGATAATATTTTTTTTGCGAACGAGCTGGATATTTCAAAGCGGTTAGATGATAGAGCGAAACAGATAAATTCTACTCCAGAGTTGGATAAGTTTGTAGAGAGATCTGTTTCTTCTATTGAGGAAATGATTAAAGCACAAGTTAAAGGGGTATTTATTCTAGAACGAGAACATCAACGATTAAAAAGTTATTATCCAGCTAATAAAAAATACTATCTCCAACAGGATGGAAAAATTATTGATGCATTAACAGTGGGGGAGGATATTATTGTGTTAGATGAATTGCTAGCAGAAAATAATAGTGATAAAACATTGGAGAAGTTTTTAGTTAAAAATGATTCAGATTTTATTTTAATAATAGCGGATAGTGATCAGGTATATGGTATTATTTTGATGAATAAATTAGATGTTCAGAATCGATATTCAGCTAAAGATATCAGTAATATTAAAGAACTTTCTTTGGCTATTAAATCACAACTACCAACAATCTTATTCTGGCATGAAACCGTCCAAAACCTTAAGGATAAAGTTAGGTAATAGGCTTGCAATAGGGGATTTCCACAGAAGTATTGACAAGATAAATATAAATGATATACTACGCAGTGTAGTAGATAACTATTAATGAATAAATATTATGAGAAATATTGGTGGCGAAGGTTGTTGCGGAAATTGCGCTTGTTAAGATAAGCGCACAGTAACATACAAATTTATATAATTATTTATTATTATTTTTATGAAGACCCAAGGTGGTGAAGGTTGTGCTTGCTAAGTAAGCACTTAAATAAAAAAAGGCGTGGATTATTCTATGCCTTTTTTTTCTGCTATAATTATATTTATGGAAATACAAAAAACTTCAGGTAAGCGAGAACAATTTTTGGAAGAAAAATATGTAGAGTCAATGCGTTCCGCCGGAGTTGAGCATAGCTTAGCTCAGGAGGTGGCGCGGATGGTTACACATGATAAATATAATCTTACTTCCACCGATAGATTGCACGTTGCTACGGAAAAAGTACTTGTGGCAAAAAATGATTTAGCAGCAGCAGCGCGATATAATTTAGCGCGGGCAATTTCAGATTTAGGACCAAGTGGATATCCATTCGAGCAATTTATCAGCCGGCTATTTCAAGCGTACGGCTACAAGACGAAAACTAATCAAATAGTTCAAGGAAAATGCGTCACCCATGAGGTAGATGTAATAGCACAAAAAGAAGATAAGCATTACATGATTGAATGTAAGCATCATCACTATCCCGGCGTGAAGACAAATGTAAAGGTTGCACTTTATACTCATTCCAGATTTTTAGATGTGCTAGAAATTTGGCATCAAGGAAATGACAAAAGTAAGTATCAGGCTTGGCTGGTTACAAATACCAAAGCTACTAAAGATGCAATTACGTATGCCGAGTGTGCTGGAATGAAAGTAATGGCATGGCATTATCCAAAAAACCAAGGACTAAATCAGTTGATTGAGGCGAAAGGTTTATATCCAATTACTGTGTTACCAAACTTAGCATCGAAAAGCATCAAGGTTTTGTTGAAAAATAATTATATATTAACCTCTGATTTAAAGGGGCAGAGCTCGCAGGATATTAGGCGAAAAACTAATTTCAGTAATTCGGTAATAAGTAAAATACTAGAAGCATACCAGCAGTTATCCATGTAAATTTTTTGACATTTTTTTTAACTCATACTACACTGCGTAGTATGAACCGAACAGTTAAAACATTAGGAGATCTAGAAAAACTAGTCATGCAAATTGTCTGGAGTCAGGGCTGCGTAAAGGTACGTTGTGTTTATGATAAAATTAAATGCAATAGAAAGATTGCCTATACAACAGTAATGACAACAATGGATCGGCTTGAAAAAAAGAAGATTCTTAAACGTGTAAAAGTTGGCAAGGCGTATGAATATAGAGCGGTCAATGATCAAGTGCAATTAAATAAAAAAATGTCCCGAGCTATTATTGAATCGTTAATTAATAATTACGGTAATTTAGCAATTGCACAATTTGTCGACATGGTCGATAAGATCGATCCAAAAATGATAGAAAAATTGCGCGATGAACAGAATCAGAAATAAATCTTCAATATCCGGACAGCGTAAATCTTATTTGCGATTTTTTTATTCGCTCGCAACAACAATAGTTTTGTTTGCAGGTTTTAGTTTTTATATTATTTTACGAGATTTACCATATTTACAAGTAGTGTTTCAGCAGTTCGGGCATCAAGTGGTAGAGGCTTGTGGTTGTTCTCAATACATTGCAGCTAATAATATTTCAATCGTTTCTTTAGGATTAATTTTAGTTGCGGTTTTGATCGTATTTTTTGTTGGTCTGTTTATCTATCGCGTTGGAGCAACAATATTACGGACTCTTAAGTATAGAAAATCTTTGCATAATAAAATTCTTAGAGTAACATATTTTAAAAGTATTCCTATTTATCGCATTGAGTCATCTGAATTATTAGCAGTCACTGTTGGCTTTTTAAAACCTGCCGTCTATATCAGTAATTCCTTAGAGCAAGTATTAAGCCCAAATGAACTGTGGGCTGTGATTAAACATGAATTAAGCCATGCATTGAATAAAGATCCAATGTATCAATCTGTGTTATCAGCCATGAAAATATTTTTCCCTTTTAATAGTAGGGTATTGCAGTATTATCGGGCAGTGCCAGAGTTAATAGCAGATGAGTATGTGGCAGATGATGAAAATTTGAAAAAGGCTCTCTTAAAAGTAATTGATCAACCTCCGTCGTTGAGTAATAATTTCGGAGTCACTTACTTTTCCGTTACAGACGCTCGAATTAATAGACTATTGGGTAATCAAGCAGTAATGCCTCGCTATGGCAGAGGATTGGCTGTTTTAGTAGTTACTGCTCTGTTATTAACGATTGGATCACAGGCATTTGGTAGTGAAGAGATAACTTTAGCCATTCAATCTTGCTTAGAAGTGCAACAAATGTGTGAAGAGGTAATGAGCGCTCCATTAATGAGTCTTCAGTAGTAAAATAAAGTTTGGTAATAGTAGCAAAATCTAGTATACTGATGATATGGATGAGAATCTAAAAGATCTGTTTCCAGAGGCATTTGCCCCACCTTGGTATAAAAGTTTTTGGAAAGTTATTATTGTAATAGTATTAGCGTTTATAATGATTATGGCGCTGTTATTTGCTTTCTTGGTTTTTGCGGAATACCGAAAAATACAAAACGGTGAGATATCTACCTTTGCCGTAGATACTAATACGGGCATTGCTCCAACCTTGCAAAAAAATAATTTTATCCCTGGCGCTGATGATGACCCTTTTATTGGAGCTACTGATGCAAAAGTTGTAGTAATTTCATTTGAGGATTTTCAATGTCCTTATTGCAAAGAGTCATATCCCATAATAAAAAAAGTAGTAGAGCAGTACCCAACTCAAGTGAAATATGTTTTTCGAGACTTTCCTTTATTCACACTTCATTCTCAAGCCAAAGAGGCAGCTTTAGCAGGTGAGTGCGCCGATGAACAGGGTGAATTTTGGACATATCATGATTTAGTGTTTGATCGTCAATCAGAACTAGCATTAAACGATATATTCATCACTTTAGCAGAGGAAGCAGGATTAGATGTAGCGTCTTTTTCTGAATGTTTAACATCCGAGCGTTATCTTGATGAAATACAGCAAGATTTAGACGAAGGCTTATTAGCTGGTGTTGAAGCTACACCTACTTTTGTTGTAAATAATACGATTTACCGAGGAATTCTTTCAGAACAGCAATGGCTGGATATAGTTGATAAAGAATTGAATAAATTACCGTAAGAAATGTCGCCCAGCTAGTAAAAAGATGTTATACTAATAAAGTTCTAAATATAATAAATTACATCAATTGTTAGAAAAAAAGAGAAAAATATGATTTATTTAGGTGCAGATCATGGGGGATTTGAATTAAAGAATCAGATTATGCAGTGGTTAGAGGAGTGGAGTATGCCATATGAAGATTTAGGAGCGTACGAAATGGACGAGCAAGATGATTATCCAGATTTTGCTTTTGCCGTAGCGGATAAAGTTGCAGAAAATCCAACTAACAATCGAGGTATATTAGCTTGTAGATCAGCTGCTGGCGTAATAATTGCAGCTAATAAGGTAAAAAATATTAGAGCAGTAGCTACTTTTAATAAAGTATCTGCTCAACATTCACGTGAACATAATGATGCGAACGTAATTGGCCTGTCTGGCGATTGGCTAAGTGCGGATGATGCTAAGGAAATGCTTCAAACTTGGTTAACTACAGATTTTTCAAATGAAGCAAGACACCAGCGAAGATTAGATCAAATAACTAAGCGAGAATAATAAAATGGAAATTACAGTATTACCAGCCATCTTGGAGCAGGATATCAACGAACTACAACGCAAGGTAGACATGGTTAAAGGTCATGTTTCAGAGATACATTTAGATGTGATGGACAATCAGTTTGTTCCTAATGAAACTATTAATGATCCGGAAGTGATTTCAGAAGTTGATTGGGGAGATATTCAGATATCATTACATTTGATGATTAATAATCCGTTGTTGTATTTGAAAAAGTGGGCATTACCAAATGTGTCTAGCATATTTGTTCATCGAGAAGCGGTGAGTAATCTTGAAGAGTGTATCAAAACTATTAGAGAGTTAGATAAAAAAGTTGGTATAGCAATTAATCCACATACATCAACTTACGATATCAAAGATGTTTTAGATGATCTCGATGCGGTTATGGTGATGGCAGTTGAGCCTGGTTTTTCTGCACAGGCTTTTAATGCTGATGTTTTAGAAAAAATTGCATATATTCGTGAATTAAAACCAGATATGCCAATTTATGTTGATGGTGGTGTGAGTGATAAATCAAAAGATGAAATTATTATGGCAGGTGCAAGTGTACTTTGTGCTAATAGTTATATTTTTAAGTCCGACGATATAGCAGAGGCAATAAAAGATTTAGGTGAATTAACTCAACAATACTAATGAAAAAATTAACAGATCTCAAAGAGTTACGGCTTAAAGCCAACGACATCCGGGAGGATATAATCAAGTCTTTATACGAAGCAGGCTCTGGACATTCCGCTGGTCCACTGGGAATGGCTGATGTTTTTACAGCATTATTTTTTAATGTTGCTAAAATCAAACCAGATCAACCAGAATGGCCAGAACGCGATCGTATTTTGCTTTCAAATGGTCATATTTGTCCAGTTTTATACGCCTCAATGGCACATGCTGGATATTTTCCTACAGAAGAATTAATGACTTTGCGAAAATTAGGTAGTAGATTACAAGGACATCCACACAGAACATCACTTCCTGGATTAGAAACTACCAGTGGTCCATTAGGATCAGGTACATCTCAAGCTGCTGGAATTGCTAAGGCTTTAAAAATGAATGGTACCAATGAGCATGTCTGGTGTTTAACTAGTGATGGTGAACAGCAGGAAGGTAATACATGGGAAGGCGCGATGTTCGCAGCTGCTTACAAGCTGGATAATTTAACTGTAATTATGGATAGAAATTATATTCAGATTGATGGTAATACGGAGGATATAATGGCGTTGGATCCACTCGATGAAAAGTATCGAGCTTTTAATTGGCATGTGATGGAAGTTGATGGTCATAACATGGAAGCAGTAATTGACGCGATGGAGAAATCCAAAAACCAACGTGAGAAACCAACGTTAATCTTAGCGAATGTAATTCCAGGAAAAGGCGTTAAGTATATGGAGAACGATTATACTTGGCATGGTAATCCACCGAAAACTGAAGAACAGCTTAATGATGCATTGGCTGATCTAGCAGAATTAAGAAAGAGCATCGAAGAAAATAAAATGTCATAAATATATGGGATTAGTAAAATCAGCAAATTTAGTAGAAAATTTATTCGACACAGCCAATATTGATCAAGCCGGAACCCGTGATGGATATGGTGAAGCTTTAGTTGAGTTAGGCAAGGTAAACGAGAATGTTGTGGTGTTATGTGCCGATTTAACGGAATCAACCCGTTCAAATCTTTTTCAGGAAGCATATCCAGATAGATACATTCAAATGGGTGTCGCAGAACAAAATCTTATTACAGTTGGAGCAGGCTTAGCAGTAACTGGCAAGATCCCTTACATGGCATCGTATGCAGCCTTTTCTCCTGGCCGATGTTGGGAACAAATCAGAACAAACTTTGGTTATAATGAACTAAAAGGAGTAGTTGCTGGAGCACACGCAGGTGTATCCGTTGGTCCGGACGGTCCAACTCATCAAGCTGTAGAGGATTTAGCAACTATGCGTACTATTTCCGGATGTACTGTACTTGCACCAGCTGATAGAGAAAGAGCATTTCAAGCTACCATGGCAACATTAAATGTGGATCATTTGTCTTACATTAGATTTGGTAGAGACAAGTATCCAATGTTTACAACTAAGGAGACACCTTTCGAAGTTGGAAAAGCAGAGGTTTTTTATGAAGGTAGTGATGTAACTGTGGTGGCTTGTGGCCCATTAGTTTATGAAGCACTGTTAGCGGCAAATGAATTAGAAGGAGAAATCAGCGTTGAAGTTATTGATTCAACAACTATTAAACCTTTGGATGAGGAAACAATCATAAATTCTGTGAAGAAAACAGGTGCTGTGGTTAGCGCAGAGGAAGCAACGGTAATTGGAGGTTTAGGTGGTGCAGTTGCAGAAGCATTGGCTCGAAATTATCCAGTTCCTATGGAATTTATTGGCATGCAGGATATATATGGAGAATCTGGTAAAGCTGAAGAGCTACTAGAAAAATTCGGAATGACATCAGCGCATATCATCGAGGCGATTCGCAGAGTCATTAAAAGAAAATAATGCGTCTGAACGCTCTCGATAGTTTTATTAAAGAGATTGTTGAAGAGGCTGGTGAGAGTATCATAAGTAAATTTGGCAAAGTAACATCTGGTGAGCAAAAATCTGCTCGAGGTGATATTGTTACTGTTGCAGATAAAGCATCAGAAGAGATATTGATATCAGCTATCAGAAAGAAATATCCGTATCACGGTATTGTTAGCGAAGAAGCAGGGGAACTACCAGGAAAGAGCCCTTATACTTGGATAATTGATCCTTTGGATGGCACAAGTAATTTTGCTAAACAGGTTCCTTTATTTTGCGTTATTGTTGCTTTAGCAAAAGGTAATTCAATTCAGAATGCCGCTATCTACGATCCAATTCATCAAGAATTTTTTTATGCTCGCAAGGGTGTAGGTAGCTATTTAAACGGCAAGCCAATTAGTGTAAGTAATGAAGTAGAACTAGATGCTATGACAATCAGCATTAGTAACGTGCAAATGCGAAGTTCGTTAGAGCAGTTTGCGCATTGGCGTTCCTTAACAGCTTTGTACACTACTCATTATAAGGCTTATGGTTCTGCTGGAATAACATTAGCTAGTGTAGCGTCTGGTAGAAGTGATGCTTATATAGTAGGAGGAGCCTATCCATGGGATATTGCAGCTGGCTCTTTACTTATTAGAGAAGCCGGTGGGAAGATTACTGATTTAGCGGGTAATGCTTGGAAATGGCGTGAAAAAAATCAACAGATCCTTACAGCAAATCCAAAACTGCATCGTAAGCTTGTCCGATTAATATCGCATGTATGATCTCTAGAAATATAATACAGGAACAATTACAAGCAACAAAGTTGGATGCTTATCTAGATACATTGGCAGATTTACCAGAACAACAAGATGTACTTGATGATTTTGTTCAGCAACAAGCAGATGCTTGGGATGCGGTTATAGAAGATTTTGGATTAACAGAAGTTAATCAAGATACTTTTTTTGCTGAGATAAAGTATCGAGTAAAAGTACTTAATAAAGTTGTGTGCGATGTTACAAAATCTCCAAATGTCGCAACAAAAGAAGGTTGGCAGCAATTAATATCTTTGTTAAAACGATATTTGCCAGCAGATAGAACTAATGGATTTTTTCTTAAGCCATCTGTGGTTGCACAGTTTCTTACATTGCATCCACCAACGAATCTGTTGAATCATCTAGGTTACGATTCTATAGAAGATTGTTTGGCTGCAGAATCTGTATATGAAATAATGTCTGCATTGCGTTTTTCTGAAAGTGAAGAATGGATGAAAACGTACTTGGAGAGCTATCGTCAGTTGGATGAGACAGATTTTGAATATCGAGCAGTTAAATTTATTATGCTGGATCCAAAAAAATGGTGGTCGCTAGCAAAACCATTCGCAAAAAAGAAAAAGCATTTTTTTAGTCACCTGAAAGAATTTGGAGTAGTTTTTTCTTATCCAGGACCTGAGCAAGCTAGTAATAATGATAATCTACAACTTTTTTTATTGATGATTCTACATTACGTTTATGAGGTGGATTTCTATTCCGACTTTTTTCAGTATAATGTTAACCGAATTGAAAATTTTGGAGAGACATTTGTAGAAATATTAAAAGGAGATAGGGGAATGTGTTCTACAGATCCTAATGAGTTGCCAATTATCCAGCAGTATCATTTAAAAAAACCAAATCCAAATGAGTGTGTGTTCCAACCACATGTAATGCCCGAAGTTTTACATTGGCATAAAGCTCGCAAGAAGCTGTTTGAAATATTAAACAAACATGAAGATTATAAGCTATTATCGTTTTGGGAAACTTGTTATAATGTAGGCAGAGTTGTTAATGGAGAATTGTATACCTTAAATTTTGCGGACAATGTATTATCAGATAAAGAATTATTAACGTATCATTATAAAGAAGATTTATGGAATTCATTGTTTAACAATTATTTTTCTGAAGATCATTTAGAGGAAGCAATAATTCATTATTTCCCATTAAAAAAAATAAATTTAAAAGAACTAATCGATAAGTATTATGGCTAGACAGAAACTAACTGTATTCATCACCAGACCAATACCTAAAAATGGAATTGATCTAATAAAACAGTACGCTAAAGTTGTGCTGAGAGATAAAGATTCAATTATCACTCGAGCAGAATTACTTGCTGGTATTAAAAATGCTGATATTATAGTACCGATTTTAACAGACAAAATTGATGCTAAAGTTTTAGATGCAGCACCTAAATTAAAATTGATTGCAAATTATGGAGCTGGTTATAACAATATTGATATTCCAGCTGCTACAGAGAGAGGAATAATGGTAACAAATACTCCGGGAGTTCTTACAGATACAACTGGAGAACTTGCTGTAGGGTTAATGTTAGCAATTGCTCGGAGAATTCCAGAAACTGAGCACATCATGCGTGCTGGCAAGTATCCTGGTTGGGGACCATTGATGTATTTAGGACATGAAGTATCTGGAAAAACATTAGGTATAATTGGTTTAGGTAGAATTGGAAATCGCGTTGCAGAAATTGCTAATCATGGTTTCGGCATGAACATTCTCTATCATACTCAAAAAAAGGAAAGGGATGTAGAACGTTCGTTGGGTGCAAAGAAAGTTACACTAGCTACATTGCTGAAACAATCTGATTTTGTAACGATGCACGTTCCGCTAACCGAAGAGACTCATCACATGATTGGTAAGAAAGAATTAAAGATGATGAAAAGTGATGCCTTCTTGATTAATACATCTCGCGGACCAGTTGTTAATGAGAAATCATTGGTAGAAGCCCTCAAGAAGAATGAGATAGCTGGCGCAGCTTTGGATGTATATGAGAATGAACCAAAGATGGCACCTGGATTATCCAAACTGAAGAATGCGTTGTTAGTTCCACATATTGGCTCTGCAACAATCGAAGCTCGTAGTGCGATGGCAAAATTAGCTGCAAAAAATGTGGTTGCATTTATTAATAAAAAACCATTACCAACTCTAGTTAATCGCGAGGTACTAATCAAGTGATCAAAGAAAAAAATCGACTTTATCGTCAATTTGAACATGGTAAGATTCTTATCGATATTGCCGATTCTGTTTTTAGTTGTTTGCAACCAGAGCGGTTAATGGCAGATCAAATTTCTCATCAGGGACAGTATTTAATTGTTCAAGGGAAGAAGTTTAATCTTAAAAAATTTCAGCACGTATATGTAGTTGGAGCTGGGAAAGCAACATATGGCATGGCCAAAAGTTTGTCTAAGATATTAGGATCCAAAATAACTGCTGGATATTTGAATGTGCCTGTTGCGTATACAAAAAGTATTGGAAAAATTAAAGTGAATCAAGCTGGTCATCCATATCCAGATAATGCTGGATTTAAAGGCAGTAAAGAAATATTAAAAATTGTTAAATCAGCACAACCAGATGATTTAGTAATCTGTTTAATTAGTGGCGGTGGATCGGCAATGTTGCCGTTACCAGTTGCCGGATTAACCTTGCAGGAGAAAGTTAGTATTACGGAGCGCTTAATGAAAAAGTCTGCAGATATTATAGAGTTGAATGCAGTACGCAAACATTTATCGGCAATTAAAGGTGGTCAGTTAGCAGAAGCTGCTGCACCGGCAACAGTTGTAAGCTTAATCATATCAGATGTTCTTGGTGATAAGTTAGATGTAATTGCATCTGGTCCTACTGTTGCAGATTCTTCTACTAGTAAGGAAGCCCTAGAGGTATTGCATCGGTATAAAGTTGGTTCACAAAAAATTAAAAAGCTTATTCAAGATAACGAAACTCTAAAACAGCTCAGCGAAACTCGGGTGCATAATTTTATCGTAGGAAATAATCAACGAGCATTGGAAGAAGTAGAAAAGCATGCCAAAAAAGCTGGCTTAAATACTATGGTGTTAACTTCTTCTATTAAAGGAGAAGCCAAAGAAGTTGCTCAAGTGCTAACAGCAATTGCACAAGAAATTAATGATTATAATCGGCCATTAAAGACACCAGCATTATTAATTGCTGGTGGCGAAACCACAGTGACAGTTTTAGGAAATGGCCAAGGAGGTAGAAATCAAGAACTAGTGTTAGCTGCTGTGCCGTTAATGAATAGCGAAATGTCTATTATATCTTTGGCAACAGATGGTGTGGATGGTATTACACCAGAACCAGTAGCAGGAGCGATTGCAGACGGAGGGGTAGCTCAGCAATGTGTAATTGAAGATGTTAATTATCATGATTATTTATATTCAAACGATTCATTTAATTGCTTGAAAAAACTAGGATGTTTACTTCATACTGGCCCAACTGGCACTAATGTAGGTGATGTAATACTAGTGTTAATCACATAAAAAAGGCTTGCTCAACTATCTATAAATGGGTACAATATATACCTATTATATTAACTAATTTGTAACTTTTATAAGCATGCAACTAGCAGATAGAATATCAAGATTAGGCACAGAGGAGGCATTTGCCGTATTAGCGCGCGCAAAACAAGCAGAACGAGAAGGGCGTGACATGATTCACATGGAAATTGGTGATACAGATTTTAATACACCAAAAGCAATTGTAGATGGTGCAGTCGAAGCATTGCAATCAAATAAAACCAAATATTTACCATCCGCAGGTTTGATGGAATTGCGTGAAGGACTGGCGAAAAAATTATCTAAATCCCGTGGTGTGGACGTTTTGCCAGAGGAAGTTGTTATTACACCAGGTGGAAAGCCAATGATTTTTTATACAATATTATCTACCATCAATGAAGGTGATGAAGTAATCTATCCAAATCCAGGATTTCCAACTTACGAATCAGTAATTAACTTCACTGGTGGCAAAGCAGTCGCTTTAGAAATGAAAGGTGAATCTGGATTTAATTTTGATGTGGAAGAACTAAAAAAGATAGCGAATGAAAAAACAAAATTGATTATTATAAATTCCCCACAAAACCCAACTGGTGGTATTTTAACTCGGGAATCTTTGGAAGCAATTGCAGAAATTGCTAAAAAATATGATGCCTGGGTATTTGCAGATGAAGTTTATTCCGAAATGGTATTTGATGGAGAGTTCGAAAGTATATTGTCCATCCCTGGTATGAGAGAGCGAACTATTGTATTAGATGCTTATACAAAAACATATTCCATGAGTGGCTGGAGAGTTGGATATGGTATGTGTCCGAATAAAGAGTTTGCTTCTGTAATTACAAACTTGATTAATAATTCTGTTTCTTGTGCACCTAACTTTACTCAGTGGGGGGCCTTGGCAGCAATTGATAATCCTGAAGTAGATGCAGAAGTAGCTGCTATGCGTGAAGAGTTTAAGAAAAGAAGAGATGTTTTGTTTGCAGGATTAGAAAATCTAGAAGGAGTTGCCTGCCATTTACCTGCAGGAGCAATATATTTATTTCCGGATATCACTGGAACCGGAAGGAGCAGTAATGATGTTTATAATTTTGTGTTCGATAAAGCAAATGTAGCTATTTTGCCAGGAACTTCCTTTGGTAGATTTGGTGAAGGTTACGTTCGGATGTCCTTTGCGAACAATTCGATTGAAAGAATAGAGGAAGCCATCGAGAGAATGGCGAAAGTGTGGCCAGAGTTGATAGGATAATTCTCGCTGGATTTTATTGAGTTATTATTGTATAATTAGTATGTAATCACTATGTTATTTTAGTAGCATACGTAATCGGTTATATGATAAGTAAGATTTAATACGTTGATAATTGTTCTTATCTGAATAAAGAAATAATAAGGCTCTATGATTCAGAACGAAGTAAATTAAGATAATGGCAAAAGACGAAGTAACAGATAATATTTTTAGCGGAAGAACTAGTCCCAGACTTACTTTTGTTGTGGGAATACTATTAGGTGTTACTTTAATGACAACTGTGGGAATATTTTTCTTTACTTATGTATTATCCGGTGGTTCTGTTGGTACTTATGAAATTTCTCCTTTAGCTCCTTCACGTAGTATTTTAGAAGAACCAGTTGGTGAGGTTGTATTGGATGGCGATACAGAAATTATGATTATAGATAGTAATCACGTTTTTGGAGCGACCTCAGATTATAAAGTTACTTTAGTACAATATTTAGATTATGAATGCCTGTTTTGTACTAAATTTTTTCCAGAAGTTCAAGAATTTAGCGCAGACAATAGTGCAAGTATAAGATATGTTATCAAACATTATCCAATTACAAGAATTCATCCGCATGCAAAAGAAGCAGCGTTAGCTAGTGAATGCGCCGCGGAGCAGGGGATGCTATTAGAATACAGTAGTTCACTATATGATCATCGAACTGAATTGAACGCAAAATTGTATCCTGTACTAGCAGAAGAACTTGGT
>JAUYKW010000021.1 GCA_030698395.1 bacterium
TAGTTCAATATATTATCATCGTACGGAATTGAACTAAAAATTGTATCCTGTACTATCAGAAGAACTTGGTTTTGCTTTAGATCAGTTTAATTCTTGCTTCGAATCACAGCAGTATCTAAAACAAGTTGAGCAAGATGCTAAAGAAGCAAATGATTTAGGTATTAAAAGTCAGCCAAACTTAATTATTTGGTACGAAGATGGATCAATTGAGTTGATTGATGGATATGTGAATCGTTCATATTTAGAAAGTATATTGTCCGATCATTTATGATACCAGATTTACATTGGGCAGAAATTCCTTTAGGATCCCTATCTTTACAAGTTTGGGGTTTGTTTGTGGCTACTGGTATTGCAGTTGCAATTTATGTAGCTAAGAAAGTTGCTGATAAAGAAGGTTTGCAGGGGAATGCAATTGTTGACGCATCGTTTTGGATAATTATTGGTAGCATGGTTGGTGCAAGACTATTTTTTGTACTTACTGAATTAGGAAATTATACTAGTGATTGGTTGGGAATATTCCGAGTATGGGAAGGTGGCATGTCTATCAATGGAGGCTATTTAGGTGCATTGATTGCTGCTGTGATATTTTTCCGAAAAAGGAAGCTATCATTCTGGCGCTATGGAGATATTATTGTGTATGCACTGCCTCTTGGGAAGTTTATTGGTAGATTAGGCTGTTTTTTTGTGTTTGATCATCCTGGTTCGGTAACTGAGTTCTTTTTAGGGGAGGAATACTACGTAGATCAGCTAATTCGTCATAATCATGGATTGTATTTATCGTTGAATGGGTTAGTAATGTTTTTGGTGTTTGTATTGTTAAAAAAGAAATTTTCGCCAAAAGCACCTTATTTTATGATTTTATTCCTACCTTGGTATGGCTTAACCAGGATTTTGCTAGATTCAGACCGGATTTTAGATTCTGCAATTGCTGGCCAAACACCTGCTCAATGGGTAGGTATGTTCATGATTGTGCTAGGATTAATCCTTTTTGGTCAAAGGCAGAATATTAGAAAAAAGATGATTAAAGCTAGAAAAAAAGAAGCTAATTAATACATTTAGCATAAGTAGCTAACATTAGCTAAAAGATACGCCAGAGAACAGTTGACAAAAAGCTGTTTTTTTTGTATTCTGTTCGGTCGATAAGTTATGCACCAGTTGGGCATTGTTGGCGCGCAAATTGGATTCTATACTTAATAGTTGCCTAAATTTTAGGCAATAAAAAAGAGATATGCACTATATATGCATGTATCTAGTTAATAATTAAGGATATACTTGTATGTTGCTGTAATTGATTATTTTGCTAGTAATTATGCACTTTTCTATCATTGAGAGTCTGTTAATTCAGGGATATACTTAAATGTTCTGAATTGCAGCCTCTCATGTGTAGAATCTGTTGCGAAAAAGGTAAAAGCCAGATCTTTGACAATTTAATCGGTAATAAAATTACTTGTTTAACAGCAGGTAGGCCGTGAGTTTCGTCTATAAATACTATATATAGGCACATCTCTCGGCCTGCCTGCTACTCGAAAGAGGGCTAGGATTAATCTCCTTGCCCATGCGGGCGGGAAAACAGACCGAAAAACAACTAGCTAACATCTGGCGCATTCTCGCGCTAAGGTGGTAAATCTGCTGGTTTCGTTCTCAGTGTGCTTCAATCAATTAGGAGAAGCTATGACTCCCCAACTCGTCATCCTGTTCGTCCTCTGTGTCATCTCCGGCATCACCTCGATTCTGACCTTCGGTTGGGCGACTCCGTTCGCGCCGTTGTGCGCCGGCATCTTCCTCTCGGCCATCATGAGTGGATGGTTCGGACGGCAGCACGAGGGAGTGATGGTCGGCAACGGCAACGTGCCGTGGCCGTGGACCAACTCCGTTGTCGCTATCGGCGTGTTCTTCCTCCACTACATTCCGATCGCTTGGGGCTGGTGGGAGTACCCCGGTTGGTTTGCTTGGTGTGTGATTGGGGCGCTGGCATGCGCCGCGATCTTCATCCTGTATCCCTCTCGGAGAACGCCACCCGGAGCCTACTTCTGGGGCTTCCTCACGGCCCTCGGTGGCATCATGCTCCGTTGGGGTCTGTACTACATGCAGGACTGGATGACCACGCACAGTGGCTCCACTTCCTCGGCTGGCTTGGCCTTCATCATGACGGCTACCACCATCGGCATCGTCGGTTCGCTGGTGCTGCTGATCACCATGGCTGTTCGGCTGTCGGAGAAGAACGTTATCTTCTTCCGTCTCCCGGGTCCGGGCATGCTGAAGTACATCTTGAGCGGCAGCACCATGGTTGGCGCAGTAGCCGACCTGACTGGTGTCCCTCTGTCTCCGGTTCCAGTTCCTGCTGATCGGCAGGGCGACCTGACGGCTACCTGGCGTTGGATGCTCGGCAACCTCCGGCGACGTGGGGACCCGAGGGCGTTCCTGACCAACCACGTGTGGGTTGGCCCGGCCTTCTTCTATCCTGGCATTCCCTTCTTCACGGTCGTGGGTAATTTGATCCATGCGATCTTGCCACGACTCGGCACAGAGTACGCGACCCTCCAGCAAATGCCGGACCGCGACTTCAAGAAGGGACCCTTCAGCACCGGCCAAGGTGGCCCGGAACTCGAGGTAACGGTGGGCTTCAACATGAGGCTCATCAATCCCTTCGTGCTGTGGGGACAGGAGAACTGGAACGAGAGCCTGGATCACCTCATGGATGTCTTCACCGCCGATCTCGTGTCGGTGATTGGAGACAGACTGTATGGTGTTCACGGTTCGCTGATCGGACGCAACCTGCCCAACGGTGGCAGGGTTCCCGGCATCGCCGTGGAAGGCATCCCAGCGCGTGCACAGACTCGGATCCACTTCGGCAACGAAGCGATTGACCCCATTCAGGTGGTGGCCTTCCTCGTCGCAGCTTTCGAGCGCGGCGTGGCGGAAACCATCGGCATGATGGTCACTTCGGTTCGCGTCAAGGACGTGGACGTGTCTGCTCTGGTGCGTGGCATCAACGACGAAATGGTGAAGACCTGGGCCGAGCGTTCCCTCGCAGAAGCCAAGGCCGAAACCATCCGTCTCACGGCCGGAGCGCAAGTGCAGGCCCTGATGGATGCTGCAGAGCATCACGGTGTCCCGGAGGCAGATCGTGGCAAGATCCTCATGGAGGCGGCCAAGTTCTACTTCCTTTCGGGTGATGCCGATGGCGCCATCCTAGGAGTTCTGGCCAACACCAGGACCGGCAGCAGGTAAACAAACCGTGGTCGTGGCAGGTGCTGGAAGCGTGTATTCGCAACCACCCTGCCACGGCCATCCCCAAAAAATCTTCAACGAAAAGGAGGGGGCCATGTGGTTCGCCATTACGCTCCTGATCATCGGCCTCGTCTGCCTCGGGGGCATCGCCCTCACCGGCAGCAAGAAGGCTGACGATAACTCCCCGAAGAGCAACTTCCGCATCTACCTCGAGTCGGTGTGGGACGCGCTCCCCGGAGCTCTGTTCCTCAGCCTGGTCTGGACGGCGGGAGGGAAGCTCGGCCTGGGATTCCTGAACATCTTCGTCCTGACCAGCGATGACATCTGGACTCCGCAGGTTCTGTGGGGTCCGCTGGTTGATGTGAATCTGACCACCAAGTGGTTGGGCATCAACCACATGCTTGAAGGCTTCCTCACCTTCGACATGATCTGTGTGTGGGGACTGTGCTTCTTCTTGATACAGTTCCCTGGGCCGAACTGGCTGAACAGGATCCTCTTGGTAGGCATGGTGGCATCAATTATCGGGGCCATCCTGATGGTCCTCACCGCCTACTGAGGATCCCAACCGTAATACTCTACGGTATCAGAGGAAACATAACTTAGAGGAGTATCTCTAAGATGGATGGTCTGTCCATTCCCTGCATGGTGAGCTTAGCAGCCAAGACCCATGCATGACTGCTAACAACAGGGTTCTGTTAACAGGATCCCGCCATTACGAAAGTATTGGCTCAAAAGTTCTGGAGCGCGGAACTTTATAAAATAATACGCACCTCTAGGCGAAAGCCTCCGAGGAAAGGCCTGACAGGTTGTATCAAAGTTGACGTTCGCGTCGATGGAGATCAATACCTGTCAGGCCTTCTTCTTTTTCATTTTTAATTTCAGCATTGATTGGATGCAATATTAGTGTTATTATTTCATTGTTAAGCGCACCATGATCTGGGGCGTTTTTATATTTAAAAATCGTAAAAGCATTAGATTGAAGCGATATGATTATCGTTCACCTGGTAGTTATTTTATAACTGTAAATATTAAAGACCGAAGACATTTTTTTGGTATTGTTATCAACGGTGTTATGTGTTTATCCAGCAATGGATCTGCTACATATAGATATTGGGAAAATATCCCATATCATTTTAAGTTTGTAACATTAGATACATTTATCATAATGCCGGATCATATGCACGGTATAATAAATATTTACGACATTAATTCGAAAAAACCTGTGGGGACATGCCATGGAAAAGAAACAATCAACACATGCACAAAGCCTGTATGGACATGCCATGACATGTCCATACAAAGGTGCAACAAGTTTTCAAAACCAGTGTCAGGTTCATTATCAATGGTCATAAATCATTACAAAGGATCAGTTACCAGATATTGCAGACAAAACGGCTATTCATCATTCAAATGGCAATCGCGTTATTGGGATCGAGTCATCCGAAATGATGAAGAGTATAATAGGATTAAACAATATATTTTAAACAATCCAAAAAAATGGAATAAACAGAATAGTTGAGGTCTAGCAGAGAAGATGTACCTATTGGGAGATAAATTGGAGAGATGTTATACTAATTATATGAAAAAATACTTATTTATTATAACATTTTTAATTGCACTACCTTTTGTGGTCACAGCTTCATTTGGTGATAGCACAACTTATGTTGGCAAACTAAAAGCAGGAGATGGCGAATTTCGTACAGACGCTAACTTTGATTTTCCAGAAGATATCACTGTTGATAGCAATGGAAATTTTTATTTAGCAGATACTTTTAATAATGTAATTCGCAAGATTGATACTAATGGCACTGTATCTACAGCCGTTGGAGCTGGCGGATATGGAGATTTAAATAGCACTGGTGCAAAAACTAGATTTTCGCATCCTGGCGGTGTTGCGGTTGATGATAGCGGAAATGTATATATTGCGGATTCTGGAAATGGTAAAATAAAAAAATATAATGGCAGCAAAACTACTACTTTGAAAAGTGGGCTAGGTAGACCTGAGGGCATATTTTACCGAGGGGGTAAAATTTATTTCACAGATTACGAAACTGGACGACTTTATTCCATGAATACAAATGGTGGTGGTGAGCAAACAATTACTTCATCTCTGAATGGACCCAAAAAGATATACGTTCGTACTGATGGTAAATATGCATACGTAACGAATGCGCTGGATTATACAGTAGTGCGAATAAAAATAGATGGAGGTTATACATCTGTTATTGCTGGTATGTCGGGAACATCTGGAAAAACTAATGGTGCTTGCTTAGCATCTAGTTTTAAAAACTTATGGGGCATAACTATAATGGAGGGTGCTTCATTAGATGAGGATGATATTTATATAACCGATGGTACTGGTGATCCTGGCAATATTGTAGATCGTGACACCTTTATTCAAAATACAGCAGATGCTGGCAAAGTAAGGGTAATTGATCTTAATGGATCTGATGTGCCGGAAGGTGCAGTTGAATCCCAATCTAGTTTAGCCAGTACTGTCTGCGAAACATATTTATTACTAAAAGATAGTGATGATTTTGCTGTGAATTATCCAAATTCTATTACTTCCTACAATGATTATTTATATGTAGCTATCACGGGGATTAGTAATGTTTCAAAACTAAGTCCTACTGATTTTACAGATGTAGAAATTTGGGCAGGCAAAGATAGGTTTCATAATAAAAATGGACTAAACGGATTGCCAGGAAGACCGAAAGATATAGTAATTACTCGAGATAAATCTAAAATATATTATAGTGAGAATAATCAGATAAAAAAAATTATTACTAATAGAAAACGCATTAAGCATGTAGTTGGAAATACAGTAGATAATTATCAGAAGAATGATGATAAAGGATGGGCCAAAACTAATGGTAGATTTTCTGATGCTTTATCAATAGCTTTATCAAAAAATGAACGAAAATTATTCGTAGTAGATAGAAATAATAATAGAATTAGAGAAGTGGATATTGCTAGTAGAACGGTTTATTATTTAACTGGAGCAGGTGAAGTTAATTCTGGCGGTGGCACTTCTAATGGCTATCAAGAAGGTACGTCTTGCGCTAATCAATTTGAAAATGGCGTAGTTGGTTGTGCTTATTTTTCTCGACCAGGTGGCATTGTGGTGGATCGTGATGGTAAATATGGATACGTGGTTGATACTGGTAATCATGTTGTACGACGAGTAACATTACGTGGCAAGAATAAAGGCAAAACAAAGTTGATTGCTGGAAATCCAGGTCAGCGTGGTTTTAAAAATGGCACTAGAAAAAAATCCCGTTTTAATGTTCCAATCTCAATCACGATAGATAGTAAGAGTAAAAATCTTTATATTGCTGATCGTAATAATCATGCAATTAGGAAAGTTCGCATCAGAGACGGGAAGGTTACTACTTTAGTGGGAGATCCAGATAAAGCCGGGTATTTAGACGGAAAGTTTAGTGATGCTATTTTAAATCTTCCAGTAGAAGTATATTACAATAAAGGTAATGTATATTTTTCTGAAGCAGGTACACATATGGTAAGAGTAGCGGATCGTTCAGTTAGAGCTGTAAAGCTTGTAGCTGGAGATGGAAATAGAGGATATTCCAATGGTGATCGTGATAATACACAATTTGATAACCCGGTTGGAATTGTTCGGAAAGGAAATAATTTATTAGTTGCCGATAGTCAGAATGATTTGATCCGGAAACTAGACTTAGGAAATGGAATGGATATTCCTTATACAGATCCTGTAGCTGAAGTTACAAGTATTTCTCCAGCAAGTAATAAACTATCTGATACTTACACAGATACTAAAGCATTGCAGGTTTTTGGTAATAAATTTAGGCACGGAGCAATTGCATATTTTGGCATACATAAGGCCAATCAAACATATGTAAATTCTGAGAATGAAATTAGCGTTGTAATACCGTTTGGTCATTTAGAGCCAGGTTATTATCAAATTCGAGTAGAGAATACAGATGGCCAATCGGGATATTTATTGCGCGGTTATTCAGTATCGGATGAAAGTGGAAATGTTCCAGAAGTAGATCATTGGGCAAATTAATATTTGACATAATTTGATTAGATAATATAATCAATATATTGAGCGCCACCTATCTACGGGTGGCGTTGTTATGTGGTATCGCAAATCCAATAGAATGCATGGGTATAATTATTCCCGACCAGGTGTATATTTTTTAACAATTGTTACCAAAAATAGAATATGTTGGTTTGGTAGCATTTATCATGGGATTATGAAATTAAATGATTATGGGAATGTTATTCTTGAACAATTATTATGGTTACCAAAACAATATACATATATGTCATTGGATGAATGGGTAATAATGCCAAATCATATACATGTTATTGTTGTAATTCATGATGTTGACAGGAGAGGGACAGGTCGCGGTGTAGGGACAGGTCGCGACCTGTCCCTACTACCGGATAATAAAACGTTTATACATCGAAAATCGATATCATCATTAATTGGTGCATTTAAAACAACGTCATCAAAACGTATTCGTTTAATGGAAAACAATTTTCGTTGGCAACGGTCATTTTATGATCATATAATTCACGGTGAAAATGAATTATACAATATACGGCGTTATATACGAGATAATCCGGAGAAAGGTTAGATGATAAAATTAATGTTTGACATGCTACTGCTTAATATGGTTCGATATTTATAATATGACAGATAGCTTATCAAAAAAAATTGAACAGATAGCAAAAGAAGAATTTGGTTTCGCCCAAGTGGGAATCTTGCCATTGGAGCCTACAGAAACATTTGGTGAGTATGCCAACTGGTTAGAGCGCGATTATCATGGAGAGATGGATTGGATGCATAGTGAAGGTAGAAAAGAAAAGCGGGAAAATGTAAAAAATATTATGCCTAGCGCAAAAACAATCGTTACTCTGGCATATTCATATTATACGGCAGATATTCCGGAAGCAGTATTAAATGATCCATCTCGTGGCATCTTTGCAAAGTATGCTTGGGGCAGAGATTATCATAAGATTCTTAAAAAGAAATTATTACTATTAATAAATAGGATCGAAGAAGTTGTTGGTCAGGATGTTGACGCCAAGGCCTATGTTGATACGGGGCCAATTTTAGAAAGAGCCTTGGCTAAGCGAGCTGGCTTAGGTTTTGTAGGAAAAAATTCTATGATTATAAATTCTGCTCTAGGATCGTATTTCTTTTTATCAGAGATAATTTTAGATTTAGAGTGTGAACCTTTGGTACAGAACAATGCTAGAGGAGGGTGCAGGGCTTGTACAAAATGCATTGATACTTGCCCTACCAAGGCTATAGTGGAGCCTTTCGTGATTGATGCTCGAAAATGTATATCGTACTTAACTATAGAAAATCGTAGTTCAATTCCGGAAGCAATCAGACCCCTAATGAAGAATCGAATTTATGGATGCGATATATGCCAAGAAGTTTGCCCTTGGAATTCTACTGCTAAATCTAAATCTCATAGTTCTGATTGGCTGGAAGCTGACATTGAAAAGCAAGCACCTTTATTAACAGATTTAGCGTTATTAGATGAACAAGCTTTTCTGGAGCGATTCCAAGGCACGCCAATCATGCGCGTGAAGCGAGTAGGATTATTGCGTAATGTTGCGATAGCTCTGGGAAATTGGGGTGATGATAAAGCTATACCAAGTTTAGAATTACTGGCTGCAGATGAAAATGGCCTCATAGCAGAACATGCGCGGTGGGCAATGGATCAAATTCATTAAACAGTTTCGATAACTAGGAGAATGCTTTGTAGCCAAGTTCGTAGCTGTATTGCATCAGTATAATTAATATATGTGTAAGAATTATTATTTCAGCCCAACCGGCTAGTAGGCCGGTTATTAATCGTAGCGAGTTTGTGCTGGTACGAATTCTTATTAGCTGTGTTCCAGCGTCAATCAAGAGTGGAATTAATAACAATATACCTACCCACCATACAGGTAGGTAGAAGGCAGTAATAATTATACCAACTGCGTATCCTAACCAAATTCCAGTACAACGTGCGCATACTGGAAATTGATGTTGGTTATAGAAGAATGATCGCTCAGGTCTGCGATGACAGATCCAAACGTATCTTTGTACTTGAATTAAACGCACAAAGAATTGATAAGTTATTAGTAGTTACTCATTGCATCTATCATGCCTCCAGCAAACCCTAGAAAAAAGAACATGGCTAGTATTAATATTGCGACACTGGCTGTTATAATCGTAACTAATAATATCGTCTTTGCAGTTTTGGGCTTTTCATCCTTCCATACAAAATATAAAATTATTCCT
This sequence comes from bacterium, assembly GCA_030698395.1. Lineage (GTDB taxonomy): Bacteria > Patescibacteriota > Patescibacteriia > UBA9570 > UBA9570 > JAUYKW01. The sequence continues at coordinate 9,521 of JAUYKW010000021.1, forward strand.
GTAATTGTAGAGAATAAGCTTGGAACACAATAGCATGCTGGTCCACAACATACATTTGTTGCTCCGATGCCAATGTTAATGCCTGCTTGTGCGCCACCACTTAGTTCTTTCACTGTTACTTTTTCAACCACAGTTCCTTGGACTACTGTTTCTTTTACTGTAACAGTTTTTTTTGGAGCCGATTTTTCCGTAGATACACTTTTAGTTTTATTTTCTATCATATATTTTTATAATGAATCTGATGTATTGATTATAGCAACAAGTTTCGTTATTCACAATTTTTCTTAGATTATTTTTTTAATTTATCTTGAGCCAGTAGCACTGCACCCCAAACTGGTGGAACATCTGGTGAAATTACATTAGCATGAGGTGCAATTTTTTTAACACCTGTTTTAAATTTCTTTAGAAAGGGGTACTTTGCCATTTTAAATGAACCACCTGCAACGACTAAATCAAATTCACTTTTTTTAAGATCAAGCTTTGTTGATAGTGTTTCTACATTCAATAATAATTCATCTATCGCTTCTTGGAGGATTTGTTTAGCGCGCCAATCATTTTTCCCAGCTGCATCTTCCACGATAAAAGATATTTTTGCTATATCAGATTTGCTTAGACTTTTGGCATAAATTATTGGTACTAGATTACGTATATTTGTCTGTTGGAAATGTTTTAGAATAGCTGATTGTAAATTTGTAGGTTTAGTTCTACCATCAGCTGATTTTGTTGCTGCCTTTAATCCTTTAAGTCCAATTTCATAGCCACTGCCTTCATCGGCCATAATGTATTCTAATCCACCCACATATGATTCTTTACCTGTTTGGCTAACGCCGTAGCCATGCGAACCAGTTCCAGAAATGATTGCGATACCAAATTTTTTATCACTTCCACTACGGCGAACTATCTTAATATCATTAATGATTTCTATGTCTGTGCTTTGGAGTATTCTTCTTTGCAGTGCCTTTAAAACAATAGCTTCAGCTTTTTGTTGATCACTTGCTGAATCAATGCCTGCCATACCTACAACAACATGAGAGAATTTTACTCGACTGGGAATATTTTTATTTTTTAAAGCTTGTCTAATTGCAAGTTGGATATGTTTTTTAATATCTTTTGAAGAGTTAATATGGATATTAGCTGGACCAGAACGACCTTTACCAATAATGTGTTTATCGTTACCAATGGCAGCTGCCGTTTTTGTTGCTCCGGCATCAATACCTAGAACAAAATGTTGTTGGTTACTCATATTTTTCTTTATAAATCTTGAAGTATAACTCTTGCTGGACTACCGTCACTGCCAACGTATGGTATAGGTAGGGCCATGATGAAGTATTCTCCAGCAATAATATGTTTTAGATAAACTCCTTCTATAATGACAATGTTATTTTGTAAGAAAGCTTTATGTACTTCCTGGCTTGTATTATTTTGATTTTCAACTGATAAATAGTCTATTCCCACTAAATGGACATCTTGTTTTATCAGGTGATGAGCAGCCTCAATATCAATAGATATATATGTGTCTTCAAAGTCTTCTTTATCGAGCAGATTATTTTTAGTGTTACTTGTTTTAAATAGTACCTTAGGATGTTGAATATTTAATTTTTCTATATCTTGCTTTGTAATAACATTATTTAAGCGGGATTCTGTATCTTCGATTTCAAAAACGTGACAAGGACCTATAAGTTTTTCTAAATCTATATCGGTGATACTATTTTCATTGTCACTTAAAAAATGACGTGGTGCATCAATGTGAGTGCCAGTGTGAGAATTCAGAGTTAAAGTTGATGTTTCACTACCATCAAATTTTATGATCGAGTCTAATTGACGCTGTGGTTTTCTTTCGCCAGGCCATATTACCATATCGCTGGTAATAGGCATGGTTGCGTCATATAGTTTTTTCATAAGAGACGGAAGTGTAAAAATTACAGTACTTAGTATACTAAATTTTTTCCTCTAACGCATCTTCTTGGTGTTCTCCTACATAAATTGTGGCGATACCCAGAGTTTGCGGAAATGCATTGGCGTTTTTAAATCCAGCTTTTTTCATGAGGTTGCAGAAGTCGTCGCCATAGGGAAATGATTCAACCGTTTGGTTTAAGTATTTATACGCCTCTGTATTTCCAGATATGATACCACCAATAATTGGTAAAATGTGCCGGAAATAAAATAAATACAAACTTCGTAGTAGGCGATTATTGGGGAGAGATAGTTCTAGAACTATCATCCTGCCATTCGATTTTAATACACGATGCATGGATTTTAATGCTTGAGATACATCTGTAACATTACGGATGCCAAATGCAATAGTGATTATGTCGAATGAATCATCTGGATATTGAATATTTGTTGCATCGCATTGTTCAATTAATATTTCTGCAGATAAGTTTTTTTTCGCTACTTTTTTCTTGGCTACATCTAACATGCCGGTGGACATGTCTGTGATTAGGACTTTTTTTATGTTTTTATTACGTTCAACTAACTCGATTGCCAAATCACCAGTACCGGCAGCCAAATCAAGTAATTTCATATTTGGTCTGTTTGGAAGGTGTTCAGCGACTTTCTTTCGCCAGATTTTATCTTGCCCAGCGGAAAGTAACAAATTTAATAAGTCGTAGCGATGTGCAATCCGATCAAACATTAACCATGCTTCTTTACGTGAAGGCCCCTCAGGTTGATTCATTTGGATTCCCAAAGTAACTCTTGTTTTCCCTCAGCTTGATTAACAAGTCTAGCAAGATCAAATAAAAAATCAGATAGACGATTTAAATATTGCATTATATAGGGATCAACTTGTTCTTTTTCAGCAAGTGCAACAACTCTTCTTTCAGCTCGTCTACAAACAGTTCTGGCAACATGTAGCATACTGCCAGCAGGGGATCCGCCGGGTAATATAAAACTTTTCAGGGGTGCTAAATTATCATCTATCTTATCAATAGCATCTTCTAACCAAGTAATGCCATCTGGCCTAAATTCTGGTAGAGATTTTAGTTTTTTTTCTACGTCTGGATGACTAGCAATATGCGTACCAATTATAAAAATGTCTTTTTGAATAATTTCCAGTAATGGTTTAAGCTCAAAAGGTAGATCAATATCTTGTGGTAACAAGGCTTGAGCTGCTCCGATCATTGAGTTTAGTTCATCTAACGTACCGTAGGTTTCAACTCGTGGTTCATTTTTTTGTGTACACCTACCACCATATAAGCTAGTGGATCCGTCATCACCTTTGCGGGTATATATTTTCATATTTGCAGTATATCAAAAGAATTTCACTTGCAATAGGGGATTAAGATACATTTGTTTACTCGTATCTGAGAGACTCGATTGGATGTAATTTAGAAGCCTTTAAGGCTGGATATAATCCAAAGATAATACCGGTGGTAATAGAAACTCCGCAAGCTAGAATTGGTGCCAGTGGTACGAATACAAATGATACATCCCATGCAGGAAGAGCGAGGTTAACTGCAAATACAGCAAAAGCTGAAAGGCCTAGGCCAAATATGATTCCGAATATACCGCCCACAGTTGTCAGGACAATAGATTCTATTAAGAATTGAATTAAGATTGATTGATTTTTAGCGCCTACAGCTTTACGTAAACCAATTTCTTTCGTTCGTTCGTTTACAGTAACAAGCATGATATTCATAATGCCAATGCCACCAACAAATAAGGAGATACCGGCTATCGCAGAGACAAATAATTGAATGGCCAATAAGATCGTATCAAATATTTCAATAAACTGAGTACGACTAAGAATCAAGAATGGCTCTGTGCCTTCTTCAGCGCCAGTAATTCGTTCTAATTCATATTTTAGTCTGCGTTCAAAGCTAACAGAATCTGTGCCCTGAGCAAACTCTATTAAAATATAAATAACCTCATCTTGCTGTTCAGCTGGCGCATACAATCTTCTCACTGTAGTAAGTGGCGCATATACTATTATTTGTTGGATAAAGCCACTCATGGCAGCAGGCTCTTCAACGACACCTACAATTTTAAACGTGGTGCCATCAATACTAATTTGTTTGCCCACTGCGTTGTCATAAGTTTCAAATACATCCTCTGCAAATGTATTACCAATTACAACAACTTTTGCACCATTATGAACCTCGCTTTCGGTAAAGAACCTCCCTGCAAGTAGTTGGTAGTTATTGATAGCAAAATAATCTGGCCAATCTCCAAAAATACTCAGGGAATAATTTTCTCCATTATATTCTGCAGTTTTGGCTGTAGTATATCCTGCGGAGAGCGCTGTTATTTCTGGTAATAAATTTGAATCTTTTAATTCTTTTATATCATCATCAGTGATTGCAACTGGATCTGAATCTCCTAATGGTCCAAACTCTCCGCTACCGGCTACTTCTATGACATTTGTGCCGAATTGAGTAACTTGTGATAGGAGGAAGTTTTTTGCTACCTCACCTAAAGTCATAATAAAGATCACAGAACCAATACCAATTACAACACCAAGCATGGTAAGAGCCGACTTGCCTTTATTGGCTAAGAGTTGTCTAAAGGAAGTTGTGATATGAGTAATTAACATTTTTCTGTCATTTTACCGTCTTTCATACATAGTTGAGTTTTGGCATGTTTTGCAATGCTTGGTTCATGAGTTACCATAACTATCGTTTTGCCTTCGTCGTTTAATTTATCAAAAATATCCATGATTTCTTTAGCAGTTTTCGAATCTAAATTACCAGTAGGTTCATCACAAAATATTATTCTTGGATTGTTAACTAGTGCTCTAGCAATACATACTCGCTGTTGTTGACCACCGGAAAGTTCATTAGGGTTATGATAAATGCGGTGTTCTAGGCTAACTTTTTGTAGTACATCGTAGGCCTGTTCACGTGCTTGGCGTTTTTTCTTACCCGCGTACATTAAAGGCATGGCTACGTTATCTAATGCAGTAGTTCTAGCTAAAAGGAAAAATTGTTGGAACACAAATCCAATAACAGCATTTCTTAGTTCAGCACGGTAATCTTCGTCAAATGCTGTAATGTCTTGTCCACCGAATTGGTATGTTCCAGAGTCAGGTGCATCTAAGAAGGCCAGTAGATTCATTAGGGTAGATTTTCCAGATCCGGATGGTCCAGTTAAGGATACGAAGTCACCCTCTTCAATGTCGAGATCTACTCCGCGGACAGCTGGAATTGCCACATCTCCATTCCAGTACGTTTTGGTTAAACGTCGGATGTGGATGATTGGTGGCACTGGTGGTTCTTTTTCAGTCATGAAAGATTAGTTGAAGATTCCGCCACTATCAGAAATACCATTTGGTGTATACAGCAGAACTTTATCACCATCTTTTAATCCAGAGGTAATTTCAATATAATCATTACCTTCAAATCCGGTTGTAATATCTTTAGTTTCTAGCAAGTCTGTTACTGAATCAGCTTTCATTGCATCACTGATGAATTGAGGATTAATTTCTGGCACTAAGTATACGTAAGGATTGTCATCATCATCATGTTGAATAGCTCTTAATTTTAGAGAGTTAACTTGACTTGTTTCATAGATATCAACAATTAGATCTACGCTTAAACCGATAATATCTCTGATTTCGTCTGGCATTTCAGTTGTACTTACTTTTACTAAATATCCAGATTCGGCTACTGCGCCAGATGTTGCTTGAGCCCCAGCTGCAGCCACTTGTTTTTTAACGTCTACAAATGTAACTTCGCCGTCATATTCATCACGACCATTGTTATAGGAAGGAACTGTTATCGTTGTGCGTTGGCCAGTGCGGAGGTCAATAACTTCAGATTCTGAAGCAATAAACTCGATATGGTTTGAACGATATCCTATTTCCATAACAGCAGTCGTTTGGTTAATAACATCACCTACAAATGTGTTGATAGATAAAACTTTTCCATCAAAAGGAGATTTTAATTCATCATTTCCACTCCGTGTAAAATCACCACCGTCAATTCGCATTAATACTTTATCTTTATCAACATTATCACCAACATTTACATCAATTGCCGTAACTTCTCCTGGAATGCTAAAGAAAAGATAGGTGCTGTTATCTGGTACTACATGACCATTTGTAGAAATGGTTTTACTAATATTACGTCTTTTAACTTCTACATTGTCTTCTAAATAGCTGTATGCATTTAGTTGAGCATCTGCATATTGTTGGGAAAGGACGGAGGCTAAACCAGCTCCAGATAGAACTAAGATAATTAGAGTCCAGAACCACCATTTTTTATAAAAACGTTTCTTCTTCGGTTTTGGTAGATTACTCATAGATAAATAAATTTATTTCTTTGATTTTTATTGAAAAATCATTTTTTAACAACTATAAGTATACGGTAAATTTCATTAATTTACAATCAATTTGAATCAAATTTTTTATTTCTATTGACAAATCTTGAAATTTTATTATAATTATCCCGCTCACAGTGCGTGTTTGCACTGGTTATCCATGGAGGAACTGAGCATGAGTCAGATGATCGAGGTAGTACGGCGTAGCAGTGGCAACAGGGGCAACGTGCGGGAAGCCAAGTCCCGTCAGCAGGGTCACGGCGGCAAGGCTGGCAAGCCTGGGCAGACCGGTCGTGACTTCAGCAGGAAGTGCGATGCACTGTCGCGGCTGCATCCCGAGGCCTCGAAGGAGGAGATCGAGCGCAAGGTGGCCAACCCGGACGTCCTCGTCCGGCACATTGACTACTTCTAGTTCTAGCATCCCTTCTGGGGAGCGCTAGCGCTTGATCTATGGGAAGGGCGTCGGTTGGTTCACACCAGCCGGCGTCCGACCCCAATCACAATTAATAATGTTTGATTGCTGGTAGGCCCAGTTGTTTGGAGAGGTGCTGGAGCAAGAAATAAAAAAAGCGTCATTTAAATGAAGCTTTTTTCATATCATTTTTTTTGTGCATAATCAATCCATCTTTTGATACGTTCACCTTCAGCTTCTACAACCGGACCATCATATTCACCAGCATGACGTTTTAATCCCTTTAGATTAATTGTATTTTGTTTTTGATCTAGATGCATATTAAAAGCATTCTTTTCTGGATAGAGATGAAAGCGGGGATAGTGACCACGTCCTAAATTACGCACCCAACTTTCTTGAGCAGCTCTTCTATCTAAGATTGGATGATAGCCCATTTGCTTTAAAAGCATTGGTACATTCATCTTTAGTTTTTCTGGTAATGCAATTTTCATCTACATTGATTATAGCTGATCCAGTGTTATGTATACAATTACGGATCCCTCGATAACTTTTATCGTAGCGGGTGATTTCGCGATTTCATTGGAGATGCCAGAATTTTTGCTATCTAATGTTATGTTGTCACCACTCCATTTGAAGTTTGTTAATTTCAGGTAGGCTGTTTTTCCAAAGGGCAGTATCGAGATATTTGTACCAACAGGTTCTGTAAGTTCTATTATATTTGCTGTATGCATAATTTTTTGATATTCAGTAATGATTGAATTTATTTGCGGAACCAACATGAGAGACATTAATGCTGCGAATGAGTGATCAATCCGATCTGAACTAGTTACGCAAAATAAATCAATTTCGTAATCATCATCAATTTTTTGTTCGATAAATTGCAGTGCTTTATCTAAATCTGTATTTGATTGGCCAGATTCTTCAATTAAATTGACATCGCTAAATTTCTCTTTAGTTGCTGGCTCAATGGAATCTTGATCACCAATAATATAATTTGGCGTAATATTCATATCTTTGCAGTGATTAGCGCCACCATCAATGGCTACAATCAAATCATATGTAGCTAATTCTTTACTACAATCAAATTTTTTCCCATTGCCGATTAATGCTATTTTCATAATGTATCCACTAACAAGTTCATAAAGTCTATGTTATAATTGCTAACTGGGAAATATTCTTCGGTATTAATTAATAATGTTTTAATCATGGCATCAAAATTGGAAAGATATCGTTACGAACCTACAGATACTACTTTAACACTTACATCAGATAAAGTATTGCACGTGCAGTTTGGTCATGCAACTTCAGATTTACATGAGAATACAACAGAATCAAAGTGGACTAAGCAAAAGTTTGACGAGATAAAGAGTAAGTATCCAGATGACTATATTTTAGTATTGTTAGATATGAGAAATATAGGCGATGCAGAATTCAATTCTAAAGAATCAAATGATTTATACAGAGAAATGCTACAAGATGAATATACAAAAAAAGTAGCAATTGTTGGAATATCAAGTGGTTGGGAATTATTGTTGAAATTTTTTCTAAAATTTGCTGATAATAAAATGATGTCTTTTAAATATGAAGAAGAGGCTCGGGCTTGGTTAGTAACTGATTAGTAATGCCGATTTTAATAAATAAACCAAAAGATTTTACTTCGCACGATGTAGTTGCTGTTGCTCGTGGTAAATTAGGTATTAAGAAAATTGGTCATGCTGGCACTTTAGATCCGCTAGCTACTGGTTTGTTGATATTGTTAGTTGGTAGAGCTGAAACAAAACAGCAGGATGCATTTATGAATCTTGGCAAAGAATATGTGGCTGAAATTACTTTAGGCAAAGTTAGTGAAACTTATGATGCACAAGGGCCAATTACAGAAAGCGCAGATTCAGTTGAGGTTACGCAAGAACAGATAGAGCAAGCGTTAGAAAAATTTACAGGAACGATTCAGCAGAAGCCACCAATTCATTCGGCTGTACATTTGGATGGTCAGCGATTATATAAACTTGCCAGAAAGGGAAAGGTAGATGCTTCTATGGTACCGAGTAGGGAAGTGAGCGTATATGAAATTGAATTGCTAGAATATAATAAACCAGTAATCAAAGTCAGAATAAGTTGTGGCAAAGGAACGTATATTAGATCTTTAGCACATGATCTGGGTCAAGAACTTGGTGTTGGTGCTTATCTTTCAGAATTAGTTCGAACTAAAATTGGCCCACATGAACTTAAGGACGCAATTGAATTGGATAAATTATCGGCGTCTGATTATAGTGGTGATAATGAAGCAACTAGCGCCAACTAAGATAATTGAAGGCCCAGAAGGTATATCAAGGTAGTAAGAAATTATTATTCCACTAATTGCAGAAAAGACACTAAATATTAAAGACCAAAACACAGTTTGCTTGAATGATTTTCCAAGATTTTTTCCGATTGCTCCTGGAATTATCAATAAGCCAGTAATCAAAATTATTCCTACAACTTTTATACTCATAGCAATGGTTAATGCTGTGATTGCAAAAAAACTATATTCAAGCCAGACTGTTTTAATGCCACGAACGATGCTAAAATCTTCTGAAAAAGTTGATAGCAAGAGTTGCTTGCTGGTATAAAGTAGATAAATAAGTATTACAATTGTGAGAACAGTAGAGACTAAAATGTCATTCCATGTAACAGCTAGCACATCACCAAATAAAAATGTGAATAGATCTGTTCTGAATTCTTGTAAGCGACTAATTAAAGCTACACCTAATGAAATTCCGGCAGCAAATAATACACCGATTATTGTATCGATAGATACAGTGGAACGATTTTTAATATAGACAGTTCCTAAGCCTAGAAAAACACAGAAAACAATGGCAGCCGGAAATGGTGCAACACCCAACATTATTCCGATAGCTATACCAGCGAGGGCAGAATGAGAAATTGCATCAGCATAAAAGGACATATTGCGCAGAGTAACAAAAACAGACAAGAAAGCAGTAGAGATAGCAATTATACAACCAGCGATGATTGCTCGTTGAATAAAAGGATATGACAATACAGTTATTAGACTATCCATTTCTGTGTTCGTGTTGTTTCAGCTTAGTTAGGGGAATGCCGTACATTTTTTCGAAATTCTCAGCTGTGAATACCTCATGTGGGCGACCATTACAAACCATTTCTTTATTTAAGCAAAATACGGTGTCTGCATATTGTGAGGTAACTTCAATATCATGGGAAATCATAATAATGGAAATCTTATCTACTTCATTGAGGCGATGTAGTTGATTGAATAGTTCCGATCGACCATGCGGATCCACACCACTAGAGAATTCATCCAAAAACAGAATCTTCGGTTTAGTGCTTAACACCGCTGATAGCATTACTCGTTGTAATTGTCCGCCAGAAAGTTTGCCGACTTGTTTATCGATTAAATCTTCCACCATTAAGTTTTTGTCGAACTTCGGCATTTCATTTGATATCCAAAATCCCTTAGGACTAAGATAGGTGATTAAAAATTCTCGTACAGTAATTGGGAAAGAAGGATCGATGAATAATTTCTGTGGTACATATCCAACATCGCTCATTTTATAATTTCGCTTTATTACGCCATCAGTAGGTTTAACCAAGCCGAGCATTACTCGCATTAATTGAGTTTTTCCAGCACCATTCGGACCAACTATACTAGAAAAGGAACCACGATCAACACTAATGCAGACGTCAGAAAAAACCTTTGTTTCTCCATACGTCAACGATAAGTGATCGGTATGAATGAGAGTGGATTTATTTGAGTGCTGTTGCGAATGTTTTTGCATTTGATATCATTGTATCTTCATAGAGGGTTTCTGAAAAGGTGCCAGACCCCAAGGGATCAATTTCATGGATAGGTAGGCCTGTATCATTGGCGATCGTTTTTATTACGCGGTCAGATAATTGTGGTTCTGAAAACAGAGTTGTAACGTCACTTTCTTTGATTTGATCTATTATTTCTATCATTTGCTTAGCGGAAGGTTCTTGCCCAGGGACTACTTCAATGGCTGCTTCTTGAGTTAAACCATATTCATTTGCAAAATATTCCCAAGCTGGATGAAGCGCGATAAAGTTGTGTGTTGATATGGATTGAAGTTGTTGTTCGATAAAAGCATCAAGTTCGGATAGTCTCTGCTTATAAGCCTCAGCATTTACATTATAGATCTCAGCATTAGTTGGATCTGTTGTAGCCAAGCCGGTAGCAATATTATCTACCATAATTTTTGCATTGTGTACAGATAACCAAATATGAGGATCTGCTGTTAATTCCTGGGAATCGTTTTCGTCGACATTTCCTAATATTAAATTCACGCCTTTACTAGCATCAATTATAACTAAATCAGGATTTGCCGAACTAATAATTGCATCTTCTAAAAAAGTTTCCATGCCCAAACCGATGATGATTAATACATCGGCCTTGGCTAAACTAGTGAGATCACTTGGGGTAAGACTGTATTCATGCGGAGAAGCTCCGGCAGGTAGTAAATTTTCTACTATAGCAACTTCACCCCCTATATTTAAAGCCATACTATGAAGCGGTGGAATGCTTGCTAATACAAAGAAATCTTCATCTGAAATTTCTGTATTTCTGGAATTTGGATCATCTAAAGCAGCACAACCTGAGAGACTTATGCTGATAACTGCCAATATCAATAATGATTTTAATTTCATGCTGTCATACTATGCGTATCGCGCGCTTTGAGCAAATAATTTATCCACACTAATTAGTCATTTTAGCCACCGGCGTAAAGCCGGGGATTCCCGATTTAGATAGAAAAATATATAAGTTACTGCTATACTGCTTTAGTATGTTAAATTATATTTTTCTCCTAGTTGGATTCGTTCTCTTAATTAAAGGAGCGGACTTATTGGTTAGCGGTGGATCCGCTATTGCTAAGAGGTTCAATATCTCCAATATTGTTATTGGTTTAACAATTGTTGCATTTGGTACCTCGGCTCCGGAATTTGTGGTAAGTACGTTTGCAGCTTTTGAAGGAGCAAGCGATTTATCATTAAGTAATATTGTAGGATCTGTAGTAACAAACGTTTTGCTAGGCTTGGGTATTGCAGCAGTAATATTTCCGTTAAAAGTTACTAAAGGTACGGTTTGGAAAGAGATTCCTTTGAGTGTGTTAGCAATTCTAGTTGTATTGGTATTAGCGAACGATCAATGGATCGTTAATGGTGGAGTACCTCAGCTGGCTTGGACAGATGGCTTAGTACTTCTGGCATTTTTTGGCATTTTCATGTATTACACTTTTGGTTTAAGTAAAACAAGCTCAGATGATCCGGATGTTGCTAAAAGTAAAGAGATGAGTGCTTTAAAATCCGGTTTGTATATTGTTGGGGGTTTAGTTGGCTTAGCTTATGGCGGAGATTTGATAGTTAATAATGGAATTGAAATAGCTCAGCAACTTGGTGTTAGTGAAAAGTTAATTGGTTTGCTGATTGTTGGTCCGGGAACTTCGTTGCCAGAGATAGCTGCAACAGCTATTGCCGCTAAAAGGAAGAATGTAGATATGGCGGTTGGTGGAGTTGTGGGATCAAATATATTTAATCTTTTCTTGATTATTGGAACAAGCTCTATTGTTGGTTCTTTGGCTTATGATACGGTATTGAATGTAGATATGGTACTCATTTTAGGCGTTTCTTTATTGTTATTCTTTGCATTATTTGTTGGCAAAAAACACATCTTGGAAAGATGGCAAGGTGTTGCTTTTTTAGCTACATACGCAGCTTACGTAGTTTTTTTAATTATTCGAGGATAAGTTATTCCGAATATATATTTCGTTCCTTGTATGGAATGATCTGTAAATCTAAGTTCACTGGTTTATCATAGATATTACTTAGACGATTTGTGAATGTTTGTAGATCTTCTCGGGGGAGGGAATCTTTCACATATAGAGTTCCGCTTACGGTGTAGGCGTATTTTCCTTTTGAAACAGAAAATTGAGTGATATCTTTTTCTGGAAATTGTTGATGGAATAGATCACTTGCTTCATTTTGGCGGATAGTGTCACTAATAACATTCCATGACAAGATCAAGATTGGAATTAAAATTACAAAAAAAGAACCTAATGCCCAGACCAAGGCTCGTTTACGTCTTTCTTCTCCTATTTTGGAATTTATTTTACTGAAATGCCCGTAAAGATATATTAAGCTTGAAGTTAGTAGTATGGCAAGAAAGTTAGTAGTAAACAGAAGTAGTGCACCGGTTGCATTTTCAAAATCAAAGTTTCCAACTAAAATTCCGGCAACTGATATTGGTGGTACTAAGGCAACAGCTATTGCAACTCCAAATAATGCAGCTGCAGCTTTGTTAGAATAAACAACTGTAAAGGCACCACCTAGTCCAGCAGCTATCGCAATCATAAGTTCAAAAATTGTTGGCTCTGTATGAACCAGTACCTCTTCTCCCAATTCTTTGAATGGGCTAATTAAACCAAAGATCACGCCAATTATGAAGATGACGATAAATGATTTGATTAGGGTTATAATAGAAGTGGTTAACAATACTTTTTTACCACGCATCATTGCCAGAGCTAAAGCTGTAATTGGCCAAAATAATGGTGCAATGAGCATACCGCCGATAATAGTGGCTTCAGAATTTATGATTAAACCTAATGCTACGATAACAGCAGATAAAGTAAGCAAAATAAAATAATCAGCATCAGGCCTTGCTTCTTCCTGAATTCTTTCTTGAATTCGTTCGCGGTGTTCTATATTTGGTTGTTTAACGCTTTGGAGGATTGGTATTTTTTTTAATAGTTCTGACATATATTAATAAGATTACAGCATTTATGATCATTATTCAATTAATATTAATTCTAGTGTATACTATAAAATAATTATGATATATAATACACCAAAATTATCAATTCTAGATAGAACGAAATATGTTTGGATTAGCGATTTTGTTTATGGAGGTATTGATGGCTCAGTAACTACATTTGCTGTTGTTGCAGGTGTGCAGGGCGCTCAACTATCTACGGCTATTATATTAATTTTAGGATTTGCTAATTTGTTTGCTGATGGTTTTTCTATGGCGATTGGAAAGTATTCTAGTGATAAAGCAGAGTTAGAACGCATTAAAAAAATAAAACGTTTAGAATATGAATCTATTAAAGGAAAGCCTGCTGAAGAGCGCCAAGAGATAAAGGATATATTGGCGGGTAGTGGTTTTTCGGGAGATTGTTTAGATTGTGCTACCAAAGTTATTACAAAAGATAAAAAAATATGGGTAGATATGATGATGAAGTACGAATTTAACGTAGCTGACGAAACTATTTATCCAGTAAAGAGTTCGCTGACAACTTTTTTCGCATTTAACATTATCGGTATAATTCCATTACTGAGTTATTTGTTTAAACCGTTATTGCCATTTGGCGATAATTCAATTTTTGTTTTAACTATAGTATTTACGTTATTTGCTTTATTTATTGTTGGTGCAGTGAAATCTAGATTTTCTGATCAAAAATGGTGGTTGTCTGGACTTGAAACATTAATTATTGGTGGTGTAGCTGCATCATTGGCTTATTTGATAGGATTTTTACTGAAGGGATTGGCATAGCAAATTATGTATAAACCACAATTGGAGAAACGAGCACTGATGAGCATGGTTGGTTTGATGTTGTTAGTACTGTTGGTTACAATTGTGATGCGTTATGAAAAAAATTCATTAAAGGATAATAGAGGGTTAAATATTAATCAAGACAGTACTATGCAATTAACAAGTTCTGACTTTACTCACGAATCATCTATTCCAATGGAGTTTTCTTGTGATGGTGCTGATTTGTCACCAGAACTAAGCTGGAACGAAGCGCCTGAAGCAACAAAAAGTTTTGTATTAATAGTGCGAGATCCAGATGCACCCATGAAAAAAGAATGGATTCATTGGATTGTAAAAAATATTTCAGCTGATACAAGATCAGTAGCTCAAAATGCAGTGCCAGCTGGTGGAATTGAAGTGGTAAACGATTTTAAGAAAACATCATGGGGTGGGCCTTGTCCACCTGATGGAGAGCATCGTTATTTTTTCGTTCTTTATGCATTAGATATTGAATCGGTAGCTGGCGATACTTTAGACGATATTGAAACAGCTATGGAGGGACATATTCTGGAAAAGGCAGAGTTAATGGGTAGATATAATAGACAGTAATAATTTTTTAATCACTTCACAAAGAATCACAATGAATCATAAATATATAACTAACAAAACTAAATTAATTAGTTTGCTAGGAACATTTATTGTGATGCTAGTTTTTGCTGGGACGAGTTGTTTGCCCCAGACTGTACAACCTGTTAAGCCGTTGCCACCGGAAGTAAAAACAAATACAGAAGTGGTTGCTAATACAAATTCAGATGTTACGGAACCAAGTGTAGCTACAGAAACATCGCGTGGTTTTGGTGAATGGATTGGATCAGATGTTACCGTTGATCCTCAGATACCAGAATATGATGTGAAATCTGATTTAAGTAACGTTCAGCAAACTGAAATAATGAGTTTTTATTCGGATGCAACAAAACAGCAACTAAGTGAAAATTATTTTTTTATTACCCCTTCCTATAATAAGGAGTTCTTTACTATTTATGAACAGAATCGTTATAGCTTCACTCCGAATTTTGTTACCGTTGATTCTGTGTTGCATACTTACCATTTATATTTTAATTATTTATTAGAAAGTGTAGAAAATGAATACTTGATTGATGAGCTAACATCTTTATCAAGAAACATGTTTGACAATTCAGTAGAGCAATATATTTTTTTAGAAGGGACAGAGTGGGAAATTGCTGCTTTAAGGAATGTTGGATTCTTTAATGTAGCCTTGAAAATTTTAGATCCTGAATCAGAAGTGTACCCAGCAGTTGAAACTGTAGTTGCGGAAGAATTGGCATTAATGGATGAACATGCTGATATTGTAGAATCTCCTTTGTGGAAAAGCATGGGCAGTGATATGAAAGAAGATTATTCGCAATATGTTCCGCGCGGACATTATTCTAAATCTGATGAGTTGAAAAAATATTTTAAAGCCATGATGTGGTATGGACGTTTATCGTTCCGAGTAAAATCTGAAGATGAAACTAGATCTGCTTTATTGATTACTAATATGATGAATCTTGATTCATTAAGTAATGAGAGTTGGAAAAAGATATACGAACCAACTAACTTCTTTGTGGGTGCATCTGATGACTTGGGGTATTTTGAATATAACGACTTAATAACAGAAATTTACGGCGATAAAGTTGCATTAGCAAAAATAACAAATGATGAATTATTTGCTGATTTTTATGCACAAGCTAAAGAATTGGAAGGCCCCAAGATAAATTCCATGCCTGTGATGGCAACTACAGCTGGTGGTAGCGAAGATTTAGAAGAAGAAATTAAAGCGTTTCGATTTATGGGGCAACGTTATACAATTGATGCTGATGTGTTTGGAAATTTAATTTGTAGAAAGGTTGGAAATAAAGATGGTACAATGCCGTGTCCTAATTTAGCTAGCGAATCTCGCATGTTGCCAATGGCTTTGGATATTCCAGCAGCTATGGGCTCTGAAACTGCATATGCTATCTTGAATGATTTAGGTGAAACTGAATATGCTCAATATTCAGAGAATATGTTAACTATGCAAGATTATATTAGTGATTTGGATAAAGATACCTGGACACAGAATTTATATTGGGGTTGGATGTATACATTAAAACCGTTAACAGAAGAAAAAGTAGCAGGATATCCAAGTTTCATTACTACTGATGAGTGGGCGCGCAAACAATTATTAACGTACATTGGTAGTTGGACCGAATTAAAGCATGATACAATTTTGTACGCTAAGCAGGTTTATGCAGAAATGGGAGCAGGTATGCCAGACGAAACTGATGATCGTGGTTATGTGGAGCCAGAGCCAGAATTGTATGCACGGATGACAGCTTTAATTGGTTTAACTCGTGATGGTTTGAAGACAAGGGGATTATTAGCAAGTGACGATGAAGATAACTTAGATAAATTAGAGATACTAGTTTCTTCATTACAAACTATTGCTGAAAAAGAACTGGCGGATGAACTTCTTACGGATGATGAGTATGATTTAATCAGAACATACGGAGGATCTTTAGAGCATTTTTGGCTAGAAACTATGAGTGAGGAAGAAAAAGGAGAAAAATCCCAAACTGATTTACTCAATGATAATCCTGCGCCGCTGGTTACAGATGTTGCAACCGATCCAAATGGTTCTGTATTGGAAGAAGCTACTGGTTATGTAAATGACATCTATGTAATTGTGCCTGTAGATGGAGGATTAAGAGTTGCGTCTGGCGGAGTATATTCTCATTATGAGTTTACTCAACCTTTGGCGGATAGATTAACTGATGAAGCTTGGCGAGAACGTCTTGAAACAGGTGAGGATGTGCCAGAAACTGCGAGTTGGCAACAAGGGATGTTGTTAGATAGTATCTATGAGTAATAACGTAAAGATATTAATTGCTATATCAATTCTGTTAGTAGGTTTTGTGTGCGCGATTATGTTTTATCCTAAGCAGGCTGTTTCCTATGAGGGTAGATATTTTGTATTACGGAGAAATGTATTAAGTATTCATGATGATGATGATGATTTAATATGGGAATCAGAAGAAGGTTTTAAGGTGAGTAATTTTATGATTGCTGATGTTGATAATGACGGAGTTGATGAATTAATCATTTCTGTATGGAAAGAGGGATATTATGGTGTTGATTTACCGTTTTGGGAAGAAGATAATATTCAGGATTTGGGTAATCATATATTTGTGTATAATTTGATTCCAGATCCGGAAATGCAGTGGGGTTCTTCTACTATTGGATATACTATTAAATCATTAGACTTTCAGGATGGGAACATGGTTATTAATGGTGATGAATATTGGCAATGGGGAGATTTTCATTTTGAGCGAGTAAAATAGTAATAAGAGGTGGACAAAATATAGATCTTGTTATATAGTATTTTTTGCGTATGAGCGTTCCTTCACAATTCGGTGGTTTTTACTATGTACTATGTATATATTTTAGAGAGTATTTCAGCAAAGAAGTTGTATATTGGATTTACAAGTAATTTTAACAGACGATTAAGAGAGCATAATTCTGGTAAACATGGTTATACTAGTTCGTTTATTCCATGGAAAATTATTTATTTTGAAGCATATTTGAACAAATATGATGCAACTAGTCGTGAGCGTAAGCTTAAAGCAAAATGGGGCAAGAATATAATACAAAGACAATTAAATCACTATTTTAATTTCGGTAGTAGCTTGATGACTGAATAGGTCTGGACGTTTTTTTTCGCAATGCGAAAAAACCGAACAGACCCGTTCGGTTACGAAGTAACCGTCCGGGGGGCGTAGCTCAGTTTCAGCCAAAGGCTGATCCGCCTATGGCGGAGGTTAAGTCACCATATTAAAATTAGTCCCAAGAAATTGGGGGTGTAGCTCAGTTGGTTAGAGCGCCTGCCTGTCACGCAGGAGGTCGCGAGTTCGAGTCTCGTCGCTCCCGCATAAATAAAAAATTGATCCTTCGGGATCGATTTTTTATTTCTTCGTGTTGAATCCGGTGAGAGTATTAAATCACGACTTGATACATTAAAGAGGATTGCGCAAGCGCTTAAAATATGCTCTAATTAGCTATTTTTGACAGCTAGTCTTGTGGAGTTTTCGGGGATAGAGTATAGTATTTAAAGGTCTTGAATTAAGAGAAAATTTAGTTAAAAAAACAATAACAATAATTTAGTTAAGTGTGAATGCCTATCATTCATACGATTATATAATCAATAGTAAAAAATCTATGGGGAAAGTTTATAAAAGTTCAATAAGTGCATTGGTCATTGCTTTTACACTTGGAATGGCTAGTTTAGTTATAGCTGCAACTTCGGTAGATCTTGGCACTGCTGATGATTTTGCGATTTTGGCTGGCTCTACTGTAACTAATACCGGTTCCAGCGTAATTACCGGAGATTTGGGTTTAAGTCCGGGTACTTCAGTTACGGGTTTTCCACCTGGCACTCTAGATGGAACAGAACATGTAGCCGATACTACCGCGGATCAAGCTAAAACAGATTTAGTCACAGCATATAATGATGCCGCTGGACAAACACCGGTTTCCACTGTACCTACGGAACTCGGCGGAACGACTAAGACCGCAGGCATTTATGATTCTACGAGTGGTACATTTGGTATAACAGGAACACTAACGTTGGATGCGGCTGGCGATCCTAACGCAGTCTTTATCTTCCAGACCGCTTCTACACTTATCACGGCAGGAGCGAGCGAAGTAGTACTTACAAATGGCGCACAGGCTTGCAATGTTTTTTGGCAAGTCGGTAGTTCTGCGACACTCGGAACAGATTCTACTTTTAAAGGTAATATTCTAGCTTTGACGTCTGCTACTCTCACGAACGGTGCAAGTGTGGAAGGTAGTGTGTTAGCTCGTAATGGTGCCGTCACATTAGATACAAACACTGTTACTAAAGCAACATGTGCAGCTCCTACAGAACTTACCGTGACTAAAACGGTAGTTAATACAGGTGATGGCACTATGACTGTTTCTGATTTTTCACTTTTTATCGACGGCGATAGCGTAACATCCGGAGATTCGAACTGGGTCATAATTGGAGAGCACACGGTTTCTGAGACTTCCGATTCTGATTACACTTCTGTTATCGGCGGTGATTGCGCCGCTGACGGTACAGTCACAGTTGCGCTTGGTGAATCCCTGACTTGTACTATTACTAACACGTATATAGTTCCTGCTGCTGATATAACGCCTGAACTTACCGTGAATAAGGTAGTTATTAATGATAATGGTGGCACGAAGGTTATTTCTGATTTCTCTCTCTTTATTGACGGTGATAGCGTAACGTCAGGAAATACGAATTCAGTCACCATAGGAGAGCACACGGTTTCTGAAACTTCCGATTCTGGCTACACGTCTGTTATCGGCGGTGATTGTGCCGCGGACGGTACGATTACTTTAGCACTGGGCGATGTGAAGACCTGTACCATTACCAATGATGATGTCGTATTGGTTTCAGACACCGGCGGTACGAATTCAGACACCGGCGGTACGACGACAACAACACCCAAATTACCTAGTACAGGACTTTCTTCCAGTGAGAATAATATTCCGTGGAATATTATTGTACCTGCTGGTATCTTTGCAATTTTGACCCTATTTCATTTAGCTCGAAGAAAACAAACATCTTAGTCTAAACATAGGAAGAGCGAGTAAGTAAATGCCAGACAAAAATTTGTTTGGCATTTGCGGTTAAGAGCTTTTACAAACTTTATGCATTTAAAATTATTATCGAAACGCGGGTTGTTGATAGTTATCCTTTTTGAGTTGCTTTTCTTTATGATTCTTCTTTTCATTTTTTTTGTAAAAAACTCAGCTCATGATACTTCAGGATTACTTGTTCAGGAACAAACAAAAAAATCAACCTGGACATTATTTGCTAAAGATTTTTTTGCTAATTCTAATCAAGAACAAGCAAATGTTGGATTGCCAGCGCGCCTAACGATTCCGGTGATTAGTGTTGACGCTGTTGTTATTCCAGTAGGCCTTACATCTGACGGAGCAATGGATGTACCGAAAGACCCTGCCGAAGTGGCTTGGTATAGTCTCGGGCCACGCCCCGGAGAGAAAGGCAGTGCTGTTATTGCCGGACACTACGACTGGATAAATAATGAATCCGCAGTATTTGATAATTTAAGTAAATTAAGCAAGGGAGACAAGATATTCGTTGAAGATGAAAATGGCGAAACTATCACGTTTGTTGTTCGTGAAATTCGAACATACGGTAAAGATGATGACGCATCAGATGTATTTGGATCGGACGATGATAAAGCGCATCTTAATCTCATCACTTGCACTGGAGTGTGGAATAAAGCGGAAAAGACTTACTCCGAACGACTCATAGTATTTACTGATAAAGAATAGCTAAGAAAATTTTAGCCTGTGGCACATTTTTACTGTCAGACAGTATCAAAAAATTGCGTAAGATTATAGTGAATGTGGGTCTCCTTGGTAAAGGCGAGACCCAATGGTGGAAACGCGAGCGTTTTCACAGCCTTTTCTCGTGTCAGTTCTCACAGTTGCATGATGATCGTGCAAGTAGTGAAGTAGATGGAGAGCGCGAGAATATCGGCTATTGTTGTTACGACCGGACCCAGTGCTACGGATGTGTCGAATCCCAGACGGTACAGGATAAGGGGCGCTATCATTCCCCAAGTCGCCGCAGCAACTAGTTCGAACGTTGCAGCGGTTGCAACTGCAATGCCGAGTCGATGGTTGTCGAAGCGTAGGCCGGCGTAAATACCGATGGAAAGAGCGAAGGCGATTCCCAACAGCGCGCCGACTTTGATCTCGTGTGCGATTTTCTCTCTCAACTTGCCATTTTCGTTGGTTTTGTTGATAAAGCTGTACACCGAAATGGTGGCTGCTTGGATTGCCACGTTGCCACTCATACCCATCATCACGGGGATGAAGCCGGCGAGAGCAGTATCGTTGCTGATGGCCCAGGAGAACTGACGGACTAGTTCCGTCATTGCAACTCCTCCCAGAAGTGTGATCATCAACCACGGCAGTCGCTGGCTGGTAGAGTGGAATGCCCGATGGGTAGGGTTCTCGACTGGCATTGTCATCGCAGCCTCCGTCATCACCGCTTTCCACCGCGGATTGAATGGTTTTATCTACAGAATGTGGCATGATGAACCTCTCTGCGTGTTGAATAAGGTCTCTCGGACTTCTATAGCATGTTCTCTTATATATGCTATGTCAATATGAAATATATGATATTTTCTTTCTTGTTTTTCGAACTTAATATATTTAGCTACAAACTATATTTCCTGTAAATATCCCCAGGTATGCAATTTATCAAAATCTTCATACCAACGGTCACCGATATCTGTTCGATAATACATATTTGGAATAAGAATGTTTTTAATTCTACTATATGCTTGTTGTTGGGCTAATTTCATTGTATTTCCACACCCTCCAACAATGAGCGCAACCCCACTGGATCCAGTTACTACCCATTGATTGTTTTCTAATTTTACATCTTCAATATGAATTCCTTCGAGATTTTTTTTCTTAAATACAATCGTAGCACCTTTAGAATAAGTATCAAATGTTTTTCTATCTCTAAATGGATAAGGTGGAACAACAACACGTACGCCAACTTGGTATCCATTTTTTACTTTTAATTCAATGTCCGGTTTACCTGATGCAAGCTCGAATAAGAATTGTCCGATTGGTGTTAGCATGCCTTCTTGTTGAATACTGATAGTAGGATAGCCGAATCTGGTAGTAAATTCTAAGGGATGCACTCCGTTGTTGTTAACAATACAATTTATATCAATATAGCCATGGAATTTTTCTTCTTCTAATTTCTTCTCAAATTTCTTAAGTGTGTTATTGAATATTCTATTGTTTCCACACCAGAACATACTGGTTCCCATTTCTCCGGTAGCTGGTCCAAGGTTTCCGGGAAATAATTTTTTATTTTCAAAGTTAATGTTAATTGGGTAAATAAATTTATTGCCATTAAAGAATGCACCAACTGCTACTTCTACACCATTTACTTTTTTTTGCAAAGCAAACTCTTTCATAATTTTAGACCA
Organism: bacterium; assembly: GCA_030698395.1. Taxonomy (GTDB): domain Bacteria; phylum Patescibacteriota; class Patescibacteriia; order UBA9570; family UBA9570; genus JAUYKW01. The sequence goes on from JAUYKW010000021.1 coordinate 31,836, forward strand.
CACTCTACTATATGCTTCTAATACTCTAACTACATCATTGCCGTCTTCTTCCATTCCTACGAATAAAAGACGTTTGATATTTTGTGCTTCACCACTTGGTTTGATGACATATTTAGCTGGATTTTTTTTAACATAATCTATAGCTTCTTTAAAATCTGTAAATAATTTATAGGTGAGAATGTTTACTCCATGATTTTTTAATTCTTCTTGGCCAAAACCTCTGTCGTCTTCTAGCATATCAGTATATGCGGTTCCACCGATAACTTTTTTACCTTCAGCTCTTAGTTTTTCTGCTTTTTTTCCTTGTCCTAAAACATCATCAAAAATTATAATATCGGCCCAATTTGTTTGTTTTCTCCAATCATCAGTTTTAGGAATGAATCCATCGGCTATATCAGTTTCGTCTTTATTGCTGATGTAGTATTTAACATCATGGCCTTCTTTATATATCTGCCATGCTAAATCGCTTGTTAGGCCATCGATTGATACAAAAAGAAAATTCTTTTTTTCCATAGTATGTATTATTAAATTATGATATCAGTATAATACTAACGGCAATAAAAACAATGTCTATAATGTCTTTCAAAAAAAACGCGTTAATATAAAAAACATTGCCACTTTCGATCTAGGTAGTTTGGTTAGAGGATATTTATTTTTTACAATTATTGAACTGTGTCTAGATCTCTATTTTGATGAGCGCGATAAGGAATGACTGGGAACTCCAGACTACTGGTTTTATTCAGATATTCGTTAGTCTTACTTTTTTTTAGATATTCAACATTCAGAATGAGTTTATCTTTTATAGCAAAGCGTTTAAATAATGTTTTGCGATATTTTCTATCAGACTTAGTGGAGTGATAAAATAAATCTTCCACTCCAATGCAGTCGATACTATTCCAATACTTACGTCTGTATTTTTTGCTGGCGTCATCAATTATTGCTTCACCATTTTGTGGACATACAATTGGATCGTTCGTTGTATTGAGGTTTGTCCGGATTTTTTTAACCACTCGTGCCATCCGGTTAGCTGAAACTTTTGTACTATAGCCGTGGTTGCTCCAATATTCATAGCTATCAATAATATCTAAATACACTCCATCAAAACCAGCTGCTTCAATTCTCTCCAAATAAGGAAGTAAACCTTTATTCCACCAGCCTTTCATCCAATATTTAACCTTGTAATTGCCTTGCCAATTTGGATTTTCATTTCCTAGCCATGCAGGAGGATTAGTATTCCATTCATCTTGCCAGTAAAATCTATAATCCTCAGCTTCACCGATGGAGAAATATGCCAGCACTATTTTACAGCTGTCTCGCAGACGTTTTATTTGCTTGCGAGTATATGCTGTATCGTCAGTGCCATCTTTTGCGTAATCAATCACCACTAAATCATAATCAGTTTCTGATAGTTCTTTGATATTCGCATCTTGTAATTGATAAACCCAAGAGTCGATATTATTTAATGCATTTTGCTCGACTGCATTAACAGGTAAACTAAAAAGAAAAATAGATGTGATGAAACTGAGTAAGAAAGATATTCTTTTCATTACATGAAGTATATCAGAAATTTCTTTGCAGGTAATGTATCGCGTAGTATACTGTAGCTATATGGCAATTACATCCGATCATTTTCTAGAAATATTAAAATATCCATTCCAAGATAAACAATGGTTTTCTAAACTTATTCTTCAAGGTGCAGTTTTATTTATGCTTTCAATGATTTTTGTTGGCATACCTTTTATGGCTGGTTACGTTATTGTCTTAAAGCAAAAGGCGATTGATAGTGATTCTTCTTTGTCCGGATGGTCAGATTGGGGAAATTATTGGAAGCTTGGTTGGAAGTCTATTTTGGTTGGTTTCGTGTATGCTCTGCCAATTTTTTTCGTGTCAGGCTTCGTGATGTTTTTGGGTTTGTTCGTTGCGTTGTTTTTAGAAAATGCTGGTTCTGGAGAAGAATGGATTGCATTTCTATTTTTTATACCACTTGGTATTGCCCTGTTGCTTATCATTGCAACAAGCGTGGCACTCTATTTTATTCAGCCGGCTTATCAGGCAGCAATTGCAGCCGGAGCTACGGTAAGACAATGTTTTCAAATTAAGCTGTAACAGGATATGCATACGGTGTTGTTTATAGAGAATCGCCTGTAAAAATAAAACCAGTTACAAAGTAGTGTATGTAGTTCATTATGACACCATTATTACCACAAAATTTTGAACGTATGCGCCAGGATAAAGAGCCTGACGTAATTGGAGAAGAAGGAGCGTTATTTCATTTTGGCAGTCATTGGTTGAAACAGTGGTCATCAGCGCATGAGCAAGGCGTAAGTGTTCCGGATAGACATGCCGAAAATTCTTCTTTATCACCTTATTGGCATAAAATGCAATTTTATGAAAATAAATTGATTAACGGTTTGTTTCCTGATAACACAATACATATTTCAGCTGGATATGATAATCGAATTACGAAAGATGGTGATGAACACAGATTTACGATGAAGGGTGAAAAGCCAGCTACGATCTCGGAAGATGCTACAGGTGATGGAGAGCGTGCTGAAAAATATCGTTCCATTGTTTATCCATTATATAGAGACACTAAACATACTTTGGATGCGATTAGAACAGGCCGAGATTTTAATGACAGATTTGCAGATAGATATGATAAAGCATTTGATGAGGCCGAGGATAAGTTGCTAGAAAACTTAGATGCTGAAGAATTTAGGTTGTTTCATGGTTATCACCCAGAGCTAGCACATGGAGTAGAAGGTTTAATATCTCACCTAGAGAAAGAAGTAAAAAAAATAAATCCTGATAGCGATGTATTAGAATTATTAAAAGCAGGTATAGTGCCAATGCATCCATCATTGAATTTTGTGCCAGACGAGGATCAGAGTGGTGGCAGGGGGCCACGGGGTACTTATCTTGAATTAACAATAATGAGCGTAGGTCGTTTTATGGATTATGCCGGAAAACAGAATAG
>JAUYKW010000026.1 GCA_030698395.1 bacterium
CCAATAAAATCAGAATTTTCATCATCTAAGAAATTTTGTTCCTCATCATAATAATCAAAGTACGCATTTGGTATTAAATTAGTATCATCCAACATTCGCACATACCGATTACAACCAGCATCTCCACTATCACATTCTTTAACATTGTCATCAAAATATATAGTATCATTTTCTACTGTTGGATCTTCAGCGATCGAACCTAAAACACAATAATTATCATCCGTGCTAGTACATGAATAAGCTCCATCAGGTATAGAGCAGGTATCTTCTACTGCGCAGGAACACTGGTTACGTGCACCCACCCAATCAGCATTACCACTATTACATTCACTAGTTAAAGTACAGGTGTTACCTAGCTCTGTATTACACGATGAAAAACCATCGTTCACATAACACTCACCACAATATAGTGTTACTGCTGGATCACAGACAGGCGCATTTGAATATGCATCAAGCTCTGCAGAGCATACATCTGCAGCTCCATCGCCACCTTCGTCTATTTCACAATAATTTCCCCCTGCTGTCGTACATGTAGTATCGCCAGAACTTTCATCACAGCTTTCTTCCACAACACAAGTGCAAGTACTAGTACCAGAATCATAAGTTGGACTACCGGCACCACAGGTATTACTTAATGAACAAACTTGAGTCGTAGCATCATCATTAGTTATTACACACTGCCAATAATCATATACACCGTCTGCTCCAGGATCATAACCCCTATCTGAACCTGCAGCTACTTCACATGTTCTCTCTAGCTCACATAAACATGCTTCATTTAAATTGTAATCAACACTACTAGGTACTAAACCATAATCCGCTTCATTGTTCGCAACATCCTCCGAACAAGTAATGAACGTTTCTGTTGGGCTAGCACAATCGTAATCCCCGCTTTCATTCGTGCTATTACAATACCATTGGCATCCTGGATCCGTAGCACAATCATTGTAATTAAGACTTGATTTTAAATATGAAATTTGATCGCCGTCTTCGTCTTCATAAGATTGACAACTAGAATATTCTTCTTCACAAACTGTTCCATCAAACCGATATATTCTGCTCTCTTCAGTACAATAACCATAAGCTGTACATACATCTTCCTCTTCTTCTTGAATGCACCCTCTTGAATCTGCGCAATAATTTAATCGATTATAAATAACTTTTTCTTGTGTAGACGAACTTCCATCACTATCATATGTCTGTGGGTCAGTAGCTAATGTTGGCCCAGCAGCCTCCCGAACACAAAAGTTTTGTGGTGCTTTTAACACCCAATTCGGATCTACTAATTTACAAAATGGTGAATAATCTTCCTCAGCAGGTCCACATTGATCATATGCATCAACTAAATCTTTCAAAGTTGGTTCCTCATCTGTTGTTGAGTCAGCAATGTATTCTGCTGCTAATTGCCAACCAACTGGAACAACCCGGTAAGTTTTTAATAATGTAATACCATGTTCATTAATACCAGAATCCCCAATAATACTAGCTGTATCTAAGCCAGTAGCAGCAAATCTTAGCGTACCTCCATCAGCTTCTAAAGAATCCACAAACTCTTGTACGGTCCAACCCTCAGTGATTGCTAATAGCATTCTGCTACCAACTGCACAGTTTGTTACACCTCTAATACTTTCATTGTCTGGGCAAGCACCTAATTGAGCTAAGATATCGAATGAACCAGTTGGTGCAAAAACCGGTTGTTTAAGTTCAGCAAATTTAGCTACTGCTGCCTCTCGTCCTCTAGATGCACCTGCTCCTTTACCAGAAACTAAATCTGTTAGTGCTCCTGGACCAGAAGTATTTGCTAATCCATCTTGAACTTTTTTCATCAATGCTGAAACCAATGTGCTAGCAAAAATATTTAAAGCATCAGTAAGTGGTTTACCTACTGTATCGAATGTTCGCGATGTATTTCCTTCAGCATCCTGAAATTGTTTTTCTATCTGAGAACCAGGTGTAAGAATCGCTCCCGACACCAGTTCTGTTTTATCTTTGAAACTACCACTTCCCCTATCAACTTCTGCAGCATCTTTAGCTTCAGATGTAGCTACCAATGTTAAATTTTGTGCCTCTAATGAAATTCCTAAAGGATTTGCAGTAGAATCGAATTGCAATTGAACCATATCGCTAAAATCCGCATCCTTGTACGCTTGTTCCCAATTGCCAGCCAATTCAGTTAAGCTACAAGCCGGCTCATATGGCATTATTGGCTGAACATCCAAACCAATTGTTAAACCCAACCTAAAATCTACACCAGGATCACATAAAGCTGCGGCATCCAAACCTACTCCATTAGCAAAACCTTCTACTAAAGCTCCGCCAGCCGAATCCATTACACTTCCAAAGTAGGTACTATTATTTTCATCGTGTACAAATGCTTCCTGATTCTCTCCACCAGATGCAACCCAAACAGCTGCATCGTAGGCTAATTTACCTAAAATTGCATTTAAGGCCGTCCGAACCATTCCACCTAAGATATCTAATAGAATGGTTTCTACAGTATCTTTCGTTTTTAAAGTAATTTGGGTACCATCAATTACTGGCATACCCTGTGCAAAGGCTGCAACTGGTGCCAAAATTAAGGAGCTCGAAATCATCGTTATACAGAGAAACAATGCGATGATTTTTTTCCTTAAAGACAACATATTTTATTGATTCAAGCTTTTAAATTCTTCTTGAAATGTTTGTTGGTATAACTGTTCTAATTCGCTGTCGCTAATAGCGTTTATATCTTCTTCACTAACACCACTCTGAAGCATTAAATCTTTTACCTCATCTACTGATATATTTTCCAAATCCTGAACAGTAGTGGAGCTGTAAAAACTATTCTCTGGTGCATCAGCTGTGTTTAACAATAAATCTGCATAAGGATCCTCTGGCTCTGGTGCTAAAACAACATCTTCATTTGGATTTTGAGTAGCAACTGTACTTGCAGGACTAACTGCATACTCATAGTCGGCAACTACGCTTTCATAAACAGATCGTAAATCATCATCAGCAACCTGGCCTAATAACTGAGAGGAAATGCCGGCTTTTTCTAGTTCGGTACGCAACTCATCGTTAGTTAAATCTGCGGATAGCAACTTTGGCTGTTCAAATCCTAGTGCTACATTTGATGTTTGCTCTTCTTCAGATCTAGAATTAATACATACTTGGCCAGTAGCACAGTTAGGATCCTCTCCCGTAGATATTTCCTCACCATCTGATACACCATCAGAATCTGTGTCTTCTAGATACTGACTAGTTTTATATACATATAGCTCATCGAAATCGCTTAATCCATCAGCATCTGAATCCTGCAAATCAAGCTCTGATAGCTCTGCTAAACGAGACTCAAATGATGCTGTATCTTCGTCTACTGTATCTAAACTAAACAACGAAGGTGCGAAACTATTAATTTGTGAATGAATTGAATAAGCTCCACCAACAACTGCGATAATACCTATAATAAAGTATCCCCACGTAAATCTTTTTAGTTGACGCGGTGATTCGCTGTTACTTTGCTTATTCACTCGATGATTATATCACGAAACTTTCTAGTTTGTCAACCATCTTTTTCCAGTCATCCAAAGACAATTGCTGTGCACGAACATTTGCCTCCAATCCTAACTCTATAAATAACTGATCAAGTTGTTTTTCGCTAATTTTTTTGTTATGAACTACCAAATTCTTCAGATTATTCGCTAATTTTTTTCTTTTATGGGCAAATCCAGTTTTGATTAATTGAAAAAACAACTTTTCTTGTTGAACATCTATAATTTGCTTGCTTCTAATGTTTCTAATAGCTATTACAGCACTATCAACTCGAGGTGAAGGAAAAAAAGATTCACGTGGAACTTGAGTAACTATTTCTACATCCGCAAATACTTGTACCGACAGTGATAATACGCTCATTTTACCTGGCTTTACCACAATACGCTCTGCAACTTCCTTTTGAATTAATAATATCATTTCAGCTGGATAAGGCTTTAAAGTTAGCATATTTCTTAGGAATTTTGACGTGATCTGATACGGTAAACTTGCCACAATTGCAAACGAACCATTATTCAGACCCTGTTTTGATAAATCTGTCTTTAAAATATCTCCCCGAACGATGGATAAGTTATTATATTGAGTTTCTAGTGTTAAAAGTATGGGCTCTAACTGTGAATCTAACTCCACGGCAATAACATTATTACTCCGAGCAACCAACTGTTCCGTTAAAATACCCAAACCAGGCCCCACCTCTAAAATTGTATCCGTTTTTGTACAAGCTAAAGCCATAACTTCGACTACTTCAGGATCAATTAAGAAATTTTGCCCAAAATCCTTATTTAATTTAATTTTAAAATATTCTAAGACATCTTTTATATCATCAGGAGTATGAGGTGCTTGATATTTTTGCTTCATATTACTATTTTTGTATTTTAATTGATCCAGCTCTATGAATAATTACCTTTTCTTCCTTACACTCAATCACGGTAGAGGGCTGAATCTTTTTTAAGGACCCAACATTTACACTAGGCACATCTTTTAACATGTTTACATCCACCTTACTAAGATTATATATTGCTGAAGATCCGGTTTTGTTAAAACTTGTCGCAATAATGGGTTTTCCTGCAGCACGTGCCAAACTACGAGCCTCAACTTGTTGCGGAACTCTCACCGCATAGTGCGCAGACACTACAATAGATAAAGGACCTGGCCAATATTTCTGCGCTAATTTACGTTGACACTTATTCAACTTAAAATATTTTTCCACTTGATACAACGAAGATGCAATAATTGTAAACTTAGCATCGGTTCTACCTTTAAGTTGCATGATTTTTTTTAAAGCACTTTTGTTATCATAAATACAACCAATAGCATATGCTGTGTCTGTTGGATAAACAACTATACCACCTGATTTTATTATATTTTTTGCAATTTCTAACTTTACATCCATATTATTTATAATACATCTATTTTGAAATAATTCACATAAAATGAAAAGAGAGATGGAAGATACCAAAAAGAAAGACGGAAAGACACGATAAATTAAAATGTAGAGACATACCATGGTATGTCTCTACATTTTTTACGATCTATTTTACAACTATGTTAACCAATTTATTTGGTACATAAATAATCTTAACAATATGTTTATCTGTGATGTGTCGCTGTGCGCCAGCTGTAGCTTCTGCTAAGTCTTTCACGCTCTGTTCATCCACGTCTATATCTACAGTGATTCTATCTCGCACTTTGCCATTTACTTGTACTACCACTTCTACTTTTTCTTCTATCAATAATTCTGCTTGATATTGTGGCCATGTAGAACTCATTATTAATTCTGTGTTACCAAGTTCTTGCCATAAGGTTTCTGCTAAATGTGGTGCAAATGGTGATAATAACTGCAATAACACTTGGTATGTTTCTTTAGATAACGTCTTCTGCTCAGTTAAATGATTTGTGAGTATCATCATCTGAGATATTGCTGTATTAAATCTAAATCCCTCAATATCTGCTGTAACCTGCTTAATAGTTTGGTGTAACATCCTCTCTGTTTCAACATCAACCTTTGTATCTGTAACCTTGAAGGATAAACGAAATACTTTATCCAAAAAGCGATAAATACCTTTAATACTATCTGTTTTCCATGGCTTTGCATCCTCGAAAGGCCCGATGAACATTTCATACAATCTAATCGTGTCAGCACCATATTCTGCTACCACTTCATCTGGATTAACTACATTACCCCTAGACTTACTCATTTTTTGATGATCCTCACCTAAAATCATTCCTTGATTCCGTAATGCAATAAAAGGTTCACGCCCAACTTCTTGCGGAATAAAACCAAAATCTTGCAATGCCTTATGAAAAAAACGAGCGTATAATAAATGCATCACAGCATGTTCTGCACCTCCAACATACATATCAACTGGCAACCATTGTTTTAATTTTTCTGCACTAGCAAACTCTTCTGTATTCTGTGGATCGCAATATCTTAAATAATACCAAGAAGAACAAACAAATGTATCCATAGTATCAATTTCAAAGTACCAACCCTTACCATACAATTCCTCAGCTAACTTTTTATATGCATCTGAACTACCTAAAGGTGATGTTCCTTTTGGATTGTAATCAACATCGGTTGGTAATTGTAATGGTAGATGATCCAATTTAACTGGGTGAGGATTGCCCTCTGGATCGTATACAATTGGAATAGGTGCTCCCCAATATCGCTGACGAGATATTAACCAATCACGAACTTTATAGTTTATTTTTTTTTGACCCCGTTGCTTTTCTTCTAGCCATGCAGTTATTGCCACCCGAGCCTTGGATGAAGTTAGACCATCGAACTGATCAGAATTAATTAAAATTCCATCGTCGGTGTAACACACTTCAAGTTCTTTTACCTGCTTCCATAAAACTTCGTCTTTAGGACGGATAGAAATCTTTAACGGGATGTTGAACTTCTTAGCCATTGCAAAATCTCTATCATCATGTGCATCACCAAAAACTGCACCTGTACCATATCCTGCTAAAACAAAATCACCAATCCAGATTGGCACTTCTTCACCATTAACTGGATTAATTGCATATGCGCCTGTAAACACACCAGTTTTTTCTTCTAGACTTGTACGATCTAACTCTGTTTTTGCTGTTGCTTGCTTAACATATGCATCTACTTCTGTTCGCTGTTCATCTGTTGTAAGTTTATCCACTAGTTCATGTTCTGGAGCTAACACCATAAATGCTGCGCTATAAATTGTATCAACACGAGTAGTATAAACCTTAAGTTCGGCTGTTTGATCTTTTACCTGAAAGATAACTTCAGTACCTTCGCTTCTACCAATCCAGTTTTTCTGCATTAACTTAATTGGTTCTGGCCAATCAATAGCATCTAGATCATCAATTAGTTGATCCGCATAATAAGTAATCTTAAAAAACCATTGTTCCAGATCTTTCTGCACCACAGCATCCTGGCTACGTTCACATTTTCCGTTTACTACTTGTTCATTAGCCAACACAGTTTGGCAAGTATCACACCAATTAACTCTAGCCTTTTTTTTGTAGGCTAGACCATGCTCATACATCTGTAAAAACATCCACTGCGTCCACTTATAATATTCTGGGGATGACGTATCAATTTCTCTATTCCAATCATAACTAAAACCCAACGACTTTATTTGCCGAGTAAAAGTTTTAATATTCTCATGAGTTGATTTGTCCGGATGAACTCCAGTTTTAATTGCAAAATTTTCTGCTGGCAAACCAAAAGCATCCCAACCCATAGGATGTAAAACATTATAACCCTGCATCCTTTTATAGCGCGATAAAATATCTGTAGCTGTATATCCTTCCGGATGACCCACATGCAAACCACTAGCTGATGGATATGGAAACATATCCAAACAATAGAATTTTTTTTCTTTAATATTATCGTCAGCTACAAAACTACCTTCTTCCTCCCAGCGTTTTTGCCACTTCGATTCAATCTCTACTGGTGTATATTTATCAGACATGGCCTGTATTGTAGCGACTTATTGGGAAGAAAACAAGTAAATTCAACTCATCACTTTTGAGGGTTGAACACCCATTCAAAAGCATCATCTCGAGCTAAATCACTAGGAGAATACATTTCTCGTTTCTCAATTTTTTCTAACTCAGTCTGATCAAACTCAATCCGATTACGATCAGCTTTGCTAAATTGTAAATATGCCTCATGCACAAATGAACTACAAATATATGAATCTACATGAATCAATCTCTTAGTAAATGAAAAGAAAAACTTACTCCGTAATAAATAATTTCTAAACTCCTTTGTTAATAAAATACTGAATATCCTACTAAAATCATATGGCACATCTAAGTTTTCTAGAATAAAAGTTGTTACTAATTTCTCTTGATCACTACCAGTTAATCCAGAAAATCTTTTTACTCCAATATCAAATACCTCAAAAAAGTCTGTATATTTTTTTATTTGATGAATCTCAATACCCAAATTTAAAGCCTCAACAATTAATGGTCCTGTATATTGAAGATCTTGCTTACGTAAAAAAACTAAACCAGAATGATTCCAATAGCTTGAAGTTTCTCTTTGTATAGCTCGGGATATTGGCCCCTTCCTTTTATGAAACAATAAAATGTCACCAATCTGTAGTTGAGCCTCTATCTTAGGCCAGACCTTCTGTAATTGAGCTGGCTTCATAATTATCGTTCGTTATAAACCCACTCAATATTTTCACTGTCCGCAATATCAGCGGGATTCGTTAGCTCTTGTAGTTCAATCGGAGACCACATACCACTTTTAAATATTACTTGCTGTTTATCATCCCAGTCCATAGCATCATAAAAAGCTTTTTGAATTAATCCACTGCAACTAAATCGTTGTTGATTAAGATAATAACGTGCAGCAAATTTAAAAAAATATCCTGGCAATAATAACCAATGCGTCCATGGCCAATAAGGAGCATCTACATTCATTAACATGAATGTTACTACCCGCTCTCTTTGTTGTTCGGACAATCCATGTACACGACCAATTCCTATATCGTAAGCCTTCGGATTCGCCGTATATTTATCCAATTGATGAATAGCGACTCCGCGCATCGGAATAATAGATAAGAAGGCTGGTTTTTTAGCTTCTATAATAATAGTTTTTGTTCTATTACTAACAACATCTCGCGGATAAAGAACTAAAGCAGAATGATCCCAATAACTACCAATAATTTTTCTTAAAAACCGCCGCATAATACTTTTATTATGCCTAATAAAAATAATATCCGCGGCCTTTAACTCTGGAATCGGACCGTGAATATTTTCTAAGGCTGTTAGAATTTCAAATTTATTTTTCTTTTGTTTTGTCATTTTATGTAGTAATTTTAGCACATTTTCATGCCTTTTGCAATGGATTGACAAGCGACTCTTAAAATGATATTCTGCTTGTCGTGTCTTTAAAACTAAAGCAAATAGCAGTATCAACTGTCTTAAAAGCTATTAGAGCGCTAGCAATGCTAATGCGTGGTATTTGGTGGCTAATAATTTTTATTGGAAATCCTTTTGTTGTAATTTTAAAATTTCTCTTTAAACCTTTAGCTCTATTTTTCTATCGCTGGTATTTAAAATTTATTACTACTTTGCGTAAATCTCAATTCATGCAAAGTAAAATTTTATTTCTGTTTGGAAATAAATACTTCATCCATGTAATCATTGTTATTATTACTTTCTTTGTTGCTAGCACAAATATTCTGCAAGCAAAAGAAACACAAGATCCAAATTTTGGAATGGAATCTGGTTTATATAAGATTGTAAATCCTGATGGTGAACTTGGTAAAGATATTGTTGAAGAAGGATTAATTGAGACATCTGTAAATAACAACTCATACGTTGATACTGATGGATTGCTAGTTGCAAATATATCTGCCTTGGATCCTGATGCAAAACCTTTACGTACAATCGAACAAGAACTACAACAACTGGAAACAAAGAGCGGTACAGCATTTGTAAGTAGCACTGCTCTTGAAACAGAAACTGGAATTAGGGCAGATTTCGTTGAATACAAAATAAAAGATGGTGATAGTGTTGGTAGTCTAGCAAACAGATATAGATTAACAGTAAATTCTATTCTTTGGGCAAACAACTTAACATCTCAAAGCTATATTAAACCAGGTGATATACTAAAGATTCCACCTTATTCCGGATATCCTGTTGAAGTAAAAGATGGGGACACTCTCCAAAAACTAGTTGAAAAACATAAAGGTAATTTTGACGAAACGTTAGCTTCTCTAGATGGAGAAGAGCTTATTCCAGTTGGATCACAAGTTATTATTATTGATGGTGAACCATACATTCCACCACCGCCACCAAAACCAACTTACTATGCTAGCTCTGGATCTAGTTCGAGTAGTGGTAATATTTACCAGAATCAAAATGTTGCGTCCGCACCAATAGGTGCCGGAGATTTAAATTGGCCAGTGGGTTGTCGTAATTCCATGTCTACATATTGGGGACATGGCTTGGCTCGCGACATTGCTTGTCCTAGTGGCACACCAATTTATGCTGCTCATTCAGGTACGGCTTCAGTACAATGTGGAGGTAGTTACTGTGGTGGTTATGGTAACTATATTACTGTATCTGGAGATGGATACAGATCGCTCTATGCACATATGTCTGCTTTTAATATATCTGGTAGTCAGTACGTAAACCGCGGTGACGTAATTGGCTTCGTCGGAAGTACTGGCCGTTCGACCGGACCACATCTCCATATTGAAATATGGATCGGTGGTGCAAAATACGATCCAATCAATCTGTTAAGATAAGACATTAAAAAAATAGGTACCTGCCATAGCAGGTACCTATTTTTTGTATAATGATATTAAATTATTGCTTCAATACCTCTTTAATCTTTGCAACAATTTCACCTGTTGTAAAATTTGCCTTTACTAAATAATCCACTGCTCCTAGTTGTAATCCTTTTTCTACTTTGCTCTCTTGTCCGAAATTAGACAAAATAACTACAGGAATTTCCGTTATTGCTTTATCAGAATGTCCCTTAAGTTTTTCTAAAACCTCAAAACCATCCATTCCTGGAAGCATGATATCTAGTAAAATGATATCTGGTTTAAACTCTGAAGCTTTATTTACTCCTGTTTCTCCATCACCCGCTAGAGATATATCAAAACCTTCTTTATCTAATTTTGTGGATATCAATTCACTTAAGAATTTATCATCTTCTACAATAAGTACTTTAGTTTCGCCAGCCATAGTAATTGACTATTAATTATATTATACTAATACGCAGTATAACACATTATAAACAAATAGTAAATGGGAACATTATATTCTGTAGCCACTCCAATCGGTAATTTAGAAGATATTACTTTTCGAGCATTAAATACTTTAAAAAACGTTGATTTAATTTTATGTGAGGACACAAGGGTTACTAGCAAATTATTAAAAAGATATGAAATTGTAACACCTACAAAGACATATCATCAACATACTTCCGATAAACAAATTACATTTTTTTTAGACCAACTTAAAGCTGGCAAAAATATAGCCATTGTAAGCGATGCTGGTACTCCAAGTATCTCAGATCCTGGAACTGTATTAATTGCTGAAGCAATTTCAGCTGGTATTACAGTTACTCCAATACCTGGTGCTAGCGCTATTATTACTGCTCTCCAAGCCGCTGGTGTACGCACTGCTACTTTCTCATTTTTAGGGTTCATTCCCCATAAGAAAGGCAGGCAAACCTTACTCAATAAAATTGCAACTGAAAAAGGAACGATGGTTTTTTATGAATCTCCACACAGAATTTTAAAAACTCTAGCTGCACTGCAAGATAGTAACCGACATATCGTGATAGGAAGAGAGCTCACAAAGATGCATGAAGAATTTGTAGCTGGCACTGCGAAAGAAGTATATGAAGATTTTGCTAACCGACCCAAAATATTAGGTGAGTTTGTTGTAATAGTTCACGACAAATAAAAATTCATTATGCATTCCGAAAAGCTTCTGAATTTCGGTACTGCAATGCTTCAGCCACATGAAGTTGATCAATCTGCTCCTGTTCATCTAAATCTGCTATTGTCCGTGAAACTTTTAAAATACGATGATAACTACGCGGTGATAACTGCATTGTTAGCATAGCCTGTTTAAGTAAGCTTGTGGCTAATTTTGTAATTGAACAATATTGCTGAATGAGCTGATTTGTAATATGGGCATTACAATTAATTTTCTTTGTTTGATAACGATCAACTTGAATATCTCGCGCCCGCTGAACACGTTTACGCATCTTATTAGAATCATCTTGAGCATTAGCACCAGTTAACACATCAAATGTAATTCGCGGAACATAACAAAACAAATCCATCCGATCTAACAATGGTCCTGATAATTTTTTTTGATATTTAGAAATCTGAGATGGTGTACATACACATTCTTTTTCTCCATCTCCGAAATAGCCACAAGGGCAAGGATTAAGACTGCCCACAAAGATTGATTTAGCTGGATAAGTAACACTTTGCTCTACACGCGCAACTGTAACAGTATGTTCTTCCAACGGCTGACGCAAAGCCTCAACCACAGTGCGACTAAACTCTGGTAATTCATCTAAAAATAAAACACCGTGATGTGCTAAAGAAATTTCTCCTGGTCTGGGCAGTTTGCCACCACCAACTAATGCAGCCATAGATGCCGAATGATGCGGACTGCGGAAAGGACGTGCCTTAATATAGGATTCACTCTCATCTAACAAGCCAGCAATACTATATAATGTTGTTATTTCCAACATTTCTTCAACCGACATGGTAGGTAATATAGATAATAAGGCCTTGGCTAAAATTGTTTTTCCTGATCCCGGCGGACCATACATTAATAGATGATGTCCTCCTGCTGCAACTATCTCTAAAGCGCGTTTCACATGAAACTGACCTTTAATGTGAGCGAAATCATATGCCGTGTCTGCTACTTGCGGTTTCGGAGGACAATTTTCTTGCGGAGAAATAGTATACGATTCATCCGAAAAGTGCCTAACAACTTCCATAACACTTTTTACTGGCAATACTTTGATATCACTTACCAGGCCTGCTTCCATAGCATTATCATTGGGTACAATAATTGTCCGAAAGCCTTTTTGTTTTGCCATCATTGTTATTGCTAACATGCCATTAACGGGCCTTACTTGTCCGTCTAAGGATATTTCACCAACACATAGCCAACTCTGCTCTGGTAGCTTTAAATTACCACTAGACGCAAGAATGGCTAGAGTAATTGGTAAATCATAGCTAGGGCCCTCCTTTCGTAAATCTGCCGGCGCTAAATTCACCACTACCTTGATATTTGGAAATGAAATGCCGTATTGTTTAATGGCTGCTCGAATTCGCTCTCGCGATTCTTGAATCGACGCATCTGGTAATCCTACAATGGTAAATGAAGGAAAACCGGCTGATACATCTACCTGTACCTCTATAGGGTGAGCTGCTAAACCTTGTAACGATGCTGAATATACTTTTGTTAACATAAAAAACGCCACCCATGATTGGTAGCGCTCAAAAATTAGACTAACACTCTTTATCTATACTTGTCTAGTACAAATTTCTCACTTTAATAATTCCTCATTCAGTCTGGTTTGAATCTCGGATAATTTATTCATATTATCATTAGCATGTACCTTATTACGTTTAGAATATCCACATTTTTCACATGTATGTTTGATAATCCAATCTCCATGCTCGAGCTGAATATCTGCAACAAACATTATGCCGCCACATTCTGCTGCACGATCTCCAGGCTTTACATCTACATGCTGAGATGAAAAACACTCAGGACAATGATTGGTATATCCATCACCTGATACATAAAATCCGCACTTAATACAATTAAAATCTTCTTTACGTCTTTGAAATCGTCTTTCCTTTAACATCTTTTTCTTCTAAAAAAATCTTTATTAACCAAATCCCAATTGCACTAATTATATAAACATCAGCTAAATTAAATACACTCCAAAAAGATATAGAAATAAAATCAACCACCCCCCCATAAATTGCCCGATCAACAAGATTTGCAAATGCTCCTGACAAAATAATTGTTACTACTGCAAACTCAAAATAATTCTTATGCTGCATGGCCTTTACCAACAGAACCATCAATATAATTACCACAATAACTATCAAAGAATAATACAAGGGTGGAAACAAAGGTAGGCTCAATGCCATGTTCGTATTCAAATGCAATTTTAAAAATAAAATATCAGAAATAATATCAAACTGTTCATCTGGATGCATGACAAAATACCACTTAGTAACTCTATCTAATAAAAATAGTCCAAGAGCAAATGATAGTGTACCTGCCAATTTTGTTATAACAAAATTCCCACCATGAACAGAGGATGTTTGTGACTTTTTTTCCATGTTTACTTTACGGTTTTGGAATAGCAGTTTCTGCTGCTGGATTTACTTGCAAACGTTCTACAGAAATTGGCTCGCCTGTTTTAATATCCATACCATATGTACCATCCTCTATTCGTTCTAAAGCAGCTTCAACTTTTTTAAGATAATCTTCTAACTGACCTGTAATTGATACATTAACTTCGTATGCTTGAACTTCATCTGGCGAGTCTGATCCAGCATCTAAATAGTTATCATCACCAAAGTTTGGAAACTTTGCTGCCCATTCACCTGGTACATGATCACCGATGTCTTTATCCGCAACCGAAGATAGTTCTTTTTCGATCTCTACTTTAAGATCTGAAAGTTTATTTTTAAATTCGTCTAATTGTACTTGTTCCATGTTTATACTATATATAATAAAAATTGTTTTATCTAGTAGGAAGACTACTCTTTGGCAGTTGCATCCACCTCAGCTTGCTCTGCACCAGCTTTTCGTTCTGCATCACGTAATGCTCTAGCTGCTGCTATAGCATCTCGAATGTCACCTTCTCGAGCACGTTGTCCAGCATCACCTTGTGGCACATCCTCATGTTTTTTTTCTTCATCCACTTCTAAATCAAAGTCATTATCTGATTGAATATTAATATTTTGATTATTTTGAAAATTCATATTTACCCCTAAAAAACACTTAGGGGTGTCCCCCCTGATTACTATGGCCACAAAGGACCAGTTTTTTTGTAATAGTGCGAAACACCCCGATATCTTCAAGTTAACCTTGTTTAATCCCTTTTACAAGGGATCAAGCAATGGATTTCCGCTTGAAGACGATTGGAAGTGCAACGTACCCACGTAAGCCGATGTCCGTAGGATACTCCCGCAAATGGGGACCCTCTAGTATGCCGCTGCCCCTCGATTTCACCTAGAGTGAAATATAATTGAGGGCTGGCGGAAAAATACATTTTTGTTTTTGTTTTAGTACGGCTTGCATACCAGAGAAATGATTATTTCCAAGTTGTAATACAGTTAGAAACAATGAGCTCTCTGTTATTCGTACTGGTACGAAGCATTTAAGTTTTAAAGAACGACTTGTTTCTTCATTCGTTACTGTAGATTAAAGTATAGCATGATTTTTGTCTATGGTCAACTATATAGATATAAAAATAGCTAACATTAGCTATTTTTATATCCTTGACAACACTATCAACAGGTTAATCCACAATGTTTTTATCCAATAAACTTATCCACAATCTGTGCATAAGTCATGTTATAGTTTTAAGATTGCTTTTTTATGATGTCCACTACCTCAGTTGCAGCGTCGTCTAGCTTTCCTTCCTCATTTACGACTAAATAATCCCAATCCAAGAGGTTTTTTAGCTCTTTTTCGGCTGTATTAAGCCTTTGTTTTATTACTTCTTTAGAGTCTGTCTCTCTATTAATCAATCTTTTCTCCAAATACTCATAAGAGGATGGCATGATAAATATAGTTTTTGCTTCTGGTAACATCTTTTTATATGATCTTGCACCCTGCGGATCTACTTTCACTATTACTACATCGTGATCTGTTAGCTTCTGTTCCACCTCATCTTTTGTACAACCATAGAGATTTCCATAAACTTCGGCCCATTCAATCATTTTACCGTCATCAATTAACTCTCTAAAGGATTCTTGATCGATAAAATAATAAGGAATACCTTCTGATTCATCTAATCGCATAGGCCTCGTACTAGTAGTAATAACCTGACTAAAAACTAAGCCTTGTTCTCTTACTTCATTAATCACAGAATCCTTACCTGCTCCAGATGGCCCTGTGACTACAAATAATTTACCTTTATTAGCCATAGTTTTGAGTATTTTAAGCTTATTTACCTAATAAAGCCTTACGTGATAGAGAAATTCTACCAGTTCTAGAATCTACTTCTAATACTTTAACTTCAATAACTTCTCCCTCTTTAACTACATCCGATACTTTATTAATTCTTTCCTGAGCTATTTCTGATATGTGAACCATACCATCTTGATTTGGTGTTAACTGTACAATTGCACCAATTTCCTTTTCTACATTGTTTCTATCAGTAATAATCTTTAAAATCTTACCTTTATAAACTTCACCAGGCTGGATTTCTTTTACAATTCCTTCAATAATTTCTAGTGCTTCAGCTAAGGCAACGTTATCTTTGGTTGTAACGTATACAAGACCAGTCTCTTCAATGTCAATTTCCACGCCAGTTTTCTCAATAATACCATTGATAACTTTTCCACCGGGACCAATAAGTTCACCAATTTTCAATGGATTAATTTGAATAGTCTTAATTTTTGGTGCATATTCTGATAATTCTGCACGCGGTTCTGGAATAACAGCTGTCATTTTCTCTAATAGCTCTAATCTAGCAGTTTTTGCCTTTTCCAGAGTATCACGTACCATATCTAGAGTTATTCCATCAAGCTTAATGTCTAATTGTACAGCAGTTACGCCTTCTTTAGTGCCTGCAACTTTAAAATCCATAGATTCTTCATGATCCTCAACATCTTGAATATCAGTAAGAATTTTATAATCTTCCTTATTACCTTCGCCATTTAGCGCTAATCCCATTGCAATTCCGGCAACTGGGCTTTTAATTGGTACACCAGCATCCATTAAGCATAAAGTTGAACCACAAATGGAGCCTTGTGATGATGAACCATTAGAAGATAATACATCTGATCGAACTCTAATAGTATATGGAAACTCACTTTTTGCAGGTAATACAGGAACTAAAGCTTTTTCAGCTAATGCCCCATGTCCAATTTCACGTCTTCCTGGACCACGCATTGGTCTTGCTTCACCTACAGAAAATGGTGGGAAGCTATAATGATGAAAATAATTTCTCTTCTCATCATGTCTCATAGTATCTAGAATCTGCTCATTACTTGGAGAACTTAAAGTAGCAACAGATAAGATCTGTGTATCACCACGAGAAAACATACCAGAACCATGTACACGTGGCACTCCGCCAGCTTCTACATTAATTTCTCTAATCTCTTCAATTCCGCGATCATCTACTCGCTTTCCATCTGCAAAAATACGTTTAATCATTGCCTCTTGAAATAAAAAATCCAAGTGCTTAACAGCAAATTTAGCAGCATCTGCTTGTTCTTCAGTAAATGCTTCTTTTAATGCTAAATTAGCATTAGACATTCTAATGGCTTGTTCACGTTTATTACCAGGGCCAAATAATTCGCTACCTCTTTCTGCAAAATATTTTACTGCTGCTTCTTCACCAACTTTCTTCATCTCTAACTGCTCTGCAGTTAGTTCAGGATCGGTCATTACTCTCTTTTCTAGCCCAATTTCACTACCTATTTTATTAATTAATTCAATTACTGGTTCAATTTCTTTTAAGCCAAATTCAATTGAATTATATACTGCATCTTCACTTGCTTCACTACCATCTGCTTCAAGCATGATAGTCTCCATATCACGACCAGAAACAAACACATTCAAATCTGCCTCTTTAACTTCCTCTGCTGATGGATTTAATTTCATTTCACCATCCTTTGTGGTAACTACACATCCACCCAAAGGTCCTGCCCATGGAATATCAGATACTGTTAAAGCAGCTGATGCACCAATTAAACCAGCAATATCTGGATCACATGAAGGATCATAAGATAAAACACTAACAGTTACTTGAATATCATTCCGAATTGACGTATTTGTAAATAATGGCCGGATACATCTATCAATTATACGAGCAGATAACATTGCTTGATCTGATGGTCTACCTTCACGCTTAATAAAACGAGAACCAGAAATTTTTCCGGCTGCAGACATACTTTCTTGAAATTCAACCATTAGAGGGAAATAGTCGATTTCTCCTCGGACAGATTCTGACATTACAGCTGTAACCAAAACCATGGTATCGCCATACTGGACAGTACATGACCCATTAGTTTGCCCTGCGTATCTATTAAACTCAATAGCTAAAGGCTTTCCGCCCCATTCTAACTCGTATTTCTTAATATTTTTCATAATATGTTGGCCTTACCGAGAGACTGTAGACTCCCTAAATGGAGAATCTAGATGTCTTTAGGTAAGGCATTTAATTAATTGTTCTTAATTACTTATTTTTATATATTGATCTAAACTTTCCAGAAAATCATCTGAGCCTCGGAAATCGTACAAATAATCGTCTGAAATTACTTGAACCACTGATATTTCTGAACCATCCTTTGCACTTGCTATGGTTAATCTTTCAGCAACTTGATTACCTACACTAATTGTTTCTCTATCTAGTACATCAGTTTCATTAAGAGAAATACCCTCATAACTACTAGGCATTACGCTTAAAGTATTCTCTGGTTCAAATGTATATGTAGTTATCTCATCGTATTTAGCAGTAGTAGCAGGCACTAAGACTTCTAGGTTGAATTCTGTTAAATCTATTCCTGCTCCGCCTGTAGCAGTGATATCGCTAACATCCTCTGCAAGTGTTTCATCTTGATTCTCTGCTTTATCTAAACTATCAGAATCATCTGTTTCTGAATCTGCTTCATTATTAATATTTGTATCAACTGAATCTACCTCAGTATCAGAATCATCTGTGACAAATTCTTCGTCATTGGAATTGTTTGAATCTAGATAATTTTCTTCCTGCTTAAAATCAGTTGATTTTTGAGAAACCACAGTAACTGCAATGATTACAATCAATCCAGCGACGATAACGAATATTCCAAAAATTGTACCTTTTTGCTTTCGCTTAGACACTATCCTTTAATTTAAGGGCTTTAATCAAAGTTTCGTAAGATCCTTTATCTTCCTTTTTTAAATATCTCATTAATCTACGACGTAAACCAACTTTCTTCAACAAACCACGCCGAGAAGAAAAATCCTTTTTATGTTGTTTTAAATGCCCAGTAAGATCCTCGATTTCGTATGTAAGTAACGCGATCTGTACCTGAGAAGATCCAGTATCACCTTCTTTGATGGCGTATTTCTGGATAATTTTGTTCTTTTGTTCTTTTGATATCATATTGCTTCTACTGATCATAGCGATTATTCCGAGAAGTCGTTAGTTTTACGTAACGAAATCAACCAAGAATATCGACAGCTAATTAATTTTGTAGGCGTGAGTATACCAACCGAACCACAAAAGGTCAAGTGATCAAAACAAGTTAAATTTCCTCACTAATTTATTTCTTTGGAGACCTGCCAACTGGCCGAGGCTGGGCTCTTTTTTGCTGAACTCGAGGTTTTTGAGGTCGAGCAGTGCCAATTAATATATTGTCCTTTAATTCTGCTAAATCAATGAACTGGTCCGCTTCTTCTCGTAATTGAATTGATGAAGATGGTCCAAACGCTACTGCTTCAGCTCTGCAACCTAAAGATTTTACATGTTCCAATAAAGGAGCAAAATCACCATCACCCGAAACTACTGAAATTACATCTAACTTATCTGCCAACCGCATTACATCCATCGCGATGCCAACATCCCAATCACCCTTCTTGTTGCCGTCGTAGAACGTTTGTAATTCTTTTGCCCTAACTTCTAAGCCCCTCTTCTTTAATGAATCAAAAAAAGATTGTTCTGCACTATGTTCTGCTCTTATAACATAAGCAATGGCTCGTACTAAGGTTCTATCACCCACTGCTACTTCCAATACTTTGCCAAAATCAACTTTCTGGTTATACAAAGCCTTGGCTGAATAATATAAGTTTTGAATGTCGATAAATACACCGACTCTTTGTTGAATATTCATATAATGATTATAGCATAGTTATTAATTGTATCCGCATTCTAACCATTGACAAAACTGGTTTTTTAGTGTATGCTTCTTGCGCGTTAGTAGAGAAAGCTGCCATCCCGGTAGTAGTTCCTACCCAAGGAACTTGCTCTCTCCCCGAGAGTTTTTCTTCGAACCGCAGAAGGAAACACTGATGCTGAAGTTGAATATGCTGTTCCGGAAGCTGATGGGCGCTGTGGCTTTTATCGGGTTCTTCCTGGTCGCCACCCTGGCGCCGGATGTCCCGGGTCACGAGATGTCCACTCTCGCCATGATCGTCGCCTATGCGACTGGTCTGGCGATGATCATCATCCCCTTCGTCCTGAACTACTTCCTCGGCTGGGGATGGTTCGACGAGATGGAGAGCGACGACGAGATCGACACAAGGGAAGATCTCGAAACGAACGAGACCTGGTCGAAGTAGACCGAACCCCCGTCCGAAAGGGCTGCCGCCTCTGGAGATCGCGCGATGCGATCGTTTGTACAGAGGCGGCGGCTACCCAACTTTTATATATTCCGATTCCCAATTTGGGAATTTTTTTATTTTCAATTTCGTGGATTGTTATAAATATATTTTCTTATTCTTTTTAATTCATATTCATTCCGAATTATTCTGTCATGAAAACGTGGTTGCCATGCGAAATGATTCCAATTATTTTTATTACCCCATCTTGTAACTGCAGATTTATATGATCGAACAATTGTTGATATGGAATTTGATTTTGGTGAAACATTAGAATAAAAATTTTATTTGTTACAGAATCGTTTCGTTTTTGGGTAGAGACGTTGCATGCAACGTCTCTACGACGATCATTAATCACAATGATCCCGTGTACATGATTTGGCATTATCACAAATGCTCATTAATTAATATATCAAAAAATACATTTTATACAAAAAACCGCTCATTATAATATGAAGCGATCTTTCAAAAAAATTCTGGAGGAAGCCCATGTGTATGTCATGCTGGGAATGAACCCACACGATCATGTTCACACGAGCAATCCTCGTTACTGGTTCACTACCGCGGCTGCGACTCTACCAGAGGTACGTATTCTCAGTCCGAGACCGATCTTCTGCGTCAGGATCATTCTCTTTCGCGTAATCGTCTGCCCAGTCCTGAGCCACAGCACCCAAGACCTTCGCGAAGAAAATCATGGTACCCAGGGACGCAACGCTAGCGCCAACTTGCGCCAGCAACACAACAACAGTCATCTTCAGCTCCACAATACGCAGGTTCTGGAAGGAACTGCGGTAGGATTAACGAGGATTGGCTATGTAGCCAAAAAAAATTTTACTATATTAATAATATTTGTCAATAGTATTTTTTAGATAAAAATAAAAAACGACCGGTTCTGATTTCAGCAATGGTCGTGAAAGCTACAAATTCAGTTGTTAAGTTTATGGGTACCTGTGACATTCAAAATGATTATCACAGGCGTTCCTCCTTGCAGCGTCAACCGCCAGAACGAACTAGCCCGTGGTGCATCAGTTTGAAGCCGAAATAAATCGAGCTCCTAACATCATTACACCACGAGCATCGTCCCAGCTTTACTCCTTCGGCTTCAGTCGATTTTCTTCGTACACCGGATCGGTCCGGGCCCGATACATCATGAATGCTGCCAGACCGAGCGAGCCACCGATGAAAACGGTAATCAGGAGCAGAGTTAACAGGGGCGAGTTCTCGATGAATGTCATAACAGTCCTCCATAGACAGATATTATCGAGATGCACACCTTATTAAATAATCCGCTATCTGTAAAGTTCACAAGAATCATGAAGTGTCGTACAATAGTTATATGACTGTAAATAAATTAATTATAGAATTTCTAGAATACTTAGAAATTGAGCGCAATCGTTCTGCTCAAACTATTAAAAATTATGATTATTACCTGAAAAGGTTCCTAAAACTTTCAAAAGTTAAAACTCCGCAAGATATTACTCAAGATAAGGTAAGAAAATATCGTCTACAATTAAACCGTATCACCAACCCAAATACAGGAGAACCTCTTAAGAAAAAAACTCAAAATTATCACATGATTGCACTGCGAGCTTTTCTAAAGTATCTCGCTAAACGAGATATCAAATCAATGGCAGCAGAAAAAATTGAATTAGCCAAACAAGAAGATCGTCAAATCGAATTTCTAGATGGTAGTGAACTTGAACGACTACTAGAAGCTCCACTTCAAGTAAAAGGTAATGAAATTATAAAATTACGAAATAAAGCAATCTTAGAACTGTTATTTTCTACAGGATTACGTGTTTCAGAATTAGCGCATTTAAAAATTTCTGATATCAATTTAAAACGCGAAGAATTCTCTGTGCGTGGTAAAGGCGGTAAAGTAAGAATAGTATTTTTATCCGAACAAGCCAGATACTGGCTAAAAAAATATCTAGATAAAAGAACTGATATTTCGCCATACATGTTCGTTGCCCATGATCGCGCTCAATCAGCTCGTGAACAAACTGATAGCGCACCAATTACATCACGATCCATTGAGCGTATGGTGAGTAAATATGCTAGAGTTGCCGGCATTATGAAAAAAATCACTCCACATACACTACGTCATAGTTATGCTACTGATCTACTACGTAATGGCGCAGATATTCGATCTGTTCAAAGTATGCTGGGTCACTCTTCTATTACCACAACTCAAGTTTATACTCACGTTACGGATCAACAATTAAAAAAGATCTATAAAAAATTCCACAACAAGAAGACATAGAAAATCGTAGCTTGTTTTCTTTATAAAGTTTGGAGATAACGCAAAGCTTTATTTCCACCCACTTTAAACCTGCCATCACCAGAACTTTTTAACACATTGCTTTTTTGAAAAATCTTTACTCGCATTTGCCCCACTCCTGTTAAATCCAAAAGTAAACTTTTCGCACGTTGAGTATTCCAATATGCGTACATATCATAATGGCCTTTATGAAATCTATACAAATATGCATCCGCTATTTTAGACGCATATAATTCATCTATATAAACCGTACCCTCTTCCAAGCTACCGTCTGCATCATCCAAAATAAATGAATCGAATGTTAATGGATAATCTAACTTACCGTCGTTATTACCGCCCCAACTTCCTTGATAATTCTTAAGTTGGATTGTATAGAACAACCATTCTTTTGGCATGTATCCTAAGTTGTATTGAAATGTTTCACCTTTATTATCAGTTATTCTAACTCTTAAAGTTGTATCATCATTATCTCCCTTTACTTTAAATTGCAAAGCTTTAATCCTTCCTGGCAACTGCTTCTGTAATGCAATCGGAGCATAACAATTACCATTTCCTGTAAAATTATAGTACACCTTCATTGTGCCTCCATCATGATCATCTAGAGCTCCACTAGTACATTCAGTTTCAGAAAAATGCCATCCCTTGCTGGAAACAAAATTATCAATAATTCTATATTCTGGTAAATTCATTCCTTCAAAGTACTTTCTATTCAAATTACGTTGCATAAATTTGTAGGCATGATATGCAGGCTTAGGTTTATACTCATGATCCACTAATCCAAATTGAGATTCTAAATAGGACTCATCCGCAGAAGAATCTGTCATGGTGTACCAAAATACTTTTTTTACATTTGGAATAGATAGTGCAATAGTGTAAAATCGCATTAAATATTTAGCCTGCATATTCTCTGTGATACCTCCAGAATAAGTTGTCCATCCAGCTTCCGTAATCCAAATTGGTGTATCAGTAAAACCGTGTTTATTCATTACTGCCTTAACATTATAAATGTCTACATATAACGGATTCAATCCAGCACCAGTACGCTCTGGCATATAGTTAAAATTTCCATCGATAGTTCGGTAAGGATGTATAGCCACAACTTCAATATCCGATTTATCATCTACTTCTGAAAAAAATTCATCTAACCAAACAGCATCTGCTCCTGATACACCACCCAAAATTACTTTTGCATCTGGATTGGCAGATTTGATTTCATCTACTGCTGAAGAATAATAGGTTGCGTACTCTTTCAAGCTACCTTTCCAAAAACCTTCATGATTTGGCTCATTCCAGATCTCCCATGTATCAACAGATCCAGCATAATGCTCTGCAACTTTACCAACGTAATCTTTCCAAGCATCTAAATCTGGCGGATAAAATTCTGAATCTGATGCGCCCGGATTTGTTGATGCCCACGAACTACTATATGTTAATAATCCTAACATCTCAATATTTTTGTCCTGATACGCTTGAAGCACATTATCATAAGTAGTCCAATTATAATTACCGTCAGATGGTTCTATAACATCCCAATTAAATTGCTCTCTACCCCACTGAGCTCCTGTAGCCTCTACCTTTCCCAATACTGTATCCCAATCCGCCTCATCAACTCGCTCTCGCAAATGAACATTCACGCCAAAAGCATCTTTGATTCTATCTGAATTCGCTGAAGCAATGCCTGGCATAAATAGTATGCTAAATAACATACCTATAAATACTGGGGCTATGATAGATTTTATGCGCATAATTTTAATCTTTATAAGCATTTAAGTCTGCTAATGCAGAACGATACTCCTTCATAATAGCACGAGCATCACTTTCTGACATCTCTTTAAAATCATCTACCAAAGCTTCTGCTCGGCTAGTTAAAAACTCAGCAGTATTTCGTTTTGGATCTTCCAATACTTCATCCAACAAACGATGGAGCACAACACCTATTTTTGCACCTGGCTTCATGCCATATTTCTTCATTAATTCATTGCCATCAATAGCTAACATGCTAGTTGATATTGGATCTTTCTGAACATGTTCTATTCTTTGCTCTAGCTCTATTAATTTGTAAGGTTTTTCTTTGTACACGCCAGACCCCATACGATCGGCAATTCTAACTGCCATTAAATCTTCTAAATGTTCCACACCAACACGCTGTAACAATCGTCTAACTCCAGCATCAGTAATTTCACCAACATTGTAATAAAACATATGATGTTTAACTAAATGAAAAATTCTCTTAATATCGTTATTAGAAAAATTCATCCGTCGCATAATTTGGCGGGCAATTTTTGCACTAACATGTTCGTGTTGATAGAAAGTTGCATCCCTCCCAGATCCCTCCTTCACTTCAGGCTTGCCAATATCATGAAATAAAGAAGCAAGTCGTACCTGCCAATCATCAGAGGGACAAAACTGCATGGCTAACAAGTTATGAGAGAAAACAGTATAAATATGATGCAAGTTCTGTTCTACACCAACGCAATTTTCTAACTCTGGTATGATAATTGCTAATAACCCACTAGTATGGAGCTGCCAAAAAGCTTTGTATGAATCATCCGTAGAAACCATTTTAATAATCTCGTCCCGAATACGCTCTTGAGAAACATGTTTGATAAGTTCTGTATTTTTTACAATTGCCTGCCAAGTTTCTGCTTCAATGGCAAAACCTAACTGGCTACTAAAACGAATCGCGCGCAACATTCTTAAAGCATCTTCTTGAAATCGTTCATTTGCATCACCAACTGCGCGGATTAATTCTTTATCAATATCCAAAATGCCGGCAAATTTATCAACCAGCTCTTCGCCATCATAAGCAAGTGCATTAATAGTGAAATCTCTCCGTTCTACATCTTCTTGTAATGATACGCCAAACTTCACCTCATCTGGATGACGATGATCTGTATAACCACCCTCACTTCGATATGTGGTTATTTCAATTTCAGCCTTACCAATTTTAACTGTTACCGTACCAAAAGTATTCAAATACAGTGTTTTTGGAAAAATCTTCTGTATTTCATCCGGCAAAGCATTAGTAGTAACATCCCAATCCTTTGGTGTCCGCTGCATAATTAGATCACGCAAACAACCACCTACTACATAGGCTTGATGCTCATTTTGGTGTAATATCTGTAACACCTGTTGAACTTCTTTCGGTAAGCTGATAGTATAATCCATACTGTTATTACAGTATCACGTCGGTCCCTGTAGTTCAACGGATAGAACAACGGCCTTCTAAGCCGTGGATGTAGGTTCGATTCCTGCCGGGGACACAATTAGAAATCAACACAATATAAAATCTCTATTCAGAGCATTCAAAAAACTGGATAAAAAATGGCAAAATATTGCATAATATCAATTCTTTTGTTAAAATATTTTAGCTCTTTTTATTGTAAATCAATCTGGAAACAGAAACTAGAAAAGGTTAAATTAAAGCATGATACGACTTATCGTGGTATAAATATAGTCAGACAAAACTTCTTAAGTTCGTAGCCGAACAGAAAGGCAATTGAATAATTCTCAATGGCAATTCCGTTCAGTTTCGAACTACTAAGTAAGATTCTGATTTTGACAGGGTAGCTTCTGAACAAGTTCTTGAAAACTCGAAATTGAACAGACAAGTAGCTAGTTAATAACACTAAGGCTTATCCGTTCAGTTTCGATCGATGTGAGAAACTGTTCGTGACAGGGTAGCTCAGCTGGTTAGAGCGCGGGACTCATAAGCCCGAGGTCGAGGGTTCAATCCCCTCTCCTGTCACCATGGTGGGCGTGGCGCAGTGGTAGCGCAGCGGCTTGTGGTGCCGTTGGTCGGGGGTTCGAATCCCCTCGTTCACCCCAAATATTTAAACCAACCTTTTTGGTTGGTTTTTATTTTGCAACCAGATTGGTAACAATAGATAAGAGTAATTAATAATTATTCATCTATGAATGAGCCAAGAAAAAACAAATAGTAATGGCAGAGGCATATTGCCATCAGCATCAGTTTTACAAAAACTAGTTGTAGAATTCACAATTCGCGAACGTTGGTTTTTAGTAATTATTTTAGTTGGCTTAACTCTTGCTGGAGTTGCGCTTAGACTACCTCTAGGATTTACCATGGCAATTGGATTTATTTTTGCCAGTTATCCTGTAATTGCAAATGATTCAATCCAAACCCTCGGAACATTTATTGCATCCAACCGTGACGTTGCTTGGTGGAAAAAATGGCTCTTTATGGGCGGAATATTTATTATCACCATGGTTTTTTCATGGATAATGTTCGACGGTGATCTTTCCTTTCAACGCCTAGCATCAAAAGGATTTAATGAAACACCTACTGCATTTCACTATCTACAAATCATCGCTCCTCTAGCATTGCTTGTATTAACACGATTACGGATTCCAGTTTCAACTAGCTTACTAATTCTTACTGCTTTTGCCACAGAAGCTAGTGCAATTCAAAAGGTTGTAATGAAAAGTCTTAATGGATATGTATTAGCTTTTGTTGGTGCAGTTATTCTTTGGGGATTAATTACAAGATTAGAAGAAAAATTATTTACATCTCCTGCTAAACCATATTGGCGTTGGTTACAATGGATTACGACTGGCATACTATGGTCTTTTTGGTGGCAACAGGATGCAGCCAATATAGCAGTTTACCTCCCACGACAAATACCTCTGATAGGACTAATTGGATTTTTAGCTGTAATATTTTTTGGGCTTGGTTTGCTAATGAAAAAAGGAGGTGAACGCATTCAACAAATTGTTGAAGAAAAAAGTTACATAGTTGATATTCGTTCTGCAACAATAATTGACGCTCTCTACGCTGTAATTCTATGGTATTTTAAAGTTATTAGTAATATCCCAATGAGTACAACCTGGGTATTTCTAGGACTACTTGCTGGAAGAGAATTAATGATCGCACTGCGTAGTAAACGAAAAGGCAAGAGATCTTTTTGGTCTGCTGGAAGAATTATTGCTTTAGATGCAGTCGCGGCAACAATTGGCTTAATTATCAGCTTGATTATTGGAGCAAGTGTAAACGGAATTTCGTTTTAAGAAATAATTCAAACAAGACATGTAAGTAATTATTGATATTTTTTGAATCTGACAATATTTAGAACTTCTGATAAAATAATAAATACATATGAAATTAATAATCAGAAAAATCAGAACCATTGATCACCCAGAGGTAATCAATCTAATTAAGGCCTTTTATCGAGAAGATACCGAGGGTTTGCCTACAAATATCCGAAAAATTCGAAAAACTTTTCGCCATTTACAAAATTCTCGGCGCGGAGAAATTATTGTGGCAAAAATGAATAATAAAGTTGTGGCATATTCTATTCTGGCGAATTATTGGAGTAATGAATATGGTGGTAACATTCTGCACATCGACGAACTATATGTTGCAGCAGACTATCGTAGCCATGGCATCGGAACGCGAATGTTAAAGTATATCAAGAAAGAATACGGACAAGATGCCAAAGCTCTAATGCTGGAAGTAATACCCTCAAATACCCGAGCAGAACATCTATATAATAAAATGGGCTTTAAGCCTGTGCGCAATAAATTCTTCATCCAAAAAATTTAGAATAACAAAATACACCTAGTATATATCTCCTCTAATCTAGCTTATAGAAAAAAATTGAAATCAATCGATACAAAATATTAATAATGTTACTAGTAGTTACTGGTGTTTTTTGGTTCATTAACTCAATACTCTTCTTACTTACTTCAAATGTTGATTCAACTTTAACTAAATATATTGTCTCTCTATTGTTACTTATAAATAGTGCTGGATTTTTTTTGTTACTTTACGGATTCCTGACGCGAAAAAGTTGGACTAATATATCAGCAATTGTTTTCTTGTTACTTAACATCGTACTTACGATAACAAATGATTTCGGCATGGCAGATTTTGGAATCATCATTATCTATGCAATTACTCTTATTATCTTTATAATGAATATTAAATCAGTTACCAAAAAAAAATGACACCTCCTCACATCCAATGCAGTAATAGAAAAATTCTCTATTGGGAATTAATAGGAATAGTTTTTTTAGTTTGCGTCGGTTCGCTACTACATTTTACTTATGCTTGGTCTGATTATTCTCCGTTCGTTGGATTGTTCAGTTCTGTAAATGAAAGTGTTTGGGAACATCTTAAACTAGGCTTCACATCTCTAGTTATTTTTTCACTGATAGAGTTTTGGTTCATAAAAAAAGATGCGCAGAATTTTTTCCTTGCCAAAGCTGTTGGAATTCTATACTTACAGCTATTTATTGTTATATTTTTTTACGGATATACTTTTCTAACCGGCACCGAAATTTTATTGGTTGATATATTATCTTATATAGTAGGCTGTATCATCTGTCAGCTAGTTAGTTTTAGGATACTTATCAATAAAAAATTGCCTGAATCTTGGAATATTGCTGGAATGGTATTCCTCTTCTTGCATGCAATTATTTTAATGATGTTTACTTTCTATTCACCGGAATTACCGATCATCAAAAATCCTCATGCCGATGCTTATGGTACCACTTAGGATTACATGCCGAGTGATAATGATCAGGATCACTCATAATCAATAAAAAGAGCCGGCGATTAACCGACTCTTCACTTCTATATGGATTCGAAGCTTTTTAAATTTTAGGCGTCCATCATGAACCTTGCTCCATGGTGTCGCATTCCCTTATTGCCAAATGGATGCTCTCCAGATTTCATCTTTTCGAACCTATCTTCATTAATACTATCATTCATATTGTCAAACATCTCTTGATTTCGTGTTTGCATCAACTCAACCCAAGCATCATAATTATCCTCATCTAGAACTTTCCTCATTTCCTCCATGTGCGTCTGATGCTCTGCTTTGTTTTCTTCTATTTGCTGTTGCTGTTCCACAGATAAATCCTCAAACGCTGGCTTGTCTCCATCAAAACCATGGGCATAAGCAGATGTGATTCCAGCTGTAAGAGCTAATCCTAAAGCGCTCGCTATTAAAGGTACATGTTTCTTGGACAAAATTTTCTTCATATATTATTTACTTGTTATTATTTAGTTTAGCAGCTGCTCACTTAGAAGATACGCAACTAGCGACTAAATTCTTTCATTAACTGTTTACCCTGTTTGTATGGCTTGTGTGGAAAAAAATCATCACTATCCTCACGTAATCTTATTTTAGTTGCTCTAAATATATATTCATCTTCTTGTTCTCCAATCATCCGCGCAAACATATCTGCATGTGGATCTCCTCTAACATCTGCACCCTCTATTACAATTATCTCCCACTCCTCTCCATAAATATCTTTTATCTGAAAATTCATCCCATCACTCGTTTCTATGATCATTCCAACTAACATTCCATCATCCGGATTCATCCAAAGCTCTGGTTTAGGTGCGGCCAATCTTAATAACGATGAATCGGATTGTAATAATAACCGTTCACTCATTCTTGCTACACCAGCTAAATGAAGAATTACGCCTAACATTAATGTTAAAGATAGTAGCACCATGAAGAAAACCGAAAATCTATAATGATATCCCTTCTCTGTATGAACAATATTGTAATAAATAATACCAGCCAATATTGCTAGTAGCACCACCCAAAAATACGGCATCATAGACATAACATACCGGAATGTTCCAAACTCTGCTTCTCTTATAAAATCTAAATCACTAGTAGCAAAACGATGAATAATAACCGATACGGCTAAACCACCAACAATCACAGATACTCCAGCAGTTGACCACAAAACATACTCCTTCAATAAAAAGTTCCACCGTGGTTTCGGAGTTATATTTTCTTCTTGAATCTTATCTAAGATTTTTTTCTGAATATCGTCGATCATTGTTGATTTATTACTTTTTTCAATTTTTTCTTAGCTCTATTAATTAGAGTAGCTATAGTTCCTTCTGGTTTTCTTAGAATATCAGAGATTTCTTTATAACTCTTTTCTTCTAAATATTTTAACACCAATACATCTCGATATTTAGCGTCCAATTTTTGCAATGCTGTTTGCATGTGCTCTCGTAAAATTGCTTTATCTATATCCTGTTCAATATCTGTATCATCTTGAAACATAGAATCGTATTGTTCATCTGAGATAACCACACTATTACCATGGGGACGTGCCTTCCGCGACCTAAAATCACTAATCACTTGATTATGAGCTATTCGGTAAATCCATGATGAGAAGGGCATTTTTGGATTATAACTATTCAGATTCTGATAAGCCTTTATAAACGTCTCTTGCAAAATATCCTCAGCATCTTCATTTGTTACATTCGTTAGTCTTCTAATATAACGCAATAAAGGCTGTTCATATTTTTCTATAATGTACTTAAAACGCTCGTTGTTTTGAACACTTTGGCTCACCAACTCTTGATCTGAATATTTCTCACTATCTGTGGAATGCATAGTGTTCATCTTTAAGTAATACGCAACAAATACACATTTTCTTTCATTTAATTTTTGCTAGTATTAAGTATTTAGTTTATAATATAGCTAATTAATTCATAATTACCATAGCATGAAATACAACAAAACAATCATTCTGGGTATCGGCGCACTACTTAGTGCTATAGTACTAGCTGGCGCTGCTTGTGGTACTGATGCAGATACCACTACACCAGTAACTACAACAACTGACACCGCAACAACTAAAGTAGAAGTTGCTGATACCGCAGATGCAGGATTTGATCAAACAACTCCAGAAGGAACAATAGAGCTTGTTTTCTTAGCTGCTAGCATAGGAGATATGAGTCTCGTAGCCGACCTTTGTGATCCTACAGGAGACAACGACGGTGACACTCAAGCTATTTGTGATTTAGGCACAGACGCAATAGGTGAAGCAACTGAAGATGAATTCGTACAAGTCTTTGCAGCTGGTAAAGTTACCGGAGATGCGGTAATCGAGGCAGACGAAGCAACAGTCCCATTCATGTTCGGACAAGACGGAACGGATGAGGAAACCATGACTCTGATCAACAGAGATGGTATGTGGTATCTATACAGCTTCTAAATACTCCTCCATAAACCTAAAAGATTGTAATCAGAGATACTCTCTAGTTGCAATCTTTTTTTATGCCAGATAAACTATGGTCTACATGACTAACTCTAAAGATAAAACTAAGCAGAAAGAAAACGCACTGATCAACATTGTGATTAATATTGTAATTCCATCAATTATCTTGATGAAATTTAGTGGCGATCAACAATTGGGTCCGGCTTATGGATTAATTATCGCCCTCTTATTTCCTTTTGGCTATGGCGTTTATGATTTTATCAAACGAAAAAAATATAATTTTATTTCTATACTAGGAATTATTAGTATATTTCTAACTGGTGGTATAGGATTATTACATTTAGATATTAAATGGATTGCAGTAAAAGAAGCTGCTGTACCACTCATTATTGGACTGGCGATTTTATTTTCTACAAGAACAAAGTTTTCTTTTGTAGAAAAACTTCTAGCTGAAATGTTAGATATGGAAAAAATTAATACCTCACTCAAGCTCCATAAAGCAGAATTTGCTTATAAAAAACGCATGAAAATTGTGAATTATTTAATAGTAGGATCCTTCATGCTATCAGCAACACTAAATTATATTCTAGCCAAAGTAATTGTTATTAGCCCTTCCGGTACACCAGAGTTTACTGCAGAACTAGGAAAATTAACTGCTCTTAGTTACCCGGTAATTGCTCTGCCATCGACCATTGTAATGATAGTAGCATTAGTATATTTGATTACCGGCATCACAAAAATTACTGATTTGGAAATTGAAGATTTGGTTAGTAAATAAAAATGATTGTAAATAAATAAGTAGAGACATGCCATGGCATGTCTCTACTTATTTTACGTTAGATCTTTTTAGGTAGCGTAATATTACAATCCTAGAAACACCCTCGCATATCCTACGGCTGTAGGATGTATACCAGCAAAGCCAGTTGCTAATGCTATAGCATCATCGTTGCCGTTATTATTCACATCTCCACATAAAATTAATGTTCCAAACAAACCATTTGAAATGGAAGATTTTTTATTTGACATTAATTTCGTTTTAAGCGAATATTTAGCCACACTTTTTTCGAAATATGCCACCGCTTGTGTGATTCCTGTAAAGGAAACACCTAATGAGAGGACAGAGAGGTGATATTTTACAGAACATTGAGAGTCAGTGAAGCTACGGCTGCTTGGGCATACGGCATGGCCAGGCTCCGAACCCGTAAGCGAGAAACAGTCATCAATCCGAGGGACAACATCAGCACCTGCACGATCCACCGATCCGGACCGTCTAGTGCCGTCCTGATGCAGATCCCAAGGAGAAGAAACGCAACTCCGGTACGGTACCACCTGCACCTTCGAGTGTACTCCCACCGTGGAGAACTGCTGGTGCGGAGTATTCTGGCCGACAGCGCCAGAAGCATTCCGAAAGTGAGGAGGAACAAGACCCGAGAACATCCTGCACCAATGGATTTCTCGGGTCGTGTTCTTATTTGCTATAATTAAGGCATGATATTTAAAAACCGTGTAGACGCCGGAAAAAAATTAGCTACCGCTCTGACTGATTATAAAAATCAAAAAGATACTATGGTTGTAGCTCTACCCAGAGGAGGGGTGATATTAGGCTATGAAGTTGCAAATAAATTAAACTGCCCACTAGATATTGTAGTGCCACGCAAAATAGGTGCACCCGGAAATGAAGAATTCGCAATCGGAGCAATCGCCGAAGATGGAGAAGGTTTTTTTGATGACAACACGATTTACAGCTCCAACGTATCACAAGAATACATCGATAAAACTGTAAAAACAGAAAAAGTAGAAGCAAATCGTAGACTTGTCACCTACCGAGGAAATCGTCCACCACTAGACTTAACAGACAAAACAGCAATCATTGTAGATGATGGCATAGCAACTGGATACACCATGCTAGCAGCAATTGAATCTGTAAAAATAAAAAATGCAAAAAAAATTATTGTAGCTGTACCAGTAACTGCCAAGGATTCTATAGAAACAATTATACCCAAAGTTGATGAAGTTATTTACCTAGATGCCCCAATCTTCTTTGGTGCAGTTGGTATGTTCTATACCGAGTTTAACCAAACTACAGACGAAGAAGTAATCGCTTTATTGCAAAAAGCTCAAAAGCTCTCTACCACGTAATTGCTTATTACTTTTTTCTTAAATCTTTATACCACCGCCACACTGGCTTATTGGTAAAATCTTCCTGGAGTAATCCAAAATAGGCCTCATAAGCATCTAGATATGTCCGATCCCGGATAGTATATAGCAGAATAGGGCGAGTGTATTTATATGAACGCAACAATTTAACAGCCTGCTTTGTATATCGTCGTACTAATGTATCATCTATGCCATACTCTCCAGTGGAACATCCCATTTCGGTAACCCAAATTTTCTCATTCTTGCGATATGTAGAAACTAATCTATTCAATGCTTCCCAATCCATCTGCAATCTTCCTAAATCTTCTCCATCGTCTCGAAATTCATCACAGTAATATAAATGTACGTTCAACTCATCGAAATATGGTTTACCTTCTTCGTACATCTGCTTAATAAAATCCTGATCATTGATATTTGCAATCGCTCCATTTAAAACTATGGCATCTTTATCATATTTCCTAATTACTCTGGATCCAACTTTTAAAATTGGCTTATATGTTTTCCAATTATTTGGCGTCATATAATCTGGGCTATCTGGTTCGTTCCAGATTTCCCAAACATCAACGTAATTACGATATCTTTTTACAACCTTTGTTACATAACGCTGCCATTTTTCTTTTCCGGGAGGATGATGCTCGTTACTCGCTTCACCATATGCTAACATTCCAACTACTCGCATGTTTCTATCCTTATACTTCAACATTGTTTGATCGTATCTTTTTAACCAAGCACTAGAATCGTCTCCCATGATTAACTTATAACTAAAATGCTCCCGTGCCCATTTTGTATTAGAGCTATCAAGCTTACTCGCAAATTGTTCATCGTCATTTGCATTACTTCCCAACGCCCAATGAACATTTAACCCCACAGTTCTCTTGGTAGACTTTTTTACATGAGGAGTATGATTCAGATATCTTTTTACGCGTTGTTTTTTATAGCTTCCTAAAAAAGGATCAAAAATCTGAATTTTTTTATCTGCGATTACAACAGGTTCACCAGTATTCTTTATTACAAGTTCGTATGTTGCATTACGTCGCTCCAACAAAGAATGATCAACAGTAATAGTGATATTCATGCCAGTGGAATTTCCGGCAATACTTGTAGCTTCAAACGGCCCTAACCAAACTGAAACATCACCACCTAATAAATAATTAAAATTCTCACCATAAATTGCAAAAGTTGAGCTGTATGGTTCTGTTTCTATTACAGATATAAAATCTGTAGAATAAGAATCTACCACTGGCAATACTTCCTGCGCCGATGCCATAACAGGTAAAAATATAATGAATGATGCTATTGCTAATATAATATTTTTCATGAGTATAACAGTATACCGTTCTTTTAGAGACTAATCAATTGTAATCTCTACAAGGACGGATCGAACATGAACATGATAAATTATCAGTGGTTGTACGCCCTGGATCCTACTGTTTCATTCCCACCTGGATCGCATCAACCACATCCTGATGCATCAACGGTCCCTCCGCCAAGCCAGCATACACACCCTTGCAGAACTGAATCTCCAGTTCATGAAGAGCAACTCTCAAAATCAGGCTCAGCTCGTAATCATAGATCTGCGTCAGATCTGGGAATTGCGGGATACCCCATCGACTATCCAACTTCCCCGAGAATGGATTAGTGCCCGTCAGGTTGATATGATCCGTAATCACCATCAGCCGGTGTGGCTGAAAGGATGCATTGGTGAGTACCAACACCGAGGCACCCCACAACCGCATGACCCGTACTGCATGCACCACGACGTTCGCGAAATGACCTTCGTACAGATGCACTCGACCACTGAGAACGACCACTGCGACATCATATGGCCTAATCATTGTCTATCCCATCCTGTATTATTGATGAACATTAAGGTTAGCTCGATAATATTATAGAAAAACTTAATTCAGGTCAATTTATTTTCCTAACCAATTCATGTACACTGTATTGATGAGTAAATTTTTAGAAGACCTCCAAGCAGAAGGCCGGTGGCATCAATGGATGCGCAAATATAAAGATTTGATATTTCAACCTTTTGCCAAATTCTGTGTAGTATTAAAAATTTCGCCTTCAGCTGTTACGATAGCTGGTTTTATATTGGGAATACTTAGTATCTGGTTACTATTCATTAATTACTGGTACTTTGTGCTAGCTATGTTTTTAAGTTTATTTTTAGATGGCGTTGATGGTGCATTAGCTAGACACACAAATACAGTATCTAAATTTGGCAAAACTTTCGATTATTACGTTGATACTATATTAATGATCCTCATGTTTAGTGCTTTAACGTTTTGGTTAGGTGAACCATTATGGATAATTGGCCTTGATATTTATGGATTAGTTTTCTTATCGAACATGATAGCAGGTTCTCCTTTACGACCAGTTCC
This sequence comes from bacterium, assembly GCA_030698395.1. Taxonomy (GTDB): domain Bacteria; phylum Patescibacteriota; class Patescibacteriia; order UBA9570; family UBA9570; genus JAUYKW01. Next base: position 35,893 of record JAUYKW010000026.1, read on the forward strand.
AGGCAGAACAGCAATGCTAATTCCTTGCATGTTAGGGTTACCGAAAGTTGGATTATTTCTACTATCTTTGTACGGTATAACTATGGCCATTGCTTTAACAAGGCATTTACTAACAAAACAGACAAAAATGTAAGGACATGCCATGGCGTGTCCTTACATTTTTTGATAAATAAAGATTTTTTCTTTTTTATGATCAATTCTTTCTTTTGAAAAATACTTTTCTGCATCCTGTGGTAGTTCAAACATATTGCTTACAATTATACAACCAGGTTTACACTCTTTAATAAACTTTTCTGAAATTTTTGGCATCAATTTAGGAATCCAAAATCCAACAATTGCATCTGCATCGCTGATTGGATACATAAACATATCACCTTGTTCAATTTTTGGTTTACTTTTTGCTAACAAAAATCGCAACCTTGCAATTCGTGCTAAATTAGAACTTATTTCCACTCCAAAAAACTCTGCATCTTTATACTTTTTCCTTAAGCCAGAAATTAAGACACCATCACCACAACCAAGATCAACAATATTTTTTTTATTTTTCAAAACTCCAGACTCAATAATCAAATTAACTACCTTTTGTTGAGTTGGTACAAATGGTAGGGGCCGATTATATAAAAAAATAATTGGTAGCACTCTCCATATTATTCCTAACAATGCTATTAGCAAAACACATTGTAATACGATATAAATCCAGATTATTACGTTTGGCATAGTAATAGCATAACATACCTAAAAACATTGACTAGGTAATCCAAAACTAGTAATGTGTTGGGCACGATCTGTACATTTCACCGCCCAAATATTACAAAAGGGCACAAACCGAGAGGATTCTCATGGGTACCCAGCACGTTAGTCGCAATGTCATCATCGTCGGCGATTCTCCCAACAAGAACGCTGGCGAACATCATCCCTTCACCATGGTAGACGGAGCCATCTACCACACTGACATGGTCGGCATCGATCCCCGAGCCAGCGCCGTCAACTACGGCCTCGCACGCATCTCCGGCTATGGAGCCTGGCGCCGTCCCGAGGACGATACGCACTGGATGTTCCGCCCGGAAGACCACATGACGCGCATTCACCAGAACGCTTTGGCCATTCCCGTTCTGGGAGATTTCCCGAGCACAAACATGCTCGTAGACTGGTCCATAACCAGTCTGGGCCTCGGCATCCCTCACCTCACGCGGGCCAAGGACGTCTACGGACGGACGCTAGTGGTGCAGGGTGGCGTCGCTCTCGGTGTTGGAACCCGCGGTCACGGCCACGTGATCAACTTCACGCGAGACCTGACAGAATATGTTCCGGCTGAAGGGCTGGATCTGCTGTTCCCTGGCATGCTCTGTCGCCGACCCAACATTTTCATGGGTCGCCCCTTCGAAAAGGCGGCCGGCAACTACGACTTGGCCCACTTCTGGAAAGGCGTCGTTGCCAAGGGACTAGGCTTCAACGAAATTCTGATGCTCAACTGGAACGGCACCGAAATCGCCGAGACCAGTGGTAGCATCCCGGTAGCCATCGTCCGCCTGTCGGACAAGAAAATTCAGATGCGTGTGCCACGCCTGGAATCCGGCCGACTGAATTCGATCACCACTGACACACTCATCTACTTGGCCCATAAGCTGGGCTGGGAAGTAATCGTGAACCAACGCCTGACATTGGATCACCTGATCCATGCGGACGAACTCTGGGTGGCTGGTTCCTGGAGTGGTCTTGCTAGTGTGAGGAACATTAGCTTGGACCAACGCTGGATGCGTGAAGCACCCATCCTTCCACCTGAGATCTTCAGAGACGGAGTAGGGCCGGCATACAAAGCGTGGCTGGATGAAAATTTTCAGCCCGTGAATGCTCGCAAACTGGGCTGGACCCCTTCCTTCGCACCTGGTCCACTCGGTACTCAGCTCCGCGAACTCTACTGGGGCGTGGTGCGCAACCGCCCAGAATTCCGGCGCATCGATCGTCCCAGCAACTGGAATGTCAAGGTGAACCCGATCGTCCCAAACACGGAATAAAGATCTAGGAGGACACCTGGAGCCACGTACCAATGTACGTAGCAACAGGTGGGGGAAATTGTTATGCATGCATAACGTTTCCCCGCCTCCCCAATGGTTATTAGCTACTTAATAGCTATCGGTGAGAATCAAAATAACTTAAATAAAAAACAGTAGAGACATTCCATGGCATGTCTCTACTGTTTATCATGTCCCTACTTTATAAATTTCTCTATCTAATTATTCATTATACTGTGCCGCTCTTGATTCCGGTCTTCTATCTTTATGTGGCATAGCTGCTCTAGCATCTCTAGGGCTCATAGCATTTGAACCTCTTGAAGTTTTTCTTGATACACCTTTATGTTTTCCTGCTAAATAGGTTTCTAACTTACCAACTGCATCAGCTCTATTCTCTGGATCATCTAAATTTCTAGATAGTTGTTCTTTATATCGTAAATCATTTTCAACTGTATCAGTATCATCTATTGGATACCCATTAGCATCCATTTTTTCTCCAGCTATTGGCACTACTTCACCCGTCAATTCTCCATATGCAGTATTCCAATTTTCTCCAGCAAACTGAAGACTTGCCGCAACTGCATAAGCCTCTCTTGCAGCTTTAGCTCTTCGTATATTAACTTCAGAATTAGAATCAAGTACAGCTTGGCCAGCTTTCGCTAACTCCTGTCTTAACTGTACAACTGTTTCTGCTTGAGCTTTTACAAAATTTGCTTGCTCTTCTAAAAGTGAATTCGTTTCAACTGCTTCTGAAGTTCGAACTTCTCGTATTCCACTTGCTGCATTTTCTCGTACTACATCTTCACTTACTCTACTAGCAAAATCTGATCCTGCTGACTCTGGACTAGCTGATGGACCTGCATCAGTCTCTATTTCATCTTCATTAATTGCTTCCATAATTCCTTTATCAAGCACTTTCAATTCCCTAACAGCGCCTTGAAATAAAGAATATGCTTCATCCCTAGCCTGCTTTGCAGCAGTAACTGCTTCTTCATATTGTGTTAAATCCCCACTCCCAGAAAATTTACTTGATTCATCCAAAATAGATTGAGCTACAACTAGATTTTCATTTTCCGCATCATAGCCAGCTTTCAAGCTATCAATTTTCGTTATTAATGCAGCTCTTTGTTCTCCTGCAGATACTTGTGCCGATTCATCACCATCTCTGGCACCTTGCATCATCACATCTTCTCTAGATCTACTAACTGGCATTCCAGAATCTCTACGAGGTTCTGCTGGAGTAGTTGGCATTTTTAATCTTGGTTCTCTCTTTGGTTCTCCCATATGTTTATAAATCCAATATTTATCAATAAAATTACTAACAAATATACCCTATAATAGGGCTTTTGTCAATACCTAAAGCATAAATAGATAACTTCCGGCCAATAAGAACCATATATGATTCGCATTGGGGGAAGACGGAACCAGCTGTTTGAGAGCGTAATTCCGTCTGCCGTGTCCTCCTCACGGCATCATGCCGACTGTTGGCACGTGAACACGAAGTGCGTCCTGTCCCATTTCACTTCCAGTCTGGTACCGACCTGAATGTTCAGCTCATCTCGAATCCTGCTGGGAATCGTCAAACGACGCTGACCGTCCGTATTTACGGGTTCACCAGCGAAGGCCTGAACTCCGTCCAGAATCCGACCAGCCGGCGTCTGGACCATCTCGATCCACTCGGACATAGGAAACACATGGAGTGAACCATCCCGGAACGAAGTCATGTAGAACGTTTCGTCCGGTCCGTACTCTCCGTACAGTGGATTCATGAAGTGATTGGCAAGCATCAGACGACCCTTCTGATCGACTGTCGCAGTTCGGACACCAAAAATATAAACACACATCTTGCACATCCTCCTCTTCTGTTGGGTGCAGAAACTCCCAGGGGACGGGAGTAGTTCCAAGGGATAGGAACGTCGTTGATGCCACAGTGGCCCCTATAGATTAAAGACCATATACGGCCTTGTCAACACAAATTATTCCTCGATAATGTCGATTGGAATATCCAAAGATTCCTGCAACTCTTGCAATGGAGAACCAAATAATAATCTAGAAAATTTAGAACGATCTCTTTTTGTAATAATAATTCTATTAATATCTTTCTCTTGCGTAATTTTTTTAACTTCTGTAATCAAGGAGCCTGTTTTTAATATTTTTTCTGATGCAACACCGCGTTGTTCTGCTAGCTCTGCAATTTCCAGCAACATCCTATCTCCCCGTTCAATATATTCATCAGCTAACACCTTAGCTACTACCTGACTAGCAGCTCTATCTAAAAAACTATTTTGTTTAATATCGGAAATTGCTTCATTTGTAATAACATCATCTACTACAAATAAAATTATCAACTTTGTTTTATCTTGTTCCGCTAAATCTAAAGCTTGTTTAACTGTAGCTTTAGATTGTCTTAATGTTGATAATACTAATAAATTCATATTCACATTCTAAAAAATAGAAACCCCTACTAACGGCCACCAAACTAAAGCGCCAATAATAAAAATTACTAAAGCAATAATATTCATAAATATACCAGCTCTAATAGTATCCTTTAATGTATAAAAGTTTGCCGAATATGCCAGTGCATTCGGAGGGCTCCCCATTGGCATCATAAAAGCAAATCCAGCAGGCACCGCGATAATAAATGCTATACCAATAGGATTCAAATTATAAGTTAGTGCAATACTTAATGCTACTGGCATTAACATAGCTACCACTGCAGCATTAGACATTACCTCCGTAAAAGCCAATGTACAAATAATCAAACCTATCACAAGCACCCAAGGATGAACCGGGATAATATCCAAAACACTATTTGTAATAAATAATGCAGCTCCTGTTCTTTCTAAAGCAACTCCCAAAGCAATAGCACCACCATACATTAAAATAATTCCCCAATTCACATGCTCTTCTGCATCTTGCCAACGCACAACTCGAAATAAAAACATTACGACTACAGAAATTATCGCAATATTGGCCAAGCCAAGACTTTCGCTTAAAAATATCCATGCTCCAACTGTAGCAACCAAGATTGCTAACATTGTAATTTCATCATCAGATAATTTACCAAGTGATTTCCTTTTCTCTATTAATTTTATATGCACAGATTCGGTAGTATCAATTTCAATTGGAAACATTTTCTGTAACAAGAAGAAACCAACAATTGCAATTACAATACTTATGGGTAAAATCGCAACAGCCCAATCAGTGAAAGAAATTGATAAACCAGTATTTTCTTCTAAGATAGCTACAGCTAATATATTTCTAGCCCCACCTAAAAATGTAGCCACACCACCAGTAAGCGTTCCCCAAACAATTGCGAGCAATAATGCTTTACCGAAATTTGATTTATATGGTTCCAACTTTAACCAATGAATCATCTGTAAAACAATTGGCAACATCATTGCAGCTACTGCATGTTCTGGCATGATAAAGGAAGTAACTACACATAAAAAATAAACCCCAGCTAGCAATCTTTTTGGTTTATTTCCGGAACGTCGCAATACCCATAAAGCTATCCGTTCTGCTAATCCGGTAGTAACTAATCCGGTAGAAAGAATCAACGCTCCAATAATAAAAAAGACAGCTGAATTTCCAAATAGGCTATAAGCTTCCGCTGTCTCTAAAATTCCAAATAAAGGTAATAAAACAATTGCCAATAATGATGTAATGGCTAATGGCAAAACATGTGCTACCCAAAACACTACGCACATACCAAATACAACCACGGCACGATAACCAGCCACAGACAAGCCAGCAGGAGGATTCTGCATTAAAGCAATACCAGCCAAAACCGCAACTATAAGGAAAAGAATTCCTTTATAATTTTCTTTCAATAGGGTATATCGAGAAATCATCTAAACGATTATAGCATGGCCTTATTATTGTATAAAGCTACTTATTTTAGCAGTAAATAGTTATAAAAATAGCTAATAATAACACCCCTTGACATAATCTTAAATTGTGTTACGTTAACCTATTCTTTTGGCGAAAACCAAAGGAATAGGGCTAAAATAATGGTTTACAGTGGCGTTTTTAACGCAATATCTGTTCTCTATTTATATTTTATATTATTTAATGTCATTATCGATTGAAGATCAAATTACATCGCTGATTAACCAGCATTCTAATATTTTAGTGTGTTTACCAGCAAACCCCACAACGGATGCAATTGCATCTGGTTTAGCTATACATAGCATATTACAAAAGATGGGAAAATACAGTAAAGTTGTTTCTGATGGTTTTGCATTACCTAATAACCACAAATTCTTGCCAAAAAGCGAAGAAATTGAAAATAATCTAGCCGCTGCGAAGAAATTTGTTATTTCCTTAGATATTACAGATACTTCAGTACAAAACCTTACTTATGATATTCAAGGTAATAAACTCCAAATCTACGTTACTCCACAACGAGGTCAATTTGATAACAATAGTATAAATACTTCAACCAGCCAGTACTCATACGATTTAATAATAGTACTTGATAGCAGAGATTTAAACTCAATTGGAAAAGTATTTGAAGATAATGCTGAATTCTTTTATCACACGCCAATTCTTAATATCGATCACCATCCTGGAAATGAACAGTTTGGACAAATTAATGTAGTAAATGTAACAGCAACTAGTATATCTGAAATTATATTTGAATTATCAACTAATCTTAGTGGTGGTTTACTTGATGAATTCATTGCAACTAACCTGCTTACTGGAATTATTTCTAAAACCAAATCATTCAAAACTAATGATGTTACTCCCCGATCGCTAGCAATAGCCAGTCATTTAATATCTAATGGTGCGCGCCGTGAAGATATTGTAAAACATCTTTATCAAACAAAATCATTACAATCTCTTAAACTATGGGGCAGAGCTTTATCTAAGTTAGAAGTAGATTCTGAGTATAAAATTGTATGGTCTGTCTTAAAACGAGAAGATTTTGTAGAAACCGATAGTAGCCCGCTAGATTTAGAATCTGTCATTGATGAATTAATTGTGAATACACCTGATGCCAAAAATATCTATATTGTTTATGAACAACCTGATGAGCGAGGTCACATGCAAATAAATGCAATTATCTATACAGCGCCATATATTAATGGGCTAACCGAATTCAAAGACTGGTCTGCACATGGCTCAAACAATTTTGTATATGCATCTGTGCCGCACAGTTCATTACAAATGGCTCAAACTTTAATCCATGACAAAATCAGATCTCTAGTAAAATAAGATTTCAAAAGCAGGTGCATCATATGCGATAAACCTGCTTTTTATGTTATAATCATTTTATGGTTCAACGCATAGAAGACTTACTAGCTGCTAACAAAAAAAGTCAGCAGTCTACAAGCACTACAACAACTCAACAGCCAGCCAAGGGTGGTAATAAGCCCAATGTTACTGAAGATGATCCTGCAGAAAAGTTGATAGAGAAAATGCAAGCAATGGGGCTGGATAAAAAAGAAGAGCTAATTCAACAAAGAGCTGCCGAGTTGAGTATGGAATATATCAATCTCCAAGGATTTCCTGTTGGTCCTGAAGTATTGTCATTAATAAAAGAAGATCAGGCGCGGAAAATGCAAACTGTAGCCTTCTTCAAATTAGGTGGCCAAATAAGATTAGCTACTAGATTACCAGATCATCCAGAATTAAATGACACTATTTCAGACATCCAAAAAACATTCCCTGGGATCAACATTGCTATTTATCTAACTTCTGAACACAGCCTAAATGAGGCTTTTAAGTTATATAAAAATATTGCGCGAGTAAAAAAAATAGAAACAGAAGTTAAAATAACCAAAGAAGATCTAGAGCGTTTTCAAGAGGAAATCAAAGATTATCCAACCATGGAGAAACGACTCGCGGAAGTGAATATGACAGAAGCGTTCGCCATTATCATTGCCATGGCTTTAAATGTTAACTCATCTGATATTCATATAGAAGCAGAGGAAACCTACATAACAATACGTTATCGTGTAGATGGCATTCTTCAAATTGCTGCAAAAATCCCCAAAAGTATTTGGCACCGATTGATTGCTCGTATCAAGACTATCTCGGGATTAAAAATTAACATCAACCACATACCTCAGGATGGTAGAATTACCATTAAGTTTGAAACCGACAAGATGGATATTCGTGTTTCTACTATGCCAACTGCTTATGGCGAATCAGTAGTAATGCGTTTATTAAAATCATCATCGGTTGGTTTAAGTTTCGAGCAACTTGGTTTCCGAGATTCTGCATTTAATCGTTTAAAATATGAAATCGAAAAACCACAGGGAATGATTGTAACCACCGGACCAACCGGTTCTGGTAAAACTACAACTTTGTATGCCATATTAAATAAATTAAATACGCCTGATACAAAGATTATTACCTTAGAAAATCCTATTGAGTATAGATTACCTGGTGTTGCTCAATCACAAATTGATCATTCCAAAGGCTATACATTTAGTAAAGGTTTAAGAGCTATTTTACGTCAGGATCCAGATGTAATCATGGTTGGTGAAATCCGTGATTTAGAAACTGCTGAAACTGCAATTCAAGCAGCTCTTACTGGTCACTTAGTACTATCCACCATTCATACCAATGATGCTGCTGGTGCAATTCCTAGATTCTTATCCATGGGTGTACCACCATTCTTATTAGCTCCTGCAATGAACGCTATTCTAGGACAACGTTTGGTACGTAAAATATGTAAAGATTGTAAAACTGAAGTTACTCTTGATTTAGAAACATTAGAGCGCGTGAAAAAACTAATTTTAGATATTCCAGAAAATTCTGGTGAAGAAAAAGTTGATGTTGAGAACATGACTTTTTATGAAGGAAAAGGTTGTGCAACTTGCGGTGACGTAGGTTATAAAGGACGCGTAGGTATCTATGAAGTATTTACAATGAATAAAGATATCGAAGCACTAACTTTATCTGGTAATGTTTCCGAATATCAAATGAAAGAAATTACACATAAAACTGGTATGGTAGGCATGGCACAAGATGGTATTCTAAAAGCTCTCGCAGGAGATACATCTGTTTCGGAAGTACTACGCGTTGCAGTAATTGATTAATACCTCTCCCCCAGCCCCTCTCCTCATCAAGAGAGGGTAGTTTAACTCAATGCTTCAAACGATTCTCGTAAAATAGTAAGCGTTTCTTTTTTTTCTGCTAGATTTTTTTTATCTCGCTCCACCACATCTGCAGGAGCATTACCTGTATAACTTTCATTACCCAGCTTCTTTTCTAATCCAATTACATATCCGTTCAGTTTATCTATTTCTTTCTGCAATCTTTTCTGTTCTGCCACCACATCAATCACATCACCTAGATTTATAGTAAGTGAGTATTTAGCATTTGTAATTTCCGTAGACGCACTATCCTTTATTTTATCTCCAAAATCAACTTTACATAATTTCTCAATAATTTCACGCACTTGTGGAGATATATTGTTTGCAGAATATACAGAAATTTGTTTTGCATAACTAATTTTATATTGACCCCGCAAATTTCTAATTTGAATAACAATATCTTGCAACAAAGCAAACTCTTTTTCCATTTTTTTATCCCGATCAATCTCACTAGCTTGTGGCCACTCGGAAATTAACAACATCTGCTCTTTGCCTAGCTCTTGCCATAACACCTCAGTTACAAATGGTACAAATGGATGTAATAATTTTAATGTTGTCTCTAACACTTCTTGCGCCAATAAAGGATTTGGCTGAAACTTTGTAATCTCTACATACCAATCTGCAAACTCATGCCAAAGAAAATCATAAGCTAACTCTGCAGCTGCACTAAACCGATAATTTTCTATATCTGCAGTAACTTTATTAATCACGTCTGCTAATCTAGATTTAATCCACTTATCTGCCAACGACTCTTCTTTAATTTGATCACCTACCTCTTGTAACAAAACATAGCGCGATACATTCCAAATTTTATTTACGAAATTTCGGTAGCCAGCAATTTTTTCCTCATACAAACGAGAATCATTTCCTGGAGTTGTGCCAACCATTAAAGCTAACCTTAAGGCATCGGTACCATACTTCTCAATCATATCCAAAGGATCAATTGCATTATCTAAAGATTTAGACATCTTGCGTCCATCCTTATCTCGCACCAATCCATGTAGATAAACATTTTTAAATGGCACATCACCCACTGCATAAGTAGTCATCAAAATCATTCGAGCTACCCAAAAAAATAAAATATCATAACCAGTTTCCAAAACATTAGTTGGATGAAACATTTTATAATCTTCCGTTTTGTCTGGCCAACCCAGAGTAGAAAATGTCCATAAACCAGAACTAAACCAAGTATCAAGTGTATCTGGATCCTGCTCCCAACCTTCACCTGCTGGCTCCTCAACTCCTACATATATTTCATCACCTTTATACCAAACCGGAACTCTATGGCCATACCAGATTTGCCGGCTGATATTCCAATCTCGTAAATTATCTATCCAATGAAAATATATTTTGTTAAAACGATCTGGAATAATTTGAATATCATCTGATTTAACTGCTTCTTGCATTAACTGTTTTAATGATACCTCTTTTCCAGACACGTGGTGTTTAAATTTTTTATTCACATCAATGAACCACTGAATTTTTGGCAAAGGCTCTATTGCCGAATCGCAACGATAGCAAATAGAAAGATTATGTACATAATCCTCATCAATTCTGTCTACCAATCCCTTTTCTTGTAATCGCGCTACAATCTCATCTCGTGATTCCCTGGCATTCTTACCAGCAAATTCACCAGCTGCCTTGGTAAAATTTCCGTCTTCATCAATAATCTTAACAATTGGTAAATCATGCTTCTTAGCTAATTCAAAATCCACCATGCTATGTCCTGGTGTTATTGTCATCGCCCCGCTACCAAAATCTTTATCTGCTGCTTCATCAGCAATCATATTAGCTGCAACTTTGCCATCAATCCATTCCACATCAAACTCCTTGCCTATCATATCTTGATAACGCTCATCAGCTGGATGCACAATAATGGTTTTATCTAAAAACTTTGTTTCTGGCCGAGCAGTACCAATTATTACAGGCCCATACTTAAAATAATAAAACTTACTTTTTTCTTCTCGATACTCTACCTCATCATCAGATAAAGTTGATTTACATCTTGGACACCAATTAACAACCCGATCTCCTTTATAAATCAAATCATCTTCGTACATCATTTTAAATACTGTTTTTACAGCCTTGCTTCTTGCTTCATCAAAAGTATATGCCTCTCGTGACCAATCCAAAGACGCTCCCATTTTTTTTGCTTGATTCACAATAGTGTCATGCGATTCAGCAGCAAACTCCTCCACTCTCTTTAAGAACGCCTCTCTGCCAAGCTCATGCCTAGGATCAGCAATGCCTTCTTTTATGAGTATCTTTTCTACTTTAGTTTGAGTGGCAATTCCTGCGTGATCTGTGCCCGGAATCCATAAGGCTTTTTTACCTTGCATCCGTTGATATCGAATCATCACATCTTCAATCGCCAACATTACTGCATGCCCTAAATGCAACGTACCGGTAACATTAGGTGGTGGCAAAGCAATCGTATATGGCTCTCCATCAGGTAAATTATCTGGATTAAACATTCCAGAATCTTCCCAACTTTGATAAATTTTATCTTCATGCTCTTTCCACTCGTAAGCTTTAGGTAATGTCATACACTATTTCTTATTTAAAATTCTCAAGTAATATCCGGCCTGTCTTTTTATTCGATAAGCCTCATTGTTTTGTTTAAATTCATCATCTAAATCTGACAACCTGACTAATTCATTATCCTGCATCACATAAGGATCTACAATTCTAATTTTCGTCTTGATAAAAAAATCATAATTAATTGGATCTTCCTCTACTTTAAGATGATTCACTAGCTCTAAGTTACCTACAATTTTCTCATGTTGCGATTGAGCTAATTTCTCATACACAATTTCATCAACTGAGAATAAATCTTTAAATGTAATAACATTTTCAAACAAAGCTATCTTAATTGCCTCGGCAAATAAATAATAAAGTGCCGCTTGTAAAGGATGGCCCCACAATCGCGCATCACCTTCTCTATATTTATCTGCAAATTGTCTAGCCACCGCTTCGTGTTCAAAAGCAATATTGTCTTCCACACGAATCATGTCATCTAAAATCTTCATAGCTTCTGGAGTGGTTAACATATTATCTGTAACCAAATCTCGAAAGAAGTAATCCACTCTATCCATGCATAAATCTGGCAAATCTCGCTCTAATAAATGAAATCGATGTTTATCTAGCAACTCATCAACAGAAAAATTATGTTTCTTTAAAATCTCTGGAATTTGAGAATTCAACACAACTTCTTTATGAAATTCTTCATGGAACGTTCCCACTTCAGACCCACCAAACACAAAATCAATCACATGAGAAAACGCTGTATGAGGAACGTCATGTAATAAGCCAGCAATCTGCTCTTCTAAAGTTGCATTAAACTTACGCAACAATAAATACACTCCTACACAATGCTCAAATCTATTAGTAGTTAAATGTGAAAATCGATAAAAGCTAGCTCCATACTGATTAACTTTTTTAAGACGCTGCATAGCATCCGAAGCCATGATCTCTAAAATCGCAGGTTCGATAATATCTGTTGTGCCGTATATTCTATCTTGATAATTCATAAAAAATAAAAAAAGTGAATCGGTAGATGGGGCCAAGCGTGGCGGTACCACCCATCAGTTTCACTTCATTAATTGGAGATTACGGATCCACCGTGATTTATTAAATCCAGCTCGCCTGGTGACACTACTCCAGGGTCAGAACTTTTATAATTGTAAGCTAATAATATGTTAAATTAGTGTTACCTGTCAAGTTGTTTCATCTAGCTCCAATAACTGCAAACCACTGTAATCATCATGTGTCCGGTGCGTCTCTTGATAAGGAGAAATCATCACTTCCAGTGTTGGATTCGCTATAGCCCTGTTACAATGACCAGCAAAAGCTTGAAAATTTTCATCTCCAATCGTCATGTGAATGTGCAACTTTTCTGCCGAAATATTTCCGGTTAGATTTGATACCTCAAATTCTCCGGTAAAAGTTTTCTTTTTATATTCCTTAGTATCAACACTAAAAAATCCCAGTTCCACTTCTTTAGCTGCTCCTAAACCAATAATTGTTCCACCAGAAATATTATGTTCTTTACAAAAAGTTGTTAAACTTTCAACTAATTCCTCATCTGGCATTAAACGAATTAAGTATTTACCGTTATCTTTTGAATAAGTCATATTTTAATAAATTCCGAATGTATAGTTAGCAATTTGTCTTAATAATTTATTTGGATCTCTTTCAATATCCGATCTCCTTAATCCACTCTTTTTTTCAAACTCTTCAAATACAGAAGTATAAAATTCATCATTTATTATGTCTTCCGGATTAACTTCAGCTATCAATTCCAGCCAAGCAACTCGAGCTTTAAAATCTTCATTTAAATGCACGTCAGACATTTCTGAATAACGCCGAATGGAAAAACCAGAATCAATATATCTAACATCTCCATCCTTAGTAACCATTAAATTTGTATCACCTAATAAATCAAATGGCAAATTACCTTCATCAGTTCCGGTTTCTTCATATTCTCGATAACTAGTTTTTAGTAAACCTGCTATCTCTGCTAATTGGACACGACTTTTTTCCTGTAAACCACCAATTTCATATTCATATACATCTGCTGGTTCTGCTGGCTGTAATCTCTCCTGAGCCAAAAAAAAACTTTTCCTAGGTTTCTCACTATAATGTGGCATCACCCATTGCCGTGGAATATATTTTCCATAGTGTTTCTGCAGACTTTTATACCGATCCCGCAATTCATATGCAGTTTCTTCATCAAATCCTTCTTCAGATCCTTTACCAAATCTTCCTTCTAAATGTTTGATTACCAATTTACTATCAGTACCATCTTCTTTCTTTACACCATAAACCATGGTTTCATTTCCCATGCTTAATAGACTCTTCCTTTTACTACCTCTTCTATCATCCATATAATCAGCGTGGTGTTAATTCCCAATTTGGATTAGCTTTAAATGAAAATAAATCTGTAGGTTGTTCATGAAATCTACAAGCTGCCGCAATCATCGCTGCATTATCTGTACAAAATTCTGGCGCTGGAATGTAAATATTAGCATTCAAGTTTTCTAATTCTGTACGTAATGCAGAATTTGCTGCCACACCACCTCCAACTAACAATGATTTTGCGCCATGCACCTTTAACGCTTTTTTTGTTTTAGCTACCAAAACATTTACAATCGCATTTTCAATGGATGCGCATACATCTTCTAATTTTGCATCAGGATTATCACGATGGAAATATAATACCGCTGTCTTCAAACCAGAAAAAGAAAAATCAGAATTATCGCTATCTAACATCGGGCTTGGTAAATGATGAATTGTCGAATCTCCTTTAGCTGCTAATTTCGAAATTTCTGGACCGCCCGGATAATCTAATCCCAAAATGCGGGCACATTTATCAAAACACTCTCCTGCTGCATCATCTCTTGTTGCACCTATTAATTCATATGTTCCCGGTTTTGGTACAAATAGTAATTCAGTGTGTCCACCAGATACAACTAATGCCACTGCTGGAAATTCAATATCTGGATTCCCAATAAAGTTTGCAGCTATATGTCCTTCAATATGATTAATAGAAAACAATGGTTTATTCCAGCTATATGCCAATGTCCGCGCTGTCTCCACTCCCACCATCAATGATGTTATCAAGCCAGGACCAGAGGTTACCGCAATTCTATCAATATCATCCGGTATTAAAACAGTTTTCTGCATAATTTCTTTTATTATTGGAATCATTACTTGAACATGTTCTCGAGCAGCAACTTCTGGTACGATTCCTCCGGTAATTCTATGAACGTCTATTTGCGATGCAGTAACATGAGTTACGTCATCACCATTCAAAATAGCAACACTCGTTTCATCGCACGATGTTTCAATAGCCAAAATCTTCATATTACAGAAAAAGCAAATGGTGAAATACTAAATATATAAAAACATCCAAAAACTACCATAGCGGTAAATACAGAACCGGAAATTGCTTGAGCAACTGTGTGTTTTTTTCGCACAACTCGAGCCCACATCAATGCAGGTAGTAACAATAATAATGGCCACCATTGCCATCCAAATGCAACATTCAAAATCAATACCGTCATTGTGAATGCGGCTGTATGTACACTTATCTTCCAGAAAAAAGTAACTGCCGTGCCCAAGACCTCAATTACCAAAGCTATTGCCCTAATTTTCCAGGCAATATCATTTCCCCAAAAATACAAACATAATAAAGCAACAACATGCACTATAACTACCAAAGTAAAATAAACCCTACGTTCATTAACGTCTGTCATTTCCCAATCACTCACCTTACCAGTTCGATGAAAATACGCCAGAATTACAACTGGCGTTAAAAGCTCTAGCACAAATAAAGGTATCAATAATATTTTAACCTGTTCTGAAGATAGGCCCGTTCCTAATAAAATAATCAATACAAATAAAGGCCACATCAATGATGGATCTAGTGCGTGTGATATAATTTTAGCGCAAGTTTGTTTCATAATTCTGAATACAGTATACAATAGCATATATCATGATGAAAGCATTAAAACAATTCTACTACCTATATAGATGGCCACTCATAATAATGTTATCTATCTTTATACTATCGGTAATTTTAGGTATAGTTTTGCCCTCAGCTTGGAAACTAATCATGTTCGAATCTATTGCTGACAAGTTTGATCAAATTCTATCAGGTGCAACCAACGATCTTCATCTAACCCAAAGAGTCTTCTTAAACAACTTAATGGTAAGTACAATTTTATATGCTTTAGGTTTTAGCGTAATTTTGCCAATCTTCATAATTATTAGCAATGGCATAATGATAGGTATCTTCATTTCCTTACTAGTTCGAGCCGAAGCAATAATGCCAGGAGTTTTTACCAGCTCGATCATATCATTAATACCACATGGCATATTTGAACTTAGTGCATTTTTTATTGCAGGAGCATTAAGTATAATCGCTACTATCAAAGTTATATTTACAAAAATTGTTGAACCCACAAAATCACGCAAGTTTGTTCTCTATGAATCATTTATGCGTTTCTTTATTTTAGTCATGCCCCTACTAATTATCGCTGCTTTTGTTGAAGTCTATATATCAAACAACGTAAGAGAAGCATATCTAAACTTAAACGCAAAACGTCATATTAACGATAAATTACAGGTAGCTATTAATCCAAAATTTATTTCCGATAAAAATTGTCATCCAAATACAAAATCTAATGCATCAGAGGATGATAATGCTGGCACAAATCTTACTAGCATTGCCACTATTTTATATGATGAAGATATTAATGTTCAATTAAAAAAACGCAAACAAGGGTCATATTGGAATACAAATTATAAATGTGATGATAATTTCTTTATCGCCATTCAAGTATGGTCTGGAGATTCTTGGAGTATAGATCAAGGAATTGACTTGCAAAAAAAGATCTTAAACATCTCTAATGCGGATTTTAAAATAAGTAACTATAATACTAATAGGATTATATTAAACTCTGAAAATCCAGATAATAAATCTATTATTGAATTTCTTGAATTAAACAATAAAGTTGTTATGTTGGAAGCACCTTACTTTGAAACAAATGAAATTATTTCTCAGTAAATTCTAGGTTAAAATGATTGACGCTCTCGATATTCTGTAACTTTATCCGATAACCGCATTAATACACCGTCTCTTTGCTCTGATCCTAATTTATCAATAACTTGAGCATACTCTTCAACTTCACTCGGATTGTCAATACCGTTTCTTTCCAAATAATGTGAAAACTCTTGTCTAGCGATTAACTCATTTTCATTACCTTTCTGGTATTCATCTAGACGTATCCCTAACCTAACTAATACTTCATATAATCTAATTACTCTGATCGGGCGTGATAAAATATCTACTTCTTCAATAGATTCTCGCCGTAATTGTTTACTTAAAAAATCAAATGCTTCCTGATTTCTTTCTGTATGAGTTTTATTATTAGTAGATTCCTCAGCATGCTTGGCATAAGCATATAACAATTCCCTATCCACAATTGCTCTTGGTACTGAATTCATGTCATGACCATATTCAGCTAATATGGTTTCGTAAAACAATATACTATCTGCCGGTGATTTAAAATGTTCTTTGCCGAATTGTTGAGTATGCCACGCTAAAACTGATTGTGGATCACTATCAATTAATGAATTTGAAACATCAGAGCGAGAATTTGTAGTATCTACACCTATTACGTCAACGCTATTATCTGGTTTTGCCAAAACAAACATACCCCTGGTATGTTTTGCATCACTTGCCTGAGCAACTGGGACATACAACAAACCACGATCTGCCAAATCAAACATTTCATTAGCTACCACCCAACTGCTAATATTAACCCTCTCAATATCTCTACATACACCTTTACGCTCGATCATTAACTCCTCGATAGTTAAATTCACATGACTGCTAGTTAGTTCTGGATCATAATCAGCGTAACCACTGGCTAATCTAGTATCGTAATCAAATTCAGATGCGGGGGTCTGTAATAAAACCATCCACTGATAAGTTGTTAACCCCTCGAACGCTTCCAGACTATCAAGATCATTCCAACCGAATCTTTCCGCAGCACTACTCCATTCCTCCATCATTTGCGTCTGTACAAAATCAGGATTACCAAATTCCATATTTCCATACATTCCTGCATAAGATGGATACTCACCTGGTTCCATAATCCTTGGCTCGAAACCTCCGGAAGGTGTACCAACTAAAGCTGGTACATCAATAAGAGATTGACTATATTGTAAATCAAATACATCTTTATACATCTGAAATGTTGTGTTGTCTGGTACATACCACGCATCTTCTCTGGCCGGTAATTCTATATCCCAATTATGGGGTTTATTATAATCTTGAATAAATATTGAATATTCCCCAGCATTAATATCTACCTCTATCGCGCTTTCTCTTTCGATATAATTAATTGAACTTATAGCTTGTGCAGTGGATATTGTTTCTGCAGATCCTTTATCCATTCCTCTATTTTGAATAGTCAAAGCCGAAGCCATACCCAAAGAACCAATTACTGCTAATCCAGTAATCAACTGATTTAATCTAGCACGTGATATTGCTGGTAAATTAATTTCTGGTTGAGTATCAATATCATCATAAGAAGTGGGTGTCAAAAAAACACCAAGTGAATCATTAGCTCGTACCTCAAAATAACTATCCATCAAAGCGTGCATCACGTCTCCATCGCTCGGCTCTAATAATTCAGCAGAAAAATGACGCCCTTGTTCAACACCACTACTATTATTTCCTTTATCTCTTTTATTTAATCTGTCTGGTGATATTGGCATATTTTTACTTCTGGCTTATAAAAATAACTAGACAAGATACACTTTTAATACATAAATGTCAATTCCTTTCTAACCACTATATTATATCAACTTGACCAGAAAATATACATCGTGTAGTATTTTTAAGCTGATTATACAGCGTGGCCCGTTCGCCCGCCTGCAACGCTTTGCGTAGCGTAGCGTAGCAATGCGGGCAGGTCTAGTTAATCCTTTCGCAACAATTCATAATTAAATTACGTTTTGTTGTGAACGGATTAGAGCAAAAATATGTTCTATACTTACGTTCTAAAAAGCCATAAAGACGGAAAGCTATACATCGGATGGACAAATAACCTCCAACTACGTATAAAACTCCATAACTATGGTAAAGTGAAATCAACCAAAAATCGCAGACCTTTAAATCTAGTTTATTATGAAGCTTGTCTAAATAAGACAAACGCAATTGCGAGAGAAAAAGCTCTGAAGACTGGTTTCGGAAGGTCGTATTTAAAAAAACGGATAAGCGATTTATAACATGGCCCGTTCGTCTAGTGGTTAGGACATCAGGTTTTCATCCTGAAAACAGGGGTTCAATTCCCCTACGGGCTACATGGAAAAATTCACGTCTGAAAGACGTGGATTTTTATTAAATTGGATTTTTTCTCTTACCTATGTTACTGTCTTTATGATTAGCATAAGCACTGAAATGAAACGTATTACTAAACATTCTCTATCATTTACCCTTGTTCTCAGTCTTCTGTGGATTCCTTTTATTACTCAAGCAAATGTAATTCCTGTTGATGGCCCAACTTGGTATCCTCAAATACAAGTTACCATAGATGATGAACCTATTGATAACTCATATGTACTCCGACTAGCACATCCATATCCTTCTACTAACGCAAAAGGTGTAACTAAAATAGGTTACGAACGTAAAGTTATGCGTTGCGATCAAGGTTTATGTTTCATTTTTCCATATGCCAAATATGATGATGAAAAGCCAAAATACTATGTAGAAAAACTCTCCAAACAAGTTCCAGAGAGCGCTATTGAAGATTTTGTTCATATAGATAAAGGTTTCTACAAAAAACAAAAAAACACTATCGAAGAAACTTATGATGTAACCGAACAATTACAGAACCTAGATTTTGATAAGCAATATCTATTATCAGTAGATTCTCTTTCTGGATTTAGTAAAGTTGAAAATCAAAATTTCCATGACAATCCTCTATACAAAGAGTACAAAGATATGTATCAAGGCCAGTTAAGAGATAGTGTTTTTTCAATCATCGGCCTATTCCTAAAATCCTTTGGCATACCAATATTTGTTATTCTAGTAATCATCTTTGGAATACTCACATATACTAGTAAACGTAGAGCAGATAAAAAGAATAAAGATAAAAAAGGCTCTCTATAATTTTTTTCATCTGTTTTAACTACAACATATCACTTTTTTTGTTCTCTTTCTACGAAGAGAAAATCATATAAATTGATTAAATAACTGTTAGAATGTTATACTTTTTATAATTATTATTGCTAAATAAAAACTAATATGAGAAAATTTTTCTTCTACCTCATAAGCATTTCAATAGGACTATTTGCGTTTACAGCATCTGCACAAGCAGCTGCAACGCTAAATGGTACCATACACGATATTAATGGCGATGTTATCACAGGTACATCTTGCGTAACATATACAGTTTCTGGAACGGATACTGACACAGGAACCATAACTACTAATGGTACTTTTAGCGCAACGGTAAATGGTGGTGAAATATATACGATTGCATTTAGTTCAGCCACAACAGACTGTATTCCAGTAGAGCGAACACAACGCTCTTATTATTTGACGAACGGGAATACAATAGATGATAATTTCTATTTGGATGTTCCCGAAAGAAGAGGAAGAATTCGTGGAAAAGTCGTAAATGCCAGAAAAGATAATGTACCTATCGATGACATAGAAGTTAGAATCTATGGTGAAGACGCAGAAGAAATAACATCCAACTACAATACAACTACAAATAGTACAGGTAATTTTAATACAACAGTACCTGTTGGCAATTACGACATTGTTATTAAAGTAAATAATGATAAACCATGTCCTTTAGAATCTGATAGTGAGCTATGGTTCGAAACTAAATGTTATGATTACGTATTACTAGACCAAGAAATTTCTGCTGGTGAAGATCTTAATTTAGGAACAGTTAACTTCACCGGTGGTGATGATTTAACAGTTTTCTATATAACGAAACGTAATAGTCAGGGAAATTTTGACTACATTAACTTTGATCAACTATATGTAATAGCTCACTCAAATTCTGGTAAGCTTATTCAATATGCAACTAGTGGTGCAACTCTTCTTGGTAATACCGCCTTTGGACGTATCATACAATCCGACACACAACCTTATGCAAGCTTTGTCCTAGATGCTGATGAAGATTGGACATTTGATGCTTTCGCTATCGAAGGAACAAAAGCATATCACGGTGTCTTATCTTTAAATGCAGAGCAAATCCCAGAAGTTGATTGGACAGAACCAAGATTGAATGAACCCAATCAAAGAGGAAATGCAGGACAAGCAGACATTCTTGTTAGTGAAGTTTACACCTACGATGCTACTGCAGGAGTTGATGTAACGTTTAATTCAACTACGGCTAGAACAATAAATTCTAGCGATGGTCTACCAACTGGTACTGAAGTAGTGATACCTGCTTATGCAATTGATGATGGTGGAAATGTAAATGTTGTCATGGAACCAGCGTTCGATATCCTTACACCTCAATATCCACTTAATGGCTTCTCCTGGAATTTAACAGCTTATGACAACATTAATGAAACTGTTAGCGAATTCAACAGACCAATCACTATCACTTTACCTTATGATGAAGCAGAACTTGTGGTATTAGGAGTTAATGAAAGCGATGTTCAGCCTTGGTACTATAATGAAACTTCTGAAAGATGGAAAAGAGTTCCAACACCAAATGTAACTGTTGATACTGTGGCTAATACAGTAACATTTACAACTTATCATTTTTCTCAATATGGTTTACTAGCAGACCGAATAACAGACTTGGATATCGAATACACAATGGGTAATGCAAAAAAGCAAGTTCGCGCTACACCCAGAAAAGTACGCAAAGTCCGCATAGATGAACTTACGTATGATGCCGTTAATAATAACGTAAAGATGAGAGTTTCCTGGCAGCACAAAAAAAGAAATAATGGTTATTTAGTAGATGTTATTAAAGTAAATAGCAATGACAGGGTTGTTAGAAAAAATAAAGAAAGAAATAAAAAAACCAAACTGGACAAAAGAATGCATGTCAAATTTAAAAACAGTTCTGGTTTAAAAACAAATAAAACCTACAGATTAAGAGTGAAAGCATATAAATGGGTTCATAGTAAATATATATACGGCAAGTGGAGTAAAAAGATAAAATTCCATACACCGGAAAAACCAGTATAAGAGAATAAATAAAGAGGTGTCTAAAATAGTCACCTCTTTTGTTACCAAAAAAAATATCCTTGCATTAATTATCGAGGATCAGTATAATATATTTAATGGCGACTAAACATAAAGAGTTCAAAAATAAAATAAAAGATCTACAAACGGAGGACTTCGAGCATCCAGAAGATTTTTTTAGTCGTGCGCATGAACTAAACGAATCCAGCGCTCAACCAGGAACTCTATATACAGACGAAACTCCACCATCTCAAAGATTAACCAATGCAGATGAAATGTGGATTGATGCTAGCAATGAAGGCTATGAAGGGCAACTTGCTATTGATGTTTACCAAGACGACAAATTTTTATATGTAAAAGCAATCGTTGGCGGTGTACCACCAGATGATATTGAAATACACCTAAACAATGATATGTTAACAATCAAAGGAAAACGATCTCAGCCTGATATGGGTATAGACCCAGAGAATTATTATATTCAAGAATGTTACTGGGGTGGTTTCTCTAGATCCGTAATCCTACCTGTAGATATCCAAAACGAACAAGTTGAAGCAATTACAGAGAATGGTGTACTCACAATTACTCTACCAAAATCAAATCGACCAAAAAACGCAAGAATTCCGATTAAGGAAATAAAGTAGCAATCGTTTAGAACCAGGAGGGTACAAAGATTAATATTTTGTTAACGAGCGCTGTGTCGAAATGCATACTGCGCTATTTAATATTGACGTTTTTCCCGATTACTGGTAAACAGGTCTAGTTACAAATAATAATAAATACAGAAAGTGTAAAAAATAATGACAAATCAAGAATCAAAAAAGAAACAACCTCCAGTTGATGAGAAGAAATCTACAGAAAAAAAGGTTATTGAAGAACAACCTACAGAAAAAACATCTCCTGAAAAAAAGAAATTCCCTATCAAAAAAACTCTTGGCATTATCGCCGGAAGCATCGTCGTGCTTATACTACTTATTATTGTTGGTTATTTTATTTATGAATACACCTACCAAGATAAAATTTATCCAGGCGTAACGTTAAACAATGAAGACATGTCTGGAAAAACCTATTCAGACATAACTAGTGAAATAAATACCTATAAAGCATCATTAGATAATACAGGTTTAAATTTTAGCTACGAAGAAAAAGAATATTCTATCAAACCACAAACAAAGGATGAAGAAAGTGGTGATATTATGTATTTAGTTAATATTAATACTGACGAAACAGCACAGGCAATATATGGTATAGGTAGAAGCGATGATGAGCAAACAAATCTAAAAAACAAAGTTAGTGCTTTATTTGGTGGGTATGACGTTACACCAAATTATTCTGTAGATAAAGAAACACTGATAGCGTTATTGAGTAACGAATTCAGTGAATTCGAACAACCAGATGAAAATGCTAAACTTAGTTTTTCAGAAAACGGTGAAATACAAATTAGTGACCATAAAGATGGCTACACTTTTGATTGGGAATCATATCTGGATGAAGTGGAAAGCAATTTAAACAGTTTTGAACCTGTTAATATTAAGCTAGAACTTACTGCTAATCCTGCACCAATTACTACGGAAACTGCCGAAAATATGCGTACCGAAATTGAGGCTATCTCAGATCTCTCTCCAATAACACTTACTTATGAAGATCAAACATTTGAAATTGAAAGTGAAGAATTTAATTCTTGGTTAATGCTCACAGAAAATGGAGTTAGTTTTGATGAAGAACTTGTTGATTCATCACTCGATACTATTGCAGGTAAAATTGATATTCCCGTTAAAGAAGGACGCTTTAGCTTAGACATAGTAAACGATGTGGTGGAACTAACTCAATTCGAAGAAGGCGCTGATGGACTGGAAGTAAATATCGAAAAAACCATTACAGAAGTAAACGCATCAATTCTTGATAATAAACAAAGTAAATCAGAGCTTATAGTTGAAGTGACAACTCCCCGCGTAACACCAGGCAACCTAAACGAACTAGGAGTTAAAGAAATCTTAGGAACCGGAACTACTAGCTTTGCCGGAAGCCCATATAACCGTATTGGTAATATTCAAAAAGGTGCAGATTTATTAAATGGTTTGTTAATAGCCCCTGGAGAAACTTTCTCATTAATGAAATTACTATCACCAGTTGATATTGCTCATGGTTGGCTTTCAGAATTAGTTATTAAAGGAGATAAATTGGAAAAAGAAGCTGGCGGTGGGCTATGCCAGATTGGTACAACGGTTTTTAGAGCAACTATGATGTCTGGATTAGAAGTAGTAGAACGACGTAATCATTCTTGGGCAGTATCATATTATAATTACAATGGAAAAGCTGGAGTTGATGCAACCATTTATGAACCATCTCCTGATTATAAATTTAAAAATGATACTGAAAATTATATATTGATCCGTAGTAGAATAGAAGGTAGTGATATATACTTTGAATTCTGGGGTACATCTGATGGTAGAAAAGGTAGCTTTACTGAGCCTACAAACTACGGCTATGTATATCCTGGTCCAACCGAAGAAATAGTTGATCCTAGTTTACCGCCGGGTGCCAGAAATTGTCCTACTCATGCTTTTACCGGAGTTAGCGCATCATTTGATTATATTATTGAACGTCCAGATGGTTCCATAGACACAACTAATTACACTAGTGTATACAAATCACGATCTGCCGTGTGTATGGTTGGTCCAGAAGCTGAAAAAACACCTACTGAAGAAACTACTCAAGATATTACTGAAACAGTCGACACAACGACTCCAGTTGTAACTCCGGAAGTTGATGTTCCTACCGAAACAACAAAAGATACAACTAAGAAAGATACGACAAAAAAGAAAAAGAAGAATTAATCATAAACAAAATCGTATCTACTATTTATTGTGTCGTTTTTAATTTTTAGTTTCAAAAATCCCCGAAGTCTGTAGGCAAGAGAACTTGCGGAAGGGATGCATAGAGCTTGCGCCTTATATATCCTTCCTACACGTTCCCATGCTCGTCGTGCCTACAGGAGTCAGGGATTTTTGCTTTTAAATTTATGCCGATCGAATACAAATTATTCAAACGACCAAATAGTATAGCGGACTCTTGCCTATTTGTCAAGAGGTATGATAAAGCCAAGCATCAATAATGTACGTATTTAAGCTAACATTAGCAAAATTCTATGTTTTTAAACTCTTTATAAGAACGTATCAATAAATACGAACTTGACTCATATCTAGTTATTCACTACGGTGATGGTCCGGTTGCACTCATAGCTATGTGTGCGATGACTGGGCCTTGAAAAACACTCACGAAGCCACTGTGCTTCTAGCGGAGACGAAATTGCAGACCGACGCCCCAACCCCTGACCTCACCCCCCGCCCTCAGAACTCTACGAAGACGCTCCCGACCGCACAGATCATCGCCGAAATCGTGATGGCTACTGGCGAAGACCGCAACCGCCTCGTGGTCATGCTGGCCATCGAGATCGAGCTCCGGCGGATCGCGTACGAGCTGCTCACGCTCGCGCCGAACAAGATCCACGACGTCGGACAGCTGACCCCCTGCTTGGAACAGGCCGAAGCACTGGACGAACTGATCCTCAAGCACCAGCTCGATGAGCGTGTGACCGACGTGATCGTACTGCTCGATGAGCGTGTGACCGACTCGTCAACCATCATCCGGGCCGCGAACATGCTCGCCCAGGCCGCGAACCGGATCGCGACGCAGGCCAAGGAGGTGGCGGATGATCTGCGCAAGGATCGCCTCAAGCCCCCCGAGCCGTTCGTAGCGATCAACGGCTGCTGACTCACAAGTCAACCGGACAGGAGGAGTTCCGGACGAAATCACACTAGCAGGCATGGTAGCAATACCCACCCGCAAAGAGATCTCGTCCGGTACCCCGCACACAATCTTTTTCAACATCTTCAACTTATTTCATCTATTCCAAGACGCGATAAATCGCGTCTTTACTCTTTTTCAATACATACTGCCCTTGACTTTAGGGTCTTTTTTTACTACGGTTGTAGCCTGGTCGCAAGCAAATGTAACCAGATTCCACTGAAACTCTCACCTCCAAAGGAGCAGAAATGCGCCTTCCCTCCGCGGCAAGCACCATGCTTCGCTGTCACCGCCTTCTCGCCAAGATCGAGCTCACCGACCACAACCGCACCCTGCAGTTGTGTGCCATCCCGGCACTTCAGGTGGAGCTCTACCGCATTGCGTCTATGATGACGCGACGCGAAGATGTGAGACCTGAACAGGTTCACAAGATTCTCAAGGAGATTCGCGATATCGTGACTCTCGCCGAAACGCACCAAATGCTGATCGGCAATACGAATGAAATCGAAGATCTCCTCAACCAAGCTGAGGTCCGCGAACTGGCATGGTCCGTTGTTCGGCACCTGGTCACCAATGCGATCGATGCATTGGACCTGTACGCTGATCAACTGGACGCCGACGTGGACGTCGAGCTACTGAGTATCGGCATGATGGCACTCGCTCCGAGTGTCCACGCCTGATCATGCTCAGCTATGGTAGCTCTCCTCCTCCAGAGGGCTAGGCTCCAAGCCATCCGGGGAAGAGTGTTCGCTGATTCTGCACCGTGCAGGAACATCGACGCTCTCCCCGGATCCTACCCCCCCTGTATATGTAAACCAACTAAATTGCATATAGAGGAAAGAAAATAACCCAACAATCGGGTTATTTTTTATTACTAAAAAACATTATTATCAGGTCTCAAATGATTGACAATTACCCTATTTTACATTACGGTTATGGGGCTTTTCAGTTTGTAAACATCCCATTTCGGGACAATAGAGAGGACCAAATAGATGACTGACCAGTACCTGTCGTGGGCGAGAAATGCTTTGCGGAGCACAGATGAGAACCTGCGTATCGCATCTACCGTGCCGAACCTGAACACGAACTTTGTCAGACGACTCCTCGTGAGTCGTAACCAGATCAACGTCTTCCTGACCGGTCCGCTCACGCAGCCGGGACTGGTGACGTTCGACCTGCACATCACCTGCCAGGAAGAACTGGCTGATCTGGTCGCCAAGTTGCTGCACATCTTCGAAGACATCGGCCACGAGGACATGCTCGAGGCGCAGTATGTGAGCGGCCTGCTCACTTCGGCCGTCGGGCAGACCACAGTCGCTTCAGCACTCTTGCAGAAGGCTCTGCGAGACGGCGAGGAGATCAAGAAGGTCGAGTCCATCGAAGGACCGTCGATCTGGTCCGCTGGTTGCTGAAAAGCGCCACCCGCGGAGGACGGGAATCCAGGGTGGAACGACTGCAACAAGCATCGTTCTCCCTGGCCCCACCCACACTTGAAATAATTCCTCTTTTTATCTATAATATATTAACAGCGCGCCACTTGGGCGCTTTTAATTTCATAATTATTCACTTAATTAAAAGTACATATGATGACTGTAGAACAAATATATAAACTAGGTATAGAATTAGGTATAGAATCAGATCCAAGAGGAAAAGCATTCGTAAAAAAACAGCTCAAACGAACTCAACTTGAATATGATGAAATGCCAAAAAAGAATAAACAATACTTCGATAAAGAGTATTTGACAAATCCTTATTCAGATAGTCGCATTCTCTATACTCCATCGCTAGATCATGAAGTTAAAAAAATATTTGCCGGTATTGATTGTGATGCACCAGAGCTAATGGTAGCAAATCAACTAGGAGATATTGATTTGGTGCTTTCTCATCATCCAGAAGGTACTGCTCTAGCAGACCTACATACAGTGATGGACCTGCAGGTTGAAATGCTTGAAAGAGCTGGAGTGCCAATTCATATTGCAGAAAGCTTAATGGACGCAAGAAGTGCAGAGGTAGGCCGAGGAATTCATCCACTCAACGATCAAAAATCTGTAGATATAGCCAGAGTACTGAATATACCTTTTATGTGTACACACACCATCACCGACAATATGGTAACAATGTTCTTTGAAGACTTAATAGAAAAAAACCGCAAAAAAATTGATACCATTGGCGATATTATGGATATTCTAATGGAAATCCCCGAATATCAAGTAGCTACTCGTCTTAAATCAGGACCAGCGATTTTTATTGGTAGCCGTAAACGCCGAACTGGTAGAATTGCCATCACCGAAATGACTGGCGGAACTAATGGTGCTAAAGAAATGTTTGAACAATTATCTCGAGCAGGAGTTGGCACTGTTATCGGAATGCACATGCGAGAAGACTATAAAACAGAAGCGCAAAAACACCATATTAATGTTATTGTAGCTGGCCACATGTCTTCTGATTCACTTGGCATGAATCTATTTTTAGATGAACTTGAAAAGAAAGGTATAGAAATTGTACCAATTGGTGGTCTAATTCGTGCAAAACGTTTTAAAGAAAAAAAAGCAAGCAAGAAAATTAAACCTAAGAAAAAAAGTACTACAGCAAAAAAGAAAAAGAAATAAGCCATGGAAGACGCTGACCGTATTATAGCTCCAGCTCAACAATCTGATGAATCTTCATTAGAGAATACTTTGCGTCCAACAACGCTGGATGAATATATTGGTCAGCAAGCTGTAAAAGATAACCTTAAAATTTTTCTAACAGCCGCCCAACAAAGAAAAGAATCCATCGAACATGTTCTACTTCATGGTGGACCAGGCTTAGGAAAAACAACTTTGGCTCATATTATTGCCAAAGAAATGAATGTGAACATTAGAGTAACTAGTGGACCAGCCATTGAACGAGCAGGTGACCTCGCAGCAATATTAACTAATCTTGGTGAAGGAGATATCTTATTCATTGACGAAATTCATCGCTTACAAAAAACTATCGAAGAAGTGTTATATCCAGCTATGGAAGATTATTCTTTAGATATGATCATTGGTAAAGGACCAAGTGCTCGCACCTTACGCTTAGATCTACCACGCTTCACTGTAATAGGAGCAACTACTCGCATGAGCTTACTATCATCCCCACTCCGTGATCGTTTTGGAGTGCATCACAAATTACAATTTTATGTACTTGAAGAAATGATGCAAATAGTAAGTCGTTCTGCTAAAATCCTCAATGTACAAGCAACAGATGATTCACTAGAAACCATCGCCAAAAGATCTCGTAGTACACCTAGAATAGCTAACCGTCTATTAAAAAGGGTTCGTGATTATGCACAAGTTAAGAGTTCTGATGATGTTATTAGTCCAGAAATCGCTCAGCAGGCACTCGATATGATGAGTATAGATGAATCAGGACTTGATCAAGTAGACAGATTAATTCTTACGTCTATCATCGAAACATTTAAAGGTGGTCCCGTAGGTGGTTCAACCTTGGCAGCAACCATTGGAGAGGATATTGATACCTTAGAAACTGTTTATGAGCCTTTTTTAATGCAACAAGGCTTACTTGCCAGAACCCCCCGCGGTCGAGTTACCACGGAAAAAGCATATCAACATCTTGGTTTCACCGCTCCAGAAGATTTGCAGTCTAGACTGCTCTAAAGCTATACTAAACTTATGGATATTCCTTACTACATATTCGGAATCATTTACTTAATCGCCCTATTAATATTCTTTGCTTTTGCTTTTACCAATATTTACCACATGGTCCGATTTGGATTTTTTGATTTTGTTGGCCGACTACATACATTACTCTTAACTGCCGTGATAGCAGTAGTACTATTTTTTACAATTCTGCTCCTGAAAGATATAGATTGGCTAGGAAGTTTTACCATTTTTGAAGATACCCTAAATAGTTTAGGAGGTAATTTTGAATTATGAGTAATAATCCCACAAAACCTAAAGATAGGATAAAATTTTTTCCAACCCAAAGAGTTGATGAGCATATTGTTGTCATGCTCCGACGTCACTGGATTATCTGGTCTAAATACGTTATGCAACTAATACTCTTTAACATCATACCTGCTGGAATATTTGCTTTTTTATATTATTTACTTGATTGGACTATTCCAAATGAAGGGCCAATATTTGTCGGACTTGTTTTATTATTGTCTTTCTATTATCTAAGTATTTGGCTCGTTTATTTTCATCAATTTGTTGATTATCGCCTTGATGTCTGGATACTAACCGATCAAAGAATTATTAACATTGAACAACAGGGATTATTCGATCGAGTTATCTCTGAACTAAACATCCAAAAAGTTCAGGATGTCACATCTGAAATTCGTGGACAAGCTCAAACTTTCCTTGATTACGGCGATGTTTTTGTACAAACAGCTGGTGAGCAACAACGCTTTGTATTCCAAAATGTACCACATCCAGAAGAAGTTGCCCGCTTAGTAATAAAAACTAACGATGCGTCAACTCAAATAAATAATGTAAATATAAATCATCAACAGTCACCTCAAATTCAACATGAACCCAGCAGTAAATCAGACACTGAGATTAAGTGATTTCGATTACACTCTTCCAAAAAAATTAATCGCCCAGCATCCAGTTAAGCCTCGTGACCACTCTAGATTAATGATTTTAGATCGCGTAAAAAAAGATTTTGTTCATCAAAAGTTTTTTAATTGCCTAGATTATTTTAATCCGGGAGATATTTTAGTTGTAAACAACTCCAAAGTAATTCCCGCTCGTTTAATCGGACATAAATTAACTGGCGGAAAAATTGAAATTTTCTTACTTCAAAATATTAAGGATAATTTATGGGAATGCTTAGTTGGCGGAAAAAAAATGAAGCCAACCACAATCATAGAATTTGATAATGATTTTAAAGGAAAATTAATCAAAAAAATATCAGACCAAACTTGGGAAATCGAGTTCAATAAACCTAACATCACATCAATTGGTGACACTCCACTTCCTCCATATATCACAGAATCTAGTTCTCCCGAAGATTATCAAACAGTTTATGCCAAAACTGACGGTTCAGTTGCCGCACCCACTGCTGGTTTACACTTCACTCCTGAATTAATGAAAAAAATTAAAGCCAAAGGAATTGAAATTTTCGATGTCACTCTGCATGTTGGTTTAGGAACGTTTGCCCCTGTAAAAACAGAAAAAATCAGCGAACACAAAATCCACAAAGAATATGGAGAACTATCAAGAGAAACAGCTGTAGCAATAAAAGAAGCTAAAGCAAAAAATAAACGAGTAATTGCCGTAGGTACAACATCCGTTCGTACTTTAGAAGCATTCGCAGGAAAAGAAAAAAAAGATTGGATTGATTTATTTATTACACCTGGCTATAAATTTCAAATAGTTGATGCCATGCTAACAAATTTTCATCTACCAAAATCAACACTCCTAATGTTGGTAGGAGCGTTTGCTGAAAAAAAATATATGGAAGAAGCTTACCAAGAAGCAATTAAAAAAGAATATCGCTTTTACAGTTTCGGTGATGCTATGCTAATTCTTTAATTCCAAAGTTTATTTAAAGTAATACCTTGATAATAATATTTCAGAATTTTTTTCCAACCCCAATCTTTTTCTTCAGCAAAGTATCGGGCACCCTTAGCACTTAAACCTACACCGTGTCCTAACAATTCTTCATCAGTGCAACAAGGATCATTAACTGAATTCAAATACGGATAATCTCCAGACCATACTTCAGACCATGCTCTCGTACGTCCATCTGTTTGCGAAAAATATGGTGTAACAACTGGAACACCATTGTAATGTATAATTTTTCCCCGCGTTGCATCAACTGCAGCTGCAATATTGGGTGCTCTTTGAGTAAAACCATATCCCCTATAAACTTGGTCATTAGCAGTAGTATCTACTAAATATGGTTCATCCGCATGTTTAGTAGGATGTAAATAATGATAATTCACATAGCTACGAGCTGCCGTATATAAAGTTTTTAAATAAGCTATATCATTAATATCACCTGCCTCAGAAACGCCTTTAACATAATTTTCAATTCCTAACTCATTGATCATCCATACTTTATCAGTACTGCTAGCATACTGCATCTCCAACATTCCTAAGAATTGATTATCATTATAATCTGTATTCCAAGTTGGCCGATTCTCATAACTATGAATAGTTATAACTTTGTTGCTATACTCGGGCACTATCCTTACAAACTGATCAACCGACTTTCTCCATAAACCTCGTTTAATAATATATTTACCTGAAAATCGATTATATCTAATAGATATTTTTTTATCTTTTGCTACTTTTTTTATTTCTGATCCGTCGGCTAATACAATCTTCGAACTACTATTAACAGAAGCTACCACTTTTTCTTCTCCAGCATCATACAAGCCAACTCTTATCCATGGCCTATTATTTGCTTTTTGAGGGGCCTTCGTTCTAGCTGGCGCACTAACTGCAGGAATTTTCTGATTTATTTCCGGTAAATGGGAAATCTGTATACTATCTCCTTGAGGCAATGGTGCTATGTAGCCAAATTCTCCAATATGTCCTGCTCTTAAATCAATATCACCAGATTGTTGAGTGGCCGCCGTTACCAACTGTATTTGTAATAGATTTTTTCCAACTAAACTAAAAACACCAGCCGCCGTAATTACTATTACGAATGCTAGTGCGAATGTAAAAAAATTGTTCAAAGCTACACTAAGTTTCATCTCCTTATTTTATTTTTATTTTCTGTGATAATTTTAGCATAAAAATAGGCTTTTGTAAAGGTCATCAACTTCAGCGAAAACATTGACCAGACGCTCTTTCTAGGCTATAGTGAGAGCTGATTTTTATGTCAATTATGCAAAAAGTAGCGCAAAATACTGCGCTACAATTTATTGGAAAAATATTAGGAACAGTACTAGGTTTTAGTGCTACGCTTTTTTTATTGAGGTATTTAGGAGATGAAAAATACGGCAACTATACCACCGCCTTAGCATATCTTCAGTTATTTGGAATAGTAATGGATCTTGGTCTATACATTGTACTCCTCAAACATATTTCAAGTGATGAAAATAAAAATGGTAAATTACAAAATAATATTTTCTCGGCTCGGTTAGTAACAGCCATTTTCTTTCTTGTGACTTCCTGTATTCTAGTTTGGTTTATTCCTACATATCCAACCATTGTTAAGTGGTGCGTCATAGTAGTAGCAGCAAATTTTTTCTTTATCACCATGAATCAACTACTCATGGGTATATACCAAAAGAATTTTGCTATGGGTAAAGTGGCGATTGCTGAAGTTGTTGGCAAAACATTTTTATTTATAAGCACCTTACTAGTTGTGTTTGTATTTAAAGCTGGCTTATTAGCAGTAATGCTAACAGTTGTGCTAGCTGGTGGCATAAACTTCCTTATACTATGGATAGGTGTTAGAAAATATACTCGCATCAATTTCGCTTTTGATCTATCCGTATGGAAACGCATTTTTAAAGAGAGTTGGCCCGTTGCTTTATCTATAGCACTTAATCTTATTTACTTTAAAGCAGATACAATTATTCTTGGTTTTTTTCAATCCCAAGCCGAAGTTGGCATATACGGTGCGCCTTACAAAATATTAGAAGTCATTATCACTCTACCCGCAATGATCGTTGGTTTAGTCATGCCTGTTCTGGGTAAAGCCTTTGCTAGTAAAGACATGGGACAATTTAAAAAAATATATCAACAATCCTTCAATGCTGTGATCATGATAGCCGCTCCATTAGTAGCTGGAACTTTAGTAGTAGCACATCCATTCATGCAATTAGTAGCTGGTAATGATTTCACTGATAAACAAAATGATCTAGGTTCAATTTTACAAATTCTAATTCTAGCAGTTGGAGCCATTTTTATCGGCACACTTACTGGTTATCTAATTGTCGTTATTAATAAACAAAAAAGTATGTTATGGGGCTACGGTTTTATTGCAATTACTGCATTTATAGGGTACCTATATTTTATTCCTAAGTATTCTTACTTTGGCGCTGCTTGGGTAACAGTCTATTCCGAGATAGCCATTATGTTAATTGCATTCATTATTATCTGGAGGAGCACCGGGGTTGTACCATCATTCAATATTCCTCTCAGAATTATCTTGGCCAGCATTGTGATGGGAGTCATTCTTCTTTTACTTGGCAGCATTAATGTAGTAATCGTTATTCTGGTTGGATTAATTGTTTATCCAGCAGCACTACTTGTACTGAAAGCAATATCAAAACAAGAAATAATGTCTATATTGAAACTTCGTACCAATGAATAACTCTAAACGACATAATATATTAATTCTGAAATTCCCCTACTCCTCTACTTATGGTGGTGGTGAAAAACACACCATTCGCTTAGTAGAAAAGCTAGATAATTATAATTTCTATTTATTATCAACCTGTTCAGTGCTAATTTCGGAATTCAAAAAACGTGATTGGAATGTAAATACTGCTTGGGCTGGCACAGAACCTGTAACTCCCACGTCTCTAGTGTTATTTTTCTTTACTGCGCCATTTGTATCACTAAATTTACTAAGGCTTTTAATTTTATATAAGCGCAAACACAATATTGATACCATATATTGTCTATCGCTTACTGAGAAAATTTTATTAACCCCATGGGCCAAACTAATGGGAATAAGAATTTTTTGGATGGAACATCTACAGATAGAACGATGGCTTTTAAAAAGTCCCCTACGAATATTCTATGTCTTATGGTCTAAATTTGTCACAATCATTACAGTAGTGGAAGCTGTTCAGGATCAATTAACAAAGATTGGAATTGCCAAAGAAAATACACAGGTAATCTACAATTCTGTAAATATAAAACAGTTTATTCAGCATCCCTCGGAACCTGAGAAAGTAAAAAATAATTACTCAATTTTATTCGTTGGTCGCTTAGCAAGAGAAAAGGGAATAGATGATCTACTCCAAGCAATTAAAATAGTTAAATTACAAATACCTCACATCAATCTAACCATCGTGGGAAAAGGTGAACAAAAAGAACAATTAGAAAAAATAACTGAAGAATTGCAGTTATCAGATACTATAACTTTTACCGGATTTCAAGATGATATTGTATCCTCAATGCAACAGTGTGATGCTTTAGTATTACCATCCACTCGGCGCGAAACATTTGGTATTGTAACTGCAGAAGCTCTAGCAAGTATGAAGCCAGTAATCGCCACAACAACTGGGGGATTAAGTGAAGTTGTTGGTAAACATGGTTGGTTGGTAGAACCAAGTAAACCTACACAGATAGCAGATGCATTATTAGAAATTTATCATGATTATCCAGCTGCTTTAGAAAAAACACGTCGTGGCCGTTTGCACGTATTGGAATTATTTCGAGAAGAACGTATGTTAAAAGAATATGATAATATCTTCGCGTAAAATATTATATTACATCATTAGTATTATAATACTATGCCTTGTAGCATATAGTTTAGGCTACACAGCTGCCTTTATAGATCCAAAATTAATCATTGGCGCTATCATCGGCTTAATACTGTGTGGTTTAATCTTAAAACAACCCTTAGCAGGAATTTACTTATTAATCTTCTTTCTCCCCTTCGAACGCATTGGATCGCTAGATTTAGCCGGAGTTACAATTCGCATCAGTCATGTAATTACCATTCTAACAATAATTTCTTGGATAGTACGCGGTTTTGTTATGGGTAAATTTAAATTTCGCCCAAATCCAGTCATCATACCAATAGCATTATTTCTATCAGTAAATATTATCAGCCTAACTAACTCTCCAAATCTAGACAGATCAATTTTTGTATTGTTATTTACATTATTTACAATTTCAGTAGCTTTAGCAATTCCAAACTTATTACGTCACCGTTCTCAATTACACACCGCTGTAGTCGTTTTATTAATTAGTATGACTGTTGTTAGCATATTTGGTATATATCAGTTCCTAGGCGACCTGGTGGGTCTACCAGAGACGTTAACAGGCTTACGTCCTCAATATACCAAAGATATCCTGGGATTCCCTAGAATTCAATCTACTGCGCTAGAACCTTTATATTTTGCCAACTATCTATTAATTCCACTTGGCGTAGCAATTGCTTTATTTTTAAGTAAGTACAAAAAAATAAAACCCATATTTTTATTGGGTGCAATTATTTTGGGAGGTTTAAATTTAGTGCTAACAGTATCTCGCGGAGGCTACATTGCTTTTGCTGGTACACTGGCCATTCTTGCTCTAATATATTGGAAAGAATTAATCAGACCACATAATGTTATCGCTGGATTAGTTATTGTTGCAGTTGTAAGCATGGTTGCTGTTAGAGTTTTGAACGTAGAAGAGCAACTCGAAACATTCACAACCCATGTTGGTAATCTATTTGAAGGAGCATCGTACTCTGAAAGAGTAGATACATTTGAAACAGCAAATACAATTTGGAATCAACACCCTTGGATTGGCATTGGTCCCGGAGGTTTTGGTCCCTACACTTCTTATCACCCTCTAATTGTTCCTGGCGATGGTTATAAAATTGTAAATAATGAATACATAGAATTACTAGCTGAAACCGGCATGCTAGGTTTGGCATTCTATATATTAATCATCATTACTTTAATGGTCCGATCTATCAAGGCTCTTAAAATAGGTAAAGATCCTTTTTTACGAAATCTTCTAATTGGTCTTCTAGCTGCATACACAGGAATACTCATCCAATACAATACCTTCTCTATTCTCTATATCATCCATATTTGGTTTACAATTGGTATAATAATAGCAGTCCAAAATTTACTGCTTAGCCCCAATGAAAAAGAAAGATAGTATACTAATCTATTCAATTTTACTACTACTACCAACCTATCTGGTAAATTTTCAATTTGGTGCTATCTCACTAAACTTATTAGACGTAATAATTTTAATCAATTTTTCCATATTTTTATTTAGATTTCGAAATAATATTCAGCTCGGTAACTGGAAATATTTAATGGGGTTATTTTTAATCCTAGGCGCCACAGCAGCTTTGATTTCACCAAATTTATTATCTGCTATTGGCATCTACAAAAGCTATATTTTAGAGCCCGTGTTAGTGGGAATTATGATTTTGACGCTAAAACCACCGTTTCATAAAATTATTTATGCACTGTCTAGTCTAGCATTATTCATTATGATCATTGGATTATTTCAATATATCAGTGGCTATGGCATTCCTGCGCCGTGGAATGTTAGAGGCGATGGTTTTAGAATCACCAGCATATATCCTTATCCAAATGCTGTTGGCTTAATTATTGCTCCAATTTTGGCAATGTTAACCGCCTGGCTTATTCATATAAAAAACCATCGCCAAATATTTATCTATCTTGTATTGTTTGGCTTCGCAATACTATTATTTGCCCGCGCTGATGGCGCAATAGTAGCTCTACTGGCAGCCATGATTGTTAGCATGCTTTACACAAGATGGCGCTGGATTGCAATTGTTAGTTTTCTAATTGTCCTTGCACTAGGTTTTTTATGGCAACCTACAAGAGAAATACTATTATTTCAAGATACATCAGGCGAAGTTCGGCTTGCCATTTGGGAAGGAACCTTTAACCTATTAAAAGATCATCCAATAGTAGGAGCTGGACTTGCGGGTTTTCCTGATGCTTACCAGAACTATAAATTAGATAGACACGTAGAACTATTACTCTATCCGCATAATATATTTTTAAATTTTTGGGTAGAGTTAGGAATTGCCGGATTAATTTGGTTACTGTTCGCATTGGTAACTTTCTTAAAAAATATTATTACTAGTAAATCAAATCAAAAAATTATTTTACTAGCTGGCATGACAGCAATAATAGTTTATGGATTAGTTGATGTACCATACTTCAAAAATGATTTAGCTATTATTTTTTGGACATTACTTACCATGAGTAGTGTTATTGCTGAAAAAAAATAAGTTAACTATTTTTCCATGGCCTTTACAAAAGGTCTTTTTTTTGATATAATAATTGTAATTCAAGTTTCTCTGCAGCCAAAATAAAAACAAAATGTACTACTTAAAACATCAAATAAAATTTGTAGGAGTCTTTGTAACTGTTTTTTGTTTACTAACAGCCCTAGCCTTAATAGACACAGTATCTGCTGATCAACCAGGTACAGTTGCTACTACCATATCTCACACACCAACGGATGAAGAATTATCATCTGTTTTATTTTCTAATGACATTGATTCAAATCAAGAATATATATCTCCTGAATTCAATACAGAATTTGAATTTAATGGAGCTGGTCTTACCTGGATAGGTAATGCAAAAGCAAAAGTAAATTTCTTTATCAGGATTGTAGATGGAGAATGGATAGAAGTTCCGATGATGAATAGTGAAGCTAAGGATAAAAATGAGACAAATGTTTCTGCTCCTATATTCTTCCAAGGTAACACTTTACAATATAAATTAGTCGGAAAAGATATAAAACAAATACAAAATGTTCGTCTTACATATTTTGATTCTACACCACCACCAGAAACATCAACTTTAAAATCTATTAAAACTGCTTTTAATCGTAAACTAACTCAATCCTATAAATTAAATATAATTAGTCGCGAAGAATGGGGTGCCGATGAATCATATCAAACATGGTCTCCTAGTTACACAGATCCACAAATGTTTATCATTCATCATACCGCAGGTGGTGATAGCAATTCCGATCCAGCTGCCATGATTAGAGGAATTTATTATTGGCATGCAATTGTATTAGGCTGGGGAGATATTGGCTACAATTATATTATTGATCAACAAGGTAATGTATATGAAGGTAGATACGGAGGCGATGGAGTTATTGGTGCACACACATACAACGATGCAACAAACACAAATTACAATCTAAATAGCATTGGCATTGCCATACTTGGATGCTATGAAGACAAAACTGGTGCATGTGGAACTACTAGCGAATACAGCACACCGATTCATCAGGCAATTACAGACCTTATTTCAAAAAAGGCCAATAAATTCAAAATAAAACCGCAAGGTACAAACCTTTATGCATCAACTGAAATATCAAATGTACTTGGACACAGTGATGTAGATCAAACCTACTGCCCCGGCAGTATCGTACATAACAAGTTAGTAAATGTTAGAAACACTGCAGCAATAAAATATCAAAAATTAGTAAATAAAAAACCACCTTATAGAACAGAGTTAGTAAATAGCACCCTACCTCAATCCTATATAGTAGGAAACGACACTGATTTATCAATAACATACAAAAACACTGGATTGTATAAATGGAATCCAACTGAAGTAGTTGCTCAAATTTCTGTAATGCGAAAAAATAAGCGGAAACGAATTGAAATTCCAGAAATAATATATAAAAGAGCTGAATTAAATATATCTACCGATTTAGATAAATTAACTCAAAAAAGCGGCGACTACACAGCTCTAATTAAATTGTATCGCAAAGGAAAAGTTATTAAAGGAAGTAGAGTAAAATACGTATATTCAGTATCAAATCCTTATCGAGCAAAAATAATTGGATCAAGTCTACCAATCGCAATTAAAAATAATTGGTCGCCAACTACAAATATTACTTTACGGAATACAGGAGAAATAGATTGGGACAAAAAAACCGAAATTATCGTGAATGGCAATACGGCAGGCTATCTAAAAAAGGATATTCCTACAGGAGAAAAAGTTACAATAAAAATAATACTTAATCCAAATCAAGACTGGGATATTGGGAATAAGAATGTTGAGATTCGCTTACAAAATAATGGGGCACGAATCCAAGGATCTAGAATAAAACAAACGATACGCGTAGACTAAAATAGCCCCAGTTTTTCTGGGGCTATTTCTTTTCCTGTTACTACTTTTTCTTTCGCTTTTTTGCCGGTTTACGCTTAGCTACTTTCTTTTTAGCTGGTTTTTTCGCAACCTTCTTTTTAGCTGGTTTACGTTTTGCCGGTTTACGCTTAGCTACTTTCTTTTTAGCTGGTTTTTTCGCAACCGCCTTTTTAGCTGGCTTACGCTTAGCTACTTTCTTTTTTTTCACTGGCATTTTTTTCCACCTCCTTTCAAATTTATATAAAATTTTCTTGCTTTCTTAATTATAATTTTAAAAGCAATTATCTGTCAATGTATTTTATAATAATTATGCTAAATATTTTTTTATTTTTTCTAATAACTCATCAATTGATGTTGAATTCTTTATACAATAATCAACTGCACCTAACTCTAAACCTTTTGCTATATCTGAATCTTGTCCAAGATTAGATAAAATAATAACGGGAATATTTTTTATTGATGCATCCTTTTTAATTTTTTTTAAAAACATAAAGCCATCCATAACTGGTAATAAAATATCCAACAAAACCAAATCAGGTTTTTCTTTTCGCAATATTTTATACCCTTTCTTCCCATTATTAGCTAAAATAACATTATATCCACGTTCAGTTAACATCTTAATATAAATATCATAAAGAATTTCTTCATCTTCTACAAGTAATATATTTTTGCTTATAGCCATATATTTATTTATTTAATTTTCTTTAATTTTGGTATGCTAATGTAAATTTTAGTACCCTTCCCTTCAATACTATCAAGCCACATATCTCCTCCAGATAATTCTACTATCTGTTTAGCAATAGATAATCCCAAGCCTGTACCAACTGTGCTTAAACTTAAAACATTTTCCGCTCTGAAAAACTCTGTAAATACTCTTTTTTGCTGATCATCAGGAATACCTACGCCAGTATCCTCAAATGCAAAAATTACATTGCGTTGACTTGTTTCACTGGTTATTATAATTTTCCCATGCAGTTTATTATACTTTATTGCATTACTAATAATATTCTGAATTACTATCCGAATCATAGCCGGATCAATATTAACTAGTGGTGTCTTATCTACTTTATTCTCCATAACAATCTGGATATCTTTTTCATCAATTACAAAATGTTCTTCCTTAATAATTTCTGCAATTAATTTTTGTAATGCAACCGGCTTTTTAGCAAATTTTATTCTTCCTTGTTCAATTTGTGAACTTTTGAGCAAATTATTTACTAAAGTAATTGCCCGTTTAGAACTTTGATCTATATGCTTTATATATTTTGATTGTTCCTTATTCAATTTACCTAAATAACCATTAATAAATAATTCGCTTGATAATTTAATAGCTGATAATGGCGTTTGTAATTGATGCGAAGCAATGGAAATAAATTCGGCGCGCATTTTACTTAATTCCTTCCGTACACTACAATCTCTAACAATACTAACAACTCCTACCACCTTATTTTTTATTGAAATGGGTGCACAGGATAATTCAACCCATATTTTTCTTCCATCCTTCTTGATAATCTCAAATTCAAATGGAGTATTCACTCTACTCTTTAAACCTGCTTTCAATTCTTTTGCAACCATAGACAAAGAACTCGGAGCAATAATACCCATTTCTAATATATTCTTCCCTTTAATTTCCTTGTCTATATATCCAGTAATTTGCACTGCTTTTTTATTCATGGATACAAATCTAAACTGCTCATCAAATTTAATAATGCCATCATTAGCTAGATCATATAGAGTACGATAATTCTCTTCTGACATCCTCAAATCTTCCATGATTTGTTCTTTATCCGTAACATCCTGAACTAATAACAATAAACGTTCACACCTTCCCTTAGAATTTTTCAATGGCACACCGTGATAAGTACGAACACTCCTTTTACCAGTAGTGTATGAATAATATTCTATTGAATCTGCAAAGAAAGGCTTACCTTTCAAACCTTCTTTAAAAAACTTCACCAAACCAGCTTTTTTATAACTTGGCGATGTTAGTGTATTCAAACCGATCACTTGACTAAGATCAGATACTCCTGCCAACTCCATCATCTTTGGATTAAAAGAATCTACCTTGCCATGTTTATCTATTGTATATATGCCAATAGGAGAATGATATAGAATTTCTTGTTGAAGATCACTAGGTATTTCACAATATTTCATACTAGGTAAGATATTTAATTTAATAAATCTATCTTAATAGTATTATAAATACGTCTAAATTACCAATGAAAACTTTATTAAAAAGAATAAATAATAAAATACCGATCAAATATCGGTATTTTATTATTTTTGTGGACCCTATCGGATTCGAACCGACCACCTCCTCGGTGCAAACGAGGCGCTCTACCAAATGAGCTAAGGGCCCAGGACAGTTGCTACGCAACTGAACGGGCAAGACTTGGTTCATAATTACCAAATGCTTGTCTGTTCAATTTCGAGCATAGGCGAGAAATTATTCGAAACTAAATGGCTCAAATTATCTAACAAATATCCAATCAACAATAGTGAATAGCCTACCAGACATAAACATGAATGCCAATAATATCAATCCCATTCCAAGTAATTTGTAAAATAACTGCGTACCGCCTTCAGCACCTAACTTATCTTCAGCCCATTGGATGCGACCAAACCAAGTCATTAACTGCTTGGTAAAAATGATGGCAACTACGCCAGTAACTATTAAAATTACTCCTACTAAATATCTCATATATTCTTACCTTCGTAATTAAAATTTAATTATTTATTCGAAGGAATGTGGACGATGAGGGATTCGAACCCCCGACATCCTCGGTGTAAACGAGGCGCTCTAGCCAACTGAGCTAATCGTCCGTAATGTCTATATTGTATAGACTATTAATTTAAAGAACTTTTCGACTAGCCTCAGCCGGAGGCTGATCCGCCTTTGGCGGAAACTGAGCTAATCGTCCGTAATGT